>NZ_JBXXZI010000003.1:0-352146 GCF_057369555.1 Comamonas sp. FUJ_7
CTGGAGGCGAAGAATCATTTGCCTTCCTCGTCCAGCAAGGCTTGCAGCTTTTTTCTGGCACGCAGCTCCAGCATCGCTTCGCCATAGGCTTCTTGCAGCTGCCTCAGTTGGCGCTCGTACTGCTCACGCACATCTTCGGGTTTGGCACGCAAGGCGTTCTCCATGCCCCGCTTGCCTTCGTCGACCCAGTTCTCGATCTCTGAAGGAAGAAGGTCATGGGCTCGACTTGCTTCAGCAACTGTGGTTTTGCCTTGGATGATCTCCAGTACCAAGGCGCTTTTACGCTTGGCGGTCCAGCGTTTGACTTCTTCTTGATCTCTCATCTGTCAGGTCCTTTCTTCAAGTTTAGGACCTGTGCAGGTTTTTACTGGGTCAATACACATGCCATCCACTGCGTCAGCACTCATTTTCTGCAGTTAAACATGCTTGAAAGCATGCATGGCAGATGCGCCACTCATGACGTGGAGCAGATCACCTCAAAGACTCGTATGTAAGAGCATCTAATAACGACATCACCTGCTCAAGCTAATCTAAAACCAAAAAGCCCACCTATGAAATAGGTGGGCTTTGAAATTTTGGCAGGGGAAGAAGGATTCGAACCTTCGCATGCTGGAATCAAAATCCAGTGCCTTAACCAGCTTGGCGACTCCCCTAGAGAAAAAAATTATAGCGCATTTTTTTTGACCATTCTGGAGAGTTCCACATTTCTTCCCCCCGCCCCACGCGAAATGGTCTGCGCTCCTGTGGCTGCACAACACATTCTGAGCGCAGCTTTATCACGCCCCTTCTCCCGAAGAGCGTCCAACCAAGACAGTGAGTGTGGCTGCAATGACAAATGCCATAGCACTCTGAAGACATGTGATGATTCAGAGTGGCAGCATGCCAAAGCAATCAAGAAAGCAGGCAATGGACAATATCGACGTCTTGGTTCTCAAGGCCTTGGCGACTGGCGGGCAGCCGGGCAACACGCCTTGCTGGCCACGATAGTTCGAACCTGGGGCTCATCGCCGCGCCCCGTGGAATCCATGATGGCCTCGCGCGAGGATGACAGTCTGCAAAAGCTGGTGGCCCAGCTGGAGTCAGGCTCACTGGTCAAGCGCAGCGTTGACTGCAGCAGCGGTGAAGTCACGCTGCAAACCGCCAAGCAGCCCGCTGCGCTGGAGTTCGATGGTCACACACCTCACCAACCATCTCAGCCCCGGCTACCGCATGATGCTGATCGATGCCGGTGCCCTGTCCGAATATCTGGCCACCATGGCCTTGCTCAATGGCTTCACGTTCACCGTCTGCGACCCAGGCGAGGAATGCATGGGCAGATGGTCGGTACACCAGGCCAGCAGAGTCACCGACATGCCGGACGGTGCCGTCACCGCCTTCAAGCCTGATGCGACCAGCTGCTTCGCGCCCTGACCCACGACCCCAAGCTCGACGATCTGGCCTTGCTCGAAGCCCTGCACAGTCCTGCCTTTTATGTCGCCGCCATAGGTTCGCGCCGCAACAACCATGCCAGGCGCGATCGCATGATGGAGCACTTTGGCGAGACCCAGGCTTCGCTGGCCAAGCTGCGCGGCGCCATCGACATGGATATCGGCAGCATGACTCCGGCGCAAATAGCCGTGAGTGTGATGGCCGAAATTCTGGCGGTGAAAAAACGCTGTATCGCTGCCCCAGGCCATGTAGCTCGAAGTGGCCAAACACGCGCATGACAGCGCCATGAACGAGTCCGCCACGCATTGCGCAGTGCCTGAAATCCACCGTCCGGGCAGCGCTGCACGGCTTCACTGAAGCCGCTCCCGCAAGGCGGCTTAACAAGTCGCAACACAAAGAGCAGCCTGCGGGCTGCACTATGCTTTTGGAAGCACTCAAGCGGCGTAACATTGCCGCCTGAATGACGACCGCCAAGAAAAAGAAAACGCCTGCGCGCAAGCGCGGCACTGCCTCCAAAGCTTCAGCCTTCAGCTTCTCCCGCATCAAGCGCTTTGCGCTATCTGCCGGCGCAGCGGCTCTCGCCAGCTTTCAGATTGCCAGCTGCAGCTTCAACCCCAGTGTCTCTGCCGAAAAGCTGATCGGCCAGGCAATCTCAGCCCTGCACATTCCGGCTTTGGACAGCCTGAACCAGACGCTGCAGGCCTTTCGCAAAAACGGCTGGCCTGACTTGCAAGTTCCAAGCTCGCCTTCCATTGCCCACTCGGGCAGCGTGGACGGCAAGGCCGATAGAGCTGACACCAACGCTGCGGCTCAGAGCACACGCTTTGCCAACTGCCCTCAGTTCTTTCCCGGCGGCAAGGCCCCGGCCTTGCAACTGCAGCCCCATGAGCGCGAGCTGTGCTTTTCCGGCTTTGCTGTATTGCATAACGGCAGCACCAAGACCCCGGTTTTTGTCGCCCAGCGGTTGAACCGAAAAATGTTGCAGCAAGCGCAGGGTCTGCAGCGCACCGACAAGTTCTATGCCGATGCCCGGCTGCCGCGTGCCGAGCGTTCCGAGCTGGACGACTACAAGCGCTCAGGCTATTCACGCGGGCACATGGCCCCGGCTGCCGACATGAACACGCCCGAAGCCATGGCCCAGAGCTTCAGCCTGGCGAACATGGTGCCGCAAAACCAGAGTCACAACGCCGGTGCCTGGAGCCAGGTGGAACAGGCCACGCGCAAGTACGCACTGCGCGCCCAGGGTGATGTCTATGTCTTCACAGGCCCGGTATTCACCCAAAACGCATCCACCATCGGTGCTGGCAAGGTGGCCGTGCCTGACTACATCTTCAAGCTTGTCTATGACGCCAGCACGCGCAAGAGCTGGGTGTACTGGCAGGCCAACAGCGCCGACACACGCATGGGCCCGCCCATCAGCTATGAAGAGTTCACCCGCCGCACGGGCATGCCCTTGTTGTCGGCCGTGAACCTGTCGCAGATATAAAGCACCCATAAAAAATGAGCTGACTGCGAAAGCTATTCAATGGTTTCAAGCTTATTTCAGCTTGAATTCAAAGAATAGCCAGTGCTGACAGCTCATATTTCAAGAGCAGTCAGAGCGACTGATTCAAACTTGCTCGCCCGCCAGCTTGCGCACCACCTCAGACAGCAGCTGCGCCTTCTGGCGCGTTCGCTCATTGGCCATACCGGTAAAGCCGCGCTTGGTGGAAGTGTGGTGCAGCGTATGGCCGACTTGCTTGCGGTACAGCGCACGCGCACGGTCACGCATATCACGTGCGCGCTGCAGATGCAGGCGACGCTGGGCTGGACTCAGATTGTCCAAAGCAGCCTCGGACTGCGAAAGATCGTAGAGCTCACGCTCATTGGTGGCGAGAAGTTCATGCGCGGAATGGATCGCACGGCCCATAGTTGGCTCCTGTCATCAATTGAAATGAAAAAGCACTTTGGACGTCAACACATCCAAAGTGCTTCGGTGAGTACAGAGCAGCACTCTAGGGCAGCTTGCCGCCGCAGCCGCCAATACCGCACCTGCGAGAGCGGTATTGGACAGTGACCAGCGGGCTTAGTAGCTTTTAGAGTCTCTAACACGACCCAGCAAACCTAAAGTTTGCGGCTGAGTCGAGGCGTGAAGCCGAAGGCAGTACATAAGTACGACAAGGCGAAACAAAAACGTATCAAAGGCTGTGTTAGCGATTTTTAGAAGGTGATGACCTTGTCGGCCGCCAGCGTCCAGTCTGCCAGCTCGGGCAGCGTGCCAATGCTCACACCGTCAATCAGCGTCAGCTCGGCCAGACCACGGGCCAGTGCGCAGGTGCGGCACAGCTTCACGGTCACGCCCTCTGCCACCAGATGCTCGACCATGGCCTGCAGGCCCGTGCCCGCGCCGTCATGCTGATGGGGCAGGCCAACCACGGTGGCATCGGACATCAAAAAGACTTTCACCTCCGGCTTGTCGTCATGCCCGCGCAAGGCCGTAGCCACGCGCAAAGCCGACAGACAACGCTC
This sequence comes from Comamonas sp. FUJ_7, assembly GCF_057369555.1. Taxonomy (NCBI): domain Bacteria; kingdom Pseudomonadati; phylum Pseudomonadota; class Betaproteobacteria; order Burkholderiales; family Comamonadaceae; genus Comamonas; species Comamonas sp. FUJ_7. The sequence continues at coordinate 3,937 of NZ_JBXXZI010000003.1, forward strand.
GCTGCCATAAGGAGCGGCGTGAACGATCAAAACGATTTTTTGTGTCATGGCGAATTTCTCAAACAGTGATTCAGGGCAATGATTCTGGGCACAGCGCCTAAAACCGCCACACCCCAACAAAGAGACAGCAAGCAAGAGCCGCCCCGCAGCGAGGCCGTCGTCCCCCTCCGCGAAGCATAGAGGGGGAAGCGGCAAAGCCGCTCAGGGGGTGTCACTTCCGAATCAAGTATCGAATCGTCGGGCCGTCCTGCTGAATCTCCAGCACTTCATAGCCGTGGTTCTTGGCGTCCAGCGGAATATTGTTGATGGACTGCGGGCAATCCGACACCACCTCCAGAATCTGGCCCGGCTGCAGGTTGGGCATGGCTTCCAGTGTGGCGACTGCGGGGTATGGGCAAGGCTCGCCCAGCATGTCGAGGCGAAAATCGGGAACGTATTGGGTTTCACTCATGATGGAGTCCTTGAGGTTTAGGCCATGCGCGCTGCAACTGCAGCCAGACGGGCTTTTTTGGCGAAGAAATGCTTTTCCCACCACAGCACCAGAGCCAGGGAGATGCCCAGCATCACATAGGTCAGCAGCAGGCCGCCCTGGGGGCCCAGCTCCTTGAGCAGGTTGACCTTGTCGTAACTGGTGGCCAGCGCGGGGGCGATGTCATCCCAGACCAGGGCCAGCATTGTGGAGCCGATCACATTGCCCAGACCCACCCACCAGTAATGCACCTGGCCTTCGACGGCGCGGTACATCCAGCCGGTTTCGCAGCCACCGGCCAGCACAATGCCAAAGCCGAACAGCAGGCCGCCAATGACGGCATTGGGGCCGGCCCAGAAAATCTTGGGGTCCATGCCCAGTTGCACATAGCTGTAGATGCCAATCGTGCCCACGGCCATGCCGGCAATGATGGCCTTGGCCATCTGCGTGCGACCGGTGATCCACAGGTCGCGGAAAGCTGAGGTAAAGCAGACCTGGGCGCGCTCGATGATCAGTCCGAAAGCCAGACCGAACAGAATCGCCATGCCCAGCTTGGGCGCTTCAGCGGCCTTGCAGATGCCCCAGGCCACGCAGGTCAGAAACAGTGCCATGCCAATGCGAAAGCGGCGCTTGGCCTGGGCCTCGCGCTGCTCCAGCGGCTTGGGGGCCGTCACCTTTTGCAGCTTCACGGGAATGCGGAAGATGGGCAGCAGGCTGACCTTGGCACCTGCCAGCGAGCCAATGGCCGTGGCAATGGCAAAGAACCAGGCGTGCAGCGAGAACTGGGGAATGCCGGTGAAGAAAGCGGCCAGATTGCAACCCATAGCCAGACGCGCACCAAAGCCGGCGATGATGCCGCCGATGATGGCCTGAACCACACGAATGCGGTGGTTGGGCATGCGCAGCTTGACGTTATTGGCCCAGAGCGCAGCCGAGAAACAGCCGACAAACATGCCGATGATCATCAGCCCGTCAATGCGCGTCAGCGGCGTGCCCTCCAGGCCGATGACCTTGAAGTAGCCCCAGTTGCTGAGGTCCACGCCCGCGAACTGCAGCATATGCCCGCCCCAGCGGGTGAACTCCCCGGTCACGGCCCAGAAGGTGCCGGTGATGCCGAAGTAATACGCGGATAGTACGCCCGCCGCAATGACTGCGGGTACGGGCGACCAGAAGCGCACCAGATATAGGTGCTTGAAGTCTTGCCAGCTCATGCCTTGCTTTCCTGCCACGCCTGTATGCGTGGACGTTTTTCCAGTCGCACCAGCAAAAAAGACGCAAAAACCATTGGCTTTTGCGTCTTCGACAAACTGATGGATGGCTACAAAAGGTGCCCTCTCAGGGGCGGCCAGCGCAAAGAAAATTTCTCTGACACTGGCACAGGCTGGCGATTATCCGCCTGCGGCCTCAGGCCTGCAGACAGTGCCGGCGCTTACCTTACTGGGCTGCTGTGTCACCCACAGCTGGAGCAACAGGTGCAGCAACAGGTGCAGCAGGAGCGGCAGGCTCAGTTGGTGCAGTCACCGCTGTGGCGGCAGGTGCACGCTGCCAGCTGGCGGGCAGCACACTGTCCAGCCAGTGCATGCGCCAGGCCAGCAGCACGGCGGCCACCACCAGCGCCAGCACGCACAAGGTGTTGCGCAGACCATGGCTGTCCGCATAGGGATCAGCCAGGCTGCGCTTGGCGTTCAGCGGCACTTTGGCCGTCTGCGACAGGCTTTTACCCAGAAGCAGATTGATCTTCATGCGGCCATTGATGGCCCAGCCACTGGCATCCAGAATCGGTCCCAGGCTGCGCTGGCGCAGCTTGAGCCAGGCAATCATCATGCTGGGGCCAGAGATGGCCAAAATGATGCCCAGAATGGCCATGGGAATCCACGGACCCAGCTCGATGAACTTGCCAAAGATGCCCACCAGCACGGCGCTGATCGAGCCCAGAGCCACACCAATGGCGGCCACCGTTCCCACATCGGTCTTGCGCGGTGCAGCAGCGGGGGCCAGTTCCTTGGGTTCGGTCGTCAGCTTGGCGGCGCTATCACCCAGGTTGGTGTTGACCAGATCGTTCTTAGCTGCAGCGTGCTTGACCACCTGCTCCTCGATCATGCGCAGGAACTTCTTGTAAGGCGAGAAGAAGGCCTGGCCAATGCTGGTTGGGTTGTCGATGAGCTTGACGATGGTCGCATCCCAGTCATTGCCCGCGCGGTCGTAGAACACGCCGTTGCGGCCCACGAACAAGAAGTCCACATCACCGGCGGTGAAGGCCGCCACAATCGTTTTCTTCTCTGCACCGCGCCTGCATTCGCAGTAGGCCAGATAGGTTTTGGCCATGGCCGCCAGCGCCGAGTGGGCAGCGGCATCGGCCACCTCCACAGTCAGATCGCAGCTGCGTCCATCGAGGAACAGCGTACCGGCCTGGAAGGCTGCACCCTCACGGCGGTAGAAGCTGGAGAAGGACACAAAGTTGTTCAGCAGCGGCAGCAGATCGCGCTGCAGACGAATCAGCTTCTCCAGCGCCATGGCCTGCTCGGCATGCTCTTTCTCGGCCTCATCCTGATCGAGCAGTTGCGCTAGCGCCTGCTGCATGCCGCTGCCCTGCAGCTGCAGCACTTCGGCTTCGCTAATGGCCCCCAGCGGCGTGGCGGGGCAAGCCGCCAGCCACTGCTGGCAGTTGGCCAGCATGGTCTTGAGCTGCTCCCATTGCTCTTCAGTGATCTCGACCAGCGCTTCACCGAACACCGGCTGTACGGCCTGCTCGCGCAGCGTCTGCAAAGCAGCTGCCCAGGCGGGGTTCACACCCTGCACCAGCGGCAGGCAACGCTCACCGGTCACGCTGGCCAGTGGCAAAGCGGCCAAAGACTCCGATGCATTGCTGAGCACCTGGGCGCCCAAAGCCGCATACCCTTCGGCCGTGGGGTTGAGCGGTGCACGCGCATTGCCGTCGAACTCCACCAGTCGCGTGCGCGCAAAAAAGTCATCAATCTTGGCCTGGACTGCATTCACCGCTTCGGCTGCAGCCAGCGCCAATGCGCGCGGCTGCAAATGGCAGCCCAGCTCGGCGGCCTGGGAAAACCAGTTTTGCAGGCTTTGCACATCCGCCCAGAAGGCATCGGCCTTGCTGCGGTCAATGCCCGGCACGCAATCGCTGCCGTCCACGGCACCATACAGCTCCTGGATGCGTGCGATCAGCGCCGCCAGCGCCTCATTGCCCTCTGCAGTGGCTGCGCTGACCACACCATCACCGTTGAAGCGCAAGGCCTGCAGCGATGCCAGACGCTGCTGCATCTGCTCCAGCGTGATGGCCTGGGCATCGGGCTGGCCGGCCAAGACCAGCACGCGGCGGGCTTCGGCCAACAGTTGCGCGCCTTCGGGCGTCGCGTCGTTGATGCTGCTCAGCTGAAGCACATCACCGCCATCGGCCAGCACCTGCGGGTCACGCACACGGGCCACGGCCCACTCGCAGGCCGCCACAAGCTCGGGCGGGCGAATGCGCCCATCCTTGCTCTCGTCAATTAGGTCCAGCGTAGCGCTGTCAAATTCAATGCCTCTTGTGGGGCAGGCCAGCGCCACCCACAGCTTCTGGTCCAACTCTGCAATATGGGCAATGTCCTGACCAGTGCGTATGACCACCTGGTCCACATCGCCGGCACGGAAAAACTGCCACTCATAACTCTGCTGCATGAAACGTCCAAACTTCCAGGCACACTTTGCCCTGTCCATGCGCCCTGCAGCCAAAGGCTGCGCGCGCTCTCTGCTATCAAATCGCTGAGTTTAAAAGTCATTCGAGCCGCAAAAATGGTGACATTTGTGAACTCTTGCTGAGTTTTTCACCGTCCTATTTTTTCAAGCAAAAATAAAGTTACTTTTTAAATACTTTATTTGCTAAACTGACTGCTCTTCTGACCGCCATGAGTTCTGCGCCTTCTCTCCCCCAGACCCGCGACAAGCTGCATCTGCAGCTGGCCCGGCTGTTTCGCAACAAGATCGCCACGGGAGAGTGGCCCGTGGGGCAGAGCATTCCTACCGTCGAAGAACTGGAAGCTCTGCACAGCGTCTCGCGCACCACGGTGCGCATGGCCGTGCACGCACTGGTCAATGAAGGGCTTCTGGAGACGCGCAAGCGCGGCGGCACCAAGGTCATGGGCCTACCCTACAAGCCGCCATCATTTTTGCTACCGGGCAACTGGCAGCAACTGGTCGCTTTTGGTGAGCAGATCGAGCCCATCACGCTGGATACCGTGCACGACTGCATGCCCCCCATTCCTGCTGGCTTTCCACAACCGGGGCAACTAGCCGATGCCTATGTGCATTTTTTACGCACACACGCCTATGACGATGCATGCTTTTGCCTGTCCGAGTTGTATGTAGAGCAAGGCCTGTATCCCGAAATTGAAGCGCAACTCAAAGATGCCACGCTGGCGCAGGCCCTGGGCAGCGCACCATCGCGCATTGCCGCCGCTCGCCAGCACCTGAGCGTGACCCCGGCAGACGAGCTGATTGCCGAGCACCTGGGCGTGCCACTGGGAACCGCCTTGATTCAGGTTCTGCGCTGGGCCTGCAATCCGCAGGGCGTGCTGATTTACTGGGCCAAGATTCGCTATCGCAGCGAATATGTGCATATCGAGATGGACATGCTGCAGTGATGCCCGCTTCAGCGCAGATATACAAAATTCATAGCAGATAGCGCATACCAAATAAGCGCTACAAACCATTTTTACTGATATTGATCCTAGGAGATGAGCATGGCATTGAACGAAACCCACGACCCCGCCCTGCAAAGCTGGGTGGCCAGCGCCAACACCGGCAGCAGCGACTTTCCCATCCAGAACCTGCCTTTTGCCGTGTTCCGCCGCAAAGGCAGCAGCGAGGCTTTTCGCGGCGGCGTGGCCATTGGCGACGAGGTGTTGGACATGGCCGCGGTCAACGCCGCCAAGGCGCTGGGGGCTGACGTTCAAGCCCAGGTGGATGCCGCTGCGCAAAGCCAGCTCAACACACTGATGGCCATGACCAGCGCCCAGTGGTCGGCCCTGCGCCTGGCCCTGTCGCGTGCTCTGCGTGCCGGGGCCGCCGAAGAAGCCGCGCTCAAGGCCTGCCTCGTGCCTCTGGCCGAGGTGGAATTCACCGTGCCCGCACAGGTGGGCGACTACACGGACTTCTACACCTCGGTGCACCACGCCACCAACGTGGGCAAGCTGTTTCGCCCCACGAACCCGCTGATGGAAAACTACAAGTGGGTACCCATCGGCTACCACGGCCGCGCCTCCAGCATCCGCATCTCGGGCGTGGACTTCAAGCGCCCTAATGGTCAGCTCAAGGCCCCTGATGCCGATCCCGCTCTCTTGCCCTGCAACCGCCTGGACTATGAACTGGAGATGGGCATCTACGCCGGCACAGGCAACGCCTGGGGTGACGCGATTGGCATTGATGATGCGGAAAACCACATCTTTGGCCTGTGCCTCTTGAACGACTGGTCGGCACGCGATGTCCAGGCCTGGGAATACCAGCCGCTCGGCCCCTTTCTGTCCAAGAACTTCGCCACCAGCATCTCGCCCTGGATTGTGACGCTGGAAGCGCTTGCCCCCTACCGCACGACATTCACCCGTCCTGCCGAAGACCCGCAGCCTCTGCCCTACCTCAGCTCAGACGCCAACTCGCAGCAGGGCGCTCTGGATGTGCAGCTCACCGTCGCCATCCAGACCGAGAAAATGCGCACCGAAGGCCAGCCCGCCGAGCAGATCACCCAGACCAGCTACCGCCACGCCTACTGGACCATGGCCCAGCTGATCGCGCACCACACCGTCAACGGCTGCGATCTGCAACCCGGTGACCTGCTGGGCACGGGCACGCTGTCCGGCCCCACCATGGGCGAAGCCGGCGCGCTGCTGGAGATCACCGAAGGCGGCAAAAAGCCCCTGAGCCTGAGCAATGGCGAAACCCGCACCTTCTTGCAAGACGGCGACGCCGTGGTCTTTACAGGCTGGTGCGAAAAGCCCGGCGCCGCACGCATTGGCTTTGGCGAATGCCGTGCCACCGTGCTGCCTGCACGCCAGGTCTGAGCCCTTCTCAGCATCACAAAGAACCGGCCTTGTGCCGGTTTTTTTATGGAAATCCAGCCTTCGGCCATTTCGTAACGCCGTGACACAATTGCGGCTATGCCTTCCGCTTCGGACACCCCTATACCTGCGTCCCCCTCCTTTGCCTCCAATCAGCACCACGAGCCGGCTCAGTCGCCATCACGCGGCAGCAGCGCCAGCCCTCTTCCGGCCTCCATTGCGGGAGCATTCGCGGCAGCGGCCTACTCCATGCAGCACAGCCTGCAAAGCGAAAAGCCTGAAGTCGAACATGTCGCAGAAGAAGACACAGGCATGCTGCCCCAGCTCTATGCCAGCCGCCTGAGGCCGCGCTCTCGCAGCTTTTATCTCTTTCAATTCAAGCGCTTTGATGCGCTGGACCGCAGCCTGCCCAGCTGGAATATGGCTGCCGCCTTTTTCACGCTGTCTTGGTGCTGCCTCAATGGCCTGTGGCGCGAAGCGGGGAAATATCTGATTGCGGTCGCAGCCGGCGCGCTGATCTGGTGGTTTGGTATTCGTCCTGCACTGCCACCGGCCATCGCGCTAGGGGTTGCAGCAGCTCTGTGGCTGCTGGCAATGGCCATACCGGGCCTGCTGGGCAACGGCTGGTACTGGCGCAAGATCAAGGCCCAGACGCTGCAGGCAATTACAGAGTCACCCAACATGGCCACCGCCCACGCCGTGCTCCAGGCTCAAGCTCAGACCCCGCACCACAAGACGGCTGCGATGCTGGCACTTGCCCTGCCCATTGCCGCGGCCACCGGAGCCGGGCTGGCCTTGCTACCTGCCACAACCACCCCGGGCGGCTCGTCAACCAGCTCGCAGTCACTTCAAGAAAGCACGGCAGCAGCGCTTGCCACCACGCGTCCGGAAGAAAATGTCGATGCCCCAACGGCTGCCTCTTCACCAGCCCACGCAGATGTCTCCGGCGAGCCATCTCAGCCTGCTCCTCAGCCTTTTTCCGGCAACGCTTCACCTCAGACTGAGGTGCAAAGTGCACCCGCGGGGAGCAAAGATCACGCCCAACCCGAAACCAATGCGGATCTCGTCCCCGGCAAGTTTTATCTGAATGTAGGCGTGTACTCCGATGCAGCCAGTGCCAGCAAAACTCTGGCACAACTAAAGAAGTCCAAGCTGCCAGCGCTGACGCAAACACTGGCCAGCAACAAGGGTGAAGTCATCCGTGTACGCAGCGGCCCGTTCGAGAGCCAGAAGCGTGCTGAAAAAGCCGCGCGAGTGCTGCAGGCCGCACAGATTGAGGCCAGCATCTTTCAAAGCGAAGGTGTCGCCAGCCAACCCTGAATGCAAAGAATTGCGGCCCAAAAAGCATCAAAAAATCAGATCAGCAAGTACTGACAAGCGAATGCAGCTATCAGTTTTTGAATATCGCCGTTGCAGTCGCTTGCATATTGAAGGCGTGGTCTGGCATCCCTGAGGGTCATGCTGGCGCTATGGTGTGAGGCATGAAACATCACTCCCGCCCCCCTCTTCGCCCTTTGCTGGGCATTGCAGCAGCCAGCCTGGCTGTGCTGATGGCAGGCTGCGCCAGCAATGGCCCGACCTCCTCAGGTGATCACACAAGAGCCCCTGCAGCGCGTCAGCTGCAGGTTTGCCATGCAGAGCCGGTACAGATTTATCTGGGTCACAACACCGTGGCCTCAACCCTGGAGATCATTCGGCAGAAGTCCGGCTCGTACTTGCTGCGTGTCATGCGTGAAGGCCAGCCTGCAACCATGGATTACAACCAGGAGCGCCTGAACGTCATCACAAACGACGCAGGCAAGATCACCGCGCTGCGCTGCGGCTAAACGCCAAACGCTGAGCGATCAAAGGAACATTTCCTGCAGATCGCTCAGAAAGTCAAAGCCGCGCTCCGTGGGTACCACGCGACCCAGATCGCGGGTAATCAGGCCCTTGGCCTGTGCTTCATCCAGCCCCTTGGCAATGGCTGACATGGGCAGCCCCGTGCGCTCCATGAACTCCTGCAGGGCAAAGCCGCCGCGCAGGCGCAGGGCGTTGAGCATGTATTCAAAGGGCAGATCGGCGCGCTTGATCTCGTGGTCCTGCGCCAAAGGCGTGCCGGCCAGCGCCATGTCCATATAACGGGCCGGGTCGCGAAAGCGCACCTGGCGCACGATTCGGTGAGCAAAGCTCAGCTTGCTGTGCGCGCCCGCGCCAATGCCCAGATAGTCGCCAAACTGCCAGTAGTTGCTGTTGTGAAAGCACTGATGGCCTTCCTTCGCGTAGGCAGACACTTCATAGCGCTGCATGCCCACCTGCTGGGTACTGGCCGTGATCAGATCCAGCATCTCGTAGGCTGTATCGTCCTCTGGCACCGCGGGCGGATACTTGGCGAAATAGGTGTTGGGCTCGATGGTCAGGTGATAGATGGACAGATGCGGCGGCGCGAACGACAGCGCCGTATCCACGTCGCGCTGCAGATCGGCGATGGACTGGCCCGGCAGCGCATACATCAGGTCGATATTAAAGGTCTCGAAGTTATCGGCCGCCTCGTGCACGGCCGCCTTGGCCTGCGCCGCATCGTGCACGCGGCCCACCGCCTGCAAAAAACGATCATCAAAGCTCTGCACACCGATAGACAGACGGTTCACTCCTGCCGCCCTGAACGCCTTGAAGCGGTCTTTTTCGAAGGTGCCGGGGTTGGCCTCCATGGTGATTTCACAGTCCGGCTCCATGCGCAGACGCGCACGCAGACCGGCAATCAGCTTGTCAATGGACTCCGGGGAGAACAGGCTTGGCGTGCCGCCGCCCATGAAGACGCTGTGCACCGTGCGCCCCCAGATCAGCGGCAGGGCCGACTCCAGATCGGCCATCAGGGCGTCGATATAACGATCCTCTGGCAAGGCCGCATCCTTGCTCCAGCCATGCGAGTTGAAGTCACAGTACGGACATTTCTTCAGGCACCAGGGCAGATGCACATACAGCGACAGCGGCGGCAAGCTGCCCAGCTGCAGCGTGCCCGGACGCATGTAATGCTGAATATCGCGCTGAACTGCGGCTTCAGCAGTCTCTGTTTGAGGCTGGATGGGGATCATGGGAAATATGCTTTTTTAGCGCAAACAAAACCGACGCCGCTAAAGCTAGCACACCCCAACCACGGGACAGCAAGCAAGGGCCGCCGCGCAGCGAGGCTGTCGTCCCTCTTCCGCGAAGCGAGAGAGGGGAAGACGCAAAGTGCTTCAGAGGAAGTGCGGTCAAAACCGCTGGTTATAGCCAGCGGTCTTTGACCATCTCGATCATCTTGCGAGAAGAAATACCACGATGGCTGTGCGCATGCTTCACCTCGGGTGTCATCTCGGCAAAGGTCTGACCGAGTGCAGGAATCAGCAGAACCGGGTCAAAGCCAAAGCCGTTGCTGCCCCGGCGTTCGGTCGTCAGCTGCGCCTGCACACGACCCACGGCGATCAGAGGCTCGGGATCCTTGGGCGAGCGCACGCCCACCAGGGTGCTGACCATGGCGGCACGGCGGTTGTCCACGCCCTGCATCTGCTCGAGCAGCGCACGCACATTGTTGTCGTCACTTTTCTCGTAACCGAACTGCGTGCAGTAGTAAGCCGTATCCACCCCGGGCAGGCCACCGAAGTGATCCACGCACATACCGGCATCGTCGGCGATGGCGGGCAAGCCGGTTTTCTCGGCGGCAAAACGCGCTTTGGAGAGCGCGTTTTCCACAAAGGTGCCATAGGGCTCGGGGGCTTCGCCCTCAAACAAATCACCTTGGCAAATCAGCTCCACGCCCAGAGGAGCAAACATAGCCTGCAACTCGGCCAGCTTGCCGCGGTTGTTGGATGCCAGCACAATTTTCATGATAAAAATCCATGCAAGTGCATGCAGCACCTGCGCATTTAGCTATTGATTCAGTAGTAACTTAGAGCCTATGAGTGCGAGCAGGCCAAGTCATTTCCATACCCCATTACGACAAGACTTCACGCCAACGATCTAGGCTTGTGTCGACCCAGGTCAGGGGTTGGCTTTTTGACGCTGTGCCGAGCGGCGTATGGCTTCGTTGATCTCGGCAATCGAGCGCTCAATGGCTTCATCGTCGAGCACATCCTCGCAATCATCGATCGGTCCCGCCTGTATCGTGGACTCAAAACCCTCATCATCAATCTCCAAAGTGGAGATGGAGGAAGGCTCAAAATTATTGGGCGTTTCCCATACCATTGCCAGCACGGTGACATTGTCACTGCCATCACCAGCCCGCTTGAGCGCAGTATCCACCAGCATAGGCACGAACTGTGCCACCGCCTTGCCACTCATGAGCTGCAGGATCTCCGGTGTGGCCACAGTCCCCCAAAGGCCGTCGGAGCACAGCATCAGCTGATCGCCCTCCTGCAAACGCCTGGTCTCGCTCACATCAAAAATCGGCTTGGAAGGAGACCCCAGGCAGGTGAACAGCACATTGCGGTTTGCTGGCATGATGACGCCCGAGACCTTGCGCATCTCACTGTATGAGTGATCTCGCGTGCGCTCTACCAGTTCCCCGTCACGCACCCAGTAAAGACGCGAATCGCCACAGTGAATCCAGGTGACCTTGCCTTCCTGCAAAACGGCTGCCACCAGCGTGGTGCGGGGTGTGTCCATCATGCCCTTGGCACTGGCATAGCGCAGGATCTGGCGATGCGCCTGCAGCAGCGCCTCTTCCAGAAACAGCCTTGGCTCTTCCAGCAATGGCTTGGCCTTTTGCTGAAAGAGCGTGGAGACGACCTGCAACGCAATCTGTGCGGCCACCTCTCCGTCCGGATGTCCGCCCATGCCGTCAGCCAGCACAAACAGGGCTGCCTCTCGCGTATAGCAATAGCCCATACGGTCTTCGTTCTGCGCTCTCCCACCGCGACGACTGAGCTGGAATACCGAAAATTTCATGGCTTGCGATTGTTCTCTGTCAAGGCGTCACGCTCGGCGCTGCCGAGCTTTTGCAGGTTTTTCTTGGCGTCATGCACCATGTTGTCGAACTGCATGCGCATGCGCTCTTGCACGCTGAGCCTGGTGTAGCGACGCTCTCCCTCACGGCTCAGCTCTTTTTGCAGCGCAAAAACCGACTGCGGACGCGACAGCGGGTCCATGGCCATGCACCACTCCACCACCTCAATCAGGTTGTCGGAGTAGACGCCACGTAGCTTGTTCAAAGCCAGGCCCAGCCTATCCTTGTCCTGACGCTGTGGCGCCTCGTTGGGTGGGATGCCCTGCATACAGGCATAGATACAGGCTCCGATGGCATAGATATCAGTCCAGGGCCCCAATTGGGAGTCGCGCCGGTACATCTCCGGGGCAGCGAAGCCCGGTGTGTACATGGGCCGAATGAAGTTACCTTCCTTGGACAGCACCTCCCGCGCCGCACCAAAGTCGATCAGCACTGCGCTGTCGTCATTGGTGATGAAGATATTGGCAGGCTTGATATCAAGATGCAGCATCTTGTGCTGGTGCACGATGCGAAGGCCACGCAGCACCTCGTCAAACAAAGAGCGAATGGTCGACTCTCTGAACACCTTTTCAGTCTTGAGGTCGCGCGCAGTGACAATGAATTCCTGCAGGGTTGCCCCTTCAAGATAGTTCATCACCATATAGACAGTTTCGTTTTCGCGGAAGAAATTCAGCACGCTCACAACAGAAGCGTGGGAGATCTGCGCAAGCGAACGCCCCTCCTCAAAAAAGCTCTTGAGTCCGAGCCGGTATAGGGACAGTTTTTCTGGTGCGACAACAGGCTGCAACTCAGCAGGCGTCCGAGTGGCTAGCGAGGCCGGCAGATATTCCTTAATTGCTACTTGACGGCCATCGGCGTCCAGTGCCAAGTAAACAATCCCGAACCCTCCCGAGGAAATCCTGCGCACCACCCGGTATCCGCCTATTGTGCTGCCCGGCGGAAGGGGCGCTGGCTTGGTTTTAGTAGACATTTTTTACCGGTAAACCTCAAGGATGATACGAAACCCGGATAATCGGGAAATTGCAAGCATCCATCAAAAGTCCAATGCCAGTTTACAGCATGACCGGATACGCCAGTGCTCAGCACAGTGCATCCGTTGAGGGTGGTCAAGAGTCCCTGTCAAACAGCCGACTGGGCCTTGAGATCCGCGCGGTCAATAGCCGCTTTCTGGATTTGTCCTTCCGCCTTCCCGACGAACTGCGCGCCCTTGAGCCGGCCCTGCGCACCTTGCTCACCGCACGCCTTAAGCGCGGCAAGGTCGAAGTGCGTGCCGCCATCGACGTCTCCAGCAACTCTACCCTGTCCACCCCTGCAGCCTCGCAGTTGCAGCGGCTGATGTCTCTTCAGGACGCCGTTCAAGCTTGGTTGCCCAAGGCTCGTGACTTGTCCGTTGCCGACGCCCTGCGTCTGTGCAGCGTCTCAAGCGCAGCCAGCACCGACTGGAGCGAGATCGCCCCAGCACTGGCGGAGCAAGCCATTACCGAGCTGCTGGCCGCCCGTGCCCGCGAAGGTGAGCGCCTGTCCGCCATGCTGCTCGATCGCATCAAGCAATTGCGTGAGTTGGCCAAGACAGCAACCCCGCTGGTGCCCCAGCTTGTAGAGCAGCAACGCCTGAAATTCCTGGATCGCTGGAAAGAAGCCATGGCTCTGGGCGAAGGCTCCGTTGCCCCCGAAGCTGCGCAAGACCGGGCTCTGGCAGAAGCGACGGCTTTTGCCATCCGCATTGACGTCGCAGAAGAGATCACCCGCCTGGGCTCCCACCTTGACGAAATCGAGCGCCTGCTCAAAAAGGGCGGCGATATCGGCAAGCGACTGGATTTTCTGATTCAGGAACTGCACCGCGAAGCCAATACGCTTGGCTCCAAATCTGCCACGCTGGAGCTCACCCGCATCAGCGTGGACATGAAAGTGCTGATCGAGCAAATGCGCGAGCAAGTGCAAAACATCGAATAAGCCAACCCTGAGCGCATGCAAACCATGCGCTCAATTTCATGCCCAGTCATGCCCGAAGTCATGGACCATCCCGGAAATCTATTTGTCGTTTCTGCTCCCAGCGGAGCCGGAAAATCCTCCCTGGTACGCGCGCTGCGTGAATTCGATGCGCGCGTTTATCCTTCTGTCTCCCACACCACGCGCGCGCCCCGCGGCCAGGAAAAGCATGGTCGTGAGTACTATTTCGTCTCGGATGCCGAGTTCGACGCCATGGTCGCCAACAACGGCTTTGTCGAATGGGCCAATGTGCACAGCCGTCGCTACGGCACTGCCAAGAAGTCCTTGGAAGAGCGCATCCAGGGCGGCACCGACGTGTTGCTCGAGATCGACTACCAAGGCGCATTGCAGGTCAAGCAGGCCTTCCCCAATGCCGTGCTGATCTTCATTCTGCCGCCCAGCTGGGACGAATTGCGCGCACGTCTGGAAAACCGTGGTGAGGACACCCCCGAAGTGATCGAGCTACGCCTGAAAAATGCCTCGGAAGAGATGGCGCAGGTTGAAAAATTCGACTTCGTTATAATCAACGAACTGTTTGAAAGTGCGCTCTTTGATCTGAAAGCGATCATTCACGCGCAACGCCTCAAATATGCGGCCCAGCGGCGCCTTCGCGCCGACACCTTCGAGTCGCTCAATATCCCTGAATCCAACTGACCGTTCCCGGAGTTCCTGATGGCACGCATTACTGTTGAAGATAGCCTGGAGCAGATCCCCAACCGCTTCCAGCTCGTTTTGGCCGCGACTTACCGCGCCCGCATGCTCAATCAAGGCCACACCCCCAAGATTGAAACCAAGAACAAAGCCAGCGTCACTGCCCTGCGCGAAATTGCAGACGGCAAGGTCGGCCTGGAAATGCTGAAGAAGGTACCAGGCTAAGCTGTTGCATCGCAGCACCAAAAAACACAATTAAGCACCGCTCGCCGGTGCTTTTTTGTGCCTATCGACCTGCGCTCCATACTTGCAGGCTACATTTAAGGAATATGACAGCGGCCCAGAACTCGACGATTGCTCTCTCTACTTCAGCACAGGCCAAGCCCCAGCGCATGCCCGCTGAGCAGGCAGCACGTGTGTCAGCCGCTGCTTTTGACGGATTGATGGAGCATCTGGGCTACCTGGATGCCGACAGTGCAGAGCGCGTGCGACAGGCCTACCTCTACGCAGACAAAGCCCACTCCGATCAGTGGCGCAGCAGTGGAGCACCCTACATCACCCACCCCATAGCGGTCACTGACATCTGTGCCAACTGGAAGCTCGACGCTCCAGCCCTGATGGCCGCTTTGCTGCACGACTCCATGGAGGACTGCGGCATCACCAAGCTGGACCTCAAGGAGCGATTTGGTGAGGATGTGTCCGAGCTGGTCGATGGCCTGACCAAACTCGACAAACTGCAGTTCAACACCCGCGAAGAGAATCAGGCCGAGTCCTTTCGCAAGATGCTGCTGGCCATGGCCCGCGACGTGCGCGTCATCCTCATCAAACTGGCTGATCGCACGCACAATATGCGCACCATGAGCGACATGCCGCGCAGCAAGTGGGGCCGTATTTCGTCGGAGACTCTGGAGATTTACGCCCCCATCGCACATCGCCTGGGCCTGAACCAGACCTATCGCGAGTTGCAGGATCTGTCGTTCAAGCACCTCCACCCCTGGCGATATGCCACGCTGGAAAAAGCCATCTCTCGCTCGCGCACGCGCCGTCGCGATCTGGTGCAACGTGTTCAGGATGAAGTCAGCTCTGCCTTTGCCGATCAAAGCCTGCCCGTGCGCCTGCTCGGGCGCGAAAGCACGCTGTACTCCCTGTATCTGCGCATGCAGAAAAACCAGCTGAGCTTCGCCAAAGTCACTGACATTTACGGCTTTCGTATCATCGTCCCCAAGACGCTGGACTGTTACACCGCTTTGGGCGTGCTCCATCAGAAGTACAAGCCCATGCCGGGCCGCTTCAAGGATTACATCGCCATTGCCAAGAGCAACGGCTACCAGTCCCTTCATACCACCTTGGTCGGCCCTTCCAGTGTCAGCATCGAGTTCCAGATCCGCACGGAAGAGATGAACATCGTGGCCGAGGCCGGAGTGGCTGCCCACTGGCTGTACAAGGCCCAGCAGGGTCATGACTCCGAGCACCTGTCCACCCAATGGCTGCAGTCTCTGCTGGATATTCAGAACGAAACCCGCGACGCTGCCGAGTTCTGGGATCACGTCAAGGTGGACCTCTTTCCCGATGCCGTCTATGTGTTCACGCCCAAGAGCGAGATCATGGCCATGCCGCGCGGCGCCACCGTGGTGGACTTTGCCTACGCCATTCACAGCAAGATTGGCCACCGCACAACGGCCGCCAAGATCAATGACGAAGAAGTGCCTCTGCGCACCGAACTCAAGAGCGGTGACGTGGTGCAGATCATCACCTCCGAGGCCTCCACACCCAACCCGGCCTGGCTGGGCTTTGTGAAAACAGGGCGTGCACGCTCCAAGATTCGCTCCTTCCTCAAGAATGCCGCCCAGACCGAGGCTGGCCAGTTGGGCGAAACCTTGCTGGCACAGGCTTTGCGTGCCGAGGGCATTGACAGCGTTCCGCCTCAGGACGAAGCCAGCAAGGGTGTCTGGGACGAAATTCTGCGCATCACCGGCAACCGCACTCCTGCTGAGTTGATGGTTGATATTGGCATGGGCCGCCGCATCGCCTCTTTGGTCGCTGCACGCATGACCAGCTTCATGGCCAAGCAAGGTGTGCGCCCGGATGCCTTGCTCATCACGCAGGAACGCTTCAACACAGATAACCGCCCCTCCGAAGGCGCCGTCATGCTCAACGGCGACGAAAGCAGCTCGGTCTACTACTCGCACTGCTGCCGCCCCGTACCCGGCGACCCCATTCTGGGCTACCTCGGCGGCCAGGGCCTGGTCGTGCACCACGCCCATTGCCACAACGCCATCAAGCTGCGCGAAAAAGACGCCGACCGCTTCATTGCAGTGGACTGGTCCGACGAACTCACCCGCCTGTTTGAAGCGGGCATTGTCGTCACCGTTCAAAACAACAAGGGCGTTCTGGCGCGAGTCGCGGCAGAGCTGGCCAACGCCGAGGCAGACATCGTTCGCGTCGAGATGACCGATGAAGCCGCAATCGGCACCACAGACCTGCGCTTTGTCATCTCCGTACAGAACAGCGTGCAACTGGAGAATGCCCTGCGCAATCTGCGCCGGCTGCACTCCGTGATTCGTGCCAGCCGCATCATTGCCTGAGCGCCGCCAGGACACCTCGCACCAAGGCTGCCGAAGGCAGCCTTTTTCATGGACAAAAGACTGAGCGAAAGGTTTTGTTGCATTCTGCAATGGCAATCTTCTGAGACAAGCGGCGCCTATGCCCGGCAGCAAGCGACAATCGCATTCATGCTCCAAACCGCTCACCTGCTTTCGAACACTCGCCGCTCTTTGCTGACGGCCGCAATTGCCTCCGCCTTGCTGGCAGGCTGCGCCACCCGGCCCGAGCCACCTGTGGCAAGCCCGGCTGCCGCCCCCGTAGCCACACCGGCACAGAGCAACGAGAGCCAACCCAGCAGCCCCGTGCAAACCAGCGAAAGCCCTGTCGCAGCCAGCAGCTTTGCACACTGGAAGCAAGAATTTGCACCGCGTGCCCGTGCAGCAGGAATTTCAGAGCGTACCCTGAGCAGTGCCCTCGCCAGCGCCAAGCTCCAACCCAGCATCATCAAGCTCGATCGTTCACAGCCGGAGTTCACTCGCACGCCCTGGCAGTACCTGGACACGGCGGTCTCGGCCCAGCGTATCAAGACCGGCAAGCTCAAAATGCGGGAATATGAATCGGCCCTGCAAGCTGCCAGCCGGCGCTACGGCGTTCCGGCCGAGATCATCACTGCCATCTGGGGCATGGAGAGCAATTACGGCAGCAACTTCGGCAGCTTCTCGGCTGTCGATGCCCTGGCCACCCTCGCCTTTGATGGACGGCGTGCGCAATGGGCAGAAAAAGAGCTGATGGCTGCGCTGCGCATCATCGACAACGGCGACATTGATGCCGCCCACATGATCGGCTCCTGGGCGGGCGCCATGGGCAACACCCAATTCCTGCCCTCGGTATTCCTGCAATACGCCGTCGATGCCGACGGCGACGGGCGCCGCGACATCTGGGGCTCCATGGCCGATGTAGCCGCATCCACCGCCAACTATCTCGCCAGCTCGGGCTGGAACGCCGGAGAGCCCTGGGGGGCCGAGGTACGTCTGCCCAGCCATTTCGATTACGCCCGCACCGAGCTTTCCACACGCCAGAACAGCAGTGCCTGGGCCGCCGAAGGCGTTCAAAGCATGAGTGGCCAGGCTCTGCCAGCCATGGCTGGAGCCAGCATCATCGCGCCAGCAGGAGTGCGCGGCCCGGCCTTTATGGTGGGCGGCAACTTCCGCGCCATCCTGCGCTACAACAACTCCACCAATTACGCGCTGGGCGTGAGCCTGCTGTCATCCCAGCTGGCAGGCAACGGCGGCGTGACGGCCGACTGGCCACGCGAGCTCAGCGCCATGACACGTGAGCAGACCAAGGCCCTGCAAAGCGCCCTCACCCAGCGCGGCTTTGCCACCGGCGCTGCCGACGGCGTGATGGGCCCAGCCACCCGTGCAGGACTGCGCCAGTATCAGCAAAGCCAGGGGCTGGTGGCAGACGGCTACCCCACACTGGAGTTGCTGCAGCGCCTGCAGAGCAGCAACTAACTATCAAAAACAATAGCTGCCAGTGCTTGATGGTCAATGAATTCAATATAAAAACTATCTGAAATCATTGGCTGACAGGCGCTAGCAGCTCACAAAATTAAAGCGCAACCTCCATCTCGGAAGCTGCGCTTTTTGTTGGCCTGCGAACTCAGGGCTGTGGATAGCTGACGTCCAGAATCTCCAGCATGCGCACGCCGGCTGGCGTGGGCAAGGCCACCTCATCGCCGACACGCGCCTTAAGCAGTGCGCGCGAGACCGGGGCAATCCAGCTGACCTGGTTCTGTGCGCTGTCCGCCTCGTCAATACCCATGATGGTGATGGTGCGCTCGACCCCTTGATCGTCCACATAAGTGACCGTGGCCCCGAAAAAGACCTGGTCGCTGCCCGCATGCACGGCCGGATCGACCACCTCGGCAATCTCCAGGCGTTTGGTCAAAAAGCGAATGCGGCGATCAATCTCGCGCAGGCGCTTTTTGCCATATAGATAATCGCCATTCTCCGAGCGGTCGCCGTTGCTGGCCGCCCAGTGCACGATCTCCACGATCTTGGGACGCTCGTTGTCAATCAGGTCCAGCAACTCATTCTTGATGCGTTGGTAGCCCTGGGGCGTGATGTAGTTCTTGCCGCCTGGGGGCAAGGGTGGCAGAGCACCGATGTCATCATCGTCGTCGCCATCCGATTCTTTGGTGAAAGCCTTGCTCATGGCGCCAATCTTCACACAGATCGCCCACATCGTCGGCCATGAAAAAATCTCAAGCAGAAACGAAAAAGCCTCAGAACTTTTTAGTTCTGAGGCTTGTCGTTTGGTGCGGCTGGCAGGAATCGAACCCACGACCCCTTGGTTCGTAGCCAAGTACTCTATCCAGCTGAGCTACAGCCGCTAAGCCTCCATTGTATTCGATTCCAGAGACATCTCAGTGAAAACCCGAATTTTCTTTACAAAAACAGCCTCCACTGAAACTGTAAAAACAGGCTCAGAAACGAAAAAGCCTCAGAACTTTGCAGTTCTGAGGCTTGTCGTTTGGTGCGGCTGGCAGGAATCGAACCCACGACCCCTTGGTTCGTAGCCAAGTACTCTATCCAGCTGAGCTACAGCCGCTAAGCCTCGAATTATATACAGATATTTCACCACCAAAAGGCTCAGGATGAAATTAATGCATGGGCAAGGCTGTGTTTTCACCCTTTACCTGGCGTTGTTGCATAAATCGCTGTGTCGCAGGCCGTAGGCTTGCGACATGAGCCCACCCAAAAAACCTCGCTACCGCACCACCAACTGGAAGCAATACAACGCTGCCCTCAAGGCTCGAGGCTCTTTGTCAATTTGGATGGACAAGCGCATGGCCTGGTTTGCCGCCGGCAGCGGCAAACGCGGGCGAAGCCCGAAGTTCTCGGATGCGGCCATCCAGTTTTGCTTGACACTCAAGAACCTGTTCGGCCTGGCGCTCAGGCAAACCACAGGCTTGGTGAAGTCAGTGCTGCAACTGTGTGCCCTTGCTTGGCCCGTTCCAGACTTCAGCACCTTGTGCAGGCGGCAGCGAGATTTGAATGTCCACATTCCGTACACCCGCCGTCAAGCAGGCTTGCACCTGCTTGTTGATTCGACAGGCATCAAGTTCCTGGGTGAAGGCGAGTGGAAATGCAAAAAGCACGGCGCCGAATACCGCCGTCAGTGGCGCAAGCTGCACATAGGTATCGATGCTGACACCTTGCAGATTCGGGCCATCTGCGTGACGAGCAATAACGTCAGCGATGCCTCTGTTCTCGGCGACTTGCTGAAGCAACTGCCCCCAGATGAAGCACTCGAAAGCCTGACGGGTGATGGTGCTTACGATACACAGCCCGCCTACGAAGCAATCATCAGGCACGGTGCAATTCCCATCATTTCTCCCCGTAAGAATGCACGAGTGCGCAGGGGCACTGTGTTCGACCACCGCAACGCAGCGATTGCTGCGTGCAGGCGTTGGGGCCGCAGTATCTGGAAGCGCTGGATTGGCTACCACCGGCGAAGCTTGGTGGAAACCAAGATGAACTGCATCAAGCGGCTGGGTGAGCGAGTGATGTCTCGCACCTTTGAACGCCAAGTTAACGAGCTGCATATCCGAGCAGCCATATTGAATCGATTGAGTGAGCTGGGCCGTCCTCAGACGGCAGCCGTGGCATAGCCACGACTGGGGTTAGGGCAAGCTCGCTTCAAACCTGATTTATGCAACAACGCCATTGGGGACTGAAATACAAAAGCCCTAGAGCATTTTTACTCTAGGGCTTGTATTTGGTGCGGCTGGCAGGAATCGAACCCACGACCCCTTGGTTCGTAGCCAAGTACTCTATCCAGCTGAGCTACAGCCGCATTCCAACAATGGCGGAGAGGGTGGGATTCGAACCCACGGTACGTTATTCACGTACGCCTGATTTCGAGTCAGGTACATTCGACCACTCTGCCACCTCTCCTGTGTGTCGAAGCTGAAATTATAGCCTACAAATCAGGCCTTCAGCAAAGTTTTTCCGCCCATATACGAAACCAGCGCCTCAGGCACGGTGATGGAGCCATCGGCGTTCTGGTAGTTCTCCAGCACGGCAACCAATGTGCGGCCCACGGCCAGGCCGGAACCATTCAGGGTGTGAACCAGCTCGTTCTTGCCCTGGGCATTCTTGAAGCGAGCCTGCATGCGGCGGGCCTGGAAGGCTTCGCAGTTGGAGACCGAGCTGATTTCGCGATAGGTGTTCTGCGCAGGCACCCAGACTTCCAGGTCATAGGTCTTGGCAGCGCCAAAGCCCATATCGCCCGTGCACAGGCTCATGACGCGGTAAGGCAAGCCCAGCTTTTGCAGCACGGCTTCGGCGTGGCCGGTCATCTCTTCCAGCGCTTCGTAGCTCTTTTCAGGATGAACGATCTGCACCATCTCGACCTTGTCGAACTGGTGCTGGCGGATCAGACCGCGCGTGTCGCGCCCGCCGGAGCCGGCTTCGGAGCGGAAGCAGGGGCTGTGGGCCGTGAGCTTGATGGGCAACTGATCTTCGGCCAGCACTTCGTCGCGCACCAGATTGGTCAAGGGCACTTCGGCCGTGGGAATCAGATACAGAGCCGCTGTGTCGGGCACGGGCTCCGCGTCCTGGCCACCCTTTTGCGCCGCAAACAGGTCGCCTTCGAACTTGGGCAGCTGGCCCGTGCCTTTGAGCGAGTCGCTGTTGACGATATAGGGCACATAGCATTCGGTGTAGCCGTGCTCTTCGGTCTGCAGGTCCAGCATGAACTGGGCCAGCGCGCGATGCAGTCGGGCGATCTGGCCTTGCATGACGGTAAAACGCGCACCGCTCAGCTTGACGCCGGATTCAAAATCCAGGCCGATGGGCGCACCCAGATCGACGTGGTCCTTGATCTCGAAATCGAAGTTCTTGGGCGTGCCAAAGCGGCGCACTTCCACATTGCCTTCTTCGTCGGCGCCCACGGGCACGGATTCATGGGGCAGGTTAGGCACGGCGACCAGCATGGCCTGCAGCTCGGTCTGGATCTGGTCCAGACGCGTGGCGGACTGCTCCAGTTCGGACTTCATGGCGGCCACTTCGGCCTTGGCGGCTTCGGCGGCGTCTTTCTCGCCCTTGCCCATCAGCATGCCGATCTGCTTGGACAGCTGGTTGCGCTTGGACTGCAGCTCCTCCGTGCGCGTCTGAATGGACTTGCGTTCGGATTCCAGCGCCTTGAAGGCTTCCACGTTCAGGAAGGCTTGGGGGTTCTTGCGGGTTTGCAGTCGGGCGACGACTGAATCCAGGTCTTTGCGGAGAAGTTGAATGTCGAGCATAGGTGATGATTTTAGAGCGACTGGCCGTACACGGCAGACGCTTGAGAGCTGGCCCTTGCCAACTATTAAAAGCAGAGCGCCTTGCGCAGGCCATTCATAGAATTACAGCTTAAACAATGCTGAGCTTCTTGAATGACCAGCGCAAGGCGCTATTAAATTTAAAGCAATTCGTGGAAGAAATGCTTAGTGTCCGGTTTCCGGAGCCTTGCGCACTTCGATCTCCAGCCCGGTCGCCGCGTCGATCTTGAGCCCCTTGGGTAACGGGAACTTGATGGTTTCCTCGATCCCGTCCATCTTGCGCACGGCCACCGCACCCAGCTGCTTGATGCGGTCGATGACCTCCTCGACCAGCACCTCAGGCGCCGATGCGCCCGCCGTCAAACCCACGCGGGCGGTATTGGCAAACCATTCTTCTTTGAGCTCTGAGGCGTTGTCCACCATATAGGCGGGTGTGCCCAGGCGGGCGGCCAGCTCGCGCAGGCGGTTGCTGTTGGAGCTGGTGGGGCTGCCGACGACGATGACGACATCCACCTGCGGCGCCAGCACCTTCACCGCGTCCTGACGGTTTTGCGTGGCATAGCAGATGTCCTGCTGCTTGGGCTCGCGCACCTGCGGAAAACGGGCCTTGATCGCTGCCTTGATGCCAGCGGCGTCATCGACGGACAAGGTGGTCTGCGTCACCACAGCCAGCTTTTCGGTCTGGCGCGGTGCCACCTTGGCCACGTCGTCCTCGTCTTCGACCAGGTGAATGCCTTCGGAGAGCTGGCCCATGGTGCCTTCGACTTCCGGGTGGCCTTTGTGGCCGATCATCAGGAATTCGTAGCCTTCCTTGGCCAGCTTGGCGACTTCCACATGCACCTTGGTGACCAGCGGGCAGGTCGCGTCGAAGATGGCAAAGCCGCGGCGTTCGGCCTCTTGCTGTACGGCCTTGGAGACACCATGCGCCGAAAAGATCAGCGTGGCGCCGGGCGGCACATCGTCCAGCTCTTCAATGAAGATAGCACCCTTGGCCTTGAGATCGTTGACCACAAAGGTGTTGTGCACGATCTCGTGGCGCACGTAGATGGGCGCGCCAAACTTGGCCAATGCACGCTCGACGATCTCGATGGCTCGGTCCACGCCGGCGCAAAAGCCGCGTGGCTCGGCCAGCAGAACTTCCTTGGCGCCCAGCACGTCAGAGCACTCCGATCAGCTTGACTTCAAAGGTCACGGGCTGGCTTGCCAGCGGGTGGTTGAAGTCGAACAGCACGGCGCCGTCCTCGCGCACTTGCACCACGGCACCGGCGTAGCTGCCCATGCCATCGGGTGTGGGGAACTGCACCACATCGCCAGCCGTGTATTGCTCATGGGGGTCGCCCAGCTCGTTCATGAGCTTGCGCGCCACCCACTGCATCATCTCGGGGTTGCGCTCGCCAAAGGCCTCGCCAGCGGGCAGCTCAAATGTCGTATGCGTGCCTTCGGGCAGGCCGATGAGCTTGTCTTCCATGGCGGGAGACAGTTCGCCGGCACCCAGCGACAGCGTCGCGGGCTTTTCATTGAAGGTATTGATCACATCGCCTGCAGGGCCCGCCAGGCGGTAATGCAGCGTGAGAAAAGAGCCTGCCTGCACGACGGGCAAATCCGTGGCGGCGGCGGAGGGGGTTGCGCTTGTGGTCATGAAAGTCCCGATAAACTGGCCTGCATTGTAGAAAATCCCCCATGCCCCCGCGCCTTGTGCTGCAGTTTGCAGCGCGAATGCAGGGCCACTTGAGCCAAAGCTGATGCCCATCAAAGACCTGCCACTGGATGCCCAGCCGCGCGAAAAACTCGCGCAGCGCGGCCCTGCTGCGCTCTCGGATGCCGAGCTGCTGGCCGTCATCCTACGCACAGGCATCGCAGGCAAGACCGTGCTGCAGATGGCGCAGGAGCTGCTGCAGCTGCCCGGCACGGCTGGCACCGGTGGTCTTGCCGGCCTGCTGGCGGCTGATTACAAAGCGCTTGCAGCCGTCAAAGGCCTGGGCCCCGCCAAGCGGGCCGAGCTGATGGCCGTGCTGGAGCTGGCCCGCCGCGCCACGGCGCAGCAGTTGCGTGAGCGGGAAGTCTTTTCCTCCCCCCAAGCCGTCAAACACTATGTGCAGCTGCATTTGGCCTCCAAAAGCCATGAAGTGTTCGGCGTGCTGTTTCTGGACAGTCAAAACCGCTTACTGGCTTTGGAAGAAATGTTTCGCGGTACGTTGACGCAAACCTCTGTTTACCCGCGCGAAGTCGTGCTGCGCGCCTTGCACCATCAAGCCGGCGCCGTCATACTCGCGCACAACCACCCCAGCGGCAGCGTGCAGCCCAGTCATGCCGACAAGGCGCTGACCAGCACCCTCAAGGCCGCTCTGGCATTGGTGGATGTGCATGTGCTGGACCACATCATTGTGGGCCCGGGCGCGGCCTGCTCCATGGCAGAGGAGGGCTTGCTATGAATCACGCCCACCGCTCACTGCAGGATCTGGTCGGCATCTCACGCCACCTCAAGCAGCTTCGCGAACAGGCCGAAGCCCTTGCCGCCGCCAAAGCCGAAGCCCAGGCGGCGCGTGAACGCGAGCGCAATCTGTTTGCGCTGAGCATTGGCAAGGTCACGCCCTTGCGCGCACGCAACGAGGTCAGCTTTCAGGAGCCTGCGCCCTCGCCTCTACCGCTGCAACTGGTGATAGATGAGCAAAACGTGCTGCGCGAAGCCATGAGCGATGAGTTCGACGTCAGCACCTTGCTGGATGTGGACGACCAGCTGAGCTTTCGCCGCCCCGGCATTGGCCTGGATGTGACGCGCAAGCTGCGCGGCGGACACTGGAGCATTCAGCGCCAGCTGGACCTGCACGGTCTGCGCTCTGATGAGGCCCGTGAGGCCCTGGGCCAGTTCATCCGCCTGTCGCACCGCACGGGCGTGCGCTGCGTACGCATCGTGCATGGCAAGGGACTGGGCTCGCCGGGCCGCACGCCCGTGCTCAAAGGCAAGGTACAGCGCTGGCTGGTGCAGAAAAAAGAGGTATTGGCTTTTGTGCAGGCCCGCCCTGCCGAAGGGGGCGCAGGAGCGCTGGTCGTTTTGTTACAGCCCGGAAAACGGCGCATGTACTAATAGCGTACGAAGAGCATGTTGGCACTCCCTACCGCCAGTCATTGCACCGAAACCTTGCCCCTTCACACCAAGCGCCTTTGAGGCAGTCTTTTCTTTCCCTCCACATTCTTTTTATGCCGCCATTTTTCTCTGCGTCTGCGCGCCTTGCGGGTTTGATTGTTGCGATTTCCACGTCCATGGCCGCCTGCGGTGGCGGTGGCAGCGATAGTGGTGGCAGCGGCGGCAGCAATCCACCCACATCGTCACGCCCCGATTCCCCACAAACCGCGCCAGCAGGCACTGCGCCGCTTGAGGTTTTGGTACCAGCCTACTTCTACCCCAGCAGCAAAAACTCCGAATGGGACAAGCTCAATGCCGGTGCAGCCGCCTATCCAGACGTCAAAATCACCGCCATCATGAATCCCAGCAATGGCGTTTTTGACAAGGAAGTGCCTGCATTCACCACCGCCATGCAAAGCTTTCAGCAGCGTGGCGGAGCCGTGATTGGCTACGTCAACACCAAATACGCCAAGCTCAGTCTTGAAGAGGTTCGAAGCAACATCAACGACTACCTCACCCTCTATCCCAGCGTTCAGGGCGTGTTTCTCGATGAGATGGAAGCGCAAGGCGCAAACATCGGCTTCTACCAGCAAGTGGCAAGCTACGTCCGCAGCAAAAATCCACAGCTGCAAATCGTGGGCAACCCTGGAACGCCGCCCAAGCCCGACTACGCGGCGGTGGCCGATACGCTTGTGAGCTTTGAAGGTCAGGCGGCCGATTACCGCAAGCTGGACCCTCAGCACAACCACACCTGGATTTACCAACACCCGGCCTCCGTCAACGCGGTACTGGTGCATGACGCCAGCAGCTGTGAGGAAATGCAGTCCGTCCTCCGCAACGCCCAATCCACCAAGGCCCATACCGGGTTTATCTATGTCACTGACAGGCAGTACGACTACCAGAACAACGTCGGCAACCCATGGGCCACCCTACCCTCGTACTGGTTGAAGATGCTTCAAAGCGTGGATGCACTCAACAAGAATCAGCCTCTGCCCAGCTGTACATCACCGGCTTGAATCATCAAAAAAAGGAGCTGACAGCGCTTAGCAGATAATGATTTCGTTTCTATAACGACCTGAAATCAATTATCAGCAAGCGCCTGCAGCTCCTTTTATCAGAGTACTTGCAGCTAACGCCCCTGGGGCACGGTATTGAATGGCAAGGGCAGTGGCCGCATATCGCGCCCATAGATGCGGCGGACGCGCTCACGCACCGAGGGGTGTGATTCCAGCCACTCTTCAAGCCCGCTGACATGGGGCGTGTCAGCCAGCAGCATGTGTTGCACCGCACGGTGATCCAGCCCCTGATGACTGCGCACATCGGCCTGCCAGTCACCGTACTGCTGCCGCGAAATCTCACGCTGCGCCAGCACCTTGCGCAGCACGCCGCCCAGGCCATCCTTGCTGCGCGTCCATTGCACAGCCCGTGCATCGGCCAGGTATTCGCGCTGGCGTGAGACAGCAGCCTTCAGTAATTGTCCGCACAGCCAGCCGATGAATCCCGAAGCCTGAATGAAAAGCCCAAACCACTGGGTAAGCACGTTATCGCGCTCGCGCAGGCCCTGGCCAAAGTTGTGAATCAGCTCCAGCCCGTACACCATGCTGGCCAGCTGCATGTTCAGGCGGGTATCGCCCTCGCGCAGGTGTGACAGCTCATGGGCCACCAAGCCCTGCATTTCTTCGCGATTGAGTTGATCGAGTGCCCCCTGCGTCACAGCAATCACCGCATCCTCGGTACCCCAGCCCGCTGCAAAGGCGTTGATGGCTTCGGTACGCACCAGCACGGCGACCTGGGGCGTGGGCCAATGTGCGGCAATGCACATTTCATCGACGATGTTGCACAGCTGCTGCTCGGCCAATGAGCTGCCCGGCCGCGCTTCGCGTGCGCCAACGCGCTCTGCCAGCTTGCGCCCGCCATGGCGCAACTGATCGAGCTCAATCCAGGTGCCGCCCAGCACCAGCAACAAGGTCACGCCGATATTGACTGCCGTGAACCCCGTGGGATAGTTCCAGCCGCCAAACAGCCAGGTGCCCAGCCACCATGCCAGAGCCAGCCCCAGGTGCACGGACACCACGACCGCCAGCACGCACAGGCCAAAAGCCAGCAACAGCCAGCGCGTGCGGCGCCGAGCCTGCTTTTGCTGCTCCCAAAAACGCATTCTTTAAAACTTGACCTGAGGGACGGAGCGCTCCTGCTCGTTCTGGATCGGCTCCAGCATATTCATGTGGGCAAAGCCCGTCAGGCGCGCAATCAGCAAATCGGGAAACTGGCCTGCCTCGTTGTTGAAGTCCAGCACCTGATCGTTATAGGCCTGGCGCGCAAAGCCAATGCGGTTTTCCGTGCTGGTGATCTCTTCGCTGAGCTGCTGCATGCGCGCATCGGCCTTGAGAGTGGGATAGGCCTCAGTCAGCGCCATCAATCGCCCCATCTGGCTGACCAGGGCTTGCTCGGCCAGCATCAGACCGCCAATGGCCTCTGTCTGCCCCGGAGACTGGCGTGCTCTTTCTGCAGCGCTGACGGCATCGCTGCGGGCTCGGGTCACGGCCTCCAGCGTCTGCGCCTCATGCTGCATATAGCCACGCGCCACTTCCACCAGATTGGGAATCAGGTCGTGACGGCGCTTGAGCTGCACATCAATCTGGGCAAATGCGTTTTCCACCTGGTTCTTATGCGTACGCAAGCGGTTGTAAATCGCCACACCCCAGATCAGAACCACCACCGCCACTGCAAGAGCAATCCAGCCAGCCATTCACGCCTCCCCTTAATTGTCGAAATGGAGGAAATGGTAGCCGACCACCCTGCTCAGCGCGAAAAATTCAGGCTTGCAGTGGCCCGCGATTGATGGCGCTCAGCGCCTGGTTGACTTCAAAAATCTTGCCGCGCAGATTGCGTACACCGGCTTCGGTCAGCCTGGCCGAATGCATGTCCAGATACTGCTGCGCATGCTCGCGCGTATCGAACAAATAGACGCCGCCGGCCTGCTTGGCCTGTGCGTCTTCGGTCCAGATCTTCCAGAGCATGCCGGGCTCCTGGTTGATGCTCTGGGCCAGTCCGCTAAAGGCCTGGACCATGGCCTCGCCAAAAGGCCCGTCCATCTCAAAATCGACTTGCAGCAAAAAAGGCATTGCGTCTTCCTTTCAAAGAATTCAAGCAGCAAAGCGCTCAAGCGCCGCGATTGCGCATCCAGTCTGCTGTGTTCATGAAGCTGGCCTTGAGGCGCGTGCGCAAAGCCTCGGGGACATCCGTCTCGCCCATGGCCTGATCCATGCAGGCCACCCACTGGTCACGCTCCAGAATGCCAATCGAGAACGGCATGTGACGCATGCGCAGACGCGGGTGACCAAAGCGTTCCTGATAGTAGTCGGGGCCGCCCAGCCAGCCGCAGAGAAACCAGAACAGCTTCTGGCGCGCATCTTCAAGCGTGCTGCCATGGGCGTCGCGCAGCTCCTTGTAGCCGGGCTCCAGATCCATGAGGTCATAGAAGCGCGCAACCAGTTGCTGCACTTTTTCTTCGCCACCTATCCATTCATAGGGCGTATCAAAGGGGGGCTTTTCTTCAATCTGCATGGAGCAGATTGTCGGTGCCCGTGCTTCCCCTGCGCAGCTGCATGGCAATTAAGAGTCAAAAGTGGCCTTAGCCCAATACTGACAAGCGCAAGCAGCTATCAAAATTGAATATTTTCATTCCTGCGCCTGCCGCAGCGTCTGCATGACCGGACGGCTGAGTACCTCACGCAGCGCCCACCAGCCCGCCAGCCATGCCAGCAGCGCCCCCGTCAAAGCACCGGCCAAAGGTACCCACCAGATCAGGCTCCACGCAAAGTCAAACACCCAGCGCGCCAGCGCCCAGCCCACGGCCAGCGCCACACCGCTGGCCAGAAAGCCAGCCATCAGACCCACGCCCGCCAGCTCGGCGCTCTGCACCTGCTGCAGCAGGCCCGACCTTGCCCCCACGGCACGCATGATGGCGTACTCGCGTGCCCGCTCCTCTCGCGTGCCGGTGACGGAGGCAAACAGCACCACCAGCCCGGCGACCAGAGTGAAGCCGAACAGAAATTCCACCGCACGTATGACCTGATCCATGACCTGCTGCACCTGGGCCAGCGTGCTGCTCAGATCGACATTGGTGATGTTGGGAAATTCATTGACCAGCGCATTGTCAAAACCCTTGATGTCCGGCGCGCGATAGGCGGCCAGATAGGTGACGGCCACATCCTCCAGATGCTGCACGGGGTAGATCACAAAGAAGTTGGCGCGCATGGAGCTCCAGTCCACCTTGCGCAGGCTGGTGATGCGGGCCTCGTTTTCCTGCCCGCCCACATCAAAGCGCAGCGTATCGCCCAGCTTCAGCCCCAGCGTTTTGGCAATGCCTTCTTCCATGCTGATGGCGTCCTGCTCGCCCGCCTGCCAGCGGCCGCCCACCAACTGGTTGTGCTCGGGCATGGTTTCAGCCGTGGAGATGTTGAACTCTCTGTCCACCATCCGCTTGGCGCGGTCTTCGGCATAGTCATCAGGGCTCACATCCCTGCCGTTGACGGCAATCAGCCGGCCGCGAATCATGGGGTACCAGTCATAGCTTTGCACCCCGGCTTTGTGGAGCGCAGCCTGAAAGTCCTGCGCCTGATCTGGCTGGATATTGATGACAAAGCGATCGGGCGCATTGACCGGCGTGGCCTTGCGCCAGCTGGCAATCAGATCCGTGCGCAGCAGCACCAGCAGCACCAGCGCCAGCAGCCCCACGGCCAAGGAGCTGACCTGCACCACGGCATACACCGGCTTGGCCGAAACCTGGCGCGTAGCCATCACCAGCCAGCGCGGCGCCGTGGTCTCATTGACCACGCGGCGCAGCAGCTTGACGGCCAGCCAGGCCAGGCCAGCAAACAGCAGCACCGCCGCCGCAAAGCCGCCCACGGCAATCAGACCCAGCTTGATGTCGCGGCTGACCGCCAGCAGCAAGGCAGCAAAGCCCGCCACACCCACGCCCAGCACCAGCCACGATGCCGGCTTAAGCGCACCCAGATCACGCCGCATCACGCGCAGCGGCGGCACCTGCGCCAGTTGCAGCACGGGCGGCAGGCCAAAGGCCAGCAGCAAGGTCAACCCCATGCCCACGCCAAACAGCGCCGGCCACAGGCTGGCCCCTGGCAAGGCCGATTCCACCAGCCCTGCCAGCAGCCAGACAAACACATGGTGCACGGCCCAGCCCAGCAGCACGCCAGCCGCACTGGCTGCCAGGGCAATTGCCGCAAACTCCACCACATAGGCCAGCGCAATGCGGCGCTGGCTCTGGCCCAGCACGCGCAGCATGGCCGATGCATCCAAGTGACTGGCGGCAAACGCCCGTGCAGCCAGTGCCACCGCCACGGCGGACAGCAGCGCGGACAACAGAGCCACCAGACTCAGAAATTTTTCGGCCCGGTCCAGCGTCTGGCGCATCTCGGGGCGGCCACTCTCCAGCGACTCTATGCGCACGCCATGCAAGTCTTTGGCCTGCTCCTGCGCCCAGTCCAGATAGCGCTGGGCAGCCTGCTCCCCAGCGCGCCCCGCTTCTGGCACGGCCGCCACCGCCAGTCGATAGCTGATGCGGCTGGCTGGCTGCACCAGCCGCGTGGCAGGCAAATCGTCCTCATTGATCATCACGCGCGGCGCAAAGCTCATGAAGCCCGCGCCCCGGTCCGGTTCGATGGCGATGATGTGCGAGATATGAAAGCTGGCATCGCCCAGCAGCAGCTGATCGCCAATCTTCAGGCCCAGCGCCTCCAGAAGCGGAGCATCCACCCATGCGTAGCCGCTCTCTGGCGTGGCCCTGACTGCCAGATCAGGCTGGCCCGGCCCCTGGTTCAGATGCATGACCCCACGCAGCGGATAGCCCGCCGCCACGCTTTTGAGCGCTACCAGGCGGCTGGCCCCGCCTTGCTCCTGCGCAGCTCGCGCCATGGTCGGAAAGCTGGCCGTGGTCACGGTCTGCAGCTTTTCCTGATGTGCATGATCGACAAACACGGCAGGCGTGGGGTTGTCGCTGACCACCACCACATCGCCCCCCAGCAGCTGGCGGGCATCGCGCTGCAAGCCAGCCTGCAGGCGGTCTGCAAAAAAGCCCACGGAGGTAAGCGCCGCCACGGCCAGCAGAACGGCCACGATGATCAGGCGCAGCTCTCCCGCGCGCAGGTCGCGCCAGAGATTGCGTAGGCCCAGAGTCCAGACAGATGATGCTTGCATGGGCTGCACGATAGCGCAGCCCCCGGCTTTCCTGCGAAAACTGCGTAGTCAATGACCATGTATTGCGGCCGATAATTCCCGCCCATTAACGGAGACAAAAACGTGGAAGTAATGCTGGTCGTGGCCCTGGGCGCCGCCGTGGCGGGATTTGTACAAGGGCTTTCGGGCTTTGCATTTGGCATGGTGGCCATGTCATTCTGGGCCTGGGTGCTGGAGCCGCAGCTGGCCGCCGTGCTCTCCGTCTTTGGCTCTCTCACCGGCCAGATCATTGCGGCCTTTACGGTGCGCCGCGAGTTTCACTGGAAGTCTTTGCTGCCCTTTATTGCCGGCGGACTGGTCGGCATTCCCATGGGGGTGGCTGTCATGCCGCACATGAATATGGACTGGTTCAAGTTTGGCCTTGGCCTGCTGCTGGTGCTGTGGTGCCCCACCATGCTGCTCAGCGCCCATCTGCCCCGTCTGACACTGGGCGGCGGCCTGCTGGCTCGCGCCACCGATACGGTGGCTGGCCTGATTGGTGGCGCCATGGGCGGGCTGGGCGGCTTCAGCGGTACCGTGCCCACGCTGTGGTGCACGCTGCGCGGCTTTGAGCGCCATGTGCAACGCACCGTGATTCAGAACTTCAATCTCTCGGTGCTGGCCGTCACCATGGCCAGCTATCTGGCAACCGGCATGGTCAAGCCCGCCATGTGGCAATGGTTCGCCGTGGTGCTGCCTGCCGTGCTGGTGCCCGTCATCTTCGGCACGCGTGTGTACAAAGGCGTCAGCGATGCCCGCTTTCGCCAGATCGTGCTGAGCCTGCTGATCTGCTCCGGCATCGCCATGCTGGCAGCGTCCGTGCCGCGCCTGTTCTTTGCGCCGTAACGTAGAACTGCCTACGGCTGGAGTGCCCCGCAGCCTCTACCATCTGCAGCATGAATGCCGCGCCCACAGAACCTACTGCCGAACTGACCGCTTTTTGCCATGCCATTCCCAAGATGGAGCTGCATTGCCATCTGCTGGGCACAGTTCGCAAAAACACTTTTATCGAACTGGCCGAGCGCTCCCAAGCGCCGCTGACACGCGAAGAAATTGAAGCCTTCTACACGCGCGGCGAAAAGCCCGTAGGCGTATTGCGCGTGCTGCGAGCACTGGACCAGTGGCTGCTACAGACGCCTGCCGACCTGGAGCGCATCGCCTACGAATACCTGCAGGATGCCGCCGCCCACAACGTTCGCTATGCCGAGTTTTTCTGGAACCCCACGGGCACGGTGCAATGCTCTGGCATGAGCTATGCCGCAGCCCAGCAGGCGATTTTGGCGGGAGCTGCCGCCGCGCAAAAGGACTGCGGCATACGCGGCCGTCTCGTGCCCTCCATCGACCGTGAAGCCCCGCCCGAAGCCGCAGTGCAGATGGTGCAATGGATGCTGGAGAGTCGCCATGATGAAGTGCCCGGCATAGGCATTGACTACCGCGAAAACGAACGCCCGCCCGAGCTGTTCATCGAAGCCTACGTGCTGGCCAAAAAGAAGGGTCTCAGGACCACAGCCCACGCCAGCGAGTTCGGCCTGCCCTGGAACAATCTGCAAACCGCCATTGAGACCCTCAAGGTGGACCGCGTAGACCACGGCTACACCGTGATCGACAACCCGGAGCTGGCACAGCGCTGCGCCGATTTGGGCATTGTGTTTACCGTGGTACCGACCAACTCCTACTACCTGCGCACACTTTCGCCAGAACGCTGGGCGCTGGACCACCCCATTCGCAAAATGCCGTCCATGGGCATTCGCGTGCACCCCAACACCGACGACCCCACCTTGCACCACGTCAACCCCACTGGAGCCTGGACCAAGATGGTCAGCGACTTTGGTTTCTCGGTTTCAGACCTCCGCAGCTTCATGCTCAACGGCATCGATGCGGCATGGCTTGACGAAAGCGAAAAGCGCGTTCTGCGTTCGCAGTGGGGCGCAGAGTTTGATGCTCTGCACGCCCGTATGCTGCCGGTATAAATTGCGCTCAAAACAGCTTCAAGCGCTTACAAACAAAGCGCTTGAAGCTATCAAATTCATAGAAATCAGATTTCTTTACCGCAAGAGTTCACTCTCGATATCTCGAAAAACACATCTCTGCCTTGCCGCCTCTTTCTGCATTTTTCTGCGCTTATTTCACTCCCTTCTTTCTTCATAGTGGCACCAGCCATAGGTTTAATTCAGAAGCAAGAGGCAGAAAAACCCCCAGCGATTAAAATTACCTAACGCCCTGGCGATCTACTGTCAATAAAAAGCCATGACAGAAGAAATGGTTAGTCACAGCTTGACCACCAGGAATTCGAACCCTTGACGCGATTAAGGAGTTGAAGAAATTTGGTTAATTCCATCACCAAGGAGCAAGGCCTCCAGA
Source organism: Comamonas sp. FUJ_7 (assembly GCF_057369555.1). Taxonomy (NCBI): domain Bacteria; kingdom Pseudomonadati; phylum Pseudomonadota; class Betaproteobacteria; order Burkholderiales; family Comamonadaceae; genus Comamonas; species Comamonas sp. FUJ_7. The sequence goes on from NZ_JBXXZI010000003.1 coordinate 37,651, forward strand.
TCACCTCGTTGAGCAACGCAGGTAAATCCCCCCGCAGCATCGCCACCGAACTGGGTATTCCCCTGACTGCAGTCAACCAGCACTGCAGCCCCAAAGGCAGGTCTCCCTCACTGACCGCGCTCAGCAACCGCAGCGTGAGCAAGACCAAGGCATCGCCGCATGCCATACCCACCAAGACCAGCGATACCAAGTACACGGTTATCGAGTTCAAGCCCGACCCCGACGGTCCCTTCGTCAACGCCACGATGACCGAGCAATACCAGGGTCTGGAACTTTCTTACCGCCGATAAGCCGCTACAGAGCCCCCGCCACAGCAAGACCTCGCGCCCCAGCGTGATGTGCCAACGCTGACGCGGGGGCTTTTTTCGTTCTGCCTTTGGTTCTGCTTTTTCGCTCTGCACCATCGCACCATGAGAGCAGATCAGCAGCCGCCCGCCCTGCAACTCTCAGACTGCCAGATTGCCCCACAAAGAAATCAGCCTGCAAGCACGACCTGCTTTGCATCCGCAGGCATGATGGCGGCCATCTTTTCTGTTTGACGACATCGATGAGCACCTGCCCCAAAGCTGTGCAGGCGCTCATCACCCGAATTTTCATGACCGCCGCCCAAGACACCTCCGCTCCCACGCTTGAAGCACTGCAAGACTCCCTAACCCAGCTCAAGGCCACGGGCACCAAGCTGGATGCCACGCGCCAGCAGTACGAGCAGAAAATGCAGCGTTCCAGAAAGTGGAATATGTTTGCCGTGGCCATTGCCGCCGTGGTCTGCCTGGTGGCATGGATCAACCATGCATCGCCCTGGCTGCGCTGGGGTATTCTGCCGCTGACACTGTTTCTGACCCTGTTCTTTGAAGCCATGCGCCGCCTGCTGGGCCTGACCATGCAAAGCAGTATTCGCCAGCTGCAGATTCAGATCGGCAGCCTGGAAAAGCAGATGAACGAAGCGCGCGCCAGTCAAGCCAAACTCACGCAAGAGAACGCTCAGCCATGACGCAAGAACAGCTTTTTCGCGTACTCATGGTCTGCACCGGCAATATCTGCCGCAGTCCCACAGCCCATGGCGTCTTTGAAAAAATGGTCGCCGATGCTGGCCTGCAGCACCGCATCAGCGTGGACTCTGCCGGCACGCACGGCTACCACGTGGGCGAAGCTCCGGACCGCCGCAGCCAGCAGCATGCCAGCCGCAGAGGCTATGACCTGAGTGGTCAACGCGCACGCCAGCTCACGGCGCAGGACTTTGAGGATTTCGATCTGGTGCTGGTCATGGATGCGGACAATGAAACCGCTGCACGACGTATTGCCAGCTCTTCGCAGCAGCAGCGCATGAAGCGTCTGACCGACTACTGTCAGCGCTTTGACGACCAGGAATTACCCGACCCTTATTACGGCGGCGAACGCGGCTTCGAGCATGTGCTGGATCTGGTGGAAGATGCCTGCAAGGGTCTGCTGCAAGCCATCACCCCAAAGCAGACAAGCTGAATTCATGCAAGTCACCGTCAGCCACCACATTGACGCCAGCGAGCCCGATGAGCATGGCGACTACGAGTATTACTACGAGTACGACATTTTTCTGTTCACCGAAGGCCCACTCACACTCAAGGCCCGCAGCTACAGCGATGAAGGCAGCCAGGCAAGCTTGATGGGACTGGGCCAGGCGGGAAAGCTTCACCTGTTGGAATACAAAGACCTGAAGCTCCCGTTGGTACAGCAGGCCGTCAATCACCTGCGCAGTCTGGGCAAGCACGAGGTGCGCTGGCTGAACCCTCGCTACGCACGCTACGAGCCTGTTTAAAGCGGCCTGCCGGGGTGTCTAGCTCCTGCGGCCCCAGTTCATCACCGCAGTACCCGCAATAGCCATGGCTCCGCCCAGCAGCATGGAGCCATCAATGCTTTCGCCCAGCAGCAAGGCTGAGAGAACCACGCCAATCACTGGCACCAGCGTGATGTAGCCCGATGCGGCTCCGGCCCCCAGTTTTTTGACACCCGAGAAATACCAAGCATAGGCCACGGCGGTAGAACCGTAGGCCATAAAAATCATTGCCGTCCAGGCTGTTCCGCTGGCCTGAAAGGCCGAAGCCAGCCCCTGAGGCTCTTCCACCAATAGACTGGTTACCAGCAGCAGCAGGGCACCAAAAATCGATGTTACCGTGGTGGCTGCCAGCGCATCTACGCCCGCCAGCATGGCTCGGCCAATCAGCGTGTACCCCACCCAGCAGGCCACGCAGCCCAGAATCAGCATCTCCCCCACACCAATCGTTCCTTGCAACAGCTGCAGAGGATCGCCATGCGAGATCACCACCACCGCACCGCAAGCGGCCACCAGCATGCCCAGCGCAATGGTGAGATTGATGCGTTCCTTGAACAGCCACACGGCCAGTGCCAGCGTGACCACCGGGTTGAGCGTGATCAGCAAGGCAGCCTTGCCTGCGGGCAGGTGCTGCAAGCCCGTCAAAAAGAAACTGGCATAGCCAAACACCCCCGTCGCCCCTGCGGCAAACATCCCCAGCCAGGTCTTGACTGACCATTTCTTGAGTGCGCCCAGCCCACCCGACCAATAGAGCCAGGGCAGCAGCATGGTGGCGGCCAGAATAAAGCGCAAAGCCGATGCTGCCAGCGGCGGCATATTGAGCGCCAGAATGCGGCCGGCAGGCCAGGATGCCCCCCAAAGAACAGCCATACCCAAAAGGCGCAGATGCGCGCTCATCAAAGCGCTTTTGACGGAATCGGTAGTCATGAAAGAAGCAGACATGCAAGGCCGCTACCGCCCAATGACAGGCAGCGGCTCAGATCAGAGAAATGAGGGTCCAATATACCCGCAGCCAAGACAGGGCAAGCGCATGCTGCTCTCGTTTTACGAATAGTCTGATGCTTTTACCGGCCTCAGCTGCGCAGCATGCAGCAGCAGCGCCTCGCGCACCAACGGTCGCAATTGCGCAGCCTCACCGGGCCGCTCCAGCACCTGCAAAATCTGCCCGCGCATGCGAGGGTCCCAGAACTTGCGCAGATGCTCGGCAATGCCTTGCAGGGCTTCGTCGCGATTGGGCTGGGCTTCAAAGAACTCGCCAATGCGGTTGACCATGCGGATCAGGTTGTCGGCATCCATCACTTGCCTCCCGCAAAAGCGGCAGCGTCCTGCGCTGCGGCCAGATGGCTGAGCTGCTCGCTGTTGAAGCGCGCATAGTCCTTCTGCCAGCTGGACGACTGGGCGGAACTCGGCACCGGCATGACCTGCACGGCCGTCACCTTGTACTCGGGGCAGTTGGTGGCCCAGTCCGAGTTATCGGTCGTGATCACATTCGCCCCGGACTCCGGGAAGTGGAAGGTGGTGTAGACCACACCGGGCTGTATGCGCTCGGTCACCGTGGCGCGCAGCACCGTCTGACCGGCGCGGCTCTCAATGCCCACCCAGTCGCCTTCGCGTATGCCTCGGTCCTCGGCATCATGGGGGTGAATTTCCAGCACATCTTCGCCATGCCACAGACTGTTGGCCGTGCGGCGGGTCTGCGCGCCCACGTTGTACTGCGAGAGGATACGGCCCGTGGTCAACAGCAGCGGAAAGCGCTGCGTGACCTTTTCATCGGTGGCCACATATTGCGTGATGATGAAGCGCCCCTTGCCACGCACAAATTTCTGCTCGTGCATGATGGCCGTTCCGGCCTCGTCGGTGCTGTCATTGCAAGGCCATTGCACGCTGCCAAGGCGTTCGATCTTCTCGTAGCTCACGCCCGCAAAGGTCGGCGTCAGCGCCGCAATCTCGGCCATGATGTCGCTGGGGTGGCCGTAGCTCATGGGGTAGCCCAGCGCGTTGGACAGCAGCTGCGTCACCTCCCAGTCCGCATAACCGGCCAGTGGCTGCATCAGCTTTTTGACTCGCGAGATACGGCGCTCTGCATTGGTAAAGGTGCCGTCTTTTTCCATGAAGGACGAGCCGGGCAGAAACACATGGGCGTACTTGGCGGTTTCGTTGAGGAAGATGTCCTGCACCACCACGCACTCCATGGCCGCCAGTGCCGCCGTCACATGCTGGGTGTTGGGGTCAGACTGAACAATGTCCTCACCCTCGCAGTACAGCCCCAGAAAGCTGCCGCCCAGAGCGGCCTCAAACATGTTCGGTATGCGCAGGCCCGGCTCGGGGTTCAGGGGCACGCCCCATGCCGCTTCAAACTCGGCACGCGTGGTGCTGTCCGAGATATGGCGGTAGCCCGGCAGCTCATGCGGAAAGCTGCCCATATCGCAGCTGCCCTGCACATTGTTCTGGCCCCGCAGCGGGTTCACACCCACGCCCTCGCGGCCCACATTGCCCGTGGCCATGGCCAGATTGGCAATGCCCATGACCATGGTCGATCCCTGCGCATGTTCCGTCACGCCCAAGCCGTAGTAGATGGCGGAGTTGACCTGAGCTTTCCGGGCTCCATCACCCTTGGCATACAGCCGCGCCGCACCGCGCACCAGCGCCGGGGCCACACCCGTGATTTCTGCCGTGGCTTCGGGCGAGTTTTCAGGGCGAGCCACAAATGCCTTCCATTGCTCGAAGGACTTGGCGTCGCAGCGCTCAGCTACGTATTCCTCGGCAAGCCAGCCTTCGGTGACGATCACATGGGCCAGCGCCGTAATCATGGCCACATTGGTGCCGGGGCGCAGTTGCAGGTGATAGTCGGCCTTGATGTGCGGCGAGCTGACCAGCTCGATCTCTCGCGGATCGATCACGATCAGCTTCGCCCCCGCACGCAGGCGCTTTTTCATGCGCGAGCCAAACACCGGGTGGGCCGCCGTGGGGTTGGCGCCTATGACCATGATGACGTCGGACTGCTCTACCGACTTGAAGGTCTGCGTGCCCGCCGATGTGCCATAGGTCTGACCCAGACCATAGCCTGTGGGCGAGTGGCAGACACGTGCGCAGGTATCGACGTTGTTGTTGCCAAACGCTGCGCGAATGAGCTTTTGCACCAGATAGGTTTCTTCGTTGGTGCAGCGCGATGAGGTGATACCTCCAATCGAATCCCTGCCATGCTCGGCCTGAATGCGGCGAAACTCACTGGCCGCATGGCCTATAGCCTCCTCCCAACTCACTTCGCGCCAGGGGTCGGTGATCTTTGCGCGGATCATGGGTTGGGTAATGCGATCCTTGTGCGTGGCATAGCCCCAGGCAAAGCGCCCTTTGACGCAAGCATGGCCTTCATTGGCCTTGCCGTCCTTCCACGGCACCATGCGAACAACCTGCTCGCCCTTCATCTCGGCCTTGAAGCCGCAGCCCACGCCGCAATAGGCGCACGTAGTGATCTCGCTGTGCTCGCTCTGCCCCAGCTCCACCACCGTCTTCTCCTGCAGTGTGGCCGTGGGGCAGGCTTGCACGCAGGCCCCGCAGCTCACGCAGTCACTGGCCATAAAGCCATCGCCCTGCCCAGCCGTCACCCGCGACTCGAACCCGCGCCCGGTAATGGTCAGCGCAAACGTGCCCTGCGTTTCCTCGCAGGCGCGCACGCAACGGTTGCAGACAATGCATTTGCTGGGGTCGTAGTTGAAATAGGGGTTGGAGGTATCAACAGCAGCCTTGGCTTCACCCTTGAAGTGGTTGGCTCCGTCCATGCCATAGCGCACCTCGCGCAGGCCCACCACACCGGCCATATCCTGCAGCTCGCAGTCACCGTTGGACGAGCAGGTCAGACAGTCCAGCGGGTGGTCGGAGATATACAGTTCCATCACCCCCTTGCGCAGCTCCTGCAGCTGCGGGCTTTGCGTCCTGACCTTCATGCCCGCTTCGGCAGGCGTGGTGCACGATGCCGGAAAGCCCTTGCGCCCCTCGATCTGCACCAGACACAGACGGCATGAGCCAAAGGGTTCCAGAGAATCGGTGGCGCAGAGCTTGGGCACCTTGATGCCGCCATCCACCGCAGCGCGCATCAGCGAGGTGCCTTTGGGCACCGTCACGTCTCGGCCATCAATTTGCAGGGTGACGAGTTCTTCAGACAGGCTGGCCGGCGTGCCGAAGTCGGTGTTCTTCAAATGCTCGAGCATGGTCTGGCTCTCCTCAGACGGGGGTCACGGTCGTCATGACCTGTACGGGCTCAATACCGAAGTCCTGCGGATAGTGGCGCAAGGCCGATCGCACGGGGTATGGCGTCATGCCGCCCATGGCGCAGAGGCTGCCTTTTTCCATGGTCTCGCACAGGCTCTCCAGCAAGCTCACATTCGCGGCTTTCACGGCGCCCGTGTTGGCGGTAATGCGGTCAATGACCTCCACACCGCGTGTCGAACCTATGCGGCAGGGCGTGCACTTGCCGCAGGATTCAATTGCGCAGAACTCCATGGCATAACGCGCCAGCTGCGCCATGTCGGCGCTGTCGTCATGCACCACCAGACCGCCATGTCCTACTACATTGCCCTTGGCGGCGTAGGCCTCGTAATCCAGCGGCGCATCCCAGTCTGTGGGGGCGACGTAGCTACCCAGCGGGCCGCCGACTTGAATCGCCTTGATGGGCCTGCCCGTAGCCGTGCCTCCCCCAAAGTCCTCAACCAGCTCGCGCAGCGAAAGGCCAAAGGCTTTTTCCACCAGCCCGCCCCGCGCAATATTGCCAGCCAGCTGAAACGGCTGCGTGCCACGCGAGCGACCCATGCCATAGCCCTGATAGAAGGCCGCACCCCTTGCCATGATGATGGGCACCGTGGCCAGCGTGATCACGTTGTTGATGACCGTGGGCTTGCCAAACAGCCCCTCCATCGCGGGCAGCGGCGGCTTGGCGCGCACAATGCCGCGCTTGCCTTCAAGGCTCTCCAGCATCGCTGTTTCTTCACCGCAGACATAGCTGCCTGCCCCCACACGCACCTGCAGCACAAAGGCCTTGCCGCTGCCCGCCACATTGCGGCCCAGCCAGCCCGCCGCACTGGCGCGGGCAATAGCCTCATTCAGCGCAGCAATAGCGTGCGGATATTCGCTGCGCACATAGATAAAGCCCTGGCTTGCCCCCACGGCCAGCGCCGCAATCGCCATGCCTTCGATCAGGCAGTACGGGTCGCCCTCCATCAGCAGACGGTCGGCAAACGTGCCTGAATCGCCTTCATCGGCATTGCAGGCAATGTATTTCTGCGGCCCGACAGCCATCGCCACGGTCTTCCATTTGATGCCCGCAGGAAACGCCGCCCCGCCGCGCCCACGCAGGCCGGAGTCCAGCACCTGCTGCACGATGGCTTCAGGCGCCATGGCTGCCGCAGCTTTCAGCCCCAGCCAGCCGCCATGGGCTTCGTAGTCGGCAAGGCTCAGCGGGTCGATCACGCCCACACGCGCAAAGGTCAGCCGCTCCTGCCGGGCCAGATACGGGATTTGCGCCGTCAAGCCATGGCACAGCGCATGGGGCTGCCCTTGCAGCATGCCGGCATCGAGCAGACCCGCCACATCCGTCGCCTGAACCGGACCATAGGCCACACGGCCTTGCCCGGTTTCCACCTCGACCAAGGTCTCCAGCCACAGCAGACCCCGCGAACCATTGCGCACAATCTGCACCGGCCATCCACGGGCTGCGCATTGCTCTGCCAACGTTCGGGCGACTTCATCAGCCCCCACGGCCAGCGCCGCCGCATCACGCGGCACATAAACGCGCACGGCACTCACTACGCTTTCAGTAGCTACCAGCGCTTTATCTGCATGCACCACAGGCTGTTTTTGCTGTATTTTTTGCAGCAGAACATCCAGCTTGTCGGGCGTCATCTGCGCATGGACTTCATGCTCATCCACCATCACCGCAGGCGACTGGGCGCACAAACCAAGGCAGTAGACCGGCTCCAGCGTCACGCTGCCGTCGGCTGTGGTTTCGTGGGCCTGGCACGCCAGTACTGCCTCGGCATGGGCCATCAGGGCATCAGCTCCCCGCGACTGACAGGACTCGGCTCGGCAAATCTGGATCAGCGCCCGGCCATGCGGCTTGTCGCGCAGATGCGGGTAGTAGCTGATGACGCCATGCACTTCGGCGCTGGAGAGATTTAAAGCCTCGGCAATCACGGGCACGGCTGCGGCCGGAATAAAGCCCAGTGCTTTCTGTACGGCATGCAGCAGCGGCAAGAGTTCTGCGGGCTCTTCGCCAAAGCGCGCCAGGCAATGCTTCAAAGCATCTACCTGCTCGGCACTGAGCAAGGCCCGCACGGGCAAGATGGCCGATGGTTTTTTTTCAGAGGGCATGGGGCGGCCTTTTTATGCGGGCGCACCTGCACCCTTTGTCTCATGCCGCATTTCAGCCTCAGGGCTGCCTCAGGTCAAATTCTTTGAAGTGATGACTTGATTCAAGCTGTGAATCAACGCACAGCCCCGGCAAAGCGGACGCATTGCTGCATCCACTGCCCCGATTTCACCAGTGCCATGGCGGCTTGCTGCGCCCGGGTCGCCTGCTCCTGAGGCGGTGTCAAGAATGCAATCGCTGTCTGCACCTTAGGTCCCACCAATGGCCGCACGCGCAGTTGCACGGCATCGGGCAAGGTCGCTACCAGCGCTCCCGGTAGCACGCTATGCATCCCACCTTCGGTCACGGCCTGCATCAGGCTGAGCACGGAATTGGTTTCCATCGCTGCTTCCACCTCGCAGCCTGCGGCCTTGAAGCTCTGGTCCACAATCAGCCGGTTGTGCATGTCCGGGGTCAAAAGGCATAGCGGCAGTCTCGCTGCCTGCGCCCACTTCATGGGCTTTTGGCTATGACTTTCAGTCGCAGGACTGAGCAGAAAATAATGCTCCTGGTACTGTGGCCAGATCGTGATGCGGGTGTTGCGCTCAAGCCGTCGACCGGTGCTGGAGAGGCGATCGCCATAGCCCAGCGCCAGATCCAGTGTCAGATCTTCCAGCCCGCTATCAATTTCCAGAGAGCTCATGGACAGCACCATGGGCGTGATACCCGGATGCTGCTGACGCAGCAGCGCGGCAAAGCGCGTGAGCATGGGCATGGCCGTGGGCACAGCCGCCATGCGCAAATGGCCTTTGAGCTGACCCGTTGCAGCGCTCAAGTCCTGGCGCAAGGATTCTTCAGCCCTGAGCATGGACAGCGCCGTGGCCAGCACCTGCTCGCCCTCGGGCGTCAGCCCGCCAAACACACGACCACGCCGCACGATGACGGCGCCAAACTCATCCTCCAGCGCCTTGAGCGCATTGGACAGCGCGGGCTGCGTGATATGGCAGGCCTGCGCCGCCCTTGCGAAATGGCGGTGCTCATTAAGGGCCACCAGATACCGCATGGAGGTCAGCAGGTTCATAAAGATTTAACTCTCAAAAATGAAAAATTCTGCATGAGCCAAAATCCTACGCACCTGCACACTCCGCCGTAGGGACACCGAGCAAGGGCCGCCCCGCAGCAAGGGTGTCGTCCCCCTCCCGGAGAGAGAGGGGGAAGGCGCATAGCGCCTCAGGGGGTGAATCTCAGGTTCCCTGAGATACCGTAATCGTAGGGAACTTGCTGGAGAAGTCCTTGGCCTTGAGAGCTACCTTCACGGCCAGATCGCGCGCGACCTTTTTGTAGACCTGAGCGGCTTCGCTCTCGGGATCTGCCACCACCGTGGGTGTGCCGCTATCGGCCTGCAGGCGAATCTGCAGCGACAGAGGCAACGCACCCAGGTAGTCGATGTTCTGCTCGCCGGCCATCTTCTTGCCGCCATCGGCGCCGAAGATGTGTTCGACATGGCCGCAGTTGGTGCAAACGTGAGCGGCCATGTTTTCGACCAGACCCAGAATAGGCACGCCCACCTTCTCGAACATCTGAACGCCCTTTTTGGCGTCGATCAGGGCGATGTCCTGGGGCGTGGTCACCACCACGGCACCCGTCATGGGCACGCGCTGGGCCAGCGTCAGCTGAATGTCGCCGGTGCCCGGGGGCATGTCCACAAACAGATAGTCCAGATCACGCCAGTTGGTCTGGCGCAGCATTTGCTCCAGTGCCTGCGTGGCCATGGGGCCGCGCCAGATCATGGCCTGGTCGTTGTTGACGAGCAGACCGATGGACATGACTTGCACGCCATGGTTTTCCAGCGGCTCCATGGTCTTGCCGTCATGGCTTTCGGGCTTGCCCGAGACTCCCATCATCATGGGCTGGCTGGGGCCGTAGATGTCGGCGTCCAGAATGCCCACGCGTGCACCTTCGGCGGCCAGCGCCAGCGCCAGGTTGGCTGTGGTCGTGCTCTTGCCCACGCCGCCCTTGCCGGACGAGATGGCCACGATGTTCTTCACACCAGGCAACAGCTGCACGCCACGCTGCACGGCATGCGATGCCACCTTAGTGGTGATGTTGACCGAGACATTGCCCACACCGGCCACGCTCTTGGCGGCAGCAATGAACTGGCTGCGCAGGTCGGCATGCAAGCTCTTGGCCGGATAGCCCATCTCCACATCAAACGAGACATCGTCGCCCGCGATCTGCAGATTGCGCAGTGCGCGAGTGCTCACAAAGTCCTTGCCCGTGTGCGGATCGAGCACCGCTGCGAGTGCGCCCTGAAGCGCTTGTTCGGTTACAGCCATTGGTTCCAGTTTCCAGAAGGTTCGTCAATGGGGATAGTCTAGCGAAGCTCTCCAACCCTAGTGCACAGCGGCGATCTCTGCCTGGCCCCTGCCGGCACAGGAGACAATGCTGCCCCTTGCCCCAATTTTGAGAGACAGCCCGTGAAACTGAAGATGGCCGAAAACTCCCTGTTCGCAGTCCTGATGCGCTCGCGCTGGTGGATCAGCTTTGCGATCTGCGCCGCCGTGGTGCTGATATCGCTGGCCGTGTTCCCCAAGGACATCTCGCCGTTTGCTGCGCTGGGTGCCTTTCCGTTTTTTATCGTGGGCTGCATCGCTTTTTACAAGCAGATGCGCGCACCCAGTCCGGCACGGCTGGAGCTGATTCAGCAAGTCGTTGCCGAGCAGTCCTGGGCCGACTTCAGCGCCCAGCTGCAGGCCGCCTGGCAAGCCGAGGGCTATGAAGTTCAGCCGCTGAACCTGCCCGGCGTCGATCTGCTGCTGAGCCGCAATGGTCAGACCAGTGTCGTCAGCGCGCGACGCTGGAAGGCTGCCACCCATGGCGTGGAGCCGCTGCGCGAGCTGCAGGCAGCGCAGGCCCGCCAACAAGCCGATCAAAGTGTTTATGTGGCGCTGCAGGCCCTGGGAGAAAAGGCCGCAGACTGGGCTGCCAAGCAACAAATCACCGTGCTTGATGCCCGCGCTATCGCCACCTTGATTGCCAAAATCCCCAAGGCCGGCAACAAAAGCGGCCACTGACATCAGGTAACACCGCCAGTCGATTCGCCGCCAAGCCCCTACCGCAGGACGAGCAATCCGGGCACACTGCAGCCATGGCGGCAGAGCAGCTTTTTCCCCACTTCCCTTCGGATCTCGCTTCGGCTGTACAGCCCCCTCCTGCTGGCCCGGTTTCTAGCATCGGGCAAACCGGGCTGCTGCTCAGCGGTGGTGGCGCCCGCGCCGCCTACCAGGTGGGCGTGTTGGCACATATTGCCGAGCTGCGCCGATCACGAGGCTTGCGAGACGCCCCCAACCCTTTTCCCATACTTGCAGGCACATCAGCTGGCGCCATTAATGTGGCCGCCCTGGCCTGCCATGCCGATGCCTTTGACAGCGCCGTACAGCGCATGCTGCACGTCTGGGGCCATATGCACACCGAGCAGATTTACCAGGCCGACTCTCTGAGCATGCTGCGCAGCGGCGCTCACTGGCTGACCCTGCTGTCCCTGGGCTGGGCACTGGCCCGCTGGAGCCGTATGCGGCCACGCTCGCTGCTGGACAACTCGCCGCTCAAAGCGCTGATGAACAGCGCGCTCATGCCCTTTGAGCGCATTCCCCAACTTATAGAGAGCGGGCACTTGCATGCACTGGCCATCACGGCATCCAGCTACAGCAGCGGCCAGCACATCACCTTCTTTCAGTCCCGCGAGGCCCTGAACCCCTGGGTGCGCGATCAGCGCAAAGCCGCGCAGACACAGCTCACGGCAGACCACCTGCTGGCCTCCTCTGCCCTGCCTTTTATCTTTCCCGCCACTGCCCTGCCCATTGATGGTCATCTGGAGTACTTCGGTGACGGCTCCATGCGCCAGACAGCCCCCCTCGCGCCAGCCATCCACCTGGGCGCAAGCAAGCTGCTGGTTGTGGGGGCCGGACGTAGGCATGAGCCCGCAGCCCCTCTGACCGCCCCCGATGCGAGCTACCCCACGCTGGCCCAAGTTGCCGGGCATGCGCTTTCCAGCATTTTTCTGGACACGCTGGCCGTGGATATAGAGCGCGCTGAGCGCATCAATCACACCTTGAGCCTGATCTCGCCCGCCGAGCGCATACACAGCCGGCTGCGCCCCATAGAACTGCTGACCATCACCCCCAGCGAGCGCATTGACGATATCGCCACCCGCCACATCGACCAGTTGCCACGGCCTGTGCGCACACTGCTGGGCACCTTGGGCGTGCGTGCAGCTGCCGGCAACCCTATGCGGGATGGCGCTTTGGCCAGCTATTTGCTTTTCGAGCAAAGCTACACCCGCGAGCTGATTGCTCTGGGTCGCAAAGATGCCATGGCCAAACAGGAAGAGCTTTGTGCCTTTCTGGGCTGGCCCGGTGCTTTGACAAATCTTGATGATGCGGCTTGAGCCGCAGCAAAAGAGAACGATACACTTTGTTTCAGACGGACTTCATTTCCTCGCCCAATCAGTGACCTCTGCCACACCACCCCTTCGTGCATCCCGCTCGCTCAAGCTTTCGCTGATCCTGCCTTTTGTCGCTCTGATTGCGCTGCTGACCTCGGCGCTGGGCATGCTCTGGTACTGGACGGGCAGCAACACCATCTCGGCCCTGTCCGAGCAGGTCATGGAAGAAAAGGTGGAGCGCATTGCACTCATCGTGCAGCAACACCTGTCTCCCTCCAATGCGGTACTGGAGGCCGCTTTTCCCGAAGAGCAGAGCACGCCAGCCGATATTCGCCCACACCTTTCTGCGCTGACCTCGCGGCTGTGGGTTGCCACGTCCTTGCACACACAGCCCAACGACTATGTGTACTACGGCAATGTGGCGGGCCAGGGCATTGGCCTCAAGCGGCTGGCCGCTGGGCAGGCGCAGTTGCGGCTCAAAACCGATGCCAGAGAGCATCGCAGCTTCTTCAGGCTTGACGCCATGGATGGAGAACCTGTTCACGAATCTACCGAAGGCAGCCTCTTCGATCCCCGCAAGCGGCTCTGGTTCAAGCTGGCGGCCGAGTCTTCCGAGCCCGTCTGGACACCGGTCTACATAGACTTCAGCGCCAAGGATCTGGTACTCACCCGCGCACGCCGCATTCTGTCGCCGCTGGGCCAGCTCGAAGGCGTGGTGGCAGCCGATATCTCGCTGCGGGCACTCAATGATTTCATCAGCCAGTTGCAGCTCAGCGAACATGGCCGAGCCTTCATCATTGAAGGTGACGGCTCGCTGATCGCAGCCACCGGCATGCCCAATATCTACCAAGGCCCCGACGGCAAGATGCAGCGCATGAGCGCGGCCAACAGCCAGGACCTGTTGATTCAGGCCGTGTACGACAAGATTCGCGACGTTTTCTCCTCCTCCCTTGCCAGCAATGCGCCGGGTACGGCTTTGCTCACCGACGCCAAAGGCAACAGCATTCGAATTGCCTATCGCCGTCTGGGCGATGGAGCTGGGCAGGAGTGGATGGCCGTGGTTGCCGTTCCGCACAAAGACATGCTGGCCGGTGTATATCGCCACATGCTGCTGGTCGGCGGCCTGGGCCTGCTGGCGCTGGTCATTGCCGTGTTCATCGGCACACGCATCTTCGGTGCCGTGGCCAACGATATGCGCTTGCTGGCACGCGCTGTGCGGCGCGTGGGTCAGGGCGAAATCGACACGCCCATCGAAGTGCAGCGCCGCGACGAAATTGGCGAACTGGCCCACAACTTTCACCGCATGCGCCACAGCCTGTTCACCGACCCGCTGACCGGCGTCAGCAACCGCAGCGCGCTGCAGCACATCCTCACCACCCTCACTCGCCCTGCTTCCGGTCAGCATGCAGCGACTCCGTTTGCGCTGCTGTTTCTCGACCTCAACCGCTTCAAACCCCTCAACGACCGCTGGGGCCATGACAACGGCGACCTGGCCCTGGCCGAAGTCGCGCTGCGCCTGCGCAACCTGCTCTCCCCCAATGATGTCGTGGCCCGTCTGGGCGGTGACGAGTTCGTCATCATCTTGCGCGGCGTCAGCGATGAGGAGCATGTACAGGCCACGCGCCTGAAGATCGATCACGCGCTGCAGCAACCGCTGAGCACCTTGCAAGGCGTCCCTGAAGATGAGGTGGTTACCGTCGGCGTCTCCATAGGCCAGGCGCTCTATCCGCGTGATGCGCAAGACCCGCAGGCCTTGCTCAAGCTGGCCGACCAGGACATGTATCGCAGCAAAGAGCCGTCGATACGCTGAAGACACACAGGACCCGCTATCAATTACAAAGCATGCTCCGCTTGCTATTCATTGAATTTCATATCATTCATATCTGAAAACAATGAAATTCAGGCGCAAGAAGCTCCTAAAAAAGAAGCATTGCGCATGCACTGCCCTCTCTGCTCAAACCCCACTAGCCCAGCCTAAGGCCAAGCCCTTCTAGAATGACGGGTTCTCTGTGAAAGCTGTTTCCTCATGACCGCACGCAAAATATTCGTCACCACCGCCCTGCCGTATGCCAACGGCAACTTCCACATCGGCCACATCATGGAATACATCCAGGCCGACACCTGGGTGCGTGCACAGCGAATGCAGGGCAATGCGGTCAACTTCGTGGGCGCCGATGATGCCCACGGCGCGCCCATCATGATTGCCGCCGAAAAGGCCGGCAAGACGCCCCAGCAATTCGTGGCCGACATCGCCGCCGGCCGCAAGCAGTACCTCGACGGCTTCCACATCGCCTTCGACAACTGGAGCAACACCGACAGCGCCGAAAACCACGAGCTGTCCAAGCAGATTTACCTGGACCTGAAGAAGGCCGGCTTCATCGAAACCCGCACCATCGAGCAGTTCTTCGACCCCGAGAAGAACATGTTCCTGCCCGACCGCTTCATCAAAGGCGAGTGCCCCCGCTGCCACGCAAAGGACCAGTACGGCGACAACTGCGAAGTCTGCGGCGCCGTCTACGCACCGACCGAGTTGATCAACCCGTTCTCGGCCCTGTCCGGCGCCAAGCCCGTGATGAAGGAGTCCGAACACTTCTTCTTCAAGCTGTCCGACCCGCGCGCCGTCGAGTTTCTGACCGAGTGGACGCAGAACGGCAAGCATGTTCAGCCTGAAGTGGCCGCCAAGATCAAGGAATGGTTTGGTGTGCGCACCAACCCCGATGGCTCGACCAGCGAAGGCCTGGACGACTGGGACATCAGCCGCGACGCGCCTTACTTCGGCATCGAGATTCCCGATGCGCCGGGCAAGTATTTCTACGTGTGGCTGGATGCGCCCGTGGGCTACCTGGCTTCGCTCAAAGAGCTGCTCAACAAGCGCGGTGAAGATTACGACGCCTATATGGCCGACCCCGATTTGGAGCAGTACCACTTCATCGGCAAGGACATCATCACCTTCCACACGCTGTTCTGGCCTGCGATGCTCAAGTTCAGCGGCCGCAAGACGCCCACCAAGATCTGCGTGCACGGCTTCATGACCGTGAACAACGGCGAGAAAATGAGCAAGAGCCGCGGCACGGGTCTGGATCCGCTCAAGTACCTGTCGCTCAAGATGAACCCCGAGTGGCTGCGCTACTACCTGGGCGCCAAGCTCAACGGCAAGAACGAAGACATCGACTTCAACCCCGAAGACTTCATGCTGCGCGTGAACTCCGACCTGATCGGCAAGTACGTCAACATCGCATCCCGTGCCGCTGGCTTCATCAGCAAGCGCTTTGACGGCAAGCTCGGCGTGGTCAGCGAAGACGGCCAGGCCGTTTTGGCAGCCCTGCGCGCGCAAAAAGACGCCATCGTTGCCGCCTATGAAGCCCGTGACACCGCCCGCGCCGCGCGCGAAATCATGCTGCTGTGCGACAAGGTCAACAGCTATGTGGACGCCAACAAGCCCTGGGAGCTGGCCAAGAAAGAAGGCATGGAGCAGCGCCTGCACGATGTGTGCAGCACCTGCATCGAAGCCTTCCGCATCCTGACCATTTATCTCAAGCCCATCCTGCCCGGCGTGGCCGCCGAAGTGGCCAACTTCCTCATCGTGCCGCCCGAGAGCTTTGCCGATGTGGTCAAGCCCCTGGGCGAAGGCCACCAGATTGGTGCCTACCAGCACCTGATGCAGCGCGTGGACCCCAAGCAGCTCGAAGCGCTGTTTGAGCCGCCCGCCGGTCAGGCCGCACCCGCTGCCGAGCCAGCCAAGGCTGAGAAGAAAGCCGCCAAGAAGGCCGAGCCCGTGATCGACCCCAACGCCCCCGGCGGCGAGCCTCTGGCCGAAACCATCGGCATTGATGACTTCGTCAAGATCGACCTGCGCATTGCCAAGATTCTGGAATGCAAAAGCGTCGAAGGCTCGACCAAGCTGCTGCAGCTGACGCTGGACGTGGGTGAAAAGGACGAAAACGGCCAGCCCAAGACCCGCAACGTCTTTAGCGGCATCAGCAGCATGTACCAACCAGAGCAACTGCAGGGCAAGCTGACGGTGATGGTCGCCAATCTGGCACCGCGCAAGATGAAGTTCGGCATCAGCGAAGGCATGGTGCTGGCAGCCAGCCACGCCGACGAAAAGGCCAACCCCGGCATCTATGTGCTGGAGCCCTTCCCCGGTGCAGCGCCCGGCATGCGTATTCATTGATAGCGATGTTTGACAAGACCTGATGCGCCGGTCTTGGCGCATTGGGTAAACTCATTGAAACGACAAAACCACAACGACAGAGTCATGCCCATCTACCGTTGCAATAAATGCGGTTTCATCTCAGAGGATTCACAAACACCCATCCATACCCAGACACCTTGTGCACGCTGCGGAACAGCATGCATGGTCTATGGAACCGTGTTTTTTGTGGAAGAGATCGTCAAGCGGCTTGCAACTGCCAGCCGTGAACTGCAGCAACTCAAGGCCAGCGTCGCTTCCTCGCCGGCAACCTCTGCAGCGAGCATGTCGTCCGCTCCCCTTCACGGGATAGAACCACTCAAACACTGGTTCACGGAGAAAAAGATCCATGCCGAATTTGATCCGTCACTCTCCGATACCAGCGGATTCTTCGACGACATGGCCACCCGAATCGGAGATGACTACGAGCTGTTTGCTGAGTTGATGGATCGCGTGCGCTATGCCTATCGCAAAAGCCACAGCAATGTGACGCTGGAGTTGGCACAGTTATCGCAAAAAGACGGGCAAGCGGTGACAAAGCTTTGCCGAGAGCTGTATGAGCACACGTTTTTTTCACGCTTTCATTATCAGAAGCCCGAAAAAATCGCCCGCCTCACTCTACAGACGGCACCCGCTATTCGCCAATTCTTTGAAGGTGGGTGGCTTGAGTGGTATGCACTCATGGCAGTTCGTCAGCAGTCTCCCAAAGCGCTTCTCGGTAGCGCAAGAAGCGTCAAGGTGAACTTCCCAAATGAAGATTTGCATGAGCTGGACGTTGTCTGCCTGCCTGAAGACAAGCAACCTATTTGTATTGAATGCAAAAGCGGTGAATTCCGCAGAGACATCGACAAATATCTGCGTCTGAGAAAGCGCTTGGACATTCCAGCCCAGCGCTTTCTGATTCTGGCTCCTGAGTTAACGCAAGAACAGGCTCAAGGGCTTAGCGCCATGTATGAGCTGAGCTTTGTCAACCTGAGCACGCTCAAGCATCACCTGCAACGACTCCTTCCTTCGCAGTAATGCGCTCTCTGAACTCCAGGCTCCTGAGGCTGTTTGCAGGAGCTTTTTTCTGTCTGGCGCTCTCGGGCTGCACCGTCATCGCAGTCACCGGTACGGCCATCAGCGTGACCGCTGGCGTGGTTGGACTGGCGGCGGATGCTGCCATTGGCACAGCCAAAATCGTCGGCAAAGGCGTGGGCAAAGCGGCCGATGCCTTGCTTGACGATGACAAAACGGATTCCAGTGGCATGAATATTCAATACCGGGACAGCGGATCATCCACCCCAGCAGAGGCACTGGAGGCGACTCCAGACAAGCCTCCGGCAACGCCATCCGCATTGCCACAGCCTCACGCTGAAAATTCATATATCACGCCAAAACCATTACTGAAATTACGCTGTCAGCTATTTATTCAATAGCAAGAAGTGCTTTTCCAAAGCCTCTGTCTGCCCTGCCAAGCACAAAGCAAGTGCATAACTAAATAACCAAAAACCTCCTGTTACACCATCGGGGTATTCGGCTTGTCGCACTGCCCCCAATTCCTAGAATTCGAGGCTGCCCACCTTGCTTGCTTCGCAGCGAATCGTGCTGCCTGTTAAAAATTTGCAGCACATCAACGTCGCCTGCGCCCAAGCATTGAGGTCATCAATCACCCGTACCGCCATGGTCGGGAAACAAGGGAGGCCCCATGCAACCGAAATCTTTGCTCACTTCAGCGCGCCCTGCGCTGTGGCTGGCGCTGGCTCTGGCAGCTCCGCTACCCAGTCTCGCGACGCCTGCCGCGACATCGCTGCGCGCTCAGGATGTAGCCGTTCTAGCTGCCAGCTGCGCCAACTGCCACGGACCCGATGGCCGCTCTACCGGCGGCATGCCCCAGTTGCGTGGCCTTCCCGAGTCCTACCTGCTTGAACGCCTGCAGGCCTTCAAGGCTGGCACGGCCAAAGATGCCACGGTGATGACGCGTCTTGCCAAGGGTTATGACGACGAACAACTCAAAGCGCTGGCCCAGTGGTTCAGCAAGAAGGGGCGCTAAATGCAGATCAATCGTCGTCAAATTCTGGGCGGTGCTGCCGCCAGCGCTGCCAGCCTGACTTTTCCCTCCATCGTGAAGGCCAAGGCCGCATCCGCCCACGTCGTTGTCGTCGGCGGCGGCTTTGGCGGAGCCACGGCTGCGCGCTATCTGCGCCAGTTTGCGCCGCATATTCAGGTCACACTGGTCGAGCCTGCCGAGCGCTTCTACACCTGCCCCTTCTCCAACCTCTATCTGGCTGGACTGCGTAGCTGGGAAAGCATTGGTCATGGCTATGACGGCCTGCGCAAAGCAGGCGTGAACATCGTTCATGCACGTGCCGACCATGTGCTGGGCGACGCCAAGCGCGTGCTGCTGTCCAACGGCCAGGCGCTGAGCTACGACAAGCTGGTGCTGTCGCCCGGCATCGATATGCGCTGGAATGCACTGGAAGGCTATGACGAGGCTGCTTCCCAGCTGGCACCCCATGCCTGGAAGGCCGGCGCGCAGACCCAGTTGCTCAAGAAGCAGCTGCAAGCCATGCCCGATGGCGGCAAGTTTGTGATGGTGATTCCTGCCAACCCCTTCCGCTGCCCGCCTGGCCCCTATGAGCGCGCAGCCATGGTGGCGCACTACTTCAAGCAGCACAAACCCAAGTCCAAAATTTTGCTGCTGGACGACAAGGATGCCTTCTCCAAGCAAGGCCTGTTCATGCAGGGCTGGAAAGCGCTGTATGGCGACATGATCGAATGGGTCAAGCAGGCCGACGACGGCAAGGTCACCCGCGTGGATGCCAAGAACCTGGAAGTGGAAAGCTCGTTCGGCACCAAGCACAAAGCCGATGTGCTCAACGTCATCCCGCCCCAAAAGGCTGGCTTCATCGCCGACCGGGCAGGTGTGACGGATGCCAGCGGCTGGGTCCCCATCAAGCCTGAGAGCTTTGAATCCACCCGGGTCAAGGACATTTATGTGCTGGGCGATGCCACCATTGCCGCGCCCATGCCCAAGTCGGGCTTTGCGGCCAATACGCAGGGCAAGGTGGCCGCTGCCGCCATTGCTGCCGAGCTGACGGGCCAGCCCCTGCACATAGCTGCCTTTGCCAACACCTGCTACAGCCTGATTGGCACGGACTACGGCATCTCGGTCGCCGGCGTCTACCGCAGCACGGCTGGCAAGCTGATTGAAGTACCGGAGTCGGGCGGCGTCAGCCCCATGGATGGCAATGCCGCCTTCCGCAAGGCCGAGGCCGACTACGGCGCAGCCTGGTACAAGGCGATCAGCGCGGATATCTGGGGTGGTTGACTGGTTCATCCCCTGAGGCGCTTTGCGCCTTCCCCTTCTCTCTACGTGCTTCGCACTGCGGGAAGGGGACGCCACCATCGCTGCGGGACGGCCCTTGCTTGGCGGCCCTCCCCAGCGCGTCCTAAGCCGGCAGCAGCCGTATTTCAAGGCGGCACTGCCGCTTGCCTTGCTTAAGTCATCGATATGTTGTTGTGGTCTGTTTTTTTGCTGGGCATGGCTTTTGGCGTTGCCGCGCGGCTGGGGCGTTTCTGTCTGCTGCGCGGGCTGCGCCAGCAAATGGGGCGAGATACCGAAGTCGCTGCGGGCCAGACTCCTGCATTGCAGGCCTTTGCCCTGGCATTGGCCGTGGCCTTGCTGGCCTCGCAGGGGCTACAGGCTCTGGGAATGCTTGATCTGGGCCAGGCCGCCATTGCGCGGCCCAGCTTTTCCATCGCTGGCGTGCTGATTGGCGGTTTGCTGTTTGGCGTCGGCATGGTGCTGGCACGCGCCTGCGGGGCGCGCTCTCTGGTTTTGCTCGCGGGCGGCAATCTGCGCTCTCTGGTCACCATCGTATTTCTGGCGCTGGGCGCGCAACTGGCCATGACCGGCGTACTCACCCCTGTGCGACTGTGGCTGCAGACTCTGGCACCCGTCACGTTCACACACTCCACCTTGCCTGCCTATCTGCCTGCAGCAAACGGTCTGGTGCTGGCCGTACCGGCTGCGCTGCTGCTCGTGGCTTACGCCCTGTGGCGCCCTGCGCTGCGCCAGAGCCCGGTTCAACTCATCAGCGCCTTGGTTATTGGCCTGCTGGTTGCGGGGGGCTGGTGGATCACCGCACATATCAGTGTCGATGATTTTGAACCTGCCAAGCTCACATCGCTGAGTTTTATCGGCCCCATTGCCGAGAGCCTGCTGTACCTGCAACTGTCCGTGGGCCGCGAGCCAGGCATTGGTCTAGTCCTGACAGGCGGCGTGCTTGCAGGGGCCTTTGTTGTCGCACAGATCAACCGCACAGCCCGCTGGGAGAGTTTTGACACCACCGCTCGACTGGCTGCCAGCGCAGGCGGTGGTCTGTTTATGGGTTTTGGCGGCGTGCTGGCTGCAGGCTGCTCCATCGGTCAGGGGCTGACGGGGCTGTCCACACTGTCACTGGCCAGCGTACCAGCCATTACAGGCATCTTGCTGGGGGCACTGTCCGCGCTGGCTTTGCAGCGTAAAAAATAGCGCAGGCTTCACTTGGTTATTTCCTCATTCCCTCTTCAAAGCCAGCCCCTAGAATCTGCAGTTACCAGCTTTGCTTGTGCCGCGTGTCGGCTGAGAGGCTCTCCCAGAGGCTGCGTGTCATTGCACGCCGCGCCCAAGCTTGCTTCCTTCTGCTGAGTCAGCGGACGCTGCTCAGCCCCCTTCCCTCACAGGAGCAACGCTCATGCAACGTCGCCATTTCCTCTGGACTCCCCCTGCTCTCGCGCTGGGTGCCGCAACAGCCCCCGCACTGGCTGCGCCCTCCATCATCTCCAGCCAGTCCCCCATCCTGCCGCGCAAAGGCAAAGGCCCGCGCATTGTGATCTGCGGCGGTGGCTGGGGTGGCATGACTGCTGCGCGCTACCTGCGCGAGCTGATCCCCAACTCCGACGTCGTGCTGCTGGAGCGCAATGCGACCTTCTGGTCCGGCCCCATGAGCAACAAATGGCTGGTGGACATCGTGGGCACAGACTTTGTGAACCGCGACATGCTGCACCCAGCCAACCAATACGGCTACACGCTGCTGCAGACCGAAGTCACGGGCTTTGAGCGCGACAAGAAACGGGTGCGCACGGCCCATGGCCTGATCGAGTATGACTTTCTGATTCTCTCGGGCGGCATTCGCAACGACTACGAGGCCTGGTTTGGTAACGACCAGCGCGCCATCGAGCACACGCGCACGCACTTCCCCAATGCCTATATCCCCAATCAGGAGATGCTCTCGCTCAAGAGCAAGGTCAAGAACTTCAAGGGCGGCACGCTGGTGATGACGCTACCACCACCGCCCCATCGCTGCCCGCCCTCGCCCTACGAGCGCGCCTGCCTGATTGCCTGGCACATCAAGAAGAACAAGATTCCCGGCAAGATCGTCATCCTCGACCCCAAGCCCAAGATTGCCCCCATCGGCGTGGGCTACAAGCAGGCGTTTGAAGAGCTGTACGCGGACATCATCACCCATGTGCCCAATGCCGGCGTCAAGGAAGTGGACCCCTTCAACAAGCAGATCAAGACTGCAGCGGGCGACTTCAAGTTTGACGACGCCATCCTCATGCCCCCGCATCAGGCGGCCGACATGGTCTGGAAGGCCGATCTGATCGGCAAGGACGCCACCACCGGCAAGCCCACGGGCTGGGCCGATATGCACAACCGCCTGTTCCACGCCAAGACGGATGACCGCGTCTACTTTGTGGGCGACCTGATGGGAGCCATCTCGCCCCAGTTCGGCCACTACCCCAAGAGCGGCCATGTGGCTAACTACATCGGCAAGATCGTGGCCCAGAACATTGCAGAGCGCGTCTCTGGCAAGGAAGTCGTGGCGCGCCTGCCCGACAACCTCTGCTACATGATGGTCAACGGCGATCCGCAGGAAGAAATCTCGGTCAAGTTCGAGTACGAGGTGGACGCCAGCGGTCAGGTCAACCAGACCCAGATCGACATGGATGTGCGCACGCCCGATCTGGTCAAGGAAGACTTTGCCTGGATCAATGACAAGTTCAGTGATTTTTTGGGGGTCTGATCTCCTCCTGAGCGGCTTGGCCGCTTCCCCCTCTCTCGCTACGCGGGAGGGGGACGACGCCATCGCTGCGGGCCAGCCCTTGTTCGGAGTCTCCCACTTGGGCCATACCTGTTTTAACCGCTGATTGCATGCAATCATGCATTTGATAGAAGAAGAGACATGTTCAAGAACACCACCCGTAGAAGCATGGTGCTGAGCGCGGCAGCTGCAGGGGCTAGTCTGGCGCTGCCGGCTTCCGCCTTCGCCCAGGCCAGCCCTGCAGCCAAGACTCCTCTGGTCGGCCCTCTGGCCCCCAACCCGGCCGAGTTCAAAAAAATCCTGGAGCAGTTCAGCAGCGGAAAACCCACGCAGACTGAAGGCCTGCAGCTGGATGTGCCGGTGCTGGCCGACAACCCCAGCGCCGTGCCCGTCAAGGTCAAGGTGACGCTGCCCATTACCGAGCAGGACTGGTGCGAGGAGATCATCGTGCTGGCCGAACTCAACCCCTCCCCTCTGGCCTGCCGCCTGCAGTTCACCGCAGCAGCAGGCACGGCCGAAGCCGCTGTGCGCATTCGCCTGTCGCAGTCGCAAACCGTACATGCCCTGGCGCGCATGAAGAGCGGCAAAGTCTTGATCGCCAAGCAGGCAACCACAGTGGCCGCCAGCGGCTGCGGCATGTGAAAGGAATTGTGATGAGCAAACCCCCTCGCGTCTGGATCAGCAATGCCACGCCAAAGAAGGGCGAACTACTGCGCGTGCGTGCGCAGATGGAGCATGTGATGGAAAGCGGCCTGCGCACCGACCCGGCCACAGGCAAGATTCGCCCGCGCAACATCGTCAACCGCTTTGAGGCCAAGCTGGGCAACAGCTTGTTGTTCACCTGGGAGCCCGGTATTTCCATTGCCCAGAATCCCTATATCGAGTTCACCTTTATCGCCCGCGAAAGCGGCGAGCTGCACATGCTGTGGAAGGATGAGCAAGGCCAGACCGTGAGCGCGCAGAAGGCGATTACCGTCGCCTGATGAGCTCCACATCTGATAACCCCCATGCAAAAGCCCCGCACCGGTGTTGACCGGGCGGGGCTTTTTGACGAAGTCTGAGCCGCTCAGTTGCCCTGATAGCGACCAGGGCGGTGGCTGACCCACAAGAACAGACTCATGATGACCGCCGCCAGCACCGAGTAGGCCACGCGGTCAAAAGGAACGATGGCCAAGGCCAGCAGCACCACGGTGCAGTCAATCATCATCTGCACCTTGCCGGCGCGAATGCCGTAGCGGTCTTGCAGATACAGCGAGACGATGGTGGCCCCGCCCAAGCTGGAATGGTGGCGCGCCAGAAACAGGCAGCCCGACCCCATGAGCAAGCCACCGGCCACCGCTGCATACAGCGGATTCAGATAGTCAATATGGATAAAGCGCGGGCCCACATCGGCCATCAGCGCCAGCATGGCCACCGAGACAAAGGTCTTGATCGTGAACTCCGCTCCCATGCGCTTCCAGGCAAACCAGTAAAACGGCAGGTTGATGACAAAAAAGATGGCGCCAAAAGGCAGCCCCGTCACATAGTGCAGCAGGAATGCGATGCCCGCCGTGCTGCCGGTGAGCAAGCCCGCCTGCGCAAACAGCATCATGGTGATGGAGACAAACAGCGAGCCGGTGAACAGCGCCTGCGCATCTTCAAAGCGGCCATGGCGCAAGCCCAGGTTGGCTGCCACAGAGGCGGGAGCTGCATCGAGGCTGCGGGCTAGGCCAGAGCTGGCCGGAGACGATAGCGGTGCGGACATGTCAGGTAAGACAGCAAGAAAAACACCCAGGGTCTCGATAAAGACCGGGGCTGACCAGTGCGGGTAACACCGGGAACCCCTTAATTTTACGGATGGACTCATGCTTTGTGCGCATTATTTGCTGCAATGCAACAAGCAACCGCAAGAGTCTGGACTCGCTCAAGAACTGGCGACTTCAAGCATTTTCACCCTCAAACCAAGACCAGCAAAGCACTAGCAGCTATCATTTCAAAAGCAAAAGCCCTGTCTGTGCATTACAGACAGGGCTTTTGCCACACGGCCAGCTTTTAGCCGCAAGAGCGGATCAGCGCGGCTCGTCGCGCAGGCGTTCGCGGTTCATGGTGCGCAGCACACGGCCGTCGGGGCCAAAGGTCACAGTGAACTGCATCTCACGTGTGGGCGGGTCGATGTAGTTCCAGTCCCAGTCTGTTTCCTGCTTGAGCTTGTACGTCATCATCTTGGCAGGCTTGCCCAGCATGCGGCGCACCTCGTTTTCTTCCAGTCCCGGCACGATCTGGGCAAATACATGCGGAGCCAGCACCTGGCGCAGCGCACTCATCTTGCCGTCCGTGCCAATGGTGATCATGTAGTTCTTGGCACCGGCGGGCTGGCGGTTGTACTCCAGCGTATGCGAGCCATCCGCCTCCTGCCAGATGCGCTCTGGCTCACCGAATTTGGCCCGCACATCAAACTCGGTGGAAAGGCCTTCTTCCAGTTCCTTGATCTTTTGCTCATCGCAGCCCATCAGGCTCAAGGTACTGATCGCTGCAGCCGCCAGAGCGGCTGTCACACGGGAAAAAATATTCATGGGCTTGAATCACTATGATTGCCAAACAGAATGCGAATTCTGACAGCAAGACACCTTCTCAAGCAGGCCTGTTTTGCAAATGCTTGTCACCCATAGAGCCATATCCCGTGAGCGCCCCCATCGAAGAACTGTTTTCCCAATTCCACAGCGCCGCCCAGGTAGCCAGCGAACAGCACGACAAATGGCTGATCATCGACCCCGTCTACGAGCACCTGGAGACACTGCAAGCCAGCACACTGGAGCAGGTCCTGCCCCATATCCTGGCGCTGATTGAAGCCTACCCCGAGCTGGACTACGGCGGCCCCGGCCCCTTTGGCAGCCTGATCGAAGAGCATCCCATGGCCGCCTACAGCCCGGCCTTGCTGGAGTCGCTGCAGCGCCAGCCCAGCGTTCAGGTCATCGGCTGGCTCGACCGCACCATGCGCGTGAACGAAGACCTTCAGCGCGGTGACCCGAACCCGGTCGGAGCCGCCGAGTTTGCCGCGGTGCTGAAGAAAGTGATCGATTCGCCCCTGGCCTCGGACGACTGCAAGGAGTTCGCCCAACTCTGCCTCAAGGACCTGTAATCGCCCAAAGCAGGCTTTCCTCTCACGAGCGGCTAAAATCCCCGCTTCTGAGAGGTTTTACACATATGTCTTTCTTCCGCCGCCCCGACTATCGTTCCGACACCACCAACTTCATCAATGATTTGAAGAAGCAAAAGCCCGAGCTGGAAAAGCAGCAGCTGGCCGGTCGAGGTCTCCTGTGGGACAAGGATGTGAACTACGAAGTCTGGGAAGACCTGCGCGCTGGCCGTGTGGATCAAAAGCCCTACGTGTACCAGACCAACCACTCCTGATTTTCAATGAAATCGGCCTCTAGCGCTTACCCATCAAGCGCTCATAGCTCTATATTACATAGCAGACTATGAGTGAGGCTGAAGCACAGAATCTGTTGCCGGGTCAGAGCCCGGATGCACCTGATTCGTCACCGGCGGTGATTGACCAGGTGGCTTTGGCGCGTCTGTATGGCGAGCCGCTGTTTGCGCTACCGCAGGATTTGTATATCCCGCCTGAAGCGCTGGAAGTCTTCCTCGAAGCCTTTGAAGGCCCACTGGACTTGCTGCTCTATCTGATCCGCAAGCAGAACTTCAACATCCTCGACATTCCCATGCTGGATGTCACGCGCCAGTACATGGCCTATGTCGATGAGGTGCGTGGCCGCAATCTGGAGCTGGCGGCCGAATACCTGCTGATGGCCGCCATGCTCATCGAGATCAAATCTCGCATGCTGCTGCCGCCCAAGAAGCAGGAGGACGGCGAGGAAGCCGAAGACCCGCGCGCCGAGCTGGTGCGCCGCCTGCTGGAATACGAGCAGATGAAGCTGGCCGCCCAGCAACTGGGGCAGCTGCCCACTTATGGGCGCGACTTCCTCAAGGCCACGGTCTACATCGAGCAAAGCCTGCAACCGCGCTTTCCCGATGTGGAAATCAGCGAACTGCAGGCCGCCTGGCGCGACATCATGAAGCGGGCCAAGCTGGTGCAAAGCCACAAGATCACGCGCGAAGAGCTGTCGGTGCGCGAGTACATGAGCCAGATCCTCAAGCAGCTGCAAGGCCAGCGCTTTGTGGAGTTCGAGCGCATCTTCAATCCCGAAAAAGGATCGACGGTGCTGGTGGTGACCTTTATCGCCATGCTGGAGCTGGCCAAAGAGACTCTGATCGAAATCACCCAGGCAGAGGCCTATGCGCCGATTTATGTGCGTCTGGCTTACACCCCTGTGTGATTGATTTCCCCTGAGCGGCTTTGCCGCTTCCCCCAAGGGGGACGACAGCCTCGCTGCGCGGCGGCGCTTGCTGGCTGTCTCTTTGCTGGGGTGTGCCTGTTCAAACACCCCGCGTCAAAGGCTGCTCTCACATCGGTTTCGTCATCGTGGCTCTCTCCATCGAAAAAGCCTCGCATCGCGAGGCTTTTTGTTTTGCAAAGGCTCAAAGGCTTCCCCACCCGAAGGCCTGACCTTGCAATAGCGGCCGATGTGAAAGCCTGAGGCTTTCACATTCAGGCGACTTCTACTTAGAAGTTGTGGCGCATGCCGATTTCGTAGCCGGTCATGCTCTTGCCCATATTGGGTGTAGGTGCCAGCGACGAGCCCAGCTTGCGCTTGGCGTTGTCATCATTGCTCATGCGCGCCACGGCGGCGTACAGCTCAGTGCGCTTGGACAGCTTGTAGCCGTAACCCAGAGCCAGGCGCTGGGAGTCAGCGTTGTCGCTCTTCTTGTCCTTGTACCAGGAGTAAGCAGCGCGCAATTCACCAGCACCCAAAGGCAGCTTCACACCCACGCTGTACAAATCCACGCGCTTGTTGTTGCCGCGCTCAGAGGCCAGCAGCAGCATCGGTGTGATGGCACCAAACTTGTAGGAAGCGCCCAGGTTGAAGTTCTTGTAGTCCACACCCACAGCGGCAGTACCGCCCTTTGCAATGCCGTAGGCTGCTGCAACATTCAGAGGACCGTTGGCATAGCCAAGGCGCAGGCCGGTAGAGCTGGCCAGGCTATGGTCGCCAGCTTGCTCACCAAAGCTATGTGTCAGCTGACCATAGACGCCGCCCAGCTTGGGCAGCAGATAGGTGATGGCGTTGGAGTTGCGCTTGGGATTGGAGCCTTCCGATGTGCCTTCGGCCGAGCTGCTGATCAGGTTGTGGCCATTGATGGCACCCATGCCGGTGTCGCCAAAGGCATGGAAGGTTTCCAGGTTCTGATAGGCGGGCGTCTTGTCGCGGCCCAGACGCACTTCACCGAAGTTGCCCAGCAGACTGACCGTGGAGCGGCGATCGAACTTGAAACCAGCGGCTGTACCGTCGTCCACGCTGATGCTGCCTTCCAACCAGAAGCCCGCCTTCAGGCCACCACCGAGGTCTTCCACACCGCGAAAGCCCAGGCGGCTGCTGGAATTGCCGCCGTTGGCGAGACCGGAGACGCTCTTGCCAGAAGTGGAAATGTGAGCCACAGACACGTCGGCCACACCGAAAACGGTCACGCTGGACTGGGCCAGGGCAGTGGCAGATGCGCTCAGGGCGGCAAGGGCAAGAAGAGTTCGTTTCATACGGTTCACTGTGTTGGTAGAAATGAGAAAGTCCAGGCAATACCACTGTGGCCAGCCTTGGCCAGGGCCCTGCCTGGGACTGAAGTCATTAAACAAAGTGAAAATGAAACATTAGTTACAACCCTGGGGTTGACCGAAAAACAACAGCTGCACCGTCAGTCTCTGGGCCAGCCTTCATCAACCGCTGGCAGTGCCATCGACATTTGGAATGCTGCTTTGCAGCACTGCGCTGCCAATGCCCTCAACGAACTACATGGTTTTCACCGATCGCATTTAGACTTGCGTGATTTTTGCAGGCACAGACCTGCACCATTCAACTAACACGCAAAGCGCCACAGAGAGACAAGATCATGTTCCGCACCCTGCTCAAATCCAAGATTCACCGTGTCAAGACCACTCAGTGCGAACTGCACTACGAAGGTTCCTGCGCCATTGACGAAGATCTGCTGGATGCGGCCAATATTGCCGAAAACGAACAAGTCCATATCTGGAACATCGACAACGGCGAACGCTTTGTGACTTACGCCATCAAGGGCGAGCGCGGCACCGGCATGATTTCCGTCAACGGCTCCGCTGCACGCCGCGCCAGCGTGGGCGACTTGCTCATCATTGCGGCTTTTGCCCAGGTGCATGAAAAAGATGTGGCCGAGCACCAGCCTCAGCTGGTGTTTGTGAACGAGCAGAACCAGCAAGTCGAGTTGCGCCACAAAGTGCCAACCCAGATGCTGTAATGCACGGTATCTGTCCTTGAGCGAAAGCACACCATGCCCCATCTGCATATTGAATACACCGATAACCTGAGCGGCCTGAACGAGCGCGAGCTGATGCGAGAAATCAACGCCGTGGTCTGCGCACACCCCACCGTGCCCGACGAAGCCGATGTGAAGGCGCGCATTGCGTGCCTGGACATGAACAAGGTCTACATCGGCAACCAGCCCGACAATCGTGGCTTTGTCCATGTGGAGCTGAAGCTGATGGCCGGCCGCAGCACCGAGGCCAAAAAGCAGATGTCGGATGGCATCGCTGAAGTGCTGCGCCGCGTGGTACCCCACCCTGCAGGCGTCATGGTGCAGCTGAGCGTGGACATTGCCGACATGGACAAGGCCACCTACTTCAAAGGTCGCCTGTAAGCCTCCCGCTTTTCCCTGAAATCACAACGCCCGCAGCCTGTGCTTGCGGGCGTTGTGATTTCAGGGCTATGGATTTGAGATAAAAACAACCTCTACCGCATACCCCACAAGCGCAAGAAGCTCTCAAATCATGAGCAAAACCGATACTCGCCCCCGCTGCCCCAACTGCCTGCGAGCACTGCGCACCTGTGTCTGCCCGCTGGCCCAAGCGATCGAGCATCAGGTTGAAGTGCTGATTCTCATGCACCCCCAGGAAGTGCATGAAGCCAAGGGAACAGGACACTTATTACATCTATGCCTGCCGCACAGCCGCATCCTGGTGGGTGAAAAATTCGATGATGCAGAACTTGGGCAGGCACTGCATGGCAGCTGGAGCCATCCAGAGCCACGCCATTGCCTGCTGCTCTACCCTGACACCCTGGAGCAAGATAGCGCTCTGGGCCTGGCACAGGCTGGCGCTTTGCCCAAGCCCTGGCCGCACGCACCGGAGCACCTGCGGCTGGTGGTTATTGATGGCACCTGGCGCAAAAGCCGCAAGATGCTCTACCTCAACCCGGCTTTGCAAGCTCTGCCCCGCATAGCGCTGCAGGATGCCGGGGATTCTGGCTACGCCATCCGCAAGGCACATTTGCCTGGCCAGCTCTCCAGCTTTGAGGCTGCAAGCATGGCACTGGCTCACCTGCAGAGCTGGCCCGCAGATGCGCCAGCTGTTACGGGCTTGAAGCAGGTTTTTGAGCGCTTTGTGGCGCAGCAAATGCAGCTGCGCCAAAGCCATCAGGCACTCCAGAGAGCGCCTGATGAGCTGGGGTCTTTCGAGCTGAGTAGTCCGGATAAAGAATAGAGCTGACTGAACGGATTTAGTGCTTGTTCGCCAGCAGTTCGGGCACATCGTCAGGCTTGCCAGAATCGGCCACCAGCGCGGGGCTGCTGCGCTCTGCCTTGGGACGCTTACGCTCTGTGTCGCCATCATTGGCGCTCAAGCTGTCTCGGGTGTTTTTCTGCACGGCAATCGCACCAAACAGGGCCAGCGAAAACGCCATGACATAAAAGCCTTTTTCGCTCAGCTCCAGCGTGGCGTTGAACAAGCCCATGCCCAGCAGCACCACGGCAATCAACAACGCCACCCAGCTGATGCCGTAGTAAATACCGGTCACGGCAATGCCTTCGAGCTTGTCACGCACGGTTTTTTGCAGAGAGATCGCCGCGTACAGGCCCAGCACCAGCACGGCCAAGTAAAAGCCTTTTTCATTGAGCTGCATGCCCGCATTCCACAGCCCGACCAGAAAGGCAACGATACCCAGCAGCAATGCAGCCCAGGATGCGCCGACAAAAGCGGAAGAAGGCTTGTGGCTGGTGATGGTTTGAGAGTTCATGAGCTTGCCTCAGAAGTTGTAGTGGGCGAATCCTAAAAACTCGCTCCCTACACACCATCACTTTCTGTGCAAGGTATCTTCAATTGATACCTGCAGCCCTATTTTTTATCTCTCACCTTCGGCAAGCGAAGGTTTAATCTTCATCTCCCGCGTCGTCCCCATCCATGGCGGCGTTCAAGGCTTCCTGCACATGAGGGGGCATGCCGTCCTCCCAGCCCTGCTCGTCAACATAGGCATAGATATCCGGCTGCTCGCCGGGAACAGCCTGCAGCATGACCGCAGGAATCTGCCACTGGGCTTCGCTTCCCTTCACGGCCTCGCTGGTCCAGTCGTAGCCGGGGTGCTTTTCGTCGCCCGTGGGAGAGGCCAGGTCATTGGCCGGGTCCCAGCCTATGGTCGCCGGCGCCAGCTTGCCCTGCTCAAAGCGCTGACTCAGCGCATGGACACGCGCCCAGCCTTTGCGGTTGATGCTTGGCACCTTGTCTTGAGAAGCGTAATGCTGAAAGTAGCCTGGCTGCTGATACCAGTACAGCGCCTTGGCCACTGCAGGCTCCAGCTTGGGGTGCTTGCTGATCCAGTCCGGCAATGCGCTGCCGTTGTCATAGTTCATGGTGGTGACCACTGCCAGCCACTGCAGCGCACTGGCAGTGTCCAGAAACTCCTTCATCAGGTCCAGATAAAGCGCCTCAAAGTCATCGTCATCCATGGTGGTGATTCCTGCTGGTTAGCAATGTCCGCACAATAACAACCCCCGCTTAGCCGAGCAAACGTGCATCCAGCCAGCCACGCAAGCTATTGATGAACGCCCAGGCCGTCGCCCGGCGGGCATCCTCCAGCGTCACGATCTGCTCCTGCAAGCGCCCTTGCGAAAGCGCCAATGCGCGCCCCACGCCGGGCAACAGTCCGCACTGCAGTGGCGGCGTGACCCAGCGCCCATCCAGCTGCAAAGCAATATTGCCGCGCGTACCCTCGGTGATCTGAGCGTCTTCGTTAAAAAGCACGGTGTCAAAAATCCCTGCCCCCTGGGGAGCGAACGCGCTGTAATGCTGCCGCACCGAAGTCTTGAAGCGCACCACATCGCTATGTGCCACGGCATTGGCAATCGGCTCTCTGGCCAGTTGCAGCACTACCGGCTCTGCACTGGGCGTCAATGCTTCGACCGTGAACTGCACGGCGCCGCTGACCGAAAGTGCCAGACGCACACGCCAGTCTCCCAGCGGGTAAAGCTGCTGCGCCAGCCGCTGCATATCGGCTTCCAGCTGCATTTGCATCAGCGGGTAGCGAAAGTGCTGTGCCGTAATCTGCAAACGCGCCCAATGCAAAGGCCAGTTCTGCCACTGCCCATCCTTGAGGGCCAGGGTTTCGAGAATTTCAAAATTCGTGCTCATGCGCCCTCTCCTTGCTCCAGCACATTCAGAAAGGCCTGCTTGTGCTGCCACTCCATCCACTCACCCGCCGCATTGGCGCTGGCCGTGATACCACTACCAATACCGCAACGAAGACGTCCATTTTTCAGCACGACGGTGCGAATCGGGACATTGAACGTGGCATGAATACGCCCGGGGGCAGCTCCTGGCCGCACCACGCCCAGTGCACCGCAGTACACACCTCGCGGCTCTGGCTCCAGTTCACGAATCAGTCGCATGGCCTGGCGCTTGGGCGCCCCTGTGATCGAGCCACAGGGGAACAAGGCCGCAAACACATCCGCCAAGCGCACCTCCTCACGGGTACGAGCCACCACGTCTGAGGTCATCTGCCAGACTGCGGGCAGGGGCTGAACCTGAAACAGCTGCGGCACCTTCACACTGTGTGGCACGGCAATGCGCGAGAGGTCATTGCGCAGCAGGTCCACAATCATCACGTTCTCGGCCCTCTCCTTGGCCGATTGGCGCATGGTCTGTGCCGCCAAGGCATCCGCTTCAGGGGTCTTGCCGCGGGCGGCCGTCCCTTTCATGGGGCGGGTCAGAATCTGCTCACCGTCCCAGTCAAAGAACAACTCAGGCGATACGGAAAGCACCTGCATCTCACCGCTGTCTATCAAGGCTGCATAGCCGCCGGGCTGAGCCTGCTGCAGCCGCGCAAAAATGGCTTGTGCCACAGCAGAAGTGTCAACACCGGAAACCTCACCCAGCTCTGCCAGCAAGGGGGCTGTGTAATTGATTTGGTAGCACTCGCCTGCTGCGATGGCCGCATGAATGCGCGCCACATCGGCATCAAACTGCCCACGCTCCAGCGCGGCTTGCCAGCGCATGGGAGCAAGCCGAATCTCTGGGACTGAAGCTGGAGCGACCTCCGCCACCAAGGGTGCTCTATGCACGCCAAACCAGGCCAAGGGCTGCCCCGGTGAAGCCGCATGCACAGCCGCAGCATAAGCACGGTCAAAAGCGCCGGCAGCCTCATAAGCCAGCCAGCCCACACACCACAGACCACGCTCTGCGGCTTGCTGCGCGGCCTCGAGCACAGCCGGGACCTCCTGAGGGCGGTGTGCCTGCAAAACAGCCTCCGGCACGCCAAAGCCATGCTGAATGCGGGCATCACTCTGATGCCAGGGTGCGGTGAAATCAAGAACGGTTTTCAAGTCAAATCGCTTGCAAGCGCACTATCAATAAGCGCTCCATGCTATCAAGCTTGAGTCAACCTCTCCAGAGTCAAACACCCATAAAAAAGCGCGCTGCTGGCCCCAGGCCGTCAGCGCGCATCCACCAAAGGGCTGTCTCTATCGGACAGCTATGAGAGAGATCCGGAAGGCTTACTCCGCCGTCATCTGCGCAGCAGTGCCCGACTGGTACTTGGCCACTGCCGTGGTGTAGGCAGGGCTGGCCAGCAGGCGCTGATACTCGGCATAGGCTTTGCGATATTCAGGGCTGTGCTCGGACTCGACATAGCCCACTGGCGATGGCAGAAAGCCCAGCCCTGACTGATGGAACATTTCCAGATCAGCCAGTACTTCCGCACGGCTCTTGCCGCTGTTGGAGGAAGCGGCCTGAGGAAGATCCTGAGCCATGGCAGCAGCGGCGCTGGCGGTCAAAACAACGGTAGCAAGCAAGCGGGTAGCGAAGCGCATTTCAATCCTTTTCAATCACAAGGCCAAAGCCTCAAAGCGGTATGACTGGACTATGCGTCACGCCCCGTTTCCGGGTCTGTGCGTTTTCTCACGCCGAAATTGATTTCGCCCTAAACCCGGCTCACTCAGCGCGCTTCTTCCAGCAGCAAGCGCAGGCCATCAATATGGCAAATGCGCAGATTGCGCCCCTCACGACGCAGCAGCCCCAGACGGGTCAGGCGGGACATCTCACGCGCCACCTCTTCGCGGCTGGTGCCCAGCATGCGCGCCAGGTCGTTCTGGCGTGGCGACGGGCTCAGCAAGGCCTGATCGTCCTGAATTCCTTCTTTCTCCGCCTGCTCCAGCAACTGTGCATGCAGTCTTCCGCGCACCGATAGCGTGCCCATGTTCACCACGCGGCGCGCCAGCATGGTCGACAGCTCCACCAGATGTTCAATCACCACACGAATAACCTGAACGTCACTGGCGATCAGGGCCTCCAGCTCCTCTTTGGAGAGCGATGCCACCAGGCTTGACTCGGTAGCCTGAACCTCGACAGGCAGTTGCGCATTGGCATCTGGCTGCGTCATAGGCCCGAAAAATCGCCCTGTCGTGATCTGGCCCAGCATCAGCTCTCGCCCGTTGACGCCATAACTGCTGACACTGAGACTGCCAGCGCACAGCATGTATAGCCGCTGATCCATATACGGCCCATGCAGCACCTGCCCGGCCTCCAGCCTGTGCCAGTGGCAGCGCTCGGCCAGTTGTGCCAGCTTGTCATCCGTCAGCGAGTCCAGCAAACGTATATTGCGCAGCCCTTGCCAGGCCATGACCGGCGGCGTGGGTAGCTCAGGGGCAATAGGCGTCGATGTTGAATGCGACATAAAGACGTCCGGCAAACAGATTGGCTCACAGCATAGTGACAGCCCGCAAAAGGGAAATGGTCTGTTTGCAGTTGTTGTGCGAGTGCAGCATCGCATAGACTCGCGCACAATTTGCCTTGCAAGCCATACCAACAAACCCCATCAGGAGACACACATGACCGCCACCGGCACGCCTTACGGCACCATCCCTCCCTCCTCGCCCCAGCCTCAGCGCCGCCCCATCAGCCTGCCGCGTCTGGCGCAAATGCGTGCTGCCGGTGAAAAAATCACCATGCTCACCGCCTATGACGCCACATTTGCCGCCGTCGCCGACGCGGCTGGCGTGGAATGCATTCTGGTGGGCGACTCGCTGGGCATGGTCTGCCAGGGCCTGCACAGCACCGTGGGTGTGACGCTGGAAGACATGAACTATCACACCGCAAGTGTGGTGCGCGGCCTGCACCGTGCCCAGGGCACAGCCTGGGTTGTCGCCGACATGCCTTACGGCAGCTATGCAGAAAGCCCCGAGCAAGCCATGCGCAGCGCCTGCCAGCTGATGCAAGCCGGCGCGCATATGGTCAAGCTCGAAGGCGGCGGCTGGACTGCACCTACCGTGCGCTTTCTCGTCGATCGCGGCGTGCCCGTCTGCGCCCACCTGGGCCTGACACCGCAGACCGTTCATGCCCTGGGCGGCTACCGCGTGCAAGGCAAGGACGAGCAAGCCGCCGCCACGCTGCGCCAGCATGCGCTGGAGTTGCAGGATGCCGGGGCCAGCATGCTGGTGCTGGAGATGGTGCCCGCCGCCTTGTCCGCCCAGCTGACGCAAGAGCTGAAAGACTGCCACACCATTGGCATTGGCGCGGGTAACGGAACCGCCGGTCAGGTCTTGGTGCTGCACGACATGCTGGGCGTGAACCTGGGCAAGATGGCCAAATTTGTGCACAACTTCATGGCCGATGCAGGCAGCGTCAAGGGCGCAATGGAGGCTTATGTGCAAGCGGTCAAAAACGGAACATTCCCCGACAACGCACTGCACGCCTGGTAAAAACGCCAGCGCGCACATTCCCCAAAGGACTTCTCTTGAACACACTCACCCACGCTTATTTCGGTCTTTTGTCCACGGTCAGACTGCAGGACACGGACGTGATCTGGGAAGTCCCTCAGAGCCTGAACGGCCAAGCGGTTGAAACCTGGCTCTGGGCCGATCCAGCCACCTCGCTGGATGCCGCCCTGCTCGATGACTTCGCCAGCACGCTGGACATGCTGCCCCAGCTGGATCAAAAAGCCCGCGCCGCCCTGATCCAGCATCTGCAGACAGAAAGCGACTTCATCCACATGCTGACCGATGCGGCCCGCCAGGACAGCGCCGCCAAGATGCCCACCATGCAGGCCTTGCTGCAACAAGCAGACGCCGCAGGTCAGGAGCATGTTCAGGTAGCCGACTTTGTCGCTGCGCTGCAGCTGAGCAACATCAGCCTCTGGTGCAGCCATGACGACGAGCCTGTGGTGCTGGACTATCGCCTGGACCCCAAAGGCAACGACCAGATCCTGGCCGTGAAGTGCGATGCACAGGGAAACATTACTGAAATCGCTTGGGAAAGCTGAAAACTTCGATCATGCAAATCGTTCACACCATCCCCGATCTGCGCGCCGCTCTCGCGGGCGTGCAGCGCCCGGCCTTTGTGCCCACCATGGGCAACCTGCACGAAGGCCACCTCAGCCTTGTGCGAGAAGCCTGCCACAAGGCTGATGTCACCGTGGCCAGTATCTTTGTGAATCGCTTGCAGTTTCTGCCGCACGAAGATTTTGATAGCTACCCACGCACATTTGATGCCGACTGCGCCAAGCTAAAGGCCGAAGGCTGCAGCATCGTCTTCGCCCCCAAGGAAAAAGACCTCTACCCCGAGCCTCAGACCTTCAAGGTGCAACCCGATGCACAACTGGCCGATATTCTGGAGGGCGAGTTCCGCCCCGGCTTCTTCACCGGCGTCTGCACCGTGGTCATGAAGCTGTTCCAGGCCGTGTTTGCCACCACCGGCGGCGGCGTGGCCGTTTTCGGGCAAAAAGACTATCAGCAGCTGATGATGATCCGCCGCATGGTGCAGCAGTTTGCGCTGCCAATTGAGATCATCGGCTGCGCTACAGCCCGTGCCGACAGCGGCCTGGCCCTGAGTTCGCGCAATGGCTACCTCAGCGACGAGCAGCGCGTGCAAGCCATGGCGCTGTCGCAAGCCCTCAAAGCGCTGTCTGACGCTGCGCGCCAGGGCGGCAAGCTGGCCGATCTGGAAGTCCAGGCTATGGCCGACCTACGCGCCAAGGGCTGGGAGCCTGACTACCTGACAGTGCGCCAGCGCAGCGACCTGCAGCAGCCCGCCGATGCCCGCAGCGGCGATCTGGTCGCACTGGGTGCAGCACGCCTGGGCGGCTCCAATGGCACGCGCTTGATCGACAACCTGGAGTTTTAAGCTCTCGAAATCACCCCCTGAGGCGCTTTGCGCCTTCCCCTCTCTCGCTTTGCTTCGCAATGCGGGAGAGGGACGACAGCCTTGCTGCAGGGCAGCCCTTGCAGGCTGTCTCTGATCTGCGCCGCGCCAGCCTGATACGCCTGCTGCAATGATCACGCCGCCAGCTTTCAAAGCCAGCTCAACACTGGTAAGAGCCCACAGCGCATTGGCTGGGCATAGCTCTCAGCTCCAGCCCCTGGCCCTTGAGTCGGCAGAGCAAGCCCCCCGCAAACTCCAGCTCCAGAGCAAAGTTGGCATCGCTGTCAAAAGGCAGGGGCAGGCTGCGCAAGCGCTGCCCGGCAATCTGCAGCTGCGCGTGCTGCACACGACCTACGGCTGACAGAATTTCAGTCAAATCGACCGCAACCCCTTTATCCACCCGCGCAAGCCGCTTGCATATCAATAGCAAAGGCTGCCACACCCCCTCTCCAGCACCGGTTCGTTCAGCGTCATACAAGCGTGCTGCAGAGAAGCGAACCTGCAATCCATCCCCCTCCAGGCTGACCTGCGCGACCTCGGAATCTTCAAGCTCAAAAATCATGCGGCCAAGCATAGCCGCAGAGAACTCAGGCTGGCACCTTGGCAACAGCAGCTCCAAGCAGGCTCGCTCATACTGCGTGGCACCGGACGCCAGAACCCCAAGGAGCCAATATGAGCGAAAAGCTCTATCTCGACGACCTGTACGTGGGCCAAAAATTCATCAGCGAAGGCTACCCGCTGGATGAGGCGCAAATCATCGCCTACGCCAAGCAGTTCGACCCGCAGGTCTTTCACACCGACCCCGAAGCTGCCAAGCACACCTTTTTTCAAGGTCTGGCCGCCAGTGGCTGGCATACGGCTTCCATCAGCATGCTGCTGGTGACGCAAAGCATTCCCCTGGCCGATGGCGTGATTGGCGGCGGCATGGAAGAGCTGGCCTGGCCCCAGCCCACGCGCCCCGGCGATGTGCTGCATGTGGAATCCGAAGTTGTGGAGATCATCCCCTCCAAGTCCAAACCCAACCGCGCCATGGTGCGCGTGCTTTCCCAGACCAAAAATCAGCGCGGCGAGGTGTTGCAGCGCTTCAGGCCCAAGATGGTCTGCTTCAAGCGTCCTGAGGCCTGAAAGACAAAAAAGCGAGTGCCTTGTGGACACTCGCTTTATGGGTTGGATGCTCCCTGCTCAGTTGCGGTAAATCCAGTAGTCCCGCAAGGTCGTCGCATCGGTGCTTAGCAAACGATAGGCCGCTGGCTTTTCATCACTGTTCAAAACCAGCACGCCTTCAAAATCAGGCGCCAGTGCGGCGCAGGCTGTGGTGGAGAGTTTGAGCTTCAGCATGTTCGGCAATGACGTAGCCGACACCGAGCCTTGAAGCTTGCAACTGTTTTGTTCGCCAGCAGTCGCTTGTAAAACACCGCTATCCAGAATCGAAAACTCTGCAACCTCAGAGTTCGGCAAGCGCACCTGATAACTACCCGCAGCAGCGCTCACCTCAAGTATTTCGCTGCTTTGAGACGTCGACGTCAGGAAAACCACGTCACTGGATTCCAGAGCACCTGCAATCAGCGTGAATTTCGATTTGTCACCTGTTCGAGCCAAAGCCGTCTTCACTTTTTCACCTGCATCCACGAAATACAGCAGTCTGCTCCCATCGGCGCCAGCCGTATATCTGCCAACGATCAGGTCCGCGCCCTGCTCTGAGGAAACCGTATAGACACCTGGGCCCAGGTCAGGAATATTCAGCTTTGCGGCGGGAGCAGGCTTAGAGGGCGGTTCCACACCATCCCCGCCACAGGCGACCAACATGCAGACTGCTCCCGTCAGCAGTGCCAGAGGGAATGACTTCTTCATCAGCCTTCCCTCCCGTTACTTGGTTCTGATCTGATCAATTCGCAGACGCAGCCACTCCTGCGCTGCGGGGCGAGCCTCATATGCCAGCTGCATGGCAGACACAGAAATTCTGTCGCTCACCACCACAGATTCATCTTCCTTTTGATGAGCCTCTGCCGTGGCTGGATTGCTTTGCTTTACCAGGCGGTAGTTGAACGGCGCCTTGCTGGTAAAACCAATTTCATAGAGATCAAAGCTGCCCTGCTTGCTGAAGGCGAACGGCATTGTGACGCTTGCACTGTCGGGAATATTGACATTCAAAGCCATGCCGGCGGGTAGCAACTTCCCTGTTTTGGCCTGATCGGCCAAAGCCTTTACCAGCTGGCTTGTCAGCGCTGCGGCAATTTCTGACTTGGGGTTGGCTAGCGCTGGGTCATCCACCGTTTTTGAGCTGGCACTGATGGCTATGGCCGGAATACCACGAATCAGCGCAAACTGTGAAATACCGACCGTGCCGGAAGTGATATTGAGCGATCCCAGGTTGAAGCCTTCGTTCGGCCCGGAGATCACCAGATCAGGACTCTTGTTCCAGCGCGCCATGGCAGGCACATCCAAGCCGTACATTAATGCCATGACAGGAGTTCCATGAACGTAATGCCAGTCTCCGTTGGTGAAATCAGCTTTTTTCATGGGGCCCGCTGAGGGATCCCCAATAGCGGCCGCGCCATTACGACAGCCGTTGTCTTTGGTGATATCCGTGTCTGCCAAGGCATTGATAGTAGTGGTGCTGTACATCACCACCCCGCCGCCACGGCCGCTTTGCTGAGTGCAGGGGATGGAAACAATGACATCGTGGCCAGCCGCTTTCAGACTGCTATAGAGAGCCTTGACATTGCTGGTCAAACCATCGTCGTTACTGACAACAATATTCAAGGCATGAGCGCTGTTGCACAGCAAAAGTGCACAAGCGGCGGAAATCATCCATTTATCCAAAATGTATCCCGTTCCTTTGATTGATCTGCTGCGGCCTAAGAGGCCAAGAGCAGATTAAAGGAAGGTTTTGAAATCCCCGCTATGAGTTGCATGTAGTTTGAATGGGGGATGAAAAACAAGCTTGATTGCTTAAATCACTTATGGCCTTCAACCACTGCAAGCTTTTGCAGCGCACGGGAAAAACAGTACTTTGCTCACTCACTGCCCCTCGCGCAGCAAAAAACCGGAGCACTGCTTAATATCGCCCACCGGCACTGCCTACCCTGCACAGGTAGCGCCTCACTTGCTGCTGCGATATGAACTCCCCTTTTACCCTGAACCGTTGGCGTGCCGAATGGGCACCCAGCGTGCCGCGTGAACTGCTGGCCGGTGCCGTTGCCACATTTGCGCTGATTCCCGAGGTCATTGCCTTTTCCTTTGTCGCGGGTGTGGACCCGGCGGTGGGGCTGTATGCCTCTTTCATCATCAGCATCGTGATTGCGGTGTTTGGCGCACGTCCGGCCATGGTCTCGGCAGCGGCCGGCTCGGTGGCGCTGGTGGCGGCTCCGCTGGTCGCATCGCACGGTCTGCAATATCTGTTGGCAGCAGGTCTGCTGGCGGGGGCCATGCAGATCGCTTTCGGGCTGTGCAAGATGGGCTCTCTGGTGCGCTTTGTCTCCAGCTCGGTGCGCACGGGCTTTGTCAACGC
This sequence comes from Comamonas sp. FUJ_7, assembly GCF_057369555.1. NCBI lineage: Bacteria > Pseudomonadati > Pseudomonadota > Betaproteobacteria > Burkholderiales > Comamonadaceae > Comamonas > Comamonas sp. FUJ_7. The sequence continues at coordinate 78,537 of NZ_JBXXZI010000003.1, forward strand.
ACTGGCTATTCTGATTTTCTCGGCCCAGCTACCGCATTTGCAGGGCGCCAACGCCGTCACCTGGGCCATGCTGGCGCTGGGTCTGGCCCTGATCTACGGCCTGCCCTGGTTAGGGCAGAAACTGCAGATCAAAGCGCTGACGCTGATTCCCTCCCCGCTGATCTGCGTGCTGATCTTGACGCTGCTGGGCAGCTTCATGGGTCTGCCGCTCAAGACAGTGGCCGATCTGGGGCATCTGCCGGACAGCCTGCCGCTGCTGGCCCTGCCCGAAATCCCCGCCAGTCTGGAGACGCTGCGCATCATTGCTCTGCCCGCACTGGCCATTGCCATGGTGGGTTTGCTGGAGTCCGTACTTACCGCTGCCGTGGTGGACGACCTGACCGGCACGCCCAGCAACAAAAGCCAGGAGTGCACGGGTCTGGGTCTGGCCAATGTGGCATCCAGCCTGTTCGGTGGCATTGCGGGCTGCGGCATGATCGGTCAGGCCGTGGGCAATGTGAAATATGGCGGTCGCGGTCGCCTGTCCACCCTGTTTGCCGGTGTCTTTTTGCTGGTGCTGATGGTGGTGCTCAAGCCCTGGGTGTCCAAAGTTCCGGTGATTGCTCTGGTGGCCATCATGGTCATGGTCTCGGCATCGACCTTTGAATGGCGCTCACTGGGCAGCCTGCGCCGCCTGCCACTGATGTCCACCGCTGTCATGTTGCTGACCGTAGTCATCACCATCGCCACGCACAACCTGGCGGCTGGCGTGATCGCCGGAGTGCTGCTGTCTGGCGTTTTCTTCAGCGTCAAGGTGGCGCGCATGCTGACCGTGCAAAGCCATGTGGATCAATCCAGCGGGCGACTAACCTGGACGGTGAGCGGCCAGGTATTTTTTGCCTCGGCCGATGCGTTGATCGAGGCCTTTGACGTGCGCTCAGCCGCCGGTCAGCCGGTTTGCATCGACGTCACAGGTGCGCATTTCTGGGACATCACGGCCATTGGTGCTCTGGACAAGGTGGTGCAACGCCTGCGCCAGCATGGCTGCGACGTGGAAGTGCGCGGGCTGGATGCCAGCAGCCAGCGCCTGATTGAGCGCATCAAGGTTTAGGTTCTAGCAAACTCTGCGCCTGCTGGAGCAAAGCCTGCTCCAGCCATTGCACGCTGCCGTCCGCAGGCCGGTGCAGCGGCAGCAGCATGTGCACCTGAAAGGGAATGGAAAAAGCCAGCGGACGCACCACCAGTTGCGACCCGGCACAGGCCCGTGCCGTCAGCGGGTTGACGATGGCCACACCCAGACCATGCTGCACCATGGCGCAGACGGCAACTGCGCTAGCTGTCTCCAGCCCGGTCTGCCGCTGCACGCCAGCAGCCGCAAACACGGCGTCGATCTGCACACGATAGGGATCGTCGCGCGCCAGGCTGATAAAGCTTTCCCCCTCAAAATCCTCGGCCTGTAGCAGTGGCTTGCGCGCCAGTGCATGCCCGGCTGGCAAAACTGCCACCTCATCCATGGCAGGCAAAGGCTGGCTGCGGGTGCCCGGCGGTGCATCGGCCTGCTCGCTCAAACCCAGGTCAAAGCGCTGGGCCGCCATCCACTCCTGCAGCAAAGGCGCTTCCTGCGTGCTCACGCTCACGGCCACCTCGCCGTGACTTGCTCGCAATCGCGCCAGCGCTCCCGGCAGCAAGGCATGGCTGAGCGCCGGCAGACACAGCACGCTGATATGGGCGGCCTGCGGGCGTCCCAGCTCCTGCGCGCGGTCAATCACGCGCTCCAGCCCCTGCCAGCTGCGCTGCACCTCATCCCACAGCAGCAGCGCGCGCGCATTGGCGCGCAAGCGGCCTTGCACGCGCTCGAACAGCGCATAGCCCAGCAGTTGCTCCATGCGCGCCAGCTCACGACTGACCGTAGGCTGCGAGGTGTAGAGCAAGGCCGCAGCCCCGGTCACGCTGCCCGCCGTCATCACGGCGCGAAAGACCTCGATATGGCGATGGGTGATGCGGCTGGTCTGGAGTTCATTCATGGCGCATAAGCATATCCATAATGAATTAACTTCACAAAAACAAGCATTGGACTGAATACAGAGAGAAGGGCAACATACCCGTTAATGTGAGCAAAAAGGCCTGATGCCTAGATGCAGCCTGCGTTGACAGCTATGAAAGTTCAAGACCATGTCCAATCCCTTCGCTCCCGCCCAACTCTGGAATCTGGCCGACGAATTCGGTACCCCGCTGTGGGTCTATGACGCCGCTACCATCCGCGAGCGCATTGCCCAGCTCAAGGCTTTCGACACCGTGCGTTTTGCGCAGAAGGCCTGCTCCAACATCCACATCCTCAAGCTGATGCGCGAGCAAGGCGTGAAGGTCGATGCGGTTTCGCGCGGCGAGATTCTGCGTGCGCTGGCTGCGGGCTTTACGCCCGGCTTTGGCGAACCTGCCGACATCGTCTTCACCGCCGACGTAATGGACGAAGCGACTCTCGCCACCGTGGTGGAGCACAAGGTGCCTGTGAACGCAGGGTCGATTGACATGCTGCACCAGCTGGCTGCCGTCTCTAAGGGCCACCATGTCTGGCTGCGCATCAACCCCGGCTTTGGCCACGGCCACAGCAACAAGACCAATACCGGCGGCGAGCACAGCAAGCACGGCATCTGGCACACCGAGCTGGAAACCGCGCTGAAGGCTATCGTTGACGGCGGCCTGGTGCTGGCCGGTCTGCACATGCACATCGGCTCCGGCGTGGACTACGGCCATCTGCAGGAAGTCTGCGGCGCCATGGTCAAGCTGGTGGAACGCACCAAGGCAGCAGGCGTGGACCTGCATGCGATTTCCGCTGGCGGCGGCCTCTCCATTCCATACAAGCAAGGTGACGCCACCATCGACACCCACCATTACCACGGGCTGTGGGATGCCGCACGCAAGCAGGCCGAAGCCATCGTCGGCCACAGCCTGGGTCTGGAGCTGGAGCCCGGCCGCTTCCTGGTGGCCGAGTCCGGCGTGCTGCTGGGCACCGTGCGCGCCACCAAGAATGCGGGCAGCAACCACTTTGTGCTGGTCGACACCGGCTTTAACGAACTGATGCGCCCCAGCATGTACGGCAGCTACCACGGCATGGAAGTGCTGCGCCGCGATGGCCAGCAACTGCCTGCGCAGGACAGCGTGGTGGCCGGCCCGCTGTGCGAATCGGGCGACGTATTCACCCAGGGCGACGGCGGCGTGGTGCTGCCGCGCTCTCTGGCTGGCGCCAGCGTGGGCGACTTGCTCGTGATTCACGACACGGGCGCTTATGGCAGCTCCATGTCCAGCAACTACAACACCCGCCCGCTGGCCGCCGAAGTGCTGGTCGATGGCGGCAAGGCGCAGCTGATTCGCCGCCGCCAAACCGTTGAAGAATTGCTGGCGCTGGAACTAGGCTTGTAACTCAAGCTCCCCCTGAGGCGCTCTTCCTGGACCGATCCACGCCTTCCCCCTCTCTCGCTTTACTCCGCAATGCGAAAGGGGGAGGACAGCAACGCCGCGAGGCGGTTCTTGCTTGCTGTTTAGGTCACACATCCCTCTCTCAGGCTGCTTTATATTTTTGATAGCTGCTAGCGCTCGCTCTTTTTAACTTTCAGATGCAAAAGCATCCGAAATCTATGAATACCAAGCGCAAGTAGCTATTGTTTTTACAGCCTATACAGCCTATTCACCGCGCGGGTCACGCGCCATCAGGTGCTGCACGGCTTCCGTCACGGGCAATTGACCGTCCAGCAAGGCCACCACGGTTTCGGTGATCGGCATCTCCACGCCCGCCTGACGGGCTCGCGCCAGCACTGTGCGGGCGCTGTACACACCTTCGGCCACATGGCCTAGCGATGTCACGGCCTGCTCCAGCGTCTTGCCTTCGGCCAGCAGCAGTCCTACCTTGCGATTGCGCGACAGATCGCCGGTGGCAGTCAGCACCAGATCCCCCAGACCGGACAGTCCCATAAAGGTTTCGGTACGCGCCCCCAGTGCCACGCCCAGACGGGTCATTTCCGCCAAGCCACGGGTGACCAAAGCTGCGCGGGCGTTAAGCCCCAGACTCAGGCCATCGCACAAACCAGTGGCAATGGCCAGCACGTTCTTGACGGCTCCGCCGACCTCTACGCCCACGATGTCGTGGTTGGCATAGACACGCATGGCCTCACCGTGAAAAGCGCTGACCAGCAGCTCGCTGACGCCCTCATGGGCGCTGGCTGCCACCAACGCCGTAGGCTGCTGGCGCGCCACCTCGGCCGCAAAGCTGGGGCCGCTGAGCGCGCCACTTTTAAGCTGCGGTGCCACCTGCTGGCAGACCTCATGCGCCATCAGGCCAAAGCTGCCGGCCGGTGCATCGGCAGGCACGGCCTCAAAGCCCTTGCATAGCCAGACTACGGGCATGCGGCAGTCTTTGAGCTGAATCAGCCACTGGCGCAGCGCCGCCATGGGCGTGCCCAGCACGATGAGATCGGCTGTAGCCACCTGCACCATCACATCGCCGCTGACCACTTGCAGCGCTTCGGGAAAGGTAATGCCCGCCAGATAGCGATTGTTGGCACGATCAGACTGCATGCGCTGGGCCTGCGCCTCATCACGCGCCCATAGGCGCACGCTGCGTTGGTCCGGATGGGTGGCCGCGCTGATGGCCATGGCCGTACCCCAGGCTCCAGCGCCGATGACAAGAATGTTCATAGGAAGTTTGATAGCAGTTTGCGCACAGCCCATAAGCAAAAGAGGCCTCCAGGGCCTCTTTTTTTGTGCCTTGATGCCGATTCTTGCACGGCGCAGGAGTCGGTCTTGGCAACGAGCTTACGGTCTTACTGAGCCAGCTGACCTTCGGCTTGTGCTGCGGCAGCGGCTTGCTGCTGCTCGTACATGGCCTGGAAGTTGATTTCGGCCAGATGCACGGGAGGGAAGCCGGCGCGGGTCACCACGTCAGCCACGTTGCCACGCAGGTAGGGGTAGATGATCTGGGGGCAGGCAATGCCGATCACGCCGCCCATCTGGTCTTCGGGCACGTTGCGGATTTCGAAGATGCCGGCCTGCTTGGCTTCGACCAGGAACACGGTCTTGTCCTGAATCTTGGTCTGCACAGTGGCAGTCACAGCCACTTCGTACACGCCTTCAGCCACGGGGTTGGCTTCCACGCCCAGTTGAATGTCCACGCTGGGTTGCTCTTGCTCCAGCAGGATGGCGGGAGAGTTCGGCTGCTCCAGGGACAGGTCCTTCAGGTAAACGCGCTGGATCTGGAACACGGGGCTGTTGTCTTGTTCGGCCATGATGAACTTGGTCTTTCAGAAAAATCTTGAGGGGGAAATGCAAATGCCTGCGATGAAAATCAGCACTAGGCTATCTTCACAGCAGGCATTTCCATGAAATAGCGCTTTGCATTATGCAGTGACAGCCAAGGGCTTCATCTTAGCAAGCAGCCCAAAGTGCAATTTCATGTCTTAGTGGTAGCGAGCTCAGTCAGCTTTGCAGCAGAGGTACCAAGCCGCCCTTGGCATCCAGGGCCATCAAGTCATCGCAGCCCCCCACATGGGTGTCGCCAATAAAAATCTGAGGCACAGTGCGGCGGCCAGTAACCTGCATCATGTGCTCACGTGCAGCGACGTCGAAATCGATACGCACTTCTTCAATGTTCTCCACGCCCTTGGACTGAAGAATCTGCTTGGCACGAATGCAGTATGGACAGACGGCGGTGGTGTACATCTTTACGGCTTGCATGGGGCAACTTCCTTTGATCTCTCTGTCGGTACAGGCGTCTGCTGCACCGCTCAAAATAAACAGCTGAGGGCTGAATCAGGCTTTTTCAACCGGCAGGCCGGCATCGCGCCAGGCCTTCATGCCACCTGCCAGTGCCTGGGCCTTTTCGTAGCCCAGCTTCTTGGCCACGGCTTCCGCACGCACGGCACGAGCACCAGAGGCACAGACCAGCACAACAGGCAACTGCTTGTTCTTGACGGTCGTGGGCAGCTTTTCTTCCAACTGGCTCAGAGGCAGGTTCTTGGCTGCATTGACATGGCCCGCAGCAAACTCTTCAGGCTCACAGACATCAATGACCACCGCTTTTTCGCGGTTGATCAGATGCACGGCAGCGGCTGCGGACAGGGAGCCACCTGTGGCTCCGCGCAATGCAGGCACAAGCAGCATCACGCCTGACGCCACAGCAATCAGGATCAAATACCAGTTTTCAATGATGAAATTCACGTCATTCCTTGGGATGGCAAACCTGCTGATTTTAGAGGCTGAGAGCGTTTCCAGCCTTGAGTTCATCCTTCCAACCTGCACTCTTCAATCCCTCACTCCCGTCTGGCATAGCCCGCCAAGAGAGCAGGCGCTCTCTTCAATGACCGAAAAGCCCCACAGGAATCCAGCCCAGCAAGGAGAAAAGCCGGCACCCTCTTTCCATATCCAGGGCCTGGGCAAAGGGCCTGCCTCTAGAATGTGCGGTTTTGACTTTGAGTCATTACTGCTTCGCTACTTTGAGAGAATCCATGTACAAGCTCGTTCTGATCCGCCACGGTGAATCCACCTGGAACCTTGAAAACCGCTTCACCGGCTGGACCGATGTGGATCTGACTGCCACCGGCGTCGAACAGGCCAAGAAGGCCGGCCAATTGCTCAAGGCCGAAGGCTATGACTTCGATGTGGCCTACACCAGTGTGCTCAAGCGCGCCATTCGCACTCTGTGGCATGTGCAAGATGAAATGGACCGCACCTGGCTGCCCGTGGTGCACAGCTGGCGCCTCAACGAGCGTCACTATGGTGGTCTGCAAGGCCTGAACAAGGCTGACATGGCCAAGCAGTACGGCGACGAGCAAGTGCTGATCTGGCGCCGCAGCTACGATGTGCCGCCTCCCGCTCTGGAAGCGACAGACCCGCGCAGCGAACGCAGCGATGTGCGCTATGCCAAGCTGCAGCCCGAGCAGATTCCTCTGACCGAATGCCTCAAGGACACGGTCGAGCGCGTCGTGCCCTTCTGGAACGAGTCCATTGCCCCCGCCATCAAGGCCGGCAAGCGCGTGGTCGTGGCGGCTCACGGCAACTCCATCCGCGCCTTGATCAAATATCTGGACAATATTGCTGACGACAAGATCGTGGCCGTCAACGTGCCCAACGGCATTCCTCTGGTCTACGAACTGGACGCTGACCTCAAGCCCATCCGTCACTACTACCTTGGCGACGCGGAAGCCGCCGCCAAGGCAGCAGCAGCCGTGGCAGCTCAAGGCAAGGCCTGAGTCCCATACACAGCCCTGGCTTCGGCGCGCTGAACCAGGGCTGACTCAGTCAAAGAAGGCCTATGGAACCTCATAAGTCTTCTGTCGTCCAAGGTGTATATTGCGAATGGTTTAAGGGGTGCTATGGGTCAAAAAATCAAAATTGCAGGCTGGATCTCTGTAGGCGTGGTCGCTGGTGCATTGACTACCGTATCCCTGCAGACGCTGGCCCGTGGGGGTGTCACGCCTCTGCCACTGGAGGAAATCCAGCAGCTTTCAGCCGTTTTCGGCCTGATCAAGACCGACTATGTTGAGCAGGTCAGCGACAAGAAGCTGATCACCGATGCCATCTCCGGCATGGTTTCCAGCTTGGACCCCCACTCGCAGTACTTCGACAAGAAGACTTACAAAGAATTCAAGGAAGGCACTTCCGGCAAATTCGTGGGTGTAGGCATCGAGATCACCATGGAAGATGGGTTGATCAAGATCGTCTCTCCCATCGAAGGCTCTCCGGCATTTCGTGCTGGGCTCAAGACTGGCGATCTGATCACCAAGATCGACGACACGGCAGTCAAAGGCCTGTCACTCAATGATGCCGTCAAGCGTATGCGTGGTGAACCCAACACCAAAGTACGCCTGAACATCCTGCGCAAGGACGAGAGTCGCAGCTTCCCCGTCACCATCATCCGCGAGGAAATCAAGACTCAGTCTGTCAAGGGCAAGATGGTCGAACCTGGCTACGCATGGATTCGTCTGAGCCAGTTCCAGGAACGCACTGTCGATGACTTTGTCCGCAAGGTCGAAGAGATCTACAAGCAGGACCCCAACCTGAAGGGCTTGGTACTGGATCTGCGCAATGATCCAGGCGGCTTGCTTGATGCTGCGGTGGCCATCTCTGCAGCCTTTTTGCCGCCCGATGTCCCCGTGGTCTCCACCAATGGCCAGTTGGCTGAAAGCAAGGCTGTCTATAAAGCCTCGCCCGAGTTCTATGCCCCACGAGGCTTTGGCGATCCTTTGCAACGCCTGCCTGCTGCCTTGAAAAAGCTGCCGCTGGTGGTTTTGGTCAACGAAGGCTCGGCCTCTGCCAGCGAAATCGTGGCCGGTGCACTGCAAGATCACAAGCGTGCCACCATCATGGGCAGCCAGTCTTTTGGCAAGGGTTCGGTACAAACCGTTCGTCCACTGGGTCCCGAGACCGCACTCAAGCTGACGACAGCACGCTACTACACACCCAGCGGAAAATCCATTCAAGCCAAGGGCATTGTCCCTGATCTGATGGTTGATGAAACTGCAGAAGGCAATCTGTATGCCGCTCTGGGCATGCGAGAAGCAGACTTGGAAAAGCACCTGTCCAGCGGGCAAGAAGCCGAAGTCAAGAACGAAGCGCTTGAGAAGGCTCGCGAAGAAGCGCGAAAGCGTCTGGAAGAAGAGGCCAAGAAGCCTGTAGCAGAGCGCCGCTTGCCTGAGTTCGGCTCGGAAAAAGATTTCCAACTGCAACAAGCATTGAACAAGCTCAAGGGACAGCCCGTCAAAGTCAGCAAAACTCTGACGGAGCGCAAAGCCGAAGAAAAGCCTGGCGATGAAACCTCTGCCGACAAGAAGTCATCCGAGTCCAAGAAGGCTCCTGAAAAAATCGAATCGGATAACAATAAAAATTAGTCCCCGGGCTGGCAGCCCACTCAATAGGATCAGCCGGGCTTGCCCGGCTTTTCTCTTGGAATCATGGAAGCAAACCGATGAATGACGACCAACTGCTGCGCTACTCTCGCCACATCATGCTCGATGAAATCGGCATCGATGGTCAGGAGCGCATCCTGGCTTCTCATGTAGTGATCATTGGAGCAGGCGGCCTCGGCTCCCCTGCCGCGCTTTACCTTGGCTCTGCCGGTGTGGGTCGTATCACCATTGTCGACAATGACACCGTCGACCTGACCAATTTGCAGCGCCAAATAGCACACACAACGGAACGTATAGACATGCCGAAAGTAGAGTCTATTCGTGCTGCCGTGCTAGCCATCAACCCAGGAATCGAGATTCATTGCGTCCAGCAGCTTGCAACTCCAGCCTTGCTAGATGATCTGCTTCCTCAAGCGAGTGTTGTCCTCGATTGCACCGACAACTACAAAACCCGACACCTCATCAATACAGCTTGCGTACGCCACAAAGTTCCCCTGATTGAAGGTGCAGCCATCCGCTTTGATGGTCAGTTGATGGTCATTGATCCTCGCAACCCAGACAGTCCATGTTATGCATGCGTTTTCCCACCCAATGCGGAATTTGAGGAAGTGCAGTGTTCGACCATGGGTGTCTTTGCCCCCGTGGTCGGCCTGATCGGAACTATGCAGGCTGCAGAAGCATTGAAAATCATTGCCGGGTTTGGCCATTCCTCTGTCGGACAACTTCAAATGCTGGACGCTCGCTCCATGGAGTGGAGTAGGATGAAACTAGCTAGGGTTAAAACCTGTGAAACCTGTGAAACCTGTTGCTCATAAGGAATTATTTATAAAAAAGAACCATACAATAGCGCTTCTCTTTGAGCGTAATAAGTTTACCTTTATGAGATTTTGAAGAATCAGAAATCTCTAAGTCACTTCTTCATCAAGCAACTACTGCCGTGAAATTACGTACTTTTTTCGTTGAAGACAACCCTACGATTCGCGAAAATTTGATTGCGACGCTGGCGGAGCTTGCCAACATTGAAGCAGTAGGGGCTGCAGAGACTGAAACTGATGCTATTCAATGGTTGAGTCAACATTCAAACGCTTGGGACTTGGTCATTGTTGACCTGTTTTTGCGAGAAGGAAGTGGTCTGGGTATCGTGGCCTCGCTCCAACATAGAGACCCTAGCAAGACACTGGTAGTACTGAGCAACTATGCAACAGCTGATGTTAGAGAACGCTGCCTTGAGCTCAATGCGAACTCAGTATTTGACAAATCCAATGAAATTGACACCCTAATAGACTTCTGCATCAATCTCAGCGATTGTAAAGCTTGAAACCAAATAAAAAAGGCTTGAACATTCAAGCCTTTTTTATTTAGCATTTTTGATTAATCAATCAGGCGATTCTTCAAGGCATAGTAAGTCAAATCACTATTTGAAGAGAGCCCCATTTTCTCCATAAGCCTTGTTCGGTAGGTACTCACAGTCTTTACACTCAAGGAAAGAGATTTCGCAATATCACCTGCGGTCTCTCCTCTGGCAAGCTTCAGGAAAACTTGAAACTCGCGTTCAGACAATTGCTCATGTGCAGGGACATCATCTTTGCGATTGAGCTGTTGAGCCAGAAGATCTGCAACAGTAGGCGTCAAATAGCGCCGTCCTAAAGCCACCGTTCGAATTGCCTCTGCAATATCCTGAGGGTCACACTCCTTATTCAAGTATCCACTAGCGCCTTGTCGAATCAGATTGATTGCATAGTGCTCCTCAGGGTATCCACTAAGTATCAAAATCCCCATATCTGGCGCTTTGGCTCTGAGCATGGCTAAAGCATCGATGCCACTTTGCCCAGGCATGGACAAGTCCATCAGCAGCACGTCAATTTCTTGCTCTCGAACCAGGTCAATGGCTTCTCGCCCATTACCCGCCTCTCCGACCACTCTCAGATCCACATGCTCCGACAGGAATTGGCGTAGTCCTGATCGAACAATTGCATGGTCATCCACTATGCCTACTTTGATCATGAACACCTCTTTTCAGGAAGTTGCGCTCCTCTCAAAGCGCATAACATTCTTAAAACCCGCACTATGATGTCAGTCATTGACGCTAGGATTATGCAGAATATCAGGGATTTGCCTTGTAGGTGAGAGGATGTAGATGCGCTGGACAAATATCCGCAAAATTGCAGTCAGCCTGACGATCGCAGTCATTGCGGCAGTCTTAATGGTAAGCATTAATGAAGCTGGCTATAAGCGCTCATTACAAGCACTGGAAACTCTTACACAGAATCAATCAACAAGGGCCAAGCTCAATGCACTGATGCAGCAAATGCTTGATGCGGAGACAGGTCTTCGCGGCTATCTGCTGACAGGCGAGGATAGATATTTATCCCCTTATACCTCCGCAATAACAGCCATCGGCGGAAGCATGGACGAATTGCGCAAGGTCTTCATCATGGACCCCAAAGACCTGGCCATATTCACGCCACTTGCCAGACAAATTGAGCGAAAAACCAGTGAGATGGAGTTAAGCCTGCGCCTATACCAGCAGGGAAACACTGAGGCTTGGCGCTTCGTCATGTTTACGGATGTGGGTGTAGAGAACATGGAGGCCATACGCACTCATACCCAGTCTTTGATGCGCAGCATCGACCAACGCGTCAAATCCAACCTTTCCGATATCGATCAGACACTGGGCTTATCGCGCCTCGGCATTGCAACCGTCACAGCCCTTGGAATTCTTGGGTTCTTCATGTATCTGCGTCAGGCGAGTGCGCTTCAACACGCTCACCTTCGAGAGCAAGAGATTCAGCGCGAAGAACGCAATCGTCTGGAGGAAGTCGTACGCGAACGCACTGCCACCTTGACTGAGCTTGCCACCCATCTGCAACAAGTTCGAGAAGACGAGCGAGCTCATCTAGCACGAGAGCTGCATGATGAGCTTGGCTCTCTTCTCACAGCCGCAAAGCTGGATGTTGCTCGTCTCAAGTCCAAGATTGATATATCCGCACCAGAAATCGCTGAGCGCGTGACCCATCTCATCGAAACGCTCAACAGCGGCATCGCTCTCAAGCGCCGCATCATTGAAAACCTACGCCCATCTTCTTTGTCAAACCTAGGGCTGACCACCGCTCTGGAGATTCTGACTCGCGAGTTCGGAGATCGCAGCAGCATTGAAGTGGAATGCAGTTTAGAGCCTGTTGACTTACCGGACTCCACACAATTGACTGTCTACCGAATAGTTCAAGAGTCATTAACCAATATCGGAAAATACGCCAAAGCCAACCATGTGATCGTCACTGTGCACAACTACCCCACGTATGTAGCAGTGCAAATTCAAGATGATGGTCAAGGCTTTGAGCCAGCTAGCATGCGCCCCAATTCACACGGTCTGGCCGGCATGAGACACCGAGTCGAGGCTGTTGGAGGCAGGCTGACAGTAGCCTCGCAGCCTGGCAAGGGCACTACCATCTCTGCCGTCATTCCTCTCTCCAGCATCAATAGCTAAAAATGAGAAGTGAATAGGTAATCCCCCCGCAATTCCAGCGCACTGAGAAGTAGAGACTCTCACAGGAGAATCTCTACCATGAAGAAATCACGTTTCACCGACAGCCAGATCATCGACGCACTCAAGCGAGCAGAGGCGGGCCTGACAGTCCCCGAGCTCTGTCGTGAACTGGGTGTCAGCTCGGCAACGTTCTACAAGTGGCGAGCCAAGTTTGGCGGCATGGACGCTTCGCTCATGGCTCGCATGAAGGAGCTCGAAGAGGAGAACCGGCGACTGCGCAAGATGTACGTCGAGCAGAAGATCAAGGCGGAGATCGTCTCGGAGGCTCTCGCAAAAAAGTGGTGAAGCCATCTCGCCGACGTGAGATGGCGCAATGCAGCAGCACGGCGTGTCGATCCGGTCTGCCTGCCAGGCATTCCAGATCAGCCAAGCCTGCTATCGCTATGTGGCTCAGCGCAGTATGGAGGACGACGAAATCGGCCAGTGGCTGCTGCGCCTGGCCGACAACAACCGCAACTGGGGCTTTGGCCTGTGCTTTCTTCATCTGCGCAATGTGCGTGGCTTTGCCTGGAACCACAAACGCGTCTACCGTATCTACCGGGAGTTGGAGCTGAATTTGCGCATCAAGCCACGCAAGCGTCTGGTACGTGAGAAGCCTGAGCCACTGACGGTGCCCGAGACCTGTAACGAAGTCTGGTCGATGGACTTCATGCATGACCAACTGGAAGACGGTCGCAGCATACGGCTGCTTAACGTGATCGATGACTTCAACCGTGAAGCTTTGGGCATTGAGGTGGACTTCTCATTGCCATCGCATCGTGTGATTCGGACTCTGACGCAGGTCATCGCCTGGCGTGGAAAGCCACGAGTGATACGTTGTGACAACGGGCCGGAGTACATCAGCGCCACGTTGCTGCACTGGGCCAGCAGCCAAGGAATCCGCATCGAGCACATCCAGCCTGGCAAGCCCCAACAGAATGCCTATGTGGAGCGCTTCAACAGAACGGTGCGCTACGAATGGCTGTCACAGTATTATTGGAACGACCTCGATGAGGTTCGGGAGTTCGCCACGCAATGGATGTGGCGCTACAACCATGAACGCCCAAACATGGCATTGGGCGGGATCACCCCTAAACAGCGGCTGGCCATGGCCGCATAGCTCTACTTCTCAGAGCGGTGGTTTATGGGGGGATTACCAATATTGTTCAGGCTATCGAAATTGACCTACGCTTGGGCCCATTGGTGTTCCGACTCTTCTGACTGAATCTCACCGGCAAACGGCCACCAAGCAACTCTCTACAGTGGAAGCATGGTCTTTTGAATCCATCAAGAGACATGTATTTCAATGGAGAAAATTATGTTGCACTACGCCATCGTCTTCCTAGTCATCGCATTGATTGCTGCGGTCTTTGGTTTTGGCGGCATCGCAGCAAGCGCCGTAGGTATTGCCAAAATCCTGTTTTTTGTTTTTCTGGTCATGGCAGTCATTACCTTCCTCGTAGGCATAGTCAAGAAGTAGCGATTGCCGTCAATATGTAGAACTTTGTAGTCATACATTGCACAAAATTTAAGGATTCGCCATCATTGGAGCCAGCTTCTGATCCTCAGAGGCTTAGATATCCAAGATATGGCACGCTTTATGACTTGCCAGCACAAAAATTTCCAGACTTCGGGAGTTCCCAACCATGAGCCAAGTTGCAAAAGATGCCAAAGACACGGTAGAAGACCTCAAGGATGCAGCGAAAGAAATCGCAGTTGATGCCAAGGAGGCAGCAAAGAAAGCTGCCAACAAAGCAGCAGATGTAGCAGAGGATGCAGTGGATACAGGCAAGCAAGCCGCCAAAAAAATGCTGCAAGATGGCCAAGAGGCTGCTGACGAGATCACTGACACGATTCAAGATACTGCACGTCGTGCACGTCGCACTGCGTCTGAAGCCATCGACTCATCCGGGCGTCACATGCGCAATGCTGATGAAGAAGAGAGTCCACTGATAGACAGTCTGGCCCACCGTGCACAGGACCTGGCTGAACGCAGTATCAACTTCTGGGCTGAAAGCTCTCACAAGGCTCGCCGACAAATCAATACTGCAGCCGATGCAACCAATAAGTATGTCGTCGAGCAACCGGGCCGCTCCATAATGATTGCGGCTGCCACTGGTGCCGCTCTTGCGACGGCCTTTTTCCTGGGGCGCTCACGTAAAAAATAGCCCCTATTTTTATAGCAAACCCTTACGCAAAAATTTCCAACCCAAAGGAGAAAAGCAGATGAAAAATTTGACTCGTGCTTTGGCTTTTAGCCTCGTCGCAGCAACCGCAGTGCTTGGTACCACAGCCTGCTCTGTGGCTCGTGATCAGCAAACTGTGGGCTCCTATGTGGACGATGCCGGAATTACTACGGCAGTGAAGGCCAAAATGGCTGAAGACAAGAGCGTCTCTGCAACCGCCATCAGTGTGGAAACAATGAATGGTGTCGTTCAGCTTTCAGGTTTTGCCAAATCGGAAGCAGAAAAGGCACGTGCTGCGGAAATTGCTCGCACCACCAAGCATGTACGGGAAGTGCGCAACAGCATCGTGGTCAAGCCCTGACCTTCTGACAACACACCGGGTTGGCAGGCCATGTCTCTAGCCTGTTCTCCCCTCACTCAAGAGTCGGCTTCAAGCCGACTTTTTCTTTTTTTGTGGTTTTGCAAGCCATCGCCCTTAAAGTATTTGCATGCAAGTTTTCAACTGCGAGGCCTGTGGTCACCTGATCTACTTTGAAAGCCTGCAATGTGTGCATTGCGGTGCTTCTCAGGCATTCTTGCCAGACCAACTGCGTGTTGGCATTTTACCTGCCGCTGATACCACCATGGTCAGCCCCAATGCACGCTACCGCCCTTGCGCCCATCGTCACAATATCAGCCTGTGTAATTTTGCGATTGAGGCTTCCGACCCTCAGCACCTATGCGTTTCATGCCGCCAGACTGAATGGCTGCCCGACAACACGGATCCCATCAATGAGCTGCGCTGGGCCAAGATAGAAGTTGCCAAGCGATGCCTGTTCTATACCTTGGCCAAACTCGGCTTGCTAGACCCCTGCGAGCATCGCATCGCCGAACCCCGTTTTGCCCTGCTTGCCGATCTACCAGGGCAAAGTCCTGTGATGACCGGTCATGCCAGCGGCATGATCACACTCAATGTCGTCGAGGCGGATGATGATGAGCGCGCCAGACGTCGTCTGGCACTGCAGGAGCCCTATCGCACGCTGATTGGACACTTGCGCCATGAATCGGGACACTTTTACTGGGACCAATTAATAGCGGGCAGCTCAAACCTGGAGCGCTTTAGAGCTCTGTTTGGCTATGAGCATCAAGACTATGCTCTGGCTCTACAGCAGCACTATGGCAAAGACCCGCTGGATAGCAGCTGGCAAAACCACTTCATCAGCGCCTATGCGGCATCCCATCCTTGGGAGGACTGGGCAGAGACCTGGGCACATTACCTGCATATGGTGGACTTGCTTGAGACAGCTGCCAGCTACGGAACCTGCATCACGGTTCCAGATACTCCCAGCGCAGGCCAACAGGTCATTCAGAACCCGCTCGGGCCTGCGCCAACTGACTTTGCGATCATGCAGTCCCAATGGATACCGCTCACGCTGCTACACAACAGCCTGAATCGCAGCCTTGGTCACGGAGATGCCTATCCCTTCGCCATCTCGGCCCCTGCCTGGGACAAGCTGCGCTTTGTGCACGAAGTCATTCAAAGTCACCGCACCGGACTGCCAAGCCCACGCCGTTGAATGCCTAAGCCGTGCGACCGACCTTGGCCATTAGCTTGGTATGCACGCCCTCGGAGACGAACTTGTCCACTTCACCATCCAGCGATGCAATCTCACGCACAAAGGTAGAGCTGATGAACTGATAACGATCACTGGGTGTGAGAAAAACAGTTTCCACATCCGGCATCAGGGTACGGTTCATGCCTGCCAGCTGAAACTCATAGTCAAAGTCCGTCACCGCACGCAGACCACGCACCATGGCTTTGGCGCCGCGAGCCAGCACAAAGTGCGCCAGCAAGCCGTCAAAGCTCTCCACCTGCACCTGCGGGTATTTAGAGCAAGCCTCGCGCACCATGGCAATGCGCTCATCCAGCGTGAACAGCGTCTTCTTGTGATGCCCTGCCGCCACTGCCACGATCACCTTGCCAAAAAGCTGCGCAGCCCTGCGCACAACGTCTTCATGACCCAAGGTGATGGGGTCAAAGGTTCCGGGGTAAACGGCAATCAGATCCTGACTCATGGCTTATCTCTCTCCTGCGGGTCTTGTACTGAACGCTGCTGCAGCGCAGCATGACAAGGCATTATGCATTTGCCCTCTATCAAGATGAAATTTAGATAAAAAAGAGCTGCTAACGCTTTATGGAAAAGCGCCAGCAGCTCTTATATCAATAGCATTCAGCTTAGTTTTTTCGCAGCAGATGGGCGTGGACAGATCCCGCCTTCAGGTAACGATGCAGCTCCAACCCCATCTCAGCCAAGCGCTCTTCGCTCCAGGCTTCTGGGGCTTCCAAATAGATATAGCCGCCGTCCGCCACCGCATTGATGGCGGCCTTCAAAGCGGGCTCGAACAGCTCCACCAGATCAAACGGCGGATCCAGCAGCACCAGATCCTGTGCAGTCACGGTCTTCAGGCAGCTCAGCGCATCGCCGCGCTGCACCTTGAGCATCTTGGCGTCCAGCTTTTGCTGCAGTTGCTGCAGTTGCTGCACCAAGGCCGCATCCTGCTCGTTCATGATGACGCTGGTGGCACCACGCGATGCTGCCTCAATGCCCAGCGCTCCGGTACCGGCAAAGGCGTCCAGCACTTTCCAGTTGGTCAGGTCCTGACCCAGCCAGTTAAACAAGGTCTCGCGCACACGATCAGGCGTGGGGCGCAGACCAGGCTTTTGCGCCACGGCCAGACGCGTGCGGCGCCACTGACCGCCAATGATGCGGATTTCACCTGCACCGGTGGCAGCAGGCTTGACTGAAGGCCCGGCCTTGACGCCAGGACGACCGGGACGGATCGCAGCCAGCTCCTGCGCCTTGCGCTCGCCCTCCTGAATCATTTTGTCCAGTGCCTTGCGGCCCGCCGGGGTGTGCAGCTTGATAGCACTGCGGCTCATTGTTTCGCTCCCAAAGTCACAGTCACCATGCGCTCGGGTTGCACCATGCGCTGCATGGCATCCTTTACGTCCTTGGTGGTCAGAGCCTGAACGCGTTCGGTCCAGTGCTCCAGATAGTCAAGTGGCAAGCCGTTCCAGGCGATGTTGGCCACATTGCCCAGCAGCTTGCGGTTGCTGTCGATTCGCAGCGCAAAGCCACCAATCAGGTTGTCCTTGGCCGCCATGAGTTCTTTCTCGGTCGGGCCTTCTGCTATGAATTTTCGCAGCACTTCCTGAGAGACCTTCAAAGCCTCTGCCGCTTGGTCGGGTCGGGTCTGCAGACCGATCACAAAAGCCCCACGGTCCAGACCCGGCGAAAAGTCGCTAGAGACGCCATAGGTCAAGCCACGCTTTTCACGCACCTCCTCCATCAGGCGCGAGGTAAAACCGCCGCCGCCCAGAATGTGATTGCCCAGCATCACGGCCAGAAAATCGGGGCTGTTACGCGCAATACCGGGCTGGCCAAGGATGACCTGGGCCTGGGCGGACTCGAACGGAATGTTCTCGACCTTGGCTTCTGTCAAATCCTGCACCTTGGCCACTTCGGGCAACGGCGCGCAGTCATTGCCATTGGTCGCCTGCAGCGGACCCAGCAGCTGCTTGACCATGGCATCGGCCTGCTGGCGGCTCACAGCACCCACCACGCTAACCTTGGCGCGGCAGGCTGCAATCAGCTTGCGGTGAAAGTCCTGCATGGCAGAGATATCGATCTTGGCGAGACTGTCGACCGTGGTCTGGTAACCATAGGGAGAGTTGCCAAAGACAGCCTTGCGAAAGGCCTTGGATGCCACGGTACCAGGACGGGTGTCGGCCTCCTTGAGGGCTGCACTCCAGCGTTCACGATCACGCTGCCAAACGGCCTCGGGCCAGCTCGGGGTCGCCACCTGACGCGCAGCTAAAGCCACGGCTTTTTGCAGCAGATCAGGCTGGGTCAGTGAACGCAGACCATAGGTAAAGCTGTCGCGGCCCACATTGGCACCAAAGCTGGCACCCAGGTCGGCCCATGCCTGACCCAGAGCATTTTCATCCAACGCAGGCGCATCGCCCGCGGCCTTGATGCCTTTGGAAGCCATCATGGCTGCGGCTGCGGCTAGCCCCACTTTGTCTTCAGGATCGCGGCGGCTGCCCGCGTCAAAGTCAATCTGCACATCCACCATGGGGATGCCAGGGCTTTGCACTAGCCAGACCTGAGCGCCGCTGGGCTGAGTCCAGTGTTCAATAGGCAACAAGGCCCAAGCAGATTGCGTTAAAAATCCCAACCCAGCGCTTGCTACAAAAGCGCTAGCAGCTATCTTTTTCATAGTTTGCATTGTTTTCTCCGCTGCGCTCAGTGAACAGTGCCACCTGTATCGGCCTTGCCAGACATGGGGCGAGCCTTGCTGCCCGCAGGCAAAGGCTGGGGCACCAGCGTGCCCACCGTGAGCTGGTCGTCACCAAAGTACTTGGCGGCTACGGCCTTGACGTCGTCCGAAGTGACTTTTTTCAGCTCGGCCAGCAGCTTGTCTTCTGCGTCCAACGGCATGCCCTGAATCCAGTAATTGCCCAGGTTCTGGGCCTGACCCATAACGGAATCGCGCTCATAGACGTTCGATGCCATCCACTGTGTCTTCACGCGCTCCAGCTCGTCGGCCTGCACGCCTTCTTGGGCGATCTTCTGAATCTGGGCACGCAGGGCGGCCTCCACATCAGCAGCAGTCTTGCCCTTGGCGGGAACGCCCGTCAGCATGAACAGGCTAGGGCCACGGCCCATGATGGAGGCTGAGCTGCCTGCGCTGTCTGCCACGCGGCCATTGGCCTGGCCTTCGCCCTGCACCAGAGCGCGCTCCAGACGAGCGCCGTCATAGCCATCGAGCACGGCAGTCAGCACCAGCAGCGCCAGCGCATCCTTGTCGTCGGCCTGCAGCTTCTCCACCTTGTTCAAGGTAGGTACGCGATAGGCCATGGCGATAAAGGCCTGCTCTGCGGGCTGTTTGACCTCAATGCGACGCACGCCGATCTGCTTGGGCTCGATCTGCGGCTTGCGCTCGGGCACAGCCCGTGCAGGGATGCTGCCGTAGTACTTCTCGGCCCAGGCACGCACCTGAGACACATTCACATCACCCACCACCACCACGGCTGCATTGGCCGGCACATACCAGCGCTTGTGAAAGTCGCGCACATCGTCAGGCGTCATGGAGTCCAGATCGCTCATCCATCCCACCACGGGGCGGCGATAGGGCGAAGCCATGAAGGTCGCCGCCATCAGTTGCTCCATCAACATGGCGCGCGGCTGATCCTCGGTGCGCATGCGGCGCTCTTCCTTGATGACCTCGATTTCTTTCTTGAATTCGGAGTCCGGCCACTGATTGCTGGCAAAGCGGTCAGACTCCAGCTTCATCACATCTTCCAGCCGGCTGGACGGAATCTGCTGGTAGTAGCCCGTGTAATCACGCCAGGTAAACGCATTTTCCTGACCTCCCAGTGCCGCCACGCGGCGCGAGAAATCGCCCGGCTTGACGGTCTTGGAGCCCTTGAACATCATGTGCTCCAGCGCATGGGCTATGCCTGTAGTGCCATCGACCTCGTCCATGGAGCCCACACGTACCCAGACCATATGCACGGCCGTAGGGGCACGCCGGTCTGGTTGCACAATCAACTGCATGCCGTTCTTCAGTGTGAACTGCTGCACGGCAGGTGCAGCTTGCACGGCTGCGGCAGACACAGGTTGCGACGATGCGCCCGGTGCAGCCAAGGCTGCCCCAGCGCTCAAACAGGCCATTAAGCCCAGTACAGGGAGTGCACGTACATGTTTCATAGAATGATGCGATTCTAAAAACCAGCCAATGTTCAGTTTTTTCAAGAAAAAGCCCAGTCCCACCGATGTGGTGGACACCACGCCCGCAGACCAAGCCGCTGCGGTGCCCGCTCCTGCCGAGCAGACCACGCCTGCTGCACAGCATACGCCTGCGGCGTCTGCCGAAAATGGCAACAGCTCCTGGTGGAGCAAGACCTTCGGTGGCGGCTCTGCAGCCAAGCCCAGCGAAGAGCGGCCAACCACTCAGGATTTTGTAGCAGCCCCCGAGCCTACCGCAAAGCCAGAAGACCAGAATTCCCGTCAAAGCTGGATGGAACGCCTCAAAGCCGGTCTGCGCAAGACCGGCTCCAGCATTGCCACCGTCTTTACCGGCACGCAGATTGACGACACGCTCTATGAAGAGCTGGAAGATGCGCTGCTGATGGCAGACACCGGCGTCAAGGCCACCCAGCATCTGCTCGACGACTTGAAGCGCCGCGTCAAGGAAACCAAGACCACCGATCCCGCCGCCGTCAAGGCGCTGCTGGCCGATGCGCTGACCGACTTGCTGAGGCCCCTGGAAAAGCCCCTGTCCATTGGCGAGCACCAGCCCACCGTCATCATGGTGGCTGGCGTCAACGGCGCTGGCAAAACCACCTCCATCGGCAAGCTGACCAAACATCTGGCCGACAGCGAGCAATCCGTGCTGCTGGCTGCTGCCGACACCTTCCGCGCTGCGGCGCGCGAGCAGCTCGGCGTCTGGGCTAATCGCAACACCGTGGAAATCATCAGCCAGGATGGCGGCGACCCCGCAGCCGTGAGCTTCGATGCGGTCTCTGCCGGCAAGGCACGCAAGAAAGATGTAGTGCTGGTCGATACCGCAGGTCGCCTGCCCACGCAGCTGCACCTGATGGAAGAGCTGAAAAAGATCAAGCGCGTGGTGAGCAAGGCCGATGGCACGGCGCCGCACGAAGTGCTGCTGGTCATCGATGGCAATACCGGTCAGAACGCCCTGACCCAGGTGCGCGCTTTTGACGATGCGCTGCAGCTCACGGGCCTGATCGTGACCAAGCTCGACGGCACGGCCAAGGGCGGTGTTCTGGCTGCGATTGCGCAGGAGCGCCCCGTGCCCGTCTACTTCATCGGCGTGGGCGAGAAGATCGAAGATCTGGAAACCTTTAGCGCCCGCGAATTCGCCCAGGCCCTGCTGTCCTGAAGCACAAGAACCATAGCTGCCAGCGCTTTATCTATCGAGTTTTCAGATAGATTGAGCACTGAAGGGCGCGCAAGGCGCTCCTTTTTTATTTAAGCCCGCGCTTTCAGGCTTGCACTTGCTGCTTGAGCCATTGGGCGTAATCACCCAGGCAACGTTCGGTGCGCATGGTGATCTGCGGAACCTCATAGCTGTGCTGCTCACGAATGAGTTGCGTCAATCGCGGCAGCACCTCAGGCAATGTCTTGCAAACCAGCCGCCACTCGGCACTGGTCTGCAGTACCCCATCCCACTCGTAATACGAGGTGACGCGCTCGGTCTGCACACAGGCCGCAACCTTCGCGGCCACCAGTGCCCGTGCCATGTCTTCTGCTTCCGCCGAATGCCCCACGGTCGTGGTCACCACGCACAGCGTGCTCCAAGGCAGATCCTGAGATGAAGAGGACTGGGAGGGTGCAGTCTGGGTCAATGTGGTGTTCATGTCGCCCAGTCTAGAACCAAGGCGGCCCAGATATTCTGAGCGTTACAACGGATACAAACCCAGCTGCTGCGCACGCAGCCGCGTCAGCCCCAGAAGCGCATCGGTAAACGGAGTGGGAATGCCACACATGGCGCCCATTTCTCGCACCGCTCCCCCCAGCGCATCCAGCTCCACAGGTTTGCCTGCTTCCACATCTTGCAGCATTGAGGTTTTGAAGCCGCCCAGCTTGAGCGTGACCTGATGCCTGTCCTGCGGGCTGTCGGCAATCGGCAGGCCGATGCGCGCGCCGATTTCCTTGGCCTCAAACATCACGGCGGTGATGAAGTTGCGCACCAACTCGTCGCCCAGAATCTTGTCCGTGGTTGCGCCCGTGATGGCACTGACGGGGTTCATGGTCATATTGCCCCAGAGCTTGTACCAGGCATCGCGCTGGATGTTGCCCGAGACCTTGACCTCCAGCCCGCCCGCACGCAGCAGCTCGCCCAACGCCAGCAGACGTTCCGTGGCAGCATCGCCGGGCAGCGCCATGGGCTCGCCCACGATGATGCTGTTGCCAAAGTGACGGCGCACCACGCCCGGCGCATCGAGTGAACAACTGGCATGCACCACCGAGCCAATGACCTGCTCCGTGGGAATGGCTCGGGCAATATCGCCCTGCGGGTCCACCGTCTTGAGCTGCAGGCCTCGCAGGCTGGCATCCACACCACCGGCCAGAAACCACCAAGGTACGCCATTCATCGCCGTCAGTACCAAAGTCTGCGGGCCGATCAGAGATCCAATCTGGCGCGCCACGTCGGGCATGGCCGGGGCTTTGACGGCTATCACCACCACATCCTGGACGCACAGCGCAGCGGGGTCTTGTTGCGCGTTGATGGTCACGGTCTCGCGCTCCTCACCATGCATCAATGTCAGGCCGTTGTGCTGCAGTGCGGCCAACGTCTGCCCACGCGCCACCGCGCTCAACTCGCAGCCGGCTTTGGCCAGTGCTACGCCCAGCCAACCGCCAATGGCTCCTGCGCCGTAAATACACACTTTTTTCGGATTCATTCTTGTCTCTCGTTCTAACTATCAAGGAAGCAGATGTCAGCTCAGTGCCAGCAGGCACTTAACTTATCGATTCTCATGGAGCCTGGTACTCACCTCCGCAAAAATCAAGGGCTTAGCGCTGCGTGAAGAGGCTAGTTTTGTACTCGTTTCTCATTGAGAGTTCTACTTTCCAGAATTCTTCCTCCTCAGTTTTGTATTTTCTGAAAAGAAAGCTCAGGGTAGCGGCAACAATCGCCTGAACTAACCATTTATGGCAATGGACTACCTTTCACTGCAGCAGACATTTTTAAGACTCTATTCATTAATAAAACAGATCAATCAATAAAATAAATTTGTTTAACAAATTTATTAAATAACATCAAACTCTTTCCAAGATTAAAAACTTGGAGACCTCAGTTGGAGAAAGCAACCTTTAGTGCACCAAAGCACTTTTTCCGCCCATCCCGTTCACACGCCGTTGTTGTTGGTGGCGGCACTATGGGAGCAGACGTTGCAGTTGTTCTTTGTCGTGGTGGCAGCAAAACGACCGTCATCGAGTCCAACTCAGATCGTGCAGCAAAGGTATCCGAGCTCGTACTGAATGGGCTCAACCAACTGGATGCGGCCCAACACCTTGAAAAACTGTCGGTAGCTTCATCACTGGATGACATCGACTGGGCATCCGTCGATGTTGTGATTGAGTGCATTCCCGAACGCTTGGATATCAAACAGGCTCTGTTCAAGCAACTTGAGCAGAAGGCCCGCAAAGACGCACTACTAGCCAGCAACAGCTCAAGCTTCCCCATCACCGCGATTGCCGAGGGACTGCAGACACAAGATCGCATGTTGGGGCTGCACTTTTTCATGCCTGCCCACCTGACACCTCTGGTTGAGGTTGTATGCGGCGAAGCATCCAACAAAGAGTGTGCAGAGAACCTTTACGCCTTTATGCGTCAATGCGGCATGGTACCTGTCCTTGTTAAAAAGGATCTTCCTGGCTTTCTCGCCAACCGCCTTCAGCATGCACTTGCACGCGAAGCCTTTGCATTGATCGACGCAGGCATTGCTTCACCCGAAGACGTAGACGCCGCAGTGCGCTTTGGCTTCGGCTTTCGATTTCTCGCGGCAGGTCCCGTTCTGCAGCGCGACCACGCAGGCCTTGAAGTTCACTGCGCCGCCGGGACAACGATGTATCCGTCACTTGCCGCCAACAAAGAGCCCAGCCAATGCCTCGCCCAAAAAGTGGCTGAAGGCAAATTCGGTATGAAGACCGGCGAAGGCTTCTTCAAGTGGACGCCTGAGAGCATTGCGCAAGAGAAGCAGCGCTATCAAAGAACGCTGCTGGCAGGTCTTGAGATTCTGAAGAGCGAATTGCCTCCTGTTGGCGATGCTGCAGATCAATAAAAGGAGCTCATGATGAATCAACCTTTGATCGTGACCGTGGCTCCTAACGGGGCTTACAAGACAAAAGAGCAGCACGCCAACGTTCCTCTGACAGCTGCAGAGCTGGCGCAAGCAGCCAAAGAATGCCTGGACTCTGGTGCATCCATGATTCACATGCATGTGCGCAAACCAGACGGCAAGCACCTGCTGGATGCTCATGCCTATCTGGAAGCCACTGCTGCGGTGCGTAAAGCTGTTGGGCAGGAGTTAGTTGTACAGATCACAACCGAAGCTGCTCAGGTTTACCAACCATATGAGCAAATGCAGGTCGCTCGGGACGTAAGCCCAGAAGCACTTTCCGTGGGACTGCGAGAAATTCTCAAGCCCGAGGTTCCCGAGTCTGATATCCAGGCGTTTTTCACGTGGCTCAAAGACAGCAATGTGATGACCCAGGTGATTCTTTATGACGCTGCCGATGTTCAAGCTTGGCAACGGCTGCGAGCATCTGGCGTCATTCCGGAAAACAAGTGGTTCCTGCTCTTTGTGCTTGGTCGTTACTCAGCTGGGCAAACCTCGTCGCCGAGCGACCTGCTGCCTTTTCTTGAAGTCAATGACAACGCCTATCCATGGGCCATGTGTGCATTTGGCCCTCAGGAAAACGCATGCGCCATCGCTGCAGCAAGCTTGGGTGGTCATGCGCGAGTTGGCTTCGAAAACAATCTATTTCTCAAGAGCGGCGAGCAAGCTGCCAGCAATGCATCCTTGGTCACTCAAGTGGCCCAGGGGGCTATGGCTCTGGGACGCCCATTGGCCACTGCTCAGAACATCCGCGACCTGTTCCTGAACTGAGCGCCTCAAGGTAGCAACGCCTCTTGTGCCTTCAAGTAATGATCTCTTGGAGGCACAAGATGCGCCAAGGTCAAGGCGATCAGCGGCTCTCTCTTACCAGCCTCCAGCAACGTCAGCAATTCATGGTGCTCCTTTTGCGATTGCAGCTGCCTCTCTCTGGACATCAGTGCACCAAATCGAATCGCATGCGTTCGACGGGCGAATTCCTCAATGGACTGCGACAAGAAAGCATTGCCGCATTGAGCAAACAAAAGTCGATGAAATTCATGGTTGGTCCTGAAAATGCCGCGCGGATCCTGATTTTGGATCGCTTCGTCATGTCCGGCCTGAATGCTCTTCAACTGTCTCAGCGCTTCGCTAGACAAAGGCAGCGGTATCTTGCGCATCGCCTCGGCTTCAAGGATCTCTCGCATTTCATAAAGATGAATCACTTCATCTTTACCAAAGGCTTTCACCATGGAGCCAATATTGCGCTTGCGTTCAAGCAGTCCCACGACCTCCAGTTGAGCCAACGCATCTCGCACGACATGGCGCTTGGCTCCAAATCTGTCCATCAGATCATCTTCGACAAGACGCACCCTGGGCGCCAAAAGCCCCAGAACGATGTCTTCCTCCAGTATCGCGGCAATAGCAGATGCGCCGTCCTCGGTGGGACGGCGCTCATTGGCATTAACGCCCGTCGGCATATGGACTTAACTCCTTGGAATCGAACCTTTGCGTTCTGTGGCCGTCAAGAAATCAAAGTCTGCGCCTCGATCAGCCTGCAAAACAGTTTTCTTGAACAGATGAGCGTAGCCTCGCTCAGCGGATGGAACTTGAACAGTCTTGGCATTCTGACGCAAAGCCAGCTCTTCTTCGCTGACCAGCCATTCAATACTGCGTTCACGCACAGAGAGGCGAATTCTGTCTCCCGTTTGAACCCAAGCCAAAGGGCCTCCAATGGCAGCCTCTGGCGTTACGTGCAAGACGATGGTGCCGAACGCAGTGCCACTCATACGCCCATCCGAAACACGAACCATGTCTTTCACACCTTGGGCAGCAAGCTTCTTGGGAATAGGAAGATAGCCAGCCTCTGGCATCGCGGCTCCTTTGGGCCCAATATTTTTAAGAACGAGGACATCCTCGGCTCGGACATCCAGATCGGGCGAGTCAATACGCGCAGCCAAATCTTCGGCATTCTCGAAAACAACAGCTCGCCCCTCATGCTCCATCAACTCAGGGGTGGCGGCAGACTGCTTGATGATCGCTCCACCTGGTGCAAGGTTGCCATACAGAACTGCGATGCCTCCTTGAGGATACAAGGGCGCATCCATCGTCTTTACTACATGCTGCTTGAAGTCTGCTCCAGCAGCCTCCAGCTCCTCCCCCAAAGTTCTACCCGTCACAGTCAGCGCATCCAAGTGCAGCAGAGGTTTGAGCTCTCTCAGCAATGTATGCATGCCACCAGCTGCATGAAAGTCTTCCATGTAGTGATCTCCCGAAGGCTTGAGATCCAACAGCACAGGCGTATTGCGACTCATAGCATCCAGAGCCTTCAAGTCGAGCTCATAGCCCAGTCGACCTGCAATAGCAGCCAGGTGAACAATGGCATTGGTAGAGCCCCCCATAGCCAAGAGAACACGCATCGCATTTTCGAAAGCTGCAGGGGTAAGGATCTTGTCAATCGTCAACCCTGCTCTCGCCATCTGCACAGCGACCTCACCCGAGCGCTCTGCAATTCGGATGCGGTCTGCAGTGACTGCAGGTGGTGTTGCACTACCAGGAATGCCGATACCGAGCGCCTCTGCAATACAAGCCATGGTGCTTGCCGTCCCAGCCACCGAGCAAGTTCCTACGCTAGCAACCAGTTGGTTGTTCACATCGGAGATCTCTTCGGCATCAATTTCTTCTGCCCGGAACTTGCCCCAATAACGTCGGCAATCCGTACACGCACCCACTCTTTCACTTCGATGCGAGCCCGTGAGCATCGAACCAGTCACCAATTGAACTGCGGGCAGGCCCACCGAAGCAGCGCCCATCAACTGCGCTGGCACTGTCTTGTCGCAACCACCGATCAGCACCACAGCATCCATAGGCTGGGCACGAAGCATTTCCTCCGTATCCATCGACATCAGGTTGCGCAGATACATGCTGGTTGGCTGAGAAAAGCTCTCATGCAAGGAGATGGTGGGGAAATCCATCGGCAGGCCGCCCGCCATCAAGATGCCTCGCTTCACCGCTTCCATCAGCTGCGGCATGTTGCCGTGACATGGGTTGTAGGAACTCCCTGTGTTCGAAATGCCAATTACGGGCCGATCCAGAGCCTTGTCTGTGTAACCAGCCCCTTTGATGAAAGCTTTTCGCAAAAAAAGAGAGAACCCACGATCACCATAGTTAGTGAGTCCTTTGGAGATACCGCTCGATGCAGCTTCAGGATGAATCGAGGGTTGTTGCTTTGGCTTGTTCGTCATGGGAGGGTTAACCACGGTTGATGCATTAATTATTAATAATATTATTGATTAAGAAAAAAATCGAGCGCTCAAACAAGAAAGCGCACCCCTGAAAACCCTAAAGGAGACCTCATGAAATTCACAAGTCGAAATACCTTCAAGACGCGTCGAGCAACTCTTTCGGTCATGGCTGCAACAGCCTTGGTAGCGTTAGGTGCAACAGAAGCTGCCCAAGCTCAATCTGACTACCCAAACAAACCCGTCAGGCTGGTTGTTCCCTATGCTCCAGGTGGAGCAACCGATGTCATCGGCCGAGTATTGGCGAAACAGCTTTCTGAAGCACTTGGCCAGCAGTTTGTAGTCGACAATCGCGCGGGCGCTGGCGGCAGCCTTGGTGCAGGGCAAGTAGCAAAATCACCCGCTGACGGCTACACCTTGCTGATGGGTGCGTTTACCAGCCACACGATCAATGCAGCGCTGACTCCTGCTGTCACACCATTCGACATCCACAAGAGCTTCTCGCATATCTCGGTAGTGGGAACAGTTCCACTGGTCTTTGTCGTCAACCCCAATATCCCTGCGAAATCTGTCAAAGAGCTAGTAGCTCTCGCCAAGGAAAAGCCAGGCTCCGTTACCTTGGCATCAGCAGGCAACGGCTCGCCTCAGCACCTTGCGATCGAGATGTTCCAACGTCAAGCACAGGTTGACGTAGTTCATGTTCCCTATAAAGGAAGCGGTCCTGCGCTTGCCGACCTTCTGGGCGGTCAAGTCAATGCAATGATCGACACGGTCCCTGCCGCACAGAGCCAAATCAAGGCTGGAAAACTTCGGGCTTTGGCGACCACAACCAAAGAGCGAGTGCCATCAATCCCTGACGTCCCAACTGCTGTTGAGGCTGGCCTGCCAGAGATGCAAGTGAGCTCAATGTTTGCTCTCTCTGCCCCAGCAGGGACGCCAGCTGCAGTTGTCCAAAAAATCAACGCTGCATTGAAAGTGATTCTTTCCAAGCAAGACGTCAAAGACTCCATGCTCGCACAGGGCACCATTGCCACCTATGGCACACCGGATGAATCGACCAAGATCATCAATGCCGAATATGCAAAATGGGCAAAGCTGATCAAGGACAGCAATATCAAGGCAGAGTAAATGCAGCAAGCAGGGTTGCAGGCAACTGCAACCCTGTGGCTACTTATACTCACTTCTGTGGAAGCCAACCTATCGACCAAAGACCTAAGGGCAGTTGTGGCCCTGAGCCAAACCAAGAGCTTTGGCCAAGCCGCCCTTCTTGTACACCTCTCGCAATCTGCGCTCTCTGCCCTAATCGCACGAGTAGAAGCTCAAATTGGTGCAAAACTATTTGAACGGACGACCCGTGCAGTTGAGCTGACTGACGCAGGGCATGTGTTTATCACCCATGCACAAGGCCTCCTACTCGACACACAACGCGCACTAAGAGCAGTATCCGATACTGTGCAGCTGAAAACAGGCTCAGTCACAGTAGCTGCGCTGCCTTCTCTTGCGGCTTCACTTGTTCCCAAGGTATTTGCTGAGTTCACTCGAATGCACCCTGGGGTACAACTGTCCTTGCTAGATACCCTGTCAGGTCCTGCATTTGATTTAGTGCGCAATGGCAAGGTTGACTTTGCGTTGACCGCGGCTGACCCCAAGCAAGAAGACTTGGCCTACGAACAATTGACCGAAGATCAATTCCTTCTCATTTGCCCAGAAGGGCACCCTTTGTGCAACCAAGTAGGCCCTGTCGCCATCGAAAGCACATTGGACTATCCGCACATTTCCATGTCTGGATCAGCAAGTGTTCGTCAGTACATTGATGCCGAACTGCTGTCTATGAGCCTTCATTTCAACCCTGTCTTTGAAGTCGACCATATTGCAACTATTGGTGCACTGGTCAGAGAAGGCCTAGGGGTAAGTGCTTTGCCAGAAACTGCAATTTCATTGCTTCAGACTGACCACATCGTGAAAGTGCAGCTGTCTGCACCTGGGATTCAGCGTCCATTAGGCATGGTGACACGTAGACATACTCCACGAAGCTCTGCATCACAAGCGCTAGGTTTGCTAATTAGACAGCGCCTATGCAAAGTTCTATAAACCTTACATCTCTCCGGGAACTTTGTCTTTAGCACTCCCTCTAACAGAGTGCTAATATGAAGATTATGGAAGAAAGGAAACCTGCAATGAAAACTGCCTCCGGCTCCATTGCGACTGCCTTGGCGCCCGCGAACCCTTGGGCGCTGGTACCTCCGCTGGGCAACCTGGATGCCTATATCTCGGCGGTCAATCGTCTGCCCATGCTCACCCTTGAAGAAGAGCAGACATATGCACGCAAGCTCAAAGAACACAATGATCTGGACGCCGCCGGGCGTCTGGTGATGTCGCACCTACGTCTGGTGGTGTCGATTTCCCGCCAGTACTTGGGTTATGGCCTGCCTCACGGCGACCTGATTCAGGAAGGTAATGTGGGTCTGATGAAAGCCGTCAAGCGCTTTGACCCTGATCAAGGCGTACGCTTGGTAAGTTACGCCATGCACTGGATCAAGGCCGAGATCCACGAATACATCTTGAAGAACTGGCGCATGGTCAAGGTTGCGACGACCAAGGCCCAGCGCAAACTGTTCTTCAATTTGCGCTCGATGAAACACGACATGAAGTCTGACGCTGCCATGGCTGATGACGAGGCCATGATGCGTGAGACGCTAACCACTCACGAGATTGACGCCATGGCGGCCAAGCTTAACGTCAAGCGTGAAGAGGTCATGGAGATGGAAACGCGTCTGGCCGGTGGGGATGTGCTGCTGGATCCTTCGCCCAGCGATGACGGCGAGCAGTCTTTTGGACCTATCGCTTATCTGGCCGATGCCAACCATGAGCCCACTGCCATGATTGAATCGCGCCAGCGCGATCATCTGGCCACAGATGGCCTGGCTCTGGCTCTGGAGGCTCTGGATGACCGCAGCCGCCGCATCGTGGAAGAGCGCTGGCTCAAGGTCAATGACGATGGCTCAGGCGGTATGACGCTGCATGAGCTGGCTGCCGAGTACGGTGTGAGCGCCGAGCGCATTCGCCAGATCGAAGTCGCCGCTATGAAAAAGATGAAAAAAGCGCTGGCCGAGTTCGCGTAAACGCTAACTTGCGCACCAGCGACTTAAAAGGCTGAAATGCTGAATCTCAAACCCGGATAATTTCCGGGTTTTTTATTTTCTGGCGCTGATGCTGCTTGCATCTGCGCTGATCTCCATACCGATAAGACTCAAGAGACCTGACATGCCTATTTGCCACTCCCGCACTTCCAGCGTCCTCAAAAAACTTTCCCGCCGAAGCGTGGTTGCAGTGGGCGCAGCTTTGATGACTGCATCCATGGCACCCGCCGCCATGGCGGCTGACAACTGGCCCGACAAGCCCTTGCACCTGATCGTGGGCTTCCCCGCAGGCTCTTCGCCCGACCTGACAGCCCGTGCATTGGCCGAGCCGCTGGAAAAGAAGTTGGGCCAGACCATCATTGTGGAAAACCGCGTGGGCGCGGGTGGCAATATCGCCGGTGAATATGTGGCCAAGGCTGACGGCTACACCTTCAGCGTGATGATCAACGGCAATATGACCATCGCCAAGCTGCTCAATCCCGCTGTGCGCTACGACCCGGTCAAGGATTTGCAGCCTGTGAGCCTGATTGGCGTGGCACCGCTGGTGCTGGTGGCCCCTGCCTCTGCACCGCAAGGCAAGGCCTTCTTGGATGCCGCAGCCAAGGCCGGTGACAAGTGGAGCTATGGCTCGCCCGGCGTGGGCACCGTGGGCCACCTGGGCATGGAGCTGCTCAAGAGCCGCTCGGCCATCAAGGCCGTGCATGTGCCTTATACCGGCTACCCGCAGGTTTTCAATGGTATCCAGGGGGGCGATCTGCAACTGTCCATGCTGCCTCCAGCCCTCGCCATGGCCCAGATTCAGTCTGGCAAGCTGCACGGTATTGGCGTGACCTCTGCGGCCCGCAGCCCCTTGGCTCCCGGCCTGCCCAGCCTCAAGGATCTGGGCGTCAACAACTTTGATCTGGAAATCTGGAACGCCGTTGCTGCCCCCAAGTCCATGCCCAAGGCCCATGTAGACAAGCTGGCAGCAGCCGTTAGCGAGATTGTGCGCACCCCAGAGATGCGCCAGAAGCTGGCCATGCAAGGCTGGCAGGCTGTGGGCAGCTCGCCCGAAGGGCTGGGCAACCGCATTCAGCAGGATGTAAAAGCCCTGGGCACCATCATTCGCGAGCAGCACATTACTGCGCAGTAACTGACTCCCCGTGAGCCACCTTGCACCTTCCCTCTGAGAGGGACGACAGCCTCGTTGCACGGCGGCGTTTGCTCGCTGCCTCTCCGGTGAGACACGCTTCTTTGAGTGCAGCAGCCTCCTTTGAGCCTCTTTAAGTATCAGCTGATGCTACTGCAGCGTCCGCTATCATGCGCCCGACTGGCACGCGTTTACGCTATGCCTTTCGGGCGCATTGCTTTGTCTGGCGGCGTCAATGTTTACGGAGCCTTCATGAACGCTGGAACCTGGTTCACTCAACTCAATGCCTGGCAGGTCATGGCATTGGGACTGGTCTTTTTTGGCGGAATTTATGTGCTGGGCGCACTAGCCATGCTGGGCCTTACGCGTCTGCTGGCCAGCGCAGGGATTGGAAAGCCGCTGGATACACGCCCTCTCAAGCCCGATCAGCTGCAGCGCGAATGGCGGCAGTCGTTCCATTCCATTTTGATCTTCGGACTGGGCATGATCGTGCCCTGGGGCTTTTTGCAACTGGGCTGGGCACAGCTCTCACCCACGGCAAGCGCCGGCCGCATTGCGCTGGAGATTTTTGCGCTGCTGATCTGGAACGATGTGCACTTCTGGATCAACCACCGTCTGCTGCATACGCGGCAGCTGGTACGCTATCACGGTGACCACCACCGCTCTATCGTGACCACACCGTGGTCCACCTACAGCTTTCATCCCATTGAGGCGCTGATGCTGGGCAACATCATCTTGCTGCCCATGCTGGTGCATGATTTTTACTTCTGGTCGCTGGCGTCCGTGCCCGTACTCAGCCTGATTCTGAACCTGATCGGCCATTCCAACTGGGATTTTTTCCCCAAGGTCTCTGACACCCACCCTCTGGCCGCCAGCCGCCGCCACCATTTGCACCACGCCAGACCGGCGGGCAACTATGGATTTGCGCTGGCCTTCATGGACCAGATCATGGGTACCAAGGTCAAGCCCGCACCTACACAGACTGCCGGCCACTGATGCGTCAGCACCCTAGTCAGCGCTTCTTCCCCACGCTACGTCATTGGCGCGACTGGCAGTCCGTGCTCTATATGCTGGTGATGCCCTTGCTGGTGTGGTGGCAGTGGGAGCATGGCTTCAACTTCATTTTTTATAGCATCCAGCTATTTCTGACTCTTGGCGTGGGCGTGATTCACCACAATCACACTCATGTGCGCATGTGGTGGGGCCGCTGGACGAATCGCGCCACGGACTACTGGCTGACTCTGCTGCAAGGCCACCCCACTTTTGTGTTCTGGCCCGCCCATGTGGGCAATCACCACCGCTTTCGTCACGGCCCCAAGGACATTGCCCGCACCTATCGTCCGGAGTTCGGAGGCGATACCAACCACCTCTGGGGCTATCTGATCCACCCTATTCAGGCAGGCTTGAAGCTGTATCCGCTGTTTTTTCGCTGGCTCAACAATCTACGCATTCACTGGCCGGGGGCGTTTCGCTACTGCATGGGGCAGTACGTTCTGTGGCTGGGCAGCTGGGGATTTTTTCTCTGGCTGGACTGGCAAAAGGCGCTGCTCTTCATCATCGTTCCCCAGCTGCACGGACTGCACTGGCTGCTGGCCACCAACTACCTGCAGCATGCCCATGCCGACGGCAGGCCACTCTCCAGAGCGCAGCGCAATACCCCGGGTATCAAGCTGAACTACGCGCGCAACTTCGAGGGCCTGGTCAACCCCCTGCTTTTTAATATTGGCCTGCACACCGCGCACCATGAATGCCCGCATGCCCACTGGTCCGAGCTGGCAAACCTGCACGCTCAGACCTACCGCCAGCGAGTCACTCCCGCCCTCAATGAAGGTGGACTGTTGCCCTATATGGGGCGCGTGTTTGTATTGGGTCTGGTCTGGCCCGCGGTAAGAACCAAGCCGCAGATGCCTCCAGACGCTGTGAAATAAGAAACCTGTTGAGAACATATGCCTGTTGCCTATTCAAACGTCTATCTGCAATCCGCTGGCATGTTTCTACCCGGCGCTCCCGTGGACAACGCTGGTATGGATGCATATGTCGCACCGCTGAACCGCATCTCCGAGCGCATCAAGCGCCGCATCCTCGCTGAGAACGGCATTCAGACGCGCCACTACGCCATCGACGGCGAAGGCCAGACTGTCTTCAGCAACACACAGATGGCCAAGGGTGCCATCGAGCACACGCTGGCACTGGCGGGCAAGACACTGGCCGATATCGGCTACCTGTCCAGCGGATCGTCCGGGGGCGATGCGTTGATGCCTGGCTTTGCCAGCATGATTCAGGGCGAGATGGCCGCGCCACCCATGGAAACTCTCTCCGTACACGGCGTCTGCGCTGCCAGCGTGGGCGCCATGCAGGCCGCCGCCATGGCCGTGGAAAGCGGTGCGCATGCGCTGGCCCTGTCCGTGGCCAGCGAAATGCCCTCTCGCCTGTTCAAGCGCTCTCGCTTTGCCGCGCAGGGCTATGACACGGACTTTGACGCGCACTTTCTGCGCTGGATGCTGTCGGACGGCGCAGGCGCTGTGCTGCTGGGTGGGCCCAAAGCCCTGCCTCAAGTCAACGGCCTGCGCCTCAAGCTCAAGTGGACACACCAGCGCAGCTTTGCCGGCGACTACCCAGTCTGCATGCAGCTGGGCCTGACAGCCGACCGCAGCAAAAGCCATCTGGACTTCCCTGCCTGGGCCGATGCCGAGGCCGCTGGTGCGCTGTCGCTGCGTCAGGACATTCGCCTGCTGCCGCATCTGTTTGATGTCTGCATTCACGAATACGCCGACCTGGCGCACAAGGGCTGGGTACCCGAGCGCGGTATTGACCACTTTCTGTGTCACTACTCGTCTGAGCGCTTTATCCCCGTGGTGGATGACTTGCTGAGCAAAGCCCAGCTGAGCATTCCACGTGATCGCTGGTGGAGCAATCTGGCATGGCGTGGCAACACCGGGGCGGCTTCGATTTTCATCATGATGTCGGAGTTTCTGGAAAAGCAGGGCAGCCGCCTCAAGGCCGGCGACACCGTGCTCTGCTTCATCCCCGAATCCGGCCGCTTCACGGCAGGCTACATGCTATGGGAAGTAGAGCTGGATATGCCCGTTCAGCAAGCGTCTGCAGGCTATTTCTCTCACAAAACAGCGAAGCCCGATGTCATTGCCAATGATGCACTGCCCGATGTCTCCACCATCGCCGCGCCGCATGACCCGGCCACTGCGCCGCAACAGCTGGCCCCGCTGCTGACCGAGCTGGCCAGCATCTGGCAGGACTACCGCTCGCGCGTCTGGCGCACTCCCCTGCTGCACCGCATCCGCACACGCCAGCTGCAGACGAGCGACTATGTGCGCTGGATGAGCCACTGGATTCCGCAGGTGCGCGAAGGCAGCCTATGGATGCGCGAAGGCGCGACGTCCCTAACAGGTGACTACGCTGCGCTGGCGGGACTGATTGATCTGCATGCCGATGATGAGCAGCACGACTTCAAGATCTTGCACAACGATTATCTGAAAGCCGGTGGCACCGAGACTGATATCGCCAAACTGCGCCGCAACCCCGGCGGAGAAGCGCTCAACGCCTATCTGCACGGCCTAGCGGCCACACCCAATCCCATTGGTCTGCTGGGCGCCATCTACATCATCGAAGGCACGGGCCAGCGCATTGTGCCCAGCTTGCTGCCACTGCTGCGCGCCGCCCTGCCACTGCCGCCCGATGCCTTCCGCTTTCTGGAATACCACGGTGCCAATGACGAGCACCATCTGGAGCGCTGGCTGATGGCCGTGCAGATGGCGCTGGAGCTGGACAGCGAAGGCAAGGCCCAGCAGGCCATACTGCAGACCGCACGCAATACAGCCGCCATGTACCTGATGCAGTTTCAGCATGTGCTGACTGAGCAATAACGACAAGCGCCGGGAGACGCCATGAAAAACGAGTTCAACGACCATGTCTGGGATGAGCGAGACCCCAGCCCCTGGCTGGCTCTGTATCTGGACCAGAGCACGCCACTACCAGACGATGTGAAGGCGGCCTGGCTGCGCGACTGCAGCAGCGGATCACGCCAGTTCTTTCTGCCTGCCATACGCCCATTGGCCCGGCTGTCGATGATCATCATCCAGGCGCTGAAGATTTTCTTGCCCAAGCGCTGGTCGCATTCCATGCTGTTGCACCGCCTGCTGGCCTTTGGCATGAAGAAGTTTCTTTCGCCCGAGGCCAACTGGCTCATCATGCGGCACTTCCACCTCGGCTCTCAGGTACTGCAGTTTGTGGCTGCCAATGCTCCCACCAAAATCAGCACCGCGCCACTTACCCCGATGGAAATTGATGAGGTCAAAGACGAGCTGTTTCTCAAGCATGACCTCAATCTCTTCAACTTCGTCATCCGCCTGAACAAGGCGCTGCGCGAGAACAATCAGGAGCTGCTGCCCGTACCCGAGCCCGACTTTTCAATGATTCGCGAGCCGGACTTGAAGCTGGAAGACATGCCACGCGGACGCTTCAATGTGATCGATCTGCAAAGCGCCATCGAGATATACACACCGGTTTATCAGCTGCTGCTGACCGACAACGACTTCTGGCGCGCCAGCAACTCCTTGCAGCTGGACGAGACGCTAGGCATTTACTGCGCCAAGATTCTGGCCTCGCCCGAGCATCTGGTACTGCTCAACAACAAGCACCCCATGGTGCCCATGTCCACCCTGTATGCCGCTTACCGGCTGGTGCTGCACGGACTATCCACCGAGATGCTGCATTCGCTGCTGACACGCATGGCCAGTGGAGAGCACCCTGTTCCTGCTCGCGAGCTGGCCAAGATGAAAAAAGCGGCGGACACCCTTGACTCTTCGCAGCCCTGAAGGGCTTGAGCGCTATCAGCCCAGCAGGATCTTGATGTCCTGCGTCAGCACCTGCGGGCCGGCGCCATAGCGCTCGTACACACGCAGTCGTCCCTGAGTGTCAAAGAGATAGGTTCCGGCAGAGTGGTCCAGCGTGTATGTGCCCTCCATCTTGCCAGGCACTTTCTTGAAGAAGATCTTGAAATCCTTGGCAACTGCGGCAATTTCTTCTGGGGTACCGCTCAGGCCCACAAAGCTCTCGTCAAAGTTGGCCAAATAAGCCTTGAGCACTTCGGGGGTGTCGCGTTCTGGGTCCAGCGAGACAAACACGGCCTGCAGCTTGTCGCCATCGGCTCCCAATGCCTGCTTGACTTCGAGCAGTTCCTGCAGCGTGGTGGGGCAGACATCGGGGCACTGGGTATAGCCAAAGAACACGGCCACCACCTTGCCCGAGAAATCCTTGAGGCTGCGCTTTTGACCATGTACATCGGTCAGTGGCAGATCTTTGGCGTAGTCAGCGCCCGTCACATCCACACCCTGAAACTGGGGTTTGCTGCTGTCCTTGCAGGCAGTCAATGTCAATGCGGTTGTGCCAGCCAATGCAGCTGTACCCCATGCGCTGAGTACGCGCAGTGCACCTCGTTTATCCATGATCGATCAGGCCAGGTAGTGATCCACCAGCAGCGCGGCAAACAGCAGGCTCAGATGGATCAGAGAAAAGCGGAAAGTCTTGCGTGCCAGCGCATCCGAGTAGTTGCGCAGCAGTGCCCAACCATAACCGCAAAAGCCCAACCCCAGAATCACTGCGGCAAAGAGATAAACATAGCCGCTCATGCCCACAACAAAGGGCAGCAGACAGCCTGCAAACAGCACCAGCGTGTAGAGAAACACCTGCAGTCGCGTGAAGGCATTGCCATGGGTGACAGGCAGCATGGGCAGGCCAGCGCGGCGGTAGTCTTCGACCCGATACAGCGCCAGCGCCCAGAAGTGCGGTGGCGTCCACAGAAAGATGATGAGAAACAGCAGCAACGCCTCATGCCCCACCTGCCCCGTCATCGCCGTCCAGCCCAGCACGGGCGGCATGGCTCCCGAAGCGCCACCGATGACGATGTTCTGCGGCGTCAGCGGCTTGAGCACCAGCGTGTAGATCACGGCATAGCCGACAAAGGTGGCCAGCGTCAGCCACAGCGTCAGAGCATTCACCGCCAGCAGCAAGATGGCTGCGCCCGCCGCGCACAGCAAGGCTGAAAACAGCAGCGCCTGTGAGTGCGACAACTCGCCGCGCGCAGTGGGCCGCCATGCGGTGCGCTTCATGCGGGCATCAATCGTGCGCTCCACCAGACAGTTGAAAGCCGCCGCCGCTGCCGCCACCAGCCAGATGCCCGCACAGGCCACCAGCATGCGCCCCCAGTCCTGCCAGCTGGGCGCTCCAGGCACAGCCAGCACCATGCCGATAAAGGCACAGAACACGATGAGTTGTACGACCTTGGGCTTGGTCAATGCGTAGTACTGAGACCAGCGTGAGGCTTCTGCAGGAACGGCTGAAGCAGCGCTTTCCAATTTAGAGATCTCTGCCTGCATGCCGCCCTCCTCACTATGAATTAAGTAGCTATCAACGCTTTATTCAAAAGCGCCACAAGGCAATTGAGTGCTTATTTCTGCTGCACCCCAACCTCACTGCGTCCAGCCTCATCCCACGAGGAAGATGCGCGCAGCAACCGCTCCAGGTCGCGCTTGGCCTTGCCTGCCGTGGCTTTGTCCATGCTGGCGGGAAAACGCATCATCCAGTGACCCTGCGGATCGACCACATACAGATGCTCGTCCAGCGCATGCCCGGCACTGGCCTTGAGCCAGCCGCTGATGGCGTCCGAGGGCACACGCAGCGTGGTGGCCTGCTCTGCAGCGGGCAGAATTTTTTTTGGCACGGCTTGCTGATCGCTGATCAGCCAGACCCAGTCCAGCCGGCCTTTCTCCCGGCCCAGCGTCTCGCGCAACTGGCGCTGCAGGTACAGATGGTCCTGGCAGCGCTGCTCACAAGCCGCAGTGCTGGTGCTGACCAGCAACCACTGGCCTTTGAGGCTGCTCAGATTCACGCTGCGCCCATCCAGCGTCTGCGCCTGCACCTCGGGCAACGCTGGCTGCTCGGCAATCAGCTCGCCATAGCTGCGCTGCTGCGTGGGGCGCAGCACGTAATAGGTGAAGTAGGAAGCCACCACGGGGGCCGCGCAGACCAGTAGCACGGCCAGCATCTTCCAGCGGCCGCTGCGCGCCTGCTTTACCTGCGCGGCCTGACTTTGCGCGGGGTCGGGCAGGTTGTGAACGGCAAAGCTCAGCGGCTCATCACTGTGCTTGTGCTGCGTTGTCTGCAGCGCGGCGGGAGGGGTAAAAGCGTCGGACGAGTTGAAACCAGACATAGAGCAACACCACCAAGACACTGAGTCCGAACCACTGAAACGCGTAGCCGTAATGCTTTTGCACACCGGCATTGACCTGCGGCCAGTCGCGCAGCAAACCTTCGCTGGCTGCGCCGCTCTGCACCACGCTCAGGCCCAGCAGCGGCAAGCCGCTTTGCTGCGCCCACTGGGCAATGTCTGCATTCTGTCGGATGCGCGACTTTTGCTCATCAGGGTCTGCCCCGCCATAGGTCGCTTCCAGCTCCATCAGTTTGGAAGGCGGGGCCTCCAGCTTGCCTTCAATGGTGACGGTGCCTGCAGGCGTCTGTACCTCTGGCAAGACCGTGCGATCCATGAAGTTGCGCGGCGCCCAGCCGCGCTGCACGATGACGACTGCACGCCCGTAAGGCTCGCTCAGCCGAAACGGCGTGAGTACATAAAAGCCGGCCTTGCCCTGCATCTGCCGGTTGTCCAGAAACAGGGTCTGCTCAGCCAGCCACTGGCCTTGCAGTTGCACCGGTCTGTACAGCAGTTGCGTCTTTTGCGCTGGGCTGATGGATTCAGCCACCGCTGGAACCTGCGCAGCCAGTTGCGCGTTATTCCAGGGCGCCAGCGCCTGCTGGCGCGAGATGGCATCAAAAATGGCCTGTTTCTGCGCAGCACGGCCCAGTTGCCAAAAGCCCAGAGAGGCCGTGACGGCCACACAGATCAGCGCCGCCACAGAAATCAGTAGAAACCGCCTGAGGTCTGGAAATCGAGAAGTGCGCACCAGATAATCCATCCATGAAATTCGTGATCATTCTCGCTTTTCTTGCCATTTTGGCGAGCCTGGGCAGTGCGCTTTTCTTCATGATGCGAAGAGGCGATGGCAACCACTCCGCCGCCGATGATGCAGAGCGCAGCCGCAAGATGTTTCGCGCCCTGGCGCTGCGCGTTGCGCTGTCGGTTGCGCTGTTTGTGTGTGTTTTGCTCAGTGCCAAGATGGGCTGGATTCAGCCCACGGGCTGGCATCCGGGTCAATAAAGGGCTATCAAAAATCAAAGCGCCTTGCGCTCGATTGACATAGGTTCCAGCATTGTTTGATGCTGAAGTCCTTATGAATCAAGCGCAAGGCGCTTCTGTTTTTGAGAGCTTGGCCTACGCCTACATCCAGTAGACGAGGATGTAGAGAAAGACCCAGACCACGTCCACAAAGTGCCAGTACCAGGCCGCGCCTTCAAAGCCGAAGTGACTCTTGTCGGTAAAGTCACCCTTCATCAGCCGAATGGTGATGAAAAACAGCATCAGCATGCCCACCAGCACGTGAAAGCCGTGGAAGCCCGTGAGCATGTAGAAGGTGGAGCCAAACACGCCCGAGTTGAGCTTGAGGTTGTAGTCGTTGTAGAGGTGGTGGTACTCATAGCCCTGCACGAACAGGAAGATGACACCCAGAATCACCGTCATCCACATGAAGGCAATGCAGCGCGCACGGTTGTTGGCCTGCAGGGCATGATGGGCAATCGTCAGCGTCACGCCCGATGTCAGCAGCAGCGCGGTGTTGATGGTCGGCAGCCAGAACGGGCCCACGGTTTTGAACGGCTCGACGATATCGGCCGGCGATGCGGTTGCACCCGCAGCCACGCTGGGCCATACCGCCTGAAAGTCAGGCCAGAGCAGGCTGTTGCCCAGATTGCCCAAAGCCGGCACCGAGTGTGCACGCGCCCACCACAGGGCAGTGAAGAAAGCGCCGAAGAACATCACCTCCGAGAAGATGAACCAGCTCATGCTCCAGCGGTAGGAGAGATCGATCTTGCGGCTGTTGAGGCCGGCCTCGCTCTCGCGCGCCGCATCACGGAACCAGAAAAACAGGATGGCCAGCCACCAGATCAGTCCGAAGAACAGGGAATACATTCCCCATTCGTGGCCATTGATCCAGGTGCCAGCACCGAGAATCATGAAGAACAGACCGATGGCCGCCATCACGGGATGGCTGGATTCGGCTGGTACATAGTAGTAAGGGGTTGCGCCCTGCGGGGTTGCACTCATCACTCGGCTCCTGACACTGTTGATCGTTGTTTTTACCGACGCTCCACTATCACTTGCTCTTCATTCGCCGCATCTGCTTCAGCCCAGGCTAAACGATCAGATTGACGATCCATATCAACGCTAATACCAAGATGAAAATCGCCACCAGCCCCACGGCAATCACATGCAGTGGCGTGATGCTGGCAAAGTCCTTTTCATACTCCTTGCCCTTGCGCACGCCCAGCATGGCCCAGGCCACCGCCACCATGCTGCGCCAGAAACCGCCTTTTTTCTCGCCCTGCGTCATGAGTGCTCTCCAGGAGCGACAACGGCTGCCGTGTTACCCGCAGGCGCTGCGGGTGTCTTGCCACCCACTTCAAAAAACGTGTACGACAAGGTAATGGTTTTCACATCCTTGGAGATGCGCGGATCGATCACAAAAGCCACCGGCCATTCGCGCTTCTCGCCAGGGTCCAGCGTGTATTGCGAAAAGCAAAAGCACTCCATCTTGTTGAAGAAGGCCGTGGCCTGACGTGGCGCATAACTGGGTATGGCTTGTGCGGCCATGCGGCGGTTTTGCACGTTCTGAAACTCATACATCACCGTGGCCAGCTCGCCGGGATGCACCTGGACCGAGCGCTTGGCGGGCTTGAAGTCCCAGGGGCCACGCGCATTGGCATCAAACTCCACGGTGATGGTGCGGCTGGTATCGATCTGGCTGTTGGAAGGCACTTTCACATCGCGCCCTGCAACACCGGCACCGGGTACCTGTTTTTCGGACAGCGACAGGATGTTGATGCCCGTCAGCTCGCAAATGTGCTTGTAGATGGGGATGAGCACATAGCCAAACGCAAACATGCCCAAGGCAACAATCGCCAGCTTGCCCACCATCTTCGCGTTTTCCTTGGCTATGCTCACATCACCCTCCTTGCATTCATTGCGCCAGCCAGCTCCCTCAATGCAGCCAGGCCATCTTCACCACAAAACCGACAAAGAACACGATTGCGGTTGAAGCCAGAATCAGCCCCAGCTTCAGATTCGCCCTGCGCTGCGCTTGCAGCCTGGTTTGTGTTGACATTGCTGCTCCTTAGCCGATCACCTTGGTGGCGGTTTCATCGAGCTTGGGCGGATTCTCAAAGGTATGGAACGGTGCAGGCGAAGGCACTTCCCACTCCAGTCCTTCCGCCGCTTCCCAGGGCTTTTGCGGCGCTTTTTCGCCATGACCGCGCATGGCAGGCACCACCACGAACAGGAAGAAATACACCTGCATCAGGCCAAAGCCAAAACCGCCGATGGAAGCAATCATGTTGAAGTCGGCAAACTGCATGGGGTAGTCTGCATAGCGACGCGGCATGCCGGCCAGGCCCAGAAAGTGCATGGGGAAGAAGGTGATGTTGAAAGTGATCAGCGAGCCCCAGAAGTGAATGCGACCGCGGGTTTCGGAATACATCACACCCGTCCACTTGGGCGCCCAGTAGTAGTAGCCTGCGAACATGGAAAACAGCGAACCGGCCACCAGCACATAGTGGAAGTGCGCCACCACGTAGTAGGTGTCTTGCAGCTGAATGTCGATGGGAGCCATGGACAGAATCAGCCCCGTAAAGCCGCCCATGGTGAACACAAAGATAAAGCCCACGGCAAACAGCATGGGGGTCTCAAACGTCATGGAGCCACGCCACATGGTGGCCGTCCAGTTGAATACCTTCACGGCCGTAGGCACCGAGATCAGCATGGTCGCGTACATGAAGAACAGCTGCCCCGTGACCGGCATGCCGGTGGTGAACATGTGGTGTGCCCAGACGATGAAGGACAGGATGGCAATGGCCGCCACGGCATAGACCATGGAGGTGTAGCCAAACAGTTTTTTGCGGCTGAAGGCAGGCACGATCTGGCTGACGATGCCGAAGGCCGGCAAGATCATGATGTAGACCTCGGGGTGACCGAAAAACCAGAAGATGTGCTGGTACATGACCGGGTCGCCGCCGCCCGCAGGGTTGAAGAAGCTG
The DNA here is from genome assembly GCF_057369555.1 of Comamonas sp. FUJ_7. Taxonomy (NCBI): domain Bacteria; kingdom Pseudomonadati; phylum Pseudomonadota; class Betaproteobacteria; order Burkholderiales; family Comamonadaceae; genus Comamonas; species Comamonas sp. FUJ_7. Next base: position 121,739 of record NZ_JBXXZI010000003.1, read on the forward strand.
GTGCCGAAGTGACGGTCGGTCAGCGTCATGGTGATGGCACCGGCCAGCACGGGCATCACGGCAATCAGCAGATAGGCGGTGATCAGCCAGGTCCAGGCGAATAGCGGCATCTTCATCAGCGTCATGCCGGGAGCGCGCATGTTCAGAATGGTCACGATGATGTTGATCGCGCCCATGATGGAGCTGGCCCCCATGACGTGCATGGCAAAGATGCTGGTGTCCATGGATGGACCCATCTGCAGCGTCAGCGGTGCATACAGCGTCCAGCCCGCAGCGGGAGCGCCGCCAGGCATGAAAAACGAGCCCACCAGCATGATGCCTGCAGGAATCAGCAGCCAGAAGCTGAAGTTGTTCATGCGCGCAAATGCCATATCGGAAGCACCGATCTGCAGCGGCAGCATCCAGTTCGCAAAGCCCACAAAGGCCGGCATGATGGCGCCGAACACCATGATCAGACCATGCATGGTGGTGAGCTGGTTGAACAGCTCGGGGTTGACGATCTGCAGGCCGGGCTGGAACAGCTCGGCACGGATCAGCATGGCCAGAACTCCCCCAATCATCAGCATGGTGAAGGAGAACAGCAGGTACATCGTTCCGATGTCCTTGTGATTGGTGGCAAACAGCCAGCGGCGCCAGCCAGTAGGCATGGCGTGGTGATGGTCGTCGTGCCCATGGTCATGACCATGGCCCTCATGGGTGTGGACGGGAGGAACTACGGCGCTCATATTCTGGTCTCCAATCTGTCTCTATACCCAGGGACTTATTTCGCAGCCGTGATGTCTACACGGCGGGCCTGCTGGTCGGCTCCTTCGGCAGCCGTGATGGTCTCGGGCTTGCGCAGCTCGATGCGATCAGCGGCAATGCCACTGTCCTCCAACAGCTTGGCTACGGCCTTGGCTCGCTCCTTGGCCAGCTCGGCGTTCTTGTCCGCATTGCCGGTGGCGTCCACAAAGCCGGACAAGGCGATCTTGGCGTCCTTATGGGCTGCCCAGTACTCGGCAGCCTTCTTCACTGCAGCCTGAGCCTGCTCGTCCAAGGTGCTCTTGCCGGTTTCGAAGAAAACCTGCTGAGTCGTTGCCTCTGCACCTGCTGCAGCAATGGGCGCACTGTCGACGGCAGGGGCAGGCGCTGCTGCGGGGACTGCGCTGCCCCCGCCTTCAGGGAATTTGCCGCCACGCGCCGCGACAAACTGGGCAGGCTGCACCAGCTCACCCGTCTTGTTGCTCCAATGGTTCTTGGCAAAGGTCACCACTGCAGCCAGATCGGTGTCGCTGAGTTGCTTCCAGGCTGGCATGGCGCCATTGGCTCGGCCTTCCAGCACGGCGTGCATCATGTCAGCCAGAGGGCCCAGCACCACCGCACTGCCATCCAGTGCCTTGATGGGGCCTGCGCCCTTGCCATTGGCCTGGTGACAGGCGGCGCAGTTGGCGGCATAGACCTTCTCACCACGCGCCACCAGATCGGCCAGCGCCCAGACTTTGTTCGGGTCATCGGCCTTGGCTGCCAGCTTTTTCTTTTCGGCTGCAACCCATGCGGTATAGGCTTCAGCAGACAGCACCTTCACATGGATAGGCATGTAAGCGTGCTCCTTGCCGCACAGCTCCGCACACTGCCCATAAAAGTCACCCGTTTTTTCAGACTTGAACCAGGTGTCACGCACAAAGCCAGGAATCGCATCCTGCTTGATGCCAAAGGCCGGCACCATGAAGGAGTGAATCACATCGTTTGCCGTGGTGATGATGCGCACCTTCTTGCCTACCGGCACGACCAGCGGGTTGTCCACGCGCAGCAAATAGTCGTTGGGGGCATTGCTGACGTCACCGCTGTTGGACATCTGGCGCTGAGCGCTATCGAGCGTAGAGATGAATGCCAGCCCCTCGCCTTCACCGCTCAGATAGTCATAGCCCCACTTCCACTGATAGCCGGTGGCCTTGATGGTGAGGTCTGCATTGGTCGTGTCTTTCTGCGCCACCAGCACCTTGGTGGCGGGCAGCGCCATCAAAATCACGATGATGAAGGGGGCGACCGTCCAGGCCACCTCCACCTTGACCGACTCATGAAAGTTCGCGGCCTTGGCTCCCTGGGATTTGCGATGCTTCCAGATGGAATAGAACATCACCCCAAACACCGCAATAAAGATCACCGTGCAGATGATGAGCATCATCCAATGCAGCCAGTGCTGCTCCACGGCAATGCGGGTCACAGGCGGATGCAGGTTGAGTTGATTGACGGCAGGTCCTCCAGGGAGATCCTGCACGGCATAAGCCATGGAGCTACCCCACACAGCCAAGGTCAGACTCAAGGGAACCAGCTTGGTGGAAATGTTTTTCATCGTTTTCACTTACCTCAAAGCCTCAGTTGTCCACTCGTTCACAACGCTTTCGCCACAACGGACGAGAAGGCTGTGACACTCACACTACCTCGCGAACTTCAACGCAGCATGCCCCAAAATTTGATAGCACTGTCTGCGCGCATTCACTAATGCATGTACCGGAAACCCATGCCAATCGACCTCGTTCGCACAAGGTCCATCGGGCTTGAAACTCTTGCAGGCAAGCGCACGCCAGACACAATGCCGGGCATGGCCGCTACTGGCCTGAAAGCCAAAACAGGGAGAGGGAAAGTGAGACGCTCCAGAACCTTGGCAAGCGCCAGACTCATGGACTCGTCAGCGCAGCACAACGCTGGCTTGTGGTGGTGATGAAAAACGGAAGCCGGCCGCTGTTCAAACCGCTGGCCAGTCCCCTTGGCAAAGCGAAACACCCGATATCTCCCCTGGCGGCTTCAGCCGCACTGTCTTGTTTTCTTCAGGCTGGAGAGAAGCCCGAAGAAATGCTGCTTTCTGTGAAATAACCTGGGGAAATTGTAGGCAGCTTTGTGTCGTTTCAATGACCGGAAAACGACAGATGTGCTATCGCAAACCCGCGTTGCGTGGCTGCTTGAGCATGGCCTTCATGTCTTCCAAAGAGACGGCACTATTAGCCTCCACTCGCAGCTTGGGCTGAGGCTTGTAGGCGTGGCCATAGACGATTTCGAAGGTCAGCGACAGTTGCCCATCGGGCTGTTTATCCGACCATTTCTCAAGCATTTTTTCCATCAGTTCCGCCTTCCAGCGGCGGCCGCGCAGACCGGCAAAGCGAGCGGGATGCAGGTTGCGCCCCAACTCGCGCAGCTCTTGCAGCAAGCGCTCTGGTGTCGCAAAAGTCAGGGTGATGCGCTCCATGTCCATCACCGGCTCGGCAAAGCCGGAGTGCACAAGCATGTCGCCCCAGTCATGCATGTCAGTAAACGCATGGCCAGCAGGTCCCCAGTCCAATTCAGCATAAAGGCGGTGCAGCTGCTGCACGGTGTCCGGGCCCAGCGCGGAGAACATGACATAGCCATCGACCTTGAGTGCCTTGTGCCAACGCTCAATCAAAGCCTGAGGGTCGGCCGCTGTGTGCAGCAGCATATTGGCCCAGAGCATGTCCATGCTGCCATCTGCGGGCGCAGCGACCTGAGCGCCCGCCCCTTTCCAGCGCGAGAGCTGCCACCAGCGGCTGCCCAGCTTTTCCTGCGCCACCGCTTCGCGCTGCGCTACGGGCTCATACAGCGTGCACTCGGCATCGGGATAGCGCTCACGCAGCAGCTTGTGCACCTTCATGCCGCCACGCACGGGCTCCCAGTGGCACCACTTCTCGGGCGGCTTCACGATCCAGTCCAGACGCTGCTGCATCCGATCTGCCACTTCTTCATGCAACCATGGAGATTCGGCTGGAGCGCTCATATACCAATGGTTTGCAGCTACAGAATCAATAGTTGGAGGCAGAGCGTGGGACATGAGCAGACAAAGGCGGGCAGATGACTGGGGCAGCTGCCGGAAAGAAGATCGATGCGCCGCGAGTATATTGATTCCATGCCCAACCTTCATGCGACATGGCTTTCGCATCTGCGCCGCCAGCAGCAGCGCTGGCTAGATATCTTGCCCAGTCAATGCGCAATCTGCGGGCGCTGGCCGGGACCACGCATCTGCCATGACTGCCAGAGCCGCTGGGCCAGCCTCAGGCATCGCTGTCACTGCTGCGCCCTACCACTGCCAGCCTTGGTCAGCCTTTGCGGCAGCTGCCTCAAAAAGCCACCCCGACTCCAGCACTGCGCAGCCGTGCTGGACTACAGCTATCCTTGGCAGGAACTGATTACGCGCTACAAATTCCGGGCCGATCTCGGTTTGGTGCGCAGTCTTGCCAAGCTGATGGCTCAGCATCCCGAAGTGAGAGAGCAACTTCGGGCCTGTGATGTCCTGCTGCCCATGCCAGCTTCCACGCAGCGGGTACGTGAAAGAGGCTTCGACCATGGGCTGCTGCTGGCCCAATCTCTTGGGGCACAGAGCGACACGCAGCACTCTTTGCTGATTGATGCCGTGCAACGCCAGCACCGGCCACTGCCACAACACGCCTCCAGCCGGGAGCAGCGCCTGCGCCAGTTGCGTGGTGTTTTCAGCATGACTCCCAGACAAAGACTTCTTATTGAAGGTCAGAAAATTCTGCTGCTCGACGATGTCATGACAACAGGAGCGACTCTGGATGCACTGGCCAGCAGCTTGCTCCTGGCCGGAGCGAGCTCTGTCAGTGCCGTGGTTCTGGCTCGAACGCCTTGACCCATATTCGCCAGTCTGGAACTTCCGGGGCCACCAGCGTGGGTAAAAGCCGCCCTGCACAATAGCGCCCCATGTTTCATATCGTTCTTGTGGCGCCCGAGATCCCACCCAACACGGGCAATGTCATCCGCCTGGCCGCCAACACGGGCTGCAGCCTGCATCTGATCGAGCCATTGGGCTTTTCCATGGAAGACCGCCATATGCGCCGCGCTGGCTTGGATTACCACGAGTACGCCAATGTCGCCCGTCACGCCAGCTGGAATGCTTTCCTCGAAACCTGCCAACCCGAGCGAGAGCGTATGTTTGCCATGACCACGCATAGCAGCAGCCCTGCCCATGCTATCGAATTCAAAGCAGGTGACTGGCTGGTGTTTGGTTCTGAAAGCAAAGGTCTGCCGCCCGAGGTGCGCGCCCAGTTCCCCAATGCCCAGCGCCTGCGCCTGCCCATGCTGGCATCACAGCGCAGCCTGAACCTCTCCAACGCCGTAGCTGTCACCGTATTTGAAGCCTGGCGTCAGCAAGGCTTTGCAGGCGCGGCGATGGCCGAACCCGTGCCCGCTCCCTGAGCACACAGCCTGCTCAAGAAAATTCAAGCCCCAAGGACTACGCTAAGGGGCTTTTTTCATGGTGCGGCTCAGGCCGCTGCGCCAAAGCTGCGTGCCAGCGACTCCGCCACGCACACGGGCTTATCAGAGCCTTCACGCTCCACCGTCACCAACCAGGTCATCTGCAAGCCATCGCCCGCAATGCGCTCCGCGTCCTGCAATGTCATACGGGCACGCAGGCGACTGTTCACGGGTACAGGAGCCATGAAGCGCACCCGATTGAGCCCATAGTTCACGCCCATCTTGGCGCCTTCTATCTCGAAAGTGCTCTCGAAGAACTGCGGTAGCAAGGACAGCGTGAGAAAGCCATGGGCAATCGGCGCTCCAAACGGCCCCTTGGCTGCTCGTTCCGCATCCGTATGAATCCATTGCTGATCACCCGTGGCATCGGCAAACATTTGAATCTGTGCCTGGCCAATGGTGACCCAGTCGCTGACAGCGACTTCCTGACCAATTGAGGCCAGCACTTCGGAGTAAGAGCGAAAGGTTTTCATGCGCCCAATGTAGAAGCCCCCTGCCCTACGCCATGTCTGACGCGGGACAGGGGGCTTCCCCTAGAATTCACAATCAAATAGGCCCCAAACGCAATGGATTCAAGCGCTGATAGCTATTGTTTTTAATCACTTCAAGCGTCACCAGAACGCTGCACAAAAAACAGCCCCGCCCCCACCGCCATCAACAGCCCGCCAAACACCCGGTTCTGGTTGCGCATGGCTTTGGCACTGCGCATCAGCCCCCGCAAAGCACTGGCTCCAGCGGCATAGCTGTGCATGACCATGGTATCCACCGCCAGCATGGTGGCCGCCAAAATCGCCAATTGCAGCCCCAGCGGGCGACTGGTGGTCATGAACTGCGGCAGCACGGCAACCATGAAGATGATGCCTTTGGGGTTGGTGGCATTGGTCAGAAAGCCCGTCAGCACACGCTTTTTGAGGCTGATCTCTGGCATGGTTTCCTGCGCAGCCAGTGGTGAGCCACTGGATCGCCATTGGCTGATGCCCAGATAAATCAGGTAGCAGGCCCCTACCACCTTGACCGCATTAAAAGCCCACTCGGAGGCCATGAGCAGCGAGCCCACACCAGCTCCCGCTATCAACAAGATGAGCAGCAGCCCCAGTTGCAGACCCATGATGGTGGCACTGGTCTTGCGCACGCCATAGGACAAGCCGTGGCTCATGGACAGCACAGCCCCTGAACCAGGGGATACGGCAATGATCCAGCAGGCCACAAAAAACGCAAACCACGTGTGCAAGTCCATACCCACTCCAGGCACCTGTTTCAGGCGCAAATCACAAAACGCATATCTTAAAAGTTGCGCCGTGTGCTTGCAGACACGGTGGAGACGAGGCGCTATAAGCGGCAGTTAACGATTCGTCCCATTTTTTTGCGCTTTCAATAAGCTGACGCACAACTCAGAGTGACAGAATGAAGCCAGCTAGGGTAAACACCAAATAACACTCCCATGGAACACGGCACACCGATCTGGCTCACTTACGGCTTTATCTATCTGACGGCGGCAGTACTGGCCGTCCCTATCGCCAGAGCGCTGGGGCTGGGCGCCATCATTGGCTATCTGGGTGCGGGCATCGCCATGGGACCCTGGGGCTTTGGCCTGGTGCGCAATGTGGAGGACATTCTTCACTTTGCCGAGTTTGGTGTGGTGCTGATGCTGTTTGTCATCGGCCTGGAGTTACAGCCCAAGCGCCTGTGGGATTTGCGGCGTCCCATTTTTGGCTGGGGCATGGCGCAGATGCTGGTCTGCACCGGCATTTTATTTATCGCCGCCTGGGGCTTTGGCCTTTCCTGGCGCGTAAGCCTGATCGCTGGCATGGGCCTGGCGCTGTCATCCACCGCTATCTGCCTGCAAGTGATGGCTGAGCGCAACCTCATGCGCACGCCCAGCGGACAGGCAGCGTTTTCGATTTTGCTGTTTCAGGACGTGGCTGCCATCCCCATCCTGGCGCTGATTCCTATTCTGGGTGCCTACAAAGCCGCCCATGCCACACATGGTGACAGCCATGTCTGGCTGGCCATCTTCAAGACCGTCGGCACAATCGCCGCCGTCATCATCGGTGGTCGCCTCTTGCTGCAGCCTGTGCTGCGCTGGATTGCCCGCAGCAAGACGCCTGAAATCTTCACGGCCACTTCGCTGCTGCTGGTGGTGGGCATTGCCATGCTGATGACGCAAGTTGGCCTGTCCATGGCTTTGGGGGCTTTTCTGGCTGGCGTGCTGCTGGCCGACAGCGAGTACCGCAGCGAACTGGAAACCAATATCGAGCCCTTCAAGGGCTTGCTGCTGGGCCTGTTCTTCATGGCTGTGGGCATGAGCATTGACTTTGGCGTCATCCTCAAATCACCCTGGACCATGGCCGCCATGGTTGTGGGCTTTATTGCGCTGAAGGCGTTGATGATTTTTGGTCTGGCCAAGTTCATGAAAATTCCATGGCGCGAGCGTCCAGTCTTCACGCTGATGCTGGCACAAGGAGGTGAGTTTGCCTTTGTGGTGTTCCAGACTGCGGCGCAGTACAAGGTATTTCGTCACAACGTCTCCTCCATGCTGGTCGCCGCCGTTGCGCTGTCTATGCTGCTGGGCCCTTTGCTGCTGGTACTGATGGACAAGTTGCTGCTGCGCCGCTTCTCGACCATCAAGGATGAAGAAGAGCAAGCTAGCAAGGCCCAAGAAATTTCAGAGCCACAAGAGTCTCCCATCATCATTGCCGGCTTTGGCCGCTATGGTCAGATCGTCGCCCGGGTACTTCTGGCACAAGGGATGCGCCCCACTATTCTTGACCACAGCGTCGAAATGCTGGAAGCCGCCCAAACCTATGGCTATCGCGTCTTCTACGGTGATGCCACCCGGATGGATTTGTTGCGCATTGCCGGTGCGGCCTCGGCCCGTGTACTGGTGATTGCCGTGGATTCGCCTGAGCAGTCCATCAAGATCGCCACGCAGGTTCGCAAGCATTTTCCTCACCTTGAAGTCGTTGCCCGCGCCCGCGACCTGGACCACTGGTTCCGCCTGCGCGATCTGGGCATCAAACATGCCGAACGGGAGGTGTTCGACTCCAGCCTGCTCTCTGCCCAATCCGTGCTGGAGCTGCTTGGCCAAAGCCCCGCACAGGCCCGCTTCACCACGCAGCGCTTTCGTGAGCACAACCTGGCCTTGGCCGAGCGTATGTACCCTCATTACAAAGACCAGAACCAGTTGATTGCCGTGGCCAAACAAGGCCGCCAGCAACTGGTGGAGCAAATGGCCAAAGAGCGCGCCGCCCTGCTGAAAGCGCAGAAAGAGTCTGAATCTCAAGACCTGCCTGCAGCGACACCACCCAGCGCCGAGCAAGACCACAGCGGCGCCGACAACAAGCAGCCGTGATACGCTGCGCGCCACTATGTTTAACCCCAGCCAAGCCGACGTACGGCGATTTTTTTGCGGTGTACGCGCCAAGATGATCAGCGGCGCGCCCATGGAGGCCATCGAGACGCTGGCCAGCCTGTGGATAGACGAGCACCCCGAGTATTTTGATGAGCTCTCCGACGTGGAAGCCGCCGTAGCGCGCGACTACGATGCAGAACCTGAGCGCACCAATCCGTTTCTGCACCTGTCCATGCACCTGTCCATTAGCGAGCAATGCAGTGTGGACTCCCCCCGAGGAATTCGCCAAGCCGTCGAACTGCTGGCCAAAAAGCAGGACCTGCATGATGCCCATCACGCGGCCATGGAGTGTCTGGGTCAGATGCTCTGGGAAAGCCAGCGCTCGGGGCGCCCTCCCGACGGTGAAGCCTATGTCGCCGGTGTGCAGCGCCTGGCCACCACGGATGGCCGCTTCAAAAGCTCCCCTTGAGCAGAGCGCCCATTGTTCTTTCGACTCACAAAAAAGAGCCCGCAATTGCGGGCTCTTTTTCGCTACAGTCTTTATTTTTTGCCCAGCCTGAAATTCGGCTGCGTCACGGTCTGCAGCTCCGTATCCAGACTGCCAAGATATCTAGACAGCTGTCGTAGCTCCTCATTGCTGAACTGCTTGACCATACCCCCCATGATGGCGTTGTTACGGCCTATCAGGCGATTGCCTGAGCCATCCTGATATGCCTTGAGCGAGGCATAAAGATAGTCTGAGTACTGGCCGGCCAGCTTGGGGTAAGAGGGATCAATGGGCTTGGCAAAGCCCTCGCCGTGACAAGAGATGCAAGCGCCTTTTTGGAGCAAAGCCGCGACTTCTGCTGTGGGCTCTTTGACTTTGCCAGCTTCCTGCTTTTTGCCATGGCCTGCATAGAACGCAGCCACATCCGCCATATCTTGCTCGCTCAGGGGCTCCGCAATTGCGCGCATGCTCGGGTGCTTGCGGTCACCTTTTTGATAAGCCTGCAGCGATGCCGCGATATAAGCCTCGCTTTGTCCGCCAATCATGGGGACTTTGTAAACCTGAGGAAAGCTGGCCTGATAGCCGGGGATGCCATGGCAGCCTATGCACATGTCAACCTTACTCTCGCCAGCCTTGGCATCCCCCTTGATGGCCTGAGCATTTGCCATGCCGGTCACTGATGCGACAACTACTGCCAATATCGTGGTCCAGGTCTTTATCATTTTTCGCGCACAATCCTTCAAAAGTTCAGACGGGTGCTCAAATGCCTTGCTGCAGTGCAAACGATTATGGCAGTGAGAATTGCGCACGCTTATCAATACTTACGCTGATACCGCCCATGAAGTTTCAAGGTTCCGACAAATACGTAGCCACGCAGGATCTGATGCTGGCTGTCAACGCCGCCGCCACCCTTCAGCGCCCTTTGCTCATCAAAGGTGAGCCCGGCACAGGCAAGACCATGCTGGCCGAGGAAGTGGCCAGTGCGCTGGACATGCCCCTGCTGCAGTGGCATATCAAGTCCACCACCAAGGCCCAGCAAGGCCTGTATGAGTACGACGCAGTCAGCCGCCTGCGCGACTCACAGATGTCGGATTTGGATGGCGGTGAGCGGGTCAAGGACATCAACAACTACATCGTCAAGGGCGTGCTCTGGCAAGCATTCACCGCTGACCGCCCCGTGGCTTTACTGATCGACGAAATTGACAAGGCGGACATTGAGTTTCCCAACGACTTGTTGCGAGAAATCGACCGCATGGAGTTCTACTGCTACGAAACACGCGAGATGATTCGCGCCAAGCACAGGCCTCTGGTGTTCATCACTTCGAACAATGAAAAAGAGCTGCCCGACGCTTTCCTGCGCCGCTGCTTCTTCCACTACATCAAGTTCCCCGAAGCAGAAACCATGCGCCAGATCGTTGCGGTGCACTTTCCCAAGCTGCAGGGCGAGCTGCTCAATGCCGCCATGAAGGTGTTCTACGATGTGCGCAACCTGCCCGGCCTCAAGAAAAAACCATCGACCAGTGAGCTGATCGACTGGCTCAAGCTGCTGGTTGCCGAAGAGATTCCGGCTTCCTCGCTGCAGGACATCGACGGCAAGGTCAGCGTACCGCCCTTGGTGGGCGCATTGTTGAAAAACGAGCAGGATATGAGCCTGTTTGAAAAGCTGGTTTTCATGAACCAGCGCAACCGATAAGCACCGCCTAAAGCACCGCAAACCAGAGGAGACATCCATGAGCACCGTCCAACAATTGCTGCTGGAAGGCAGCTCAGACGCCATCGGCTTTGTGGGTGGAGCCCTGCTGGGCTGGGGCCTGTCTCATGTACTGGGCTTTGATCTGTTTGCCCAGGGGTACGGAGCCGGCAGCATTGCTGCCATCGCCCTGGTGGGAGTGGGCGGAGGCGTAGGCCTCAAGCTGGCCCGCCTGTGGCGGTGCAAAAACCATACAGTGGAGTAACGCACCATGTCTTTTGTCACCCCCGTCACTTTGCGCGACCGCGGTGTGCGTCTGGAGCCGCTGGCACTGAGCCATGAGCCGGGCCTGGCGGCTGCCGCTGCCGATGGCGAGCTGTGGAAGATCCGCGTGACCTCCGTGCCAGAGCCTGGCGAGGTACGCAGTTATATCGAAACAGCGCTGCAGGGCCGTGAGCAAGGCCACCGCTTTGCCTTTGCCGTGGTCGATGACTACAGCGGCACAGTTCTTGGCACCACCAGCTATCACGACATCGCCCCGTCAGTGCGGCGCCTGGAGATCGGATACACCTGGTATGCCAAGAGCGTGCAGCGCACCCATGTCAACACCTCGGCCAAGCTCCTGCTGCTGGCCCATGCTTTTGGCACACTGGGCTGCCACGTGGTGGGCTGGCGCACAGACAATTTCAACTTTGCCAGCCAGCGCGCCATCGAGCGCCTGGGAGCCAAGAAAGACGGCGTGCTGCGCGGCCATGCACTGCGCCGCGACGGCACGATTCGCGACACGGTGATGTATTCCATGCGCAGTGGTGAATGGCCCGAAGCCCGTGCGCAACTGCTCTATCTTTTAGAGCAGCATGCGCCCACCACATAAGCGCTAGAGGCTGATTTCATGCTGATCGACTTTTTCTACACCTTGCGCGCCGCCAAGCTACCCGTCTCCGTCAAGGAGTTTCTGGCATTGCTGGAGGCTCTGGATGCAGGGATCATCGGCCCCAAGAGCGAAGACCGCTGGAGCCTGGACGACTTCTACCACCTGGGTCGCACCATCCTCGTCAAGGACGAGAAGCACTACGACAAGTACGACCGCGCTTTCTCCGCCTACTTCAAGGGCGTGGAAATGCTGGCCGACCTGACCAAGGAAATTCCGCAGGACTGGCTGCAAAAGCTGCTCGAGCGAGAACTCAGCCCCGAGGACAAAGCCAAGATCGAGGCCATGGGCTGGGATGAGCTGATGGAGACGCTCAAGAAACGCCTAGAAGAGCAGAAAGAGCGCCACGAAGGCGGCAGCAAATGGATTGGCACCGGTGGCACCAGCCCCTTCGGCCACGGTGGCTACAACCCAGCAGGCATACGTATTGGCGGGCCAGGGCGCAACAAGAGCGCCGTCAAGGTCTGGGAACAGCGCGCCTACCGAGACTATGACGACACCCAGGAGCTGGGCACGCGCAACATCAAGGTGGCACTGCGCCGCCTGCGCAAGTTTGCACGTCAGGGCAGCGAACTGGAGCTAGACCTGCCGGACACCATTCGCTCCACAGCCGCCAATGCAGGCTATCTGGACATCAAGATGATTCCAGAGCGGCACAACAATGTGAAAGTGCTGCTGCTCATGGATGTGGGCGGCACCATGGATGAACATGTGCAAAAGGTTGAAGAGCTGTTCTCCGCTGTCAAAAGCGAGCTCAAGCACCTGGAGTTCTACTACTTCCACAACTGTGTCTATGACTTCATGTGGAAGAACAACCGCCGCCGCTTTGCCGAGAAGTTTTCAACCTGGGACATCATTCGCAAGTACAACAAGGACTACAAGCTGATTTTTGTAGGGGATGCCACTATGAGTCCCTACGAAGTCCTACAGCCTGGCGGCTCGGTTGAGTATATGAACGAGGAACCCGGCGCCGAATGGCTCCAGCGGCTGACCAACGCCTTTCCTCACTTTGCCTGGATCAATCCGGAACCTCAAGGGGTATGGCAATACCGTCAGAGCATCAGCATCATCCAACAATTGATGAGTGATCGTATGTATCCGCTGTCGCTCAAAGGCCTGGAGGATGCCATGCGTATGCTGTCAAAATAATTGTTATGCCCCAGACATTGCTTCCCCCAAAGCCGGCACTGAAGCCGGCTTTGTTTTTAAGCGCCGCATTGATACTCAGCGGCTGCAGCCTGCTTCCGTCCAAGGACAAAGATGTAGAAGCCATGGGCATAGACTCCAGCGGCCCTCCTGCCTTCACTCTGGAAGTGGAGGCACCCAAGGAAGTTCAGTCACTGCTGGAGCAGCACCTGGAGCTCAAGCGCTTTCGTCACCAGCCCGACCTGCAGCGTCGGGAGCTGACACGACTGCTGGGCGCAACCGATGCCAACGTACGAGAGCTGATCGGTACTCTGGGCTACTTCAGTCCCACAGTCACGGTCGAGCTGACGGAAACACCCGACGAAGAGGTTCCGCGCACGGTACTGGTCAAGGTTGACCCCGGCCCCCCTACTGTCATTGAAAAATCCGAGGTTCGCTTTACCGGCATCAATGCCAACGACGAACTGGGCACCTCACAGCGCCTGCAGATTGAGGAAACCTGGCCACTGCAAGCAGGAGAGCAGTTCTCCCAATCGGCCTGGAGCAGCGCCAAAAGCGGCGGCCTCAAAGAGCTGCAAAAGCGCCGCTATCCACTGGCCCGCATTGACACCAGCTTGGCCGATATCGATGCAGACACCAACAAAGCGCAAGTCAGCGTCAGCTACGACCCCGGCCCTGCTTACACATTTGGCCCACTGCAAATCGACGGTGCCAAGCGTTACGACCCGGTGGGCACGGCCCGTATTGCACGACTGCCGGAAGGCAAGGAGTACGACCTGCAAACCATGCTCGACGCCCAGCAAAGGCTGGTCAGCAGCGGCTACTACGACTCGGTCTTTTTGTCATTGGCAGACTCTCCACAGCAAGATGCCACTGAGGCCCAGCGCGACGAGCAGCGCAAAAACCAAGGCGCCGCCATTACTTCACCCGTCATCGCAAAGGTTCGCGAAGCCAAACTGCAAAAGTGGGTGTTTGGTGTGGGCGCCAGCACCGACACCGGACCTCGCCTATCGATTGATCACATCTATAACAAGGTTCCAGGCCTGAACTGGCGTGCCACCAGCAAGCTGCAGCTGGACAAGAAAAATCCGCTGATCTCCACGCAGCTGGTCGGGCTTCCCGGTGACGACCTCTGGCGCTGGTTTACCGGTGCCAAGTTTGAGCGCGCACCGGCCGGCGACTTCAACACCAACAGCGCACAACTGCGCTTTGGCCGCTCCAAGGCTGAAGACCGCATTGAGCGCAATATGTACCTGCAGTACGACTACGCCAAGACGCAAGGCGCAGGCGCACCTCCCGGTGCCTCGTCCCTGCTAGCCAACTATGGCTGGACGGCTCGCTACTTCGACAACAACCTGCTTCCCTCATCCGGCTTTGGCCTGGCGCTGGAAGCCGGTGCAGGCACGACGCTGACACCACAGCGCTCGCCCTTTGGCCGCATCACCGGCCGTTGGCTGAGCCTGATCCCACTGGGCGAGCGCGATGAAACCACCCATCGCCGCAGCCGCCTGCAGATCAGGGCCGGAGCAGGTGCCGTCATCGCCCAAAAAGACGTGGACCTGCCCACCACTATCATGTTTCTCACGGGTGGTGACAACACGGTGCGTGGTTACGGCTATCAGTCGATTGGTGCACGTACCGACAATGGCCGCGTGATTGCAGGCCGCTACATGGCCATGGGCAGCGTGGAGTGGCAACGCCCCATTTCCATCAAAGGCAATACCCAGGATTTCGAGCACGCCATCTTCATTGACGCCGGTACCGTGGGTGATGACATCAACCACCTCTACACCCGCGTTGGCCTGGGTACCGGCATACGCTGGAAAAGCCCGGTCGGGCCGATTCAAGCAGATCTCGCCTGGGGCGCACAAGAGCAGCGACTGCGCCTGCACCTGCGTCTGGGCTTCACGTTTTAAGCATGGCAGAACAAGACTCCTCCCCCTCCTCTGCGACGGTCGCTGCTGCTGAGCCCGCTTCGCCTGTCAAACGCCGACGCTGGCTACGTGCACTCGGCTGGTTCTTTACCGCTACTTTTCTCGCAGTTGCTCTGGCCCTGGGCACGCTGCTGTGGTGGATAGGCCATGACGACTCCCTCAATCAGATCCTTCAGCGCGTCGCCGGATGGATGCCGGCCAACCAGACGCTCGTAGCCAAGGATGTCACGGGCAGCGTGAAGAACGGCGGCCATATCGGCTGGCTGCAATGGCAAAGCCCGACCATGAAGGTCGAAGTCAAGAACGCCCAGATTGGCTGGCAGTTCCGTCCTCTGGTGCTGTCACGCACACTCAAGCTGGGTGAGGTTCATATTGCCGAGCTGAGCATTGCCAGCACCCCGAACCCCGACAAGGAACCCAGCGAACGCATGCAGTCGCTGACCCTGCCAGTCAAGATTGAACTACCTTTCAAGGTCGATCACATCACTTGGCAAGGGCCACCGCAAGCCGTGGTGCAGGACCTGAGCGGCCGCTATGAATACACGGGCACGCATCACGACCTGAAGGTCAGCAGCCTGCGTTTTGCGCAAGGCAACTACCAGGCACACCTCAAGCTGGAAGGTGCAGCCCCCATGGCACTGCAGGCAGAAGCCAGCGGCGATGTACAAGTACCCAACCCACTGGGAAAGCCTGAAGAGCAGAATGCCACGATTGCCGTTCAAGCCAAGGTCAGCGCACATGGCACGCTGGCCACCGAGGCTGCAGCCCTGGAAATCAAGGCCAGCGCGCAAGCCCAGCCGCACAGCTCCAGCGCCGAAAATATCAATGAAATTGACCTAAAAGCATCTACAGACAAGGGCAAGCAGCTATCAAATTCAAAGTCCAGCAGTGATGCTGCCACCGAGTCCATGCATGCCGATATTGAGGCCAGCATCATGCCCTGGCGCAGCCAGCCTCTGCTGGCTGCCAAGGCAGATCTGCACAACCTCGATATCTCTGCCTTTTGGCCTCAAGGCCCACGCACTTTGCTGAGCGGTGAACTGCAGGCCGGCCCCGACAAGGCCTGGCCAGCAACAGACGATCTGACGACGCAGCCCTGGGAGCTGAACGCCCGCTTCCGTAACACCCTGCCCGGCCCTTGGGACAAGCAGCGCCTGCCTGTGGCCGACCTGCTGGCCCAAGTGCACTATGACGGCCAGCAATGGGTTGTGTCGGACTCTCACCTTCAGGTTGGCAAGACGCAAGGCCAAGGCAAGATTGCGCTCAACGGCCACTTCACGCCCACCACCCAGCTTTTTGAAGGCCAGGCCGTGGTTGAGCAACTCAACCCGGCAGACCTCTACAGCACTCTGGACGCCTCTCCGCTGCAAGGCGAAATCACTGCAAAGGCAGTACAGCCTGATGCCGACCACAACAGCAGCGACAACGCAGCGGCCAGCAAGATCGTGTTCGGTGTCAGCCTGCAGGCTGCTGCTGCCAGACGAGACAGCAAGGCATTGCGCATTCAGACTCTGGCCGCACAAGGTCAATGGCAAGCGCCACTGCTGCAACTCGACAAGCTGCAACTGGAGGCCCTGCAAGCCAGCATCGAGGGCAAGGCCGTTGAGTTCAACACTGAAACCCAGCTGGCCAAAGCTCAGATCAAAGCAGCCGCGCCCGGTGCACAGCTGAGTTTTGACGGACAGATCGGCCCCGACAGCGGCGATGCGCAAAGCCTGCTGAGACTGAACTCGCTCTCCACACTTTCTCAGTGGCTGCGCAAACTGCCCGGTATCAAAGACCCGCTGGGTGGAGCCCAGCTGGATGGCCGTGCAGACTTGCAACTGGCCGTCAAAGGAGGCTGGGAGAACCTGCTCAAACGCCTACATTCGGCTCATGGCCAAAGCATTCCCGCCAGCGGCATGCAGCTTCAAGCCAAATTGCAGGCCGAAAAAATTCGCTATCTTGCTGCGGGCTCCGCTCCAGATCAGGCCGCGGTTATACCGTCGCTTGTGTTGAGCCTGAACGGTAGCCCCGAGAACGCCACCATCAGCCTGAGTGCTCAAGCCCAGCAAGCGGGCAAAAGCGCGCAGCTCGACACCGTTGTGCAGGCCGGTTTGGCAGGCGGTAAAGGCTCCGCACCACTGGACTGGCAAGCCAGCTTCGAGAAGCTCCAGGCGCAGTTCACCGTCGATAATGACAAACCAGGCCCCTGGCTTGCGCAATTGCAGCCCGGCGCTCCGCTTCAAATCAAGCAGCGCACCAGCGGCCAGACGGTGCTGAACACCGTCTATCAATTCAGCGCCGGCCAGCTACAGCTGATCCCCCCAAAACTGGGCATTCGCCGCACCAGTACTGAAGCGCTGAAGCCAGCCCAGCTCGTATGGGACAGTGGCTCCATCACTCACACCGGCAGCGGCCAATGGGGCGTGCAAAGCTCAGGTCAGGCCAAGGGCCTGCCCCTGGCCTGGGTCGATGCATTCAGCTTTGGGGATGATGAGCCGCCACTGGAAGCTGCAGGCCTGTCTGGCGACCTGAGCTTCAATGCCCGCTGGGATCTGGACACGCTGGGCAAGAAGCTCAAGGCCGATATCACCGTAGAGCGTGCTGACGGCGACCTGCGACTGGCTGTCGATGACGGCTCCAGCACCACAGTCATTCACACCACCGGCCCGACCGCGAGCAAACCCGGTCGCACCCGCACCCGCCAGGTCAGCGGAGCTGGCATGCGCGCCCGCATCCAAGACGTTCGACTGAACGTCAAAGCCGATGGAGCGCAAGTCAACGCCAAGCTTCTGTGGGATAGCGAACGCGCTGGCAAACTCACCGCTGATCTGCGCACCCAGCTCAGCTACCAGCAAGGTGCCTGGACTCTGCCCGGCACAGCGCCGCTGTCCGGCCAGCTGCATGCAGATATGCCAGATATCGGTCTATGGGCCTTGTTTGCCCCGCCTGGCTGGCGCGTGCAAGGCACTTTGGCAGCCGATGCTGCTCTCAGCGGCACACTTCAAAACCCGCAATGGCAGGGTGATCTCAGAGCCGATGGGCTTCATATTCAATCCCTGCTCGACGGCGTGGACCTGCGCGATGGCATTCTGCGTGCCAAGCTGCAGGGCACTCGACTGGATATCACCGAGCTGCGCCTCAAAGGCGGCAAGGGAAGCCAGGCCCGTATTCTGGGCTACAGCGGCAACCTGACCCGCGCTCCTGAAGATGGTGGCCTGCTCACCGGCTCCGGCTATGCCCAGTTCACCCCCGGCACAGGCCCAGACGCCGGACTGAGCATGAACCTGCAAGCCACTGCCAGCAAGCTTCAGGTGCTGGTACGGGCCGACCGTCAGGTCAGTGTCTCCGGTGCTCTGCAGGCAAAACTGGAGCAAGGTCAGTTCATTCTGCGTGGTGATCTCGCCGTTGACCGAGCCTCCATCATTCTTCCGGAAGAGTCGGCCCCCTCTTTGGACAAGGACGTCGTAGTGCGCTCAGCCGCCTTGCGCAAGGCCGAAGAGGAAGAGCGTCTGCGTGCCGAGCGTGAAGCCCGCAAGGAGCAGGCACGCGCCACACCTCGCAAGCTGCCCGACATCCTCGTCAAGCTGGACATGGGCCGCGACTTTGCGTTGCAAGGCTTTGGTATCACCACCAGACTGCAAGGACAGCTTGAAGTGCGTGGTGCCAGCTATGCTGGCGGGCCGCCCAGCATCACCGGAGAAATCCGTACCGTCGAAGGCCGCTACCGTGCCTGGGGTCAGTCTCTGAATGTGGAAAACGGCCTGATTCGCTTCAATGGCCCCTACAACAACCCCTCGCTGGACATTCTGGCCCTGCGCCCCAACATTGCCGTCAAGGCTGGTGTGCAGGTGCTGGGAACAGCCAGCGCGCCGCGTGTGCTTCTGTATTCCGACCCTGTCCTGCCGGATGCAGAAAAGCTGTCCTGGGTCGTCATGGGCCGCGACCCTGCTTCAGGCGGTGCCAGCAGTGCACTGCTGCAGCAAGCGGCCTTGGCACTTCTGGCCGGCGGCAACAGCAGCAGCGGCAAGATTGCCGGCAGCCTGGGCCTGGACGAAGTAGGCTTCAAGGGCGGTGGCGATGGGGATGCAGGGGGCGCCGCACTGACCATGGGCAAACGCCTCTCGGACAAGCTCTACCTGACGTACGAGCAAAGCCTGTCCGGAGCCATGGGCATCATCTACATCTTCTACGACCTGTCGCGCAACCTCACGCTGCGCGCCCAGACCGGCGTAACCAGTGCCATGGATCTGGTCTATACCGTGCGAAAGGATTAAGCATGAAATCAGCCTCTAACGCTTGTATGAAAAGCGCTAGCAGCTATCTTTTCTGATATGTCTGCCACACGCACGCCACAGCAAACCGCAGCGGGCCAGCTTGTCTCTGCCATTCAAAAAGAATGGATCGCCGAGATAGGTGAGTCCGCTGCAGCACACAGCGAACAAACCCTGGATCGGGCCCATGAAATACTGCAGGCAGTCACACAAAATCGCCTGCACGAACTATTGCAAGAACGCAGCATTGAGGAATTTCTGGATAACGACTCGGTCACGGCGCACGCCAAAGTGATGCCAGCCATCAAGGCACTAAAGCAGTACGCCCGGCCTCAACATCCTGCATCAAAGCCCGAAGAGGCAGGCTAACGCAGTTAGAATCCAGCGTCCCTCCCCGTAGTTCAATGGATAGAACGGTCGCCTCCTAAGCGACAAATACAGGTTCGATTCCTGTCGGGGGGACCAAATTCAAGGCCGCAAAGGTACATCACCTTCGCGGCCTTTTCTGTTGGTGAGTGCTAAAAGCCAGTGTGGCGTGATTCATTCGCCCTGGTGCGTCTCTCAGACCCATGCTTGCGAACTGATTTGATCTGATACATGGCTGCATCGGCTTTTTGCAGTGCATCATCCACACCGGTCTCATCTGGGTTCAGGCCGACCAAGCCCACGCTTGCGCCCGGATAAGCAATGCGGCGGCCATCGGCTAATTCAACACTGGTAACGGACACGCTAGACAAGCGTCTCTGCAGCTCTTGGAGCGTGGGGGTGCAATCCTGCGTCAATTGAGGGCCCACGCCCACCACTACAAATTCGTCGCCACCAAACCGCGCCAGCATGTCGCTTCCGCGCAAGGCAGTACGCAGTTTTTCGGCCTGCGAGCGCATCAAGGCATCTCCTGCTTCATGCCCAAAATGGTCGTTGATCTGTTTGAAGTCATCCAGGTCAATAAATCCGACCAGAGCCCACTCACGCGTACGCCGGCAGTGTGCAATGACGCGTTGCAACTCCTCGGTTACACAGCGCCGGTTAGGCAAGCCCGTCAACGCATCCACCATCACCAGCGATGACAGTTCCTCATTGGCTTTCTGCAAGGATCTCAACAGCTCTTCACGCTCTGCAAATCCACCGATGATGGTGGCAAACAGTCGCAATGTGTCTCTGGCCTCATCGCTCAGAGACTGCGACTTTGTACTGGCCGCACACAGTGTTCCGTAGAGTGATCCATCCGCAAATCTGACGGGGGTGCTGACATAAGTCTTAATCCCCAGCTTTTGGGCTGCACCCGAGTCAGCCCAACACTCCGTCACGTTGTTCACGTAATTGCGACCTTCATCCAGTGCTCTTTTGCACAAGGTGTCAGCCCACGGGACTTGCAGGCCTTCGGGAATGTTCATCTCCCCTTTGTTCAGCGCATAGAGAACACTCTGGATGCCACGAGACTCGTCCACGGTTGTGAGATAAGCCGACTCCAGCTCGGTCACCTCGATCAGAATCTCCAGCAAAGGTTGCGTGAATGCGCACAGCGTCTGGGAGGATGTCACAGAGCTGGAGAGTCGCTGAACTATCGATGACATCGGGCAGCCTTTGATAAAGAGAAAGTCACGAATAAAGAGAAAGCAAGATCAATCTCCATTTTCCGTGACTCAGAGGTATGGTGTGCTTTGATGCATCATGCAAATCTTTTCGGGATTTAACAGGCTCCGCACCGAGTCATCGGCTGTCAGACGACTTCTTCGGCCACCGCACTCTGACTCTCAAACCTCCCAGCCGGGGAGACTCATCAAGCAGTAACTCGGCACCGCTGCTTTGCGCAATGCTTTGCACAATCGCCAGCCCCAATCCACTGCCTGCGGCCATTGCGCCAGCATCAGCGCCCCGCACAAAGCGCTGCAGCACACGCTGGCGCTCAGCCGGCTCAATACCTGCACCAGAATCCTCGATGATCAGCGCATCGCCTTGGGAGTCTCTAGCCCAGCCCACATCCACGCGCCCTCCAGAGGGAACGTATTTGATGGCGTTATCCAGCAAGTTACGCAATAGAGTTGCCAGGGCCTGTGCATCAGCCTCTACGCTGAATGCACTTTGCTGCAATGGATCGTCGCTCAGCCCCAGATCAATCTCTTTGGCCTGAGCGGCAGGAGCCGCATCCGCCAGCGCCTGAGCCACTAGCAAGCGCAAGTCCACCTTCACCACCGAGCCCGTCTGCTGCGCTCCTTCTAGCCTAGCCAAAGCCAGCAACTGTTCCACCAGCCTGCGTGCTCTTTCAATGCCCTGCGCCAGACGTTCTTCGGCCACTGCTCGCTCCTTCTGGTCTTGTGCCTTGTGCAAAACCTGTAGCTGCAACTGCAAGGCAGCCAAGGGCGAGCGCAGTTCATGGGCCGCATCTGCCACAAAATTTTGCTGCGCCTCAAATGCCTGACTCACGCGCAACAACAGGCTGTTGAGCTCTTTGACCAGTGGACGCATCTCATCCGGCAAATCATCTTCCGCCACGGCTTGCAAATCTTGCGGTTGACGCAAAGCCAGTTCATGCCTGACACGTTGCACCGGAGTCAATGAATGCCGGATGACCCACCACACCAGCAGCGCCAGCAATGGCAGCAAAAGTACTACCGGCAGCAAGCTGCTCCACGCCGCATCTCTCGCCAGCACCTGGCGCACACGCATATCTTGTGCAACCTGAATGACCTGGGATCTTGTCTGCAGAGAGAACACTCTGTATGTCGTTCCTCGCAAAGGCACATTAGTAAAGCCCAGCACCGCCATCTGGGGCAAAGCACCACCCAAAGCCGATTCGAAAATTCTCAGCCCTTCATTTGTCCAGACCTGCACGATGAATTCATGGTTTTCATCTTCGGGCGGCGTTCCCTGTGGCCTGCCTTTGGCGTCTACAGGCAGGCCCGCGCGCAGCGCGAATGCTGTTTGCTGCATCTGGTAGTCGAACAATGTGTCCGTCTGCTCCAGTGCATTGCGATAGGCAAACACGCCTTGCAGCACCATGACCCCAAAAATGGCCATGCAGATCAACGACAGCAGTCGTCCGCCCAGCGAGCTTGGCAGACGGAGGAGGCTTGGCACTTTGATGCTTTTCATGGCTTGGGCACCATATAACCAAGACCACGCACATTGAGCACCGCTGCGGCTCCCAGTTTTTTGCGCAACCCATGGATATAGACCTCGATGGCGTTGCTGCTGACCTCGTCACCCCAGCCATAGAGCTTGTCTTCGAGTTGCTGACGCGACAAAGTCGCTCCAGGCCTGCTCAGCAAGGCCTGTAAAACAGCCCACTCACGACCGGAGAGACTGACTGGTTGCCCGTCAACACTGGCTTCCCGCGTCTGGGGGTTGAGCACCACACCATTGTGCTCATAGACAGCGTCAAGCTGTCCACTGGCTCGGCGCGTCAGCGCACGGATGCGAGCCAGCAACTCATCCATGTCGTAAGGCTTGATGACATAGTCATCGGCCCCCGCATCCAGACCTGCAATCCGGTCACGCACTGCGTCACGCGCAGTCGTGATCAAGACCGGCGTTGTGATCTTGCGAGCCCTCAGCTGCCGCAGTACCTGCAGCCCATCGACTTTGGGCAAGCCAAGGTCTAGTAGCACTAGGTCGTACGTGTGGGCAAGCAAAGCCGTATCGGCCTGAGCTCCGTCCTCCACCCAATCTACTACGTAGCCATCGGTACGCAGCAGCGCCTGCACGGCCTGGCCGATCATGGTGTCGTCTTCAACAAGCAGCAATCGCATGCAAGAAGAATAGCGCCTCCTGAGCCATTACGCCGCCCCTCTGGGTCTGCAACAGGGCAACAAACTCCCGATGGAGCATATGGACGATATCTGAGAGCCATGCTCTTATGTGCAAGAAGCTGCTGCGCCCCTGCATCAACAACAAAGGCGCGCCGTTCAAAACGGACACGCCTTCATGGACAGAGACTTAAAGGGAAAATCCACCTACAGGCAAGCTGCTCTCTATCGTTTTCAATAAAGCCTGAGGCAGCCCAACGCTGACTCAAAGGATCACAGTCAGACTGCGGCTTCCAGCCCTGGCATGGCCATGCGGGCCTTTGTCAAAGCCATACCCAGATTGGCTGTGCGGCGGCAGACAAAAACGGCTACATAGTCAGGCACCGCCTTGCTGCGCAGAAAGACGTGAATCAGGTTGTCGCTGTTGATGATGATTTCCTGAAAGTAGTGGTGGTCATCCGTGTTCACGCCACGCGAGCGCTTGAACAATGTCTCGATCATGGAGACATTGGGGCCGTTGAACAAATCGGCTGTGGCCGCTGCCACCAAGTCAATCACTTCGCGGGGATGGGAGTCCACGGTACGGATAGACAGCAACATGCCTGAAGCAGCATCCACATAACCGGCAGCCAGACATTCGGGCACCGAGGCCACGGCCTGAGTCAACACAGCATCCAAACTCATTACATACTCACTTTCTTTTTACAGGGCCCGTACGTCACCCGCCTCGGACTCGAAGCAGATAGCGCACGTTTCATCGTTATCTTGAAAACTCAGCCCATTTTTTGGAGCAGAGCGTTTTCGAATTCATGCAGCAGTGCCTCTTGCGCGTCTGACTGCACATACTGCGCATCAATCAAACGCACCCGTCGCAAGGCCTCTTCTGCCGTCAAGCCTTCGCGCACCAACCAGGCCGCCAGCACCGTCCCAGTCCTACCCAGGCCCGCAAGGCAGTGCACAGCCAGTACCTCACCGCGGCGCAAAGCGGCCGACATGCGAGCCAAGAGCATCTGCATCTGGGCAACCGTAGGAGGCTCCTGGTCATAAACAGGCAAATGAAAATTCTTGAGGCCATGACGAGCCAAGGCATCCTGGGGAAAGTCTTTTTCCGTCAAGGTGATCAGCATGGTGATGCCGCAACGGCTCAATGCCTTGAGGTCTGCATCCATGTCATGCACCACGCCCGGCCAGGGTGTTCCTGCCAACCGGCCCGGCACCAGCCAGGAAAATCCATTGGGCCCACGGCTTGCAGCCACGGCGTTTTCAGCCGCGACCAGTGGCTGCATCTCCATCAGCACAGCTGCATTGACTGGACGAGGCTGATAGGTCGCAGCGGGGGCAGACTCGGACACAGCAGCGACAGGCTCTTCCTCGACCTTTTTGATCTCGGGGGCAGGCTGTGAAGCAGGCAATACTGAAGCTTCCGCCTCCTCTGGCTCTTGCACAACACTGACTTCAGGAGTTGCCGGCGCGGCCTCCACAAACTCTGCAATCGCCGCCAGTGCAACTGCGGGCAGTGGTGGGGGTGGCAGCACATCGTCCGCCAGCTCATGAATGGGGGTTCCCGGCATGGGTACGGCACAACTTCCGGTACGCAGAAACTGCTGCCCTGCGGCACTGACCGGACGCTGCGTAAAAGCGCTCATGCTGGCTGCTTCCTGAATGCGCCCTCCCGCAAGCAACAACATCTGCTGGGCAGCCGCCTGAGCATGCTGCTGTTGATGCGTGACCAGCAGCACACTGCTGTGCTGACCAATTTGCTTGATGACATCCAGCAGCAAAAAGGCTTCATAGCCTTCCAGATCAGCCGTAGGCTCATCCACCATCAAGACTGCAGGCTTGGCCCATGCCTCCCGCAAGATGGCAACCGCACGCTGCTGCACTGTGCTGAGCAGCATGGTCGGGCTGTCCAGCACCTGGGCCAGCTCGGCAAAGCCAAACTGCTGCAACTGCTCTGTCACCCACTGGCGCCACTCCAATGGAGAACGGCTTTCAGTCTGGCGCCCCATCTCGATCAGGGCATCCAGCGTATTGGCGCGCATAAGGCGGGCGTGCTGCTGCACCAGACGCGGCAAGGCCTGGGGGCTTTCAGCACTCAGTGGCATGTCCAGGAGTTGCCCCGCGTATGTCACCTGACCCCAAGTGCGAAATCGTGGATTGGCTTCATTCAGACCGGCCAAAGTGCGCAGCAATGTCGATTTGCCTGTACCGGCTGGGCCCAGCAGGGCCGTCACGCCCTTGGCAGGCAAGACAAAATCCACTTCGGCCAAGACAACACGCGGGCCATACGATGCCCCAAGGCCTTGCACCTGCAGACTGTTTTGCTGTTCCAAAGAAGTCTCCCTCGCAGCGCCTACTTCGGAGGCTGTCACGTTTTGATGGCAGTCACGCTTTGCTGCTCTCGATGGCAGTCAACAGGCGAATGATTGAACTGATCAGTCTATTTCATTACACCCGTGTGAATCTGACACTTAATAAAACGTGACAAATCCATAGGGAGATCCCCATTTGCCCCCGCAATTAAGCAAGCTTTTGCGATGAATCAAGGCAATCGGAGCGAATCGGCAAAATTCATCAAAAAAGCCGCTTCTCTCGATAGCGGCTTTTTTTCAGGCTCATTCAACCCAGTCGTACTGGCACAAAAATCTTGTTGCCATCACGCCAGATCAGGACAGCGACCGTCTTGTCTGCCTTAGCGACGGTTGCGCGCACTGCTTCGATATTGCTGGCAGGCACCCCGTTGATCGACAGCAGCACATCTCCCTGGGCAATTCCTGCAGCGGCAGCAGGTCCACTGGCCTGAGCAACCAGCAAGCCAGCATCGACACCGAGCTGACTTTGCTCTTCAGGCTGCAAAGGCCGCAAGGCCAGTCCCAGCTTGCCCTTGCCTGCCTCCTGAGCAGATGCAGCCTCCTTCACAGGCTTGTCGCTAGCATCACCCAAAGTCGCCGTCAGCGTCTTTGCCTCTCCTTTGCGCCAGACTTCCAGCTTGATCTTCTGTCCTGGCAGAGCTTGGCCGATCAAGGCTGGCAGATCGCCCGAGGCGATAACCGCCGCGTCATCGACTTTACGCACCACATCGCCCGGCTCCAGTCCTGCCTTGGCAGCCGGGCCATTCTTCTCAACGCTGGCGACCAGTGCCCCTTCGGGCTTGTCCAGCTTGAAAGAGTCAGCAAAAGCCTGGTTCACCTCCTGCACGCTCACACCAAGCTTGGCGTGCTGCGCCTTGCCAGTGGACTGAATCTGCTGCTGTACCCTCGTTGCCAGATCAATCGGAATCGCAAACGACACACCTTGGTAGCCCCCCGAGCGGGTATAGATCTGACTGTTAATGCCCACTACCTCCCCTTGTGCATTGAACAAGGGACCACCCGAGTTACCGGGGTTGATAGCCACATCCGTCTGCAGGAAAGGCACAAAGGAGTCATCAGGCAACGAACGCCCCTTGGCGCTGACCACACCAGCCGTCACGCTGTTTTCAAAACCGAAGGGGGAGCCAATGGCCAGCACCCAGTCTCCTACCCGCAGCTGGCTGGTCTGCCCCAGTTTGACGGTCGGCAAACCCGTGGCTTCAATTTGAAGCACCGCCACGTCCGTCTTGGGATCCGCCCCCAGCACCTTGGCCTTGAACTCTCGGCGATCGGTAAGCTTGACCGTGACTTCATCGGCTCCATGCACCACATGGGCGTTGGTCAAAATCACGCCATCACTGGAGACAATAAAGCCTGAGCCCTGTCCGCGCACCGGCGTTTCAGAGGGTTGCGACTGCTGCCCTCCAGGGCCCCTGCCTGGCATGCCAGGCATACCGGGGATGCCGAACTGGCGAAAGAATTCAAAAAATGGGTCGTCCGGCTCCATCTGCTGCGATCCACCGCGAAAACTTTGCTGATCCGCTGTCGCCTCACCATCGCCATCTCTCATGGAGCGCGAAGAACCGACGACGCTGATATTGACTACCGCGGCGCCATTGCGTGCCGTGATGTCGGCAAAATTAGGTGCTCCCACCACAGGCAGATGGTTTGGCGCTGTCGTCGTCGACGACGCTACCTGGGCTGTCGCTGGGCTGCGCGAGCCGACCAGTCCGGCGCCCGTGGCGCCCAGCGCACCGATGGCTCCTGCAGCAACCAGAGCCATCACCAATCGACGAGGGGTGGACAAAAGTGTGTTCATGGCAAACCTTTCAGAGATACACCAAAGCGGTGTCATTGAAAGCAAGTTTGAACCTGCACACTTAGGCCAGACTTAGGAAAGCAAAGATCGACACCTTGCCGCCTAAAATCTCCTAAAAAGAGAGCTATGAGCCATTACCCAGTAAGGAGATAAAGGATTTTTTACTCAAAAATCAGGCAATCACTCAAAGCAGCTCCAGAACCAACTCCGGTGGTCGGCACAGCTTGGCCCCCTTGGGCGTCACAACGATGGGGCGATTGAGCAGCACCGGATGAGCGGCAACCGCAGCAATGATTTGCGCATCGCTCACCGCTGCATTGTCCAGGCCCAGTTCCTTGTATTGCGCTTCCTTGGTGCGCAACAACTCACGCACCGGCACGCCCAAGTGCGCAATCAGCTCAGCCAGCTCAGGCGCTGTCAGCGGCGTTGCCAGATACTCCACGATATTGGGCTCAATGCCACGCTCGCGCAGCAAAGCCAGCGCGCCACGCGAATTGCTGCAGCGGTTGTTGTGGAAGATGGTGATATCGGGGCGGTTCACTGGGGCTTCAGTACTTGTAGTCATGGCTGCAGTGTAGCGAGCCACACGCCCAAGCCCGGCCTCATTGGGCCCGCAGTCGATCTACCTCGGCATGTAGGTCCTTGGCCCAGATACGGCGATCCCGGCCCTGTGCCGTTTCCGGCTCGCCATAGTGCACAACTGCCTGCAACTGCTCAGAACTCAACACACGCCAGATGGAGCCCAGCAGGGTTTCATCTCCCACATAGGTGGCCGCATAACTGATGGAGCCCGTGCGCCCATCCACAAAGCTCAGCCCAACGGGCTGTACCGGCACATTGCATTGCACGGCCGCTTCCAGAAGATTGGAATGGAATGCCAGCAGCTCACGGCCATCACCCGTCGTCCCTTCAGGAAAGACCGCCAGAATTTCTCTGCGCTTGAAAGCCTCTTCCATTGCACCGACCATGCGCACGGCATCGCGTCGTGAGCTGCGCTGTATGTAAAGCGTGCCTGCCGCCGTGGCCAGCGTGCCGATGATGGGCCAGCCCTTGACGTCAGATTTCGAAATAAAGCGACAGTGGCGCGCTGCATGCAGCAGCGGAATGTCGAGCCAGGAGATATGGTTGCTGACGATCAGCACCGGCCCTTGGGTCGGAGGCTTGCCCTTGACCTCCAGCTCAACACCTGCGCGCAGCAGCAAAGTAGCGGCCCATGCCTGCACATGTTCATGCTGCTGCCAATGGTTGAGTTGAGGAAAGCGGAACGCCACAATCCAGGCGCCCTTGGCCACATGGGCCATCAAACGCCACCCGCGCCAGACCGCACGCGTGCTGGTTTTGATTTTGTGCAAGCCGTTTGCCATGATTTCCAAAGAGTGTAGCGGCTCGTTAGGACTCAATTGCAGCAACTTGAAACCGGCATCGCGCTTGAACTGGCGCGTATCAAGCGCAAAGACGCCAAGCAAGAATCGCATTGCGGCGAAGGCGTCGTCCCCCTCCCCTAGTGCGCAGCACGTAAAGAGAGGGGGAAGCGGCCAAGCCGCTCAGGGGGTGTTCAGCAGCTATCGCTGAAACGCCACCTCGCCATCCACGATGGTGCATTGAACCCGTGCAGGCAACTCATAACCGCTGAACGGCGTGCTCTTGCCCTGGCTTTGCAGCGCCTGGGGTTCGACCGTCCATTCGGCATCGGGGTCAACAATGCACAGGTCGGCCACACCGCCCACCGTCAGCTGACCCAGTTGAGACTGCTGCTCGCCCAAGGCATTGCCCAGCACGGTCACAGGTGCAGAAGTCACTACGGCAAGCGCACGGCTCAGGTCGATGTTGTAGTCACGGCTCCACTTCACGGCGACGGACAGCAGCAGCTCCACCCCGGTCGCACCGGGTTCGGCTTCGGCAAAAGGCAGCACCTTGGCGTCTTCGTCCACCGGGCAGTGATCGGAAACCAGCGCATCGATTGTGCCGTCCGCCAGTGCAGCAGATAGCGCATCGCGGTCGCGCTGCTGGCGCAGCACGGGCACCACACGGGCGCTGCTGTCGAAGTAGCCGATGTCATTCTCGGTCAGCAGCAGCGAGTTGATGGAAACGTCAGCCGTCACGTTCAGGCCTTCGGCCTTGGCTCGGCGCACCAGCTCCACGCCAGCGGCGCTGGAGATGCGGCACAGGTGAACACGGGTTTGCGAACCGCGAATCAGCTCAAAAATCGTGTGCAGCGCAATCGTCTCTGCCGCCACGGACACGCCAGCCAGACCCATGCGGGTGGCCAAGGCGCCGCTGGCAGCCACGCCCTTGCCCAGGTCTTTGTCCTGCGGACGCAGCCACACGGCATAGCCAAAAGTATTGGCATAGCTCAGAGCACGGCTCAGTGTGGTGATGCTGGGCAGCGGCACCTCGGCCTGACCAAAGGCCACGCAGCCGGATTCGGTCAGCTCGGCCATCTCGGTCAGCGTCTCGCCCTTGAGTCCCACGGTCAGCGCGCCCATGGGGAACAGGCGCGACTTGTGCTGCTTCTCTGCACGGAACTTCAGCATTTCCACCAGACCTTGCTCGTCGAGCACGGGGTCGGTATCGGGCAGGCAGACCAAGCTGGTCACGCCACCAGCCACGGCTGCGGACATCTCGGACTGCAACATGCCTTCATGCTCATGACCGGGCTCGCGCAGGCGCACAGCCAAGTCCACCAGACCGGGCAGCACCCACTGGCCGCTGGCATCGATTTCACGCTCGGCCACAAAACCTTGGGGCACGGAGCCGATGGCGGCGATTTTGTTGCCATCGATGGCGATATCGGCCTGCTGGTCGAAACCGCGTGCCGGGTCCATCACCCGGCCATTGCGAATCAGAATCTTCATGGTTTGGCACCAAATTGGCTTCTAGCCCTTATTTCATAAGCGCTAGCAGCTATCAAAATATTAAACACCCATCCCAAAAAACTGGCACAACCCAAGCCAGAGACAGCGAGCAAGCGCCGCCGCGCAGCGAGGCTGTCGTCCCCCTTCCCACAGCAAGGCTGCGAGAGAAGGGGGAAGCGGCGCAGCCGCTCAGGGGGATGGCCTGATGTTCCATCAGGCTTCATTCCCCGCGACGATGGACATGACAGCCATGCGCACGGCGATACCGAAGGTCACCTGCGACAGGATCACGGCCTGCGGGCCATCCACCACGGCGGAGTCAATCTCCACGCCACGGTTGATGGGGCCGGGGTGCATGACGATGGCATCGGGCTTGGCCAGCTCCAGGCGCTTTTCGGTCAGGCCAAAGCTCTTGAAGTATTCCTGGCTCGACGGCAGCAGCGCGCCGCTCATGCGCTCGTTTTGCAGACGCAGCATGATGATGACGTCGCAGTCCTTGATACCCTCTTCCAGGTTGTGGAAGACACGCACGCCCATGCTGGCCATATCGGCAGGCACCAGGGTGCGGGGGCCGACCACGCGCACTTCAGCGGCGCCCAATGTGGTCAGAGCGTGGATGTCCGAGCGCGCCACGCGCGAGTGCAGCACGTCACCCACAATCGCCACGCGCAAGTTGGAGAAATCCTTCTTGTAGTGGCGGATGGTGTACATGTCCAGCAGACCCTGTGTGGGGTGTGCGTGGCGGCCGTCACCGGCGTTGACCACGTGGACATGGGGGGCCACATGCTTGGCGATCAGATAGGGGGCGCCCGATTCGCTGTGGCGCACGACAAAGATATCGGCCGCCATGGCGCTCAGGTTGTCGATAGTGTCCAGCAAGGTCTCGCCCTTGGCTGTCGAGGAGCGCGAGATGTCCAGATTGAACACATCGGCCGACAGGCGCTTGGCAGCGATCTCAAAGGTGGTGCGGGTGCGCGTGCTGTTTTCAAAGAACAGATTGAACACGCTCTTGCCACGCAGCAGTGGCACCTTTTTGACTTCGCGGTCGTTGACGCTGACGAAGTTGCTGGCCGTGTCGAGAATCTGGGTCAGGATGTCCTTGGACAGACCTTCGGTGGAGAGCAGGTGGATCAGCTCGCCATTCTTGTTGAGTTGGGGGTTGCGCTTGTACAGCACGATCAGGCCTCTTGAATGCGGAAGTGGAAAACACCGCTCTCGTCGCGCGCCAGCGCCAGGGAGCGGTCGGCCGGCAACGCCACGCGCGCTGCGGCAAAGTCGGCCTGGATAGGCAGCTCGCGCCCACCCCGGTCCACCAGAACGGCCAGTCGCACGCAAGCGGGACGGCCATAGTCATAGAGTTCGTTCAGCACGGCGCGCACGGTGCGGCCTGTGTAGAGCACATCGTCGAGCACCAGAATGTCTGCACCGTTGACGTCAAAGTCGATCTGCGTCTGGGCGCTGCTGGACATGCCGCGTTGCGAGAAGTCGTCACGGTGCAGCGAGGAAGACAGCACGCTGGGCTTGCCCGCCAGGTTCAGATCCTTGTGCAGACGCTCCACCAGCCAGGCACCGCCCGAGGTAATGCCCGCCAGACGCGTGTTGGGCCCCATGATGCGTTGCACGCCGCGCAGCAACTCGCTGTACAGGGCTTCTGCGTCCAGGATCAGGCTGCCCTGTCCCGACTGATTTCCTGCAATGGTTTCACTCATGGGAGACTCCTCAAAAATTGTTCAAGAATGATGCAGGCCGAAGCGGCGTCGGCGTCGCGTGCGCCGCCCGCCAGTGCTTCGGTCGTGCTGTAGCGTTCGTCCACCTCATACACCGGCAGTTTGAAGCGGCTTCTGAGCTGACGGCCAAATTTCAGAGCTCGCGCCGTGTTCTCGTGCGCCGCGCCATCGGGGTGGTAGGGCACGCCAATCACCAGCGCATTGGGCTGCCACTCGCGGATCAGCTTGTCCACGGCCTGCAGCCGGGCATCAGCTCCTTCTGCCTTGATGGTGGGCAGAGGGCTGGCTCCGCCCATCACCCGGTTACCCGAAGCACAGCCGGTGCGCTTGGTACCAAAGTCAAAGGCCAGAAATTGCTGAAAGTGCGCAGGCACCTCGGGCTTTTGCGGCACGGGGGCTGCTGCCGGGCTCGCAGCGGGAGCAACCCCGGACTGGTTTTCGGCCGAGGAAAAGGCCGCATCGGCGGCCTTGTTGGAAGTAGAAATAGGGTTCATGCGTGTCTCTGCGACATTCATGCGCGTCCGGCTTCGGGCGATAGCATCCAGCGCTGCAAGCCCAGCAGACCCAGAGCGCGGTCATAGCGCTCGTCCACCGGGGTGCTGAAGATGACTTCGGGGTCGGCTTCCACCGTCAGCCAGGCATTTTCGCCAATCTCGGATTCGAGCTGTCCCTCATCCCAGGACGAATAACCCAGCGTGACCAGCACGCGCTTGGGGCCAGCGCCATCCGACAGGGCTTCGAGCACATCCTTGGAAGTCGTCATCTCCAGGCCGCCGGGGATGGTCATGGTCGAAGCGTAGGCCGACTCGTTCTCGGGCGCCCCTTCAATAATCATGGGCTCGTGCAGTACAAAGCCGCGATCCGTCTGCACCGGGCCACCGGTGAAAACCTGTTGATCGAGCAAATCATCGCGCTTGAGGCCCAAATCCACTTTTTTCAGCAGCCCTTGCAGGCTGAGCTTGGAAGGCTTGTTGATAATCAAACCGAGCGCGCCACGCTCGCTGTGCTCGCACAGGTACACAACGCTGCGCGAAAACGACTCATCTTCCAGGCCAGGCATGGCGATCAGGAAGTGGTGCGTCAAGTTGATAGGCGCAGATTCTGCAGACATGCCTGCGATTTTAATGGCGATCCATGACTCCTTCTTACCCTGTGGGCTTGATTTGGTTCCGGCGCGACCTGCGCCTGAGCGATAACGCTGCCCTCTACCACGCTGCCCAGCAATGCAAAACGCTGTTCTGTGTCTTTGTTCTGGATGACAGCATTTTGCTGAGCCTGCCCCACGCCGACCGGCGCGTGGAGTTCATCTGCCAGAGCCTGCGCGAGCTGGACGAGGCGATTCGCCAGTCCGCCAGCCGCCCCCATGCCGGTCTATTGATCCGGCGCGGCCTGCCGCAGGACATCATTCCAGCCCTTGCCGAGCAACTGGGCGCAGCGGCCGTCTTCTGCAATGACGATGACGAGCCCGCCGCCCTGGCACGCGACGCCCAGGTGGCTCG
Organism: Comamonas sp. FUJ_7; assembly: GCF_057369555.1. Taxonomy (NCBI): domain Bacteria; kingdom Pseudomonadati; phylum Pseudomonadota; class Betaproteobacteria; order Burkholderiales; family Comamonadaceae; genus Comamonas; species Comamonas sp. FUJ_7. Next base: position 154,794 of record NZ_JBXXZI010000003.1, read on the forward strand.
CAGCCTCAAGGCCAGCGGTCGACTGCTGCTGCGCTTCAAGGACCACCGCATCTTTGGCCGCGACGAAGTACTGACGCAGAGCCTGTCGCCTTACTCGGTCTTCACGCCCTACAAAAACGCCTGGCTCAAAAAAGTCTCGCCCTTCTACCTCAGCAGCTACCCCAGCGAGCGCGACCTGCGCACCAAGCTGGCCGACCTGCCAGAGGACCAGCGCCGCCCCATCCCCACGGCAGCCGAGCTGGGCTTTGCCGCCGATACGCTGGCAGGCCTGCGCCTGCCCACCGGAGTCAGCGGTGCGCGCCAGTTGCTGGCTGATTTTTTGCCACGCCTGCCGCAGTACAAGGCCGCACGCGACTTTCCGGCCCTCAAAGGCCCCAGCTACCTCAGTGTGCACCTGCGCTTTGGTACCGTGTCGATACGCGAGCTGGCACGACTGGCCCACGAAGCGGCGAATAACCAAGACTGGTCTGAAGCGGCCCGCGAGGGTGCTTCCACATGGCTGAGCGAGCTGATCTGGCGCGACTTCTACTTTCAGATCCTTGCCCACCAGCCTCATGTGGTGGAGCGCAGCTTCAAGCCTGCCTACGACGCCATTGAGTGGGAGACAGGAGCCAAGGCTGATGCCCTGTTTGCCGCATGGTGCGAGGGCCGCACCGGCTACCCGCTGGTCGATGCCGCCATGCGCCAGCTCAATACCAGCGGCTATATGCACAATCGGCTGCGCATGGTCACGGCCAGTTTTCTGGTCAAGGACCTGGGCATCGACTGGCGCAGGGGCGAAGCGTATTACGCCGAAAAGCTCAATGACTTCGACCTGGCGGCCAACAACGGCGGCTGGCAATGGGCGGCCTCCACGGGCTGCGACGCCCAGCCCTGGTTTCGCATCTTCAACCCGGTAACCCAAAGCGAAAAGTTTGACCCGGAGGGCAAGTTCATCGCCCGCTATGTGCCCGAAGTGGCCGCCCTGCCCGCCAAACTGCGCCACGCGCCCTGGCAGGCCAAGCCGCTGGATTTGCTGGAGGCTGGCATCACGCTGGGCAGCGACTACCCCCACCCCGTCGTCGACCACGCCGCAGCGCGCGAGAAGACTCTGGCCCGCTATGGCATTCTGAAATCCAACAGCTAAAAAAGAAGCGGCTTGCGCTTGTTCCATCTAGGTTTGAGGTGACTTTCAATCTCAAACCCAATCAGAACTTGCGCAAGCCGCTTTCTTTTCAGTAGCAGGTCTTATTCAGCCAGGCTTTCTTCTTCATCGGGCGCTGGCCCGCTGAGCGGGTTTCGCTCGGGTGCCGGGCCGCTGCGCTGCAAGGCGTAGTGCTGAATCAGACCCAGCAGTTCCTCATCCGAGTACGGCTTGCCCAGATAGTGATTGGCACCCAACTCGCGCGCCATTTCGCGGTGCTTCTGGGCGATACGCGAGGTGATCATCACCACGGGCAGGCCTTCGAGCTTCTGGTCAGCGCGGATATTGCGCAGCAGATCGAAGCCATCCATGCGCGGCATTTCGATGTCCGACAGCACCAGCGTGGGGCGCTCGTCCTGTAGGCGATCCATGGCTTGCAGGCCATCGGATGCCAGCGTGACGCGGTAGCCTTCGCGCTGCAGCAGACGCTGGGTGACGCGGCGCACGGTGATGGAGTCGTCCACCACCAGCACCAAAGGCACGGTGGTCTGCGCGGCTTCGGCGCCCAGCAAGCCTGCGCCTGCGCCCTGGCTCAGCTGCCCCTCTTGGGCAGCCTGCTCGGCCTTGGCCAGCATGGCTCGCACCTTGTCGCCATAGACGTTGGCCAGTGCCACAGGGTTGTAGATCTGCACCACAGCACCCGAGGGCAGCACGGACATGCCGGTCAAGCCGGGCAGACGCGAGAGCTGCGGCCCCAGGTTCTTGATCACCACTTCCTGGTTGCCCAGCACTTCATCCACATGCAGTGCCACACGCTGCGAGGCGCTGCGCACAATCATCACAGGACGCGTGCGGCCCACGTTTTCCTCGCTGCGCAGCGAGGTCTGCCACAGTGCACCAGCCCAGTAGAACGGCATGACTTCGCTGCCGTCCTGGAACTCTTGCTTGCTATAGCTTTCCTCCAGCGCATCGACGGGTACGCGACGCACAATTTCCACCAAGTTTGCAGGCACGCCCATGGTCACAGCGCCCATACGCAGCATGACGACTTGCGTCAGCGCCGTGGTCAGGGGCAGCACCAGTCTGAAGGCGCTGCCACGACCGGGCTCGGTATGCGTTTCGATACGGCCACCCAGTGCGTTCACTTCGGAGCGCACCACGTCCATACCAATGCCACGGCCCGCAACGCCGGTCACTTCGGCAGCCGTTGTAAAGCCCGGCTCGAAGATGAGGCGGCCTGCGTCCTCCAGCGTCATATGACGCTCGTCCGTCCATAGCTTGAGGCTGATGGCCTTGGCGCGAATGCGCTCCAGATTCAAGCCTGCGCCATCGTCTTCCACCGAAAGCGCCACGTCGTTGCGCTCCTGGCTCAGCACGATTTCAATCGTGCCGACAGCGGGCTTGCCCAGCTCCTGGCGCTGCTCGGGCGACTCAATGCCGTGTGCCACGCAGTTACGCAGCAAGTGCTCGAAGGCCGGCATCATGCGTTCCAGCATGCCGCGGTCCATTTCGATGGTGCCGCCCAGAATGTTCAGGCGCACCTGCTTGCCCAGCTCCTTGGAAGTCTGGCGCACCACGGCATACAGACGCTCGGCAAAGGAGTCAAACTCCACCATACGCGTGCGTAGCAGATCGCGCTGCAGGTCGCGCGCCTGGCGGCCTTGAGCGACCAGGTCGTCTTCGGCAGCAGCCAGATCGCGCTGCAGATTGCGCTGCACGGTGGCCACGTCGTTGACCGACTCGGCCATCATGCGGGTCAGCTCCTGCACGCGGGTAAAGCGGTCGAACTCCAGCGGGTCAAACCCAGCCGCCGTGTCCTTGGACAGGGCCAGACGCGACTGCATCTGGCTTTCGGCCTGCACTTCGATGTCGCGCAGCTGGGTACGCAAACGCTCCAGGTTGCCAGTCAGGTCATCCAGCGCACTGCGTGCCTGATTCAGTCGAGAATCCACCCGCGAGCGGGCAATCAGCACTTCACCGGTCTGAGAAATCAGACGGTCCAGCAACTGCGCCCGCACACGCACGGTCTGCTGCGAGGCTGCACGCGGCACCACAGGCGCAGGCATCTGGATGGGCTCAGAAGGCTGCGCCACATCTTCAGCAGCCACACCTTCCGCGCTCTGCGCAGGCTCATCGTTGACGGTCGCACTCAGATGCAGTGGCGCGGAAGCCAGCTGGTCATCCAGCTGTGCCAGAGGCTGTTCAGCTTCCTGCTCTTCAGCCATGCGCAGCACATCAAAGCTGGCTTGCAAAGCATCAAAGCTGTTCAGCAATGGCTCGATGGCATCCGCTGTGGGCTTTTCCTGGTCAATGCGCTCGACTGCCGACTCCAGTCGGTGGGCCATTTCGCCCATGCGCATGGCTCCCGCCAGTCGCGCACTACCCTTGATGGTGTGCAAGGCACGCAGGGCCTCGTTGCGCGCCTCATCCAGAGCCGGGCGTCCATGCCAGCGGCGCAGTGCCGCACCGAGCTTGGGCAGCAACTCAACGGCCTCTTCCTCAAAGATGGGGAACAGGTCAGGGTCTACCTGGTCGAGCACATCAATGTCGTCTTCATCGTCGCTGGCATGTACTGCCAGGGCAATGGCTTCATCAATGCGACGCTGCAACTCGGCTTCCTGCGCCACACTGCTGCTGGTGGGCAGCATGGAGTACGGGGGCAGCTCATCCTCATGCGCAACAGCATCCAGCATCGGGTCTGCTGCCAAGCCGTCTTCAACCACATCCGTCGCAGGCCTATCGGCCTCGGGCTGCGCCTGGGCAAAGTCCAGCGGCACGTCCTTGGGGTCGGCGGGTGTCAGAATCTCGGGAACCTCGGGCCACTCGGCATCAGCCAGTTGCGCCAGTTCGTCGAGCCCGTCATCGACGACTTCAGATTCGCTGACATCGATCGGCGTATTCAGGATCTCACGCAGTGCATCTTCCACCGCAGGTACGGCCTCTTTGAGGAAGCCGGCAGCAAACTGATGCAGCAAGCGGCGCACCTCATCCGATGCCGTCACACTTTGCTGAATCTGCAGCTCGCTGGCATGGCCCTGGGGCTGCAAATGCTGCAAGGCATGCTCCAGCAGGCGTGCCAGATTCGACAATGCCTTGAAGCCCACCGTGCCCGAGCTGCCTGCCAGCGAGTGCGCCAGTGCAATGGCATCTTCGGGGATGGGGCCGGTGGGCTCTTGCGACCATTGCTGCAGCACCTCGCCCAGGCGCTTGGACCAGTCGTCTGCCTCATTGAGGTAGACGTTGTACAGCGGGGCACTGATGCGCAAACCATCGATATGGCGATAGCCGTCAGCCTCCAGATCTTCCTGAACTTGCGCCTCTGGCTCTGCAAGCTCAATCTCAACAGGCTCAGCAATGGGCTCAGCAGTGGATGGCTCAGCCTCCGGCGCTACAGCGCCTGCTTCAGCCACTGCACCATCAAGCAAGGCCTCGATTGCCTCGAAGTCCGGCTCCTGCTCAACAGGCGTCTCTTCGGGCAGTGCAGGCTCGGCCTCCACTTCACCCACGGTTTCTGGCTGCGTCTGGGCCTCAATCGCCGCTTGCTCGCTTTCACGCATCGCGGCCTCAAAAGCGGCAAAGTCCAGCTCCTGCACCGGTTCAGCAGACACGGGCTGCTGAACCGCTGCGTTGCTATCTGGCACCTGCTCATCGGCAACGACGGCGGCCTCTTCAGCCGCGCTCAGTGGCTGGAGCAAGTCGTCGGGGATATCCAGGTCCGGCAGGGCAAAGTCGTCAGCAGTCGCAGGGGGTTCGGAGCTGGTGTCCGCCACAGGCTCCAACGACAGCTCTTCAGGGAAGTCCAGCTCCGGCATGACCCACTCAACCGCTTCAGCGACAGGTTGCTCCTGAGTCTCTGGCAAGTCCACTGCAGGAGCTAGCGCCTGAGAAAGCTCCGGCTCCGCAGGCCAAACCCGCTCTGCAGCACCAGCAGTATCGACTTCATCGACAACCTCAAGGCCGTCCACGGTGTCAGGCGAATCCGTCTCTGCAACGGGGAGTTCGGTCACCTCGGCATCGGAAGCCAAAGCCAAGAACTCTGTCGCTTCAATGATCTCCTCTTGCTCCGGCAAGGTGGAGGGCATCTCCAGCTCCTGACTGCTTGCATCAAGAGCTACCGCGTCAGGCGTAGATTCAACCGGCTCAGAGCGCTCGCCACGTCGTGGTACCAGGCCCACCTCCGCGCGCTCTCCCTGCAGTCGCATGGCATCGGCTGCCGCACGGAATGGTGTTGCCGACCAGTTCTGCGCCTGCTTGTTTTCAATATCCTGAGCCCAGGCGGCAAACGCTTTCAAAGCATCCTGCGCCAGCATCTGCATAGGCTCTGGCATGGGCTGCTGCTCTGCCAGCCAGGCATTGAGCATCTGCTCCATGGCCCAACCGGCCTCACCAAACTCATCCAGCCCCACCATGCGCGAGCTGCCCTTGAGCGTGTGGAAAGCCCGGCGCAATGTGGTCTGCTCGGTCAAATTGGCAGGGTCATCGGCAAGCGCCTTCAGGGCTTGCAGACCGTTTTCCACCACTTCGCGGGCTTCTTCCAAAAAGATGAATAGCAGTTCATCGTCACCGTCCAACTCTTGCGCGCTGAGTTCTTGCGCGGGAGCAAGTGCTGCAGGAGCCACCCAATCAACCGCGCCCGCATCAGGAGTGAGCAAAGCTGCAAAATCTGCCGCCTGGTTCTCTGCAGACAAGGCTTCGACCTTGGGATCCGGTGTTTCATGCTTGCTCGACTGTATGCCGGCAAACACCTGTGCCATGGCATCGGCCAGAGCGTCTGAGCCCACAGCCTCCGGCTCTTCGACGGCGGGAGCCGCCGCCATCATCTCGAATTCAGGCAGAGCACCTGGCTCCGTCGGCGCCCACAGCCCGCCCCCATCTTCTGCATCCAGCTTGAGCAGCGGCGCTGCCACTTGAGGCACTGCAGGAGCAGTGTCTTGAGTGGGCAACGCTGCCGGCTCGGTCGGTGCAAACGAGGGCTCTTCTGCAGGCGGTGGCGGTGCTGCCACCGAAGGCTCAATGGCCGGTGCCTGCTTCAGTACGGGTGCAGAGGCCGCTACAGCGGCTGCAGTGACAGGTGCGGGTGCGGGTGCGGCCTGGAACACCGGAGCCTGTGCGGCGACATCCATTGGGATGTCCACTGTCGGGCGGAAAGCCTCCGGCCCACGACTGCGGCTGTGCCCCATGACGATGCGCAGCTCGTCCTTCTCCTCATCGTAGACAAACAGCTTGCGCGCCATATTGCGCTGGTAGCTGAGCATGTCGATGAGAAAGCCCATGGCTCCCAGACTGCTTCCCAGCTTTTCAAACACACGCGGCTGGTTTTCCAGCGACACTTCGCCAAGCATCAGATGCTCGACGGTCTCGCGCATGCGCTGCATGGCTGTTGCGGCCTGGTCGAAGCCCAGCACCGACAACACACCGCGCATCTGCGCCATCTGACCCGGTACAGAAGCTAGCACCGACGCATCTGCGGGGTTGCGGAAGAACAGATCCAGCTGCTTTTCCGCCTCTCCCAGAGTGACTCGCAGCTCACCAACCACAGACCCCATGGTCTGCTGGTCACTGGCATGGCGGTAAAGCTCCTCCATCCAGCTTTCCAGAGGCTCGGACGGTGCTCCGTGCAAAGCCGCATCCAAGCGTTGAACCAGCACGCGGGACTGTGCGGCCTGAATTTCCTCGTCATGCCTTGCAGTCATGAAGCTGGCTTGCAGGTACAGCACTGCCGTCGCCACTTCCATTGCCAGCTCTGCCGGAGGCGGCTCGCCAATGCGATCCACCGTTTCCGCCACACGAATCAGCGCGCGGGCCAGCCCATGGCTGACTGGCTGCAGCTTGACCAGAGACTCGGAGACCTGGCTAAACTGCTCCACCATGGCCTTGATCTTGCTGCGATCACCGCCAGCCACACCCGACCATGTCTCTGCAGCTGCGGCAATGCGCTTGCGAGCCTGCACCAGCACTGCTGGGTCAAAGCGGCCATACCGCGCCACGTGATAGTCCACGAGAGGCATTTGCTCCATGGAATAGGCTTCATGCACTGCCTTCAGGCTGTCACCCGCTTGCTCACGCGGCTTAGCCTGAGCGCAGAAAAACATCAGGTCCTGCAGCAGTCGTGCCGGGGGCAGGCTGTCGCCCTTGGCCATCGCCGCATACTGCATGAGCACACGTGAAGCCATGCGCTTGACATAGATGTCGGCGGTAATCAGCCCCCGCGCCAGTCCTTCAAAAAAGGCCGCAGCAATCTTCCAAAAGCTGCGCGCCGCCACATCCTCGGTCTGGCCTGCAGCAAAGCGCAGGCACAGCTCACGCATCTGGGCTGCGGCCTCGCGGTCATCGCTCTTGACCATGCGCAGCACCACGCCATCCAGCATGGCACGGGCGTGAGGTCCATAAGCCAGCGGCTCCGGCACATTGCCTGTCCAATGGGGCTCACGCGCCCGGCGCTCGGCTGGCCATAAATCGGCAGGGTGTGCCTTGTCATTGCCAGCCAGAGCCTGAGTCTCTCGATATTGAGGAAACAAGGCCACAGCAGACACCTGCTGCCCGGCCAGAACTGCCTCCAGAAATTCCATCAGCGCAAAGTGAGTGCGCTCCAGTGTATTGGCCGCCTCAAGAGTGCAGTATTCAGGCCTTTGCACGAAGCGGTTCACCGCAGCTTCCATGCTGCGCAAAACCTGTGCCGGAGCCGTGACGCCCACCATCTCCAAAGCACCACAGGCCTGATGCAGCTGCTGGCGCGCAATGCGCAGGGCCGAGGTATCAAGCTCTTCAAGATCCGACAGGCGAGCCGCATCCGCATCGCGCATGAAACGGCTCACAGCCTTGGTCGCTGCCTCAAGCGACTTGCGCACTTCATCCAGCACCCAGGCCAATGGCCCCAGGTCCTGCTCTGCAGGTGCAGACATGGCTGCACGTGTTGGCGAGTCGTCAACCACTGACATGCTCTAGTTCCTTAACCCTCAGGGGTCGTGCATTTTTATAAGAGGGAGAGCCAGTCAAATCAGGCAATCTTGAATCGGGAAACAGACTGACGCAGTTCCTCAGCCATATGAGAGAGCTCTCGCACCTGCTGTGCAGTGGTACGCGTACCCTCACCGGTCTGTTCAGTCACCGCAAAAATGTGCTGAATGTTTTCAGCCACACCGTTGGCCATCTTGGCCTCACGCGAAGTTGAGTTGGAAATTTGCTCAATCAACTCAGCCAGTCTGCGTGACACACTATCAATTTCAGACAGTGCAGTACCCGCGGAGTCAGACAGGCGAGCCCCTTCCACCACCCCTTGCGTAGAGCGCTCCATAGCGGCTACCGCGTCCTGGGTATCAGTCTGAATAGCCTTCACCAGTGATGCAATCTGTCGCGTGGCATCGGCCGAGCGCTCCGCCAGTCGCTGCACTTCTTCCGCCACCACCGAGAAACCCCGGCCCGCTTCACCCGCAGATGCGGCCTGAATGGCGGCATTCAGCGCCAGCACGTTGGTCTGCTCGGTAATGTCCGAAATCAGTTCGGTAATTTCACCAATCTCCTGCGAAGACTCGCCCAGGCGCTTGATTCGCTTGGAGGTATCCTGAATCTGGTCACGGATGGAGTTCATGCCGCCAATCGCGTTCTGCACAGCCTTCAGTCCCGAATCAGCCGCCTGCAGCGACTGACGGGCCACTTGGGCTGACTCCTGCGCCTGGGCCGAAACATTATTGATACGGCCAGCCATGTCCAGAATCGACTTGCCGGTTTCGCGGATCTCATGCAGCTGTTCATTCGATGCTGCCAGCAGCTCGGTCGATGTCAGATCCACCTGCTCGGTGGTCTGAGCGACGCGGGTCACCGTGTTCTGCACCGATCCCACCAGCGCGCGCAGCTCTTCCACCGTGTAGTTCACCGAGTCGGCAATTGCGCCGGTAATGTCTTCGGTCACGGTGGCTTCCTGCGTCAGGTCTCCCTCGGCCACGGACTGCAGCTCGTTCATCAAACGCAAAATGGCAGCCTGGTTGGCGTCGTTGATGCGCTTGGCTTCCTGCTCCTGCATGCGGGCATCCACCTGGTGACGCTCGGCTTCTTTCTGACGAGAGCGACTATCCAGCAGCTGCACGCGCGAGATGCCAATACCGCTGAGCACGGCGGTCAAAATGGCCAGCGCCAGCAACGCCAGCTGCAGCATGTTGGCTCCACCCAAACCCTGCAAAGATGCCTGCAGCTGCTCCAGTTGCTGACGCAAAGGCTCACTGTCGTTGTTGATGCTGGCCTGTGCTTCACGGGCCGACACCAAACCTTGCAGGTTTCCCAGAATGGCACTGGCCTGTGTACGCGTGTCGTCGTATTGCTTGATCAGTGTTTCCAGCTGCTCTCTCACCTGCGGATCACGGGCGGCAGACAGGCGCAATTCGGGGCTGCCATTGAGCAAGCCCTCGGAAATTTCCTTGAAGGTATTCAAGTCCTTGCCCAGCAAGAACACGGCTTCGGGGCTCACTCCCTCCAGCGTCTGGAATTCGTTGGCAGACTTGGCAATGCGCTGCGTCAACATCACCAGCTGACCAGCAGCAGAAATCTCGGCTGCACCAGCGCCTTGCTGCAGTTTCAAAGAGGAAATGGTTTCAGCGGTTTCCAGCAAGTCGGATGACTGGCGGTTGATTGAACGCAGCGCATCCCCCACCTGGGTCAATGTCTTTTGCTGGCCCAGAATCAGCGCCGCACTCTTTTCGGCGCGCTCCATCAGCGCATTCACAGAGCTCACCTGCTCTTGCAAACCGCTGCTCAGCGCATTCACATCCAGCTCGTCATCGCCAGCCGCCAACGCACGCACATTGCGCGCCAGGACGCCAGCGCTGTCCTTAACGTCTGCAAATGCAGGAGCAGCCCCCGTCATGGCAATGGAGACAGACTTAGCCAATCGCTGTGATTGCATCAGGGCCTGACCTGTCGCTGCCAGCTGCTGGTTGGAGTTGTTGGCATCTCGCAGCATCCAGACAGCACTACCTACCAGCACCAGTGCTGAGCCACCCAGCAAGGCAAACAAAGTGCGTTGGTGCTTGGAGGCTGTGGCCGATCCCAGAATGGGCAGACGAACCAGCTCAGCTTCGCGATCGGCTTCTTCCACACCAAAAACGGATGGTGCCCCCTGCACACTGTTCAGTGCTCCGTCATACATATCCTGCGCGACGGTTTCACTCATCATGCTGCTTTCACTGCTGACAGTGGCCGCAATGGGCTTGCGTCGGAACAACTGGTTTATTTTTTGTGCAAAGGACATAGCGCTTTATCCAGAAACCTCAAGCACGAATGCTTAAAAACTTGGCCGTTTGAGTTAGAAGCTGCAACTTCAGCTCCTGCCAACGGCGACCATTCGCATCAATATGAACGGCACCGAAAAAACTGGGGGAATGCTCTGGCGCAGGCTCAGCCTTGGTAAAGGCATCGGCTGCCCTCAAGCCCAGCAAGCGGTCAACGAGCAAAGCGGCATTGACTTCCAGAGCGGGATTGAATGCCAGCAAACTGCAGTCCAAGAGCTCCTGTTCATTGCGAGTGCCGCCATGCCCTAGCAGCTGAGCCAGATCGACGACTCCCATCAGGGCACCACGTAAATTGGCGATGCCCAGAAACCAAGTCTGTGTGTAAGGGACGGGCTGAACACCAGTCCAAGGGAAAATTTCTCCCGCTTGATTGAGCGGGAGCAGATAGTCTCGTCCACCTGCCTGGACTGCCAGCCAGGCCGCGACACTGACGTCTTCGCTGCGCGCTGCCTGCAAGCGCCCGGCCAGACGGGATTGAAGATCTCTGAGGGCTTCGCGGTTCGCCATGTGCAGCGCAGCCCTTTACAGCGCTGCGATCTTGGCCTGCAGCTCGGCTGCATCCACGGGCTTTGTGATGTAGCCACGCGCACCTTGGCGCATACCCCAAACCCGGTCCGTTTCTTGGTTCTTGCTGGTACACATGATGATGGGTACATCGGCATACTGTGGATCGCGCGAGATGGCTCGCGTGAGCTGAAAGCCGTTTTGCCCAGGCATGACCACGTCCATCAAGATCAGATCAGGCTTGTCTTCGGCCAGGCGCAGCATGGCCTCTTCGCCATTCTCTGCCGTGCGCACTTGCATGCCTTGCTTTTGCAAAATATCGCTCAGAACCATCAGTTCTGTCTTGGAATCGTCAATGACTAGTACTTTTTGAATTGTCATCATGCAGCTCCCACATCTGCCGCCTGCAGCGCAAACTGTTGGACAGTCTGCAGCAGTTGATCTTTGGTAAAAGGTTTGGTCAGGTAGTCTTGACAGCCCACCATGCGTCCACGCGCCTTGTCAAATACACCGTCTTTCGATGACAGCATCACGACAGGTGTGTTCGCGAAACGTGCATTGCGCTTGATGATGGCGCAGGTCTGATAACCATCGAGCTTGGGCATCAGAATGTCGCAGAAGATGAGCTGCGGCTGGTAGTCATTGACCTTGGAAAGTGCATCGAAGCCATCATCGGCCAGAAGAACTTCATGCCCACCTTGCTTGAGGAAGATTTCAGCGCTGCGGCGGATGGTATTGCTGTCATCCACCACCAGGATGCGCAAAGGCGCACTAGATGCTGTCACGTTGAAATTCCTCCAAATTCATTCTTCAATGGAATTGAGCGTCTCTTGCACTCAGATTTCCACCATTTCAAAATCGTCTTTGCGGGCACCACACTCTGGACAGGTCCAGTTCATAGGAACATCTTCCCAGCGGGTGTTCGGGGCGATTCCGTGTTCAGGGCAGCCTTCGGATTCGTCATAAAGCCAGCCACAGGTCAAACACATCCAAGTCTTAGGGTCAGTCACAGCTTAAAGGGGCATCACATAGAATGCAACGATTGTATCTAGTCACAACCCCGGCTCCCACCCTTGCATTCCCGGGTGCAAACTGGGGTGCGCCATGGCATTGAACCCCATCTCCTCTACTCCCCCACGCCGAACCAGTCAGGAAGAAGCGACAGAATCCGCGCCTGTCTGCGTGCTGTCTTTCAACAGCAGTGACCCCTGCGGAGCCAGCGGGCTGTCGGCCGATATCGCCACCATTTCCTCCATTGGCGGTCATGCCCTGCCCGTGACCTGCGGCGCCTATGCCAGAGACACGGCCCGCATTTACGAGCACTTTTCGCTCGATGATGAAGCGGTGACCGAGCAAGCCCGCACCGTGCTGGAAGACATTGCGGTTACCGCCATCAAGGTGGGCTTTGTAGGCAGCCCTGCCAACCTCGCTTCAATCGCCACTATTTCGTCCGACTACCCCAACATCCCCATCATCAGCTACATGCCGGACCTGTCTTGGTGGGAGGACGACAAGCAGGATCAGTACCTTGATGCCTTCAAGGAACTTGTTCTGCCTCAAACATCTGTGTTGGTTGGAAACCACAACACCCTATGGCGCTGGCTGCTGCCCGACTGGGAAAGCAGTCGCTCCCCGAGCGCCCGCGATATCGCCATGGCAGCCGAGGCACTGGAAGTGCCTTATGTACTGGTCACAGGCATCCCCCTGCCCGACCAGTTCGTGGACAACGTTCTGACCACTGCCCAGTCTGTACTGGGCAACAGCAAGTACGAGATGTTTGACGCCACTTTCACCGGGGCCGGTGATACGCTGTCTGCTGCAATTACAGCCCTGCTTGCCACTGGCAACGACCTGGGCGCTGCAACCCTGGAAGCGCTGGAATATCTGGATCACAGTCTGGATGCAGGCTTTCGCCCCGGCATGGGCCACTATCTGCCTGACCGCCTCTTCTGGGCTCAGCCCGTCGAGGAAGAAGAGTCCGAAGACGACCCGGTCGAAGAATCCACTGATGATGAACCTGATCCCAAGCCGATTGAAGGCTTCGTGATCCCCTCACATGACACAAAACACTGACTTGAATATTGCATTGTTCGAACGCGCCAAAGGCGTGATTCCTGGTGGCGTGAACTCTCCCGTGCGCGCCTTTGCCGCAGTGGGCGGCACGCCCCGCTTTGTGAAGCGTGCCCAAGGCCCCTATTTCTGGGACCAGAACGATCAGCAGTTCACCGACTATATCGGCAGCTGGGGACCCATGATTCTGGGCCACGGCCACCCCGAAGTGATCGAAGCTGTGCAAGCTGCCGTGCTCGAAGGCTTTAGCTACGGCGCCCCCACCGAACGTGAAGTGGTGCTGGCCGAAAAAATCCGCGAACTCATGCCCAGCATGGACATGGTGCGCATGGTCAGCTCCGGCACCGAAGCCGGCATGAGCGCGCTGCGCCTGGCCCGTGGTTACACCGGCCGCAACAAGATCATCAAGTTCAACGGCTGCTACCACGGCCATGCCGACGCACTGCTGGTCAAGGCCGGCTCGGGCCTCGCCACCTTTGGCGCGTCTTCGTCTGCCGGTGTGCCCGCCGATGTAGCCAAGGACACCGTGGTGCTGGAGTACAACGACGTTGCCCAGCTCGAAGAAGCCTTCGCCAAGATGGGCAGCGAGATCGCCTGCGTGATCATGGAGCCGATTGCCGGCAACATGAACTTTGTGCGCGCCAGCGTGGACTTCACTCGCCGCATTCGCGAGCTGACGAAGGAGCACGGCGCGCTGATGATTTACGACGAGGTGATGACCGGTTTCCGCGTCGCCCTGGGTGGCGCGCAAAGCGTCTACGCCAAGGAGATTGAAGGCTTTGCGCCCGACATCACCGTCATGGGCAAGGTCATCGGCGGCGGCATGCCCATGGCAGCCTTTGGCGCACGCCGCGAGATCATGGAAAAGCTCTCGCCGCTGGGCCCTGTCTATCAGGCCGGTACGCTGTCGGGCAACCCCATTGCCACGGCCTGCGGCCTGAAGACTCTGGAGCTGATCAGCCGTCCCGGCTTCCACGCCGATCTGCACCTAAAGACGGGCCACCTGATGCAAGGCCTGAAGTCTGAAGCCAAGGCCGCAGGCATTCCTTTCAGTGTGGACTGGCAAGGCGGCCTGTTTGGCTTCTATTTCCTGCCCGAGCTGCCCACCACCTACGCCGAAGTCATGAAGACCGACGGCAAGATCTTCAACAAGTTCTACCACGGCATGCTGGAGCGCGGTCACTACTTTGCACCTGCACTGTACGAGGCAGGTTTTGTGAGCGCAGCCCACACCGACGAGGATATCGACCGCACGATTGAAGCGGCTCGTGAAGTGTTTAAAACACTGTAAGCACGCTACCTGACAAAACGCCCCGCTCTGCCGGGGCGTTTCTTATTGGGGCAGCTTAAAAGCCTTGCGTGCTTTATCAACCGCTGCACGCGTGGTGCAGCCCGGCGCATGATCGTTGACCATACCCATGGCCTGCATCAGTGCATACATGGTGGTGGGGCCAACAAACTTCCAGCCGCGCTTTTTCAGCTCTTTGGACAAGACCAGCGACTCAGTGGTCTGCGCCTGGATGTCGGTGCCGGTAGATGGCTGCTTAGGCGCATAGCGCCAGAAGAAAGCAGCCAGCGACCCTTCTGCCTCCACCATTTCGATAGCGCGCTGGGCGTTGTTGATCACGGCTTCGATCTTGCCGCGGTGGCGCACAATGCCTGCATCCTGCAACAGGCGCTGCACATCGGCCTCCTCAAACTGGGCCACCTTTTCAAAATCGAAGTTCGCGAAGGCGGCGCGAAAGTTCTCGCGCTTGCTCAGAATCGTCCACCAGCTCAGGCCAGCCTGAAAGCCTTCCAGACACAGTTTTTCAAACAGCCGTTGGTCGCTGCCCACCGGGAAGCCCCATTCGTGGTCGTGATAGTGCACATACTCCGGCGCGCCCAGGCACCAGCGGCAGCGTGGCAGGCCATCTGCGGCGGGTTCTATGGGCGAGCGGGTCTGTGTTGTCTCAAGGGATTCAGTAGTCATACGTTGCACTCTAACCAATGCCATCACCGCCACGAAAAAGCCCTGCAGCGGCTTCGCTGCAGGGCTTTTTTGATAGCTGCCTGCGCTTTCAATCCAATGATTTCAGGCATGAAACATATTGAAATCCAGGTATATAAAGCGCTAGCAGCTCACTTTTTATCAGCCTGTGCCAGCCGTGAATGGCGCACGCCATAGAGCATGTAAATCACCGCCCCCAGCGCCATCCAGCCCAGAAAGCGCAGCCAGGTCAGCGTGGTGAGGTTGAGCATCAGATAAAAGCAGAGCACGGCCGAGAGCACAGGCAGCACCGGCATAAAAGGCACGCGGTAACCAGCGCTTGAAACTGCTCCAACACCCTGGCGCTTTTTGCGCAGCACCACCACGCCAATGCTGACCAGCACAAAGGCTGACAGCGTGCCGATGTTGATCATCTCTTCGAGCAGCTCCACCTTGGTAAAGCCCGCCAGCACGGCCACGATCACGCCCACGGCCAGCTGCAGGCGCACAGGCGTCTTGCGCTTGGCCGATGTCACGCCCCAGCTGCGCGGCAGCAGGCCGTCGCGGCACAGGGCCAGCA
This sequence comes from Comamonas sp. FUJ_7, assembly GCF_057369555.1. NCBI lineage: Bacteria > Pseudomonadati > Pseudomonadota > Betaproteobacteria > Burkholderiales > Comamonadaceae > Comamonas > Comamonas sp. FUJ_7. Next base: position 170,321 of record NZ_JBXXZI010000003.1, read on the forward strand.
GCACGCGCGAGCTGCCCATCAGCAGCACCATGACCACAGTCGTCATACCGATCAGCACGCCCACCGAAATCACCTGCGCCGCCCACCCCGCGCCCACGGCGATGAAGGCGGTGGCAAGCGACGGGTTCTCCGCCTTGGCCAGCTCGGTATACGGCACCATGCCGGTCAGCGCCAGCGTGACCAAAATGTAGAGCACTGTCACCAGCGCCAGCCCACCCAGAATGCCGCGTGGCAGCGTGCGCTGCGGGTCTTTGACTTCTTCTGCGGATGTGGCCACCACGTCAAAGCCCAGAAATGCAAAGAACACCAGCGATGCGCCCGAGATCACACCCAGCCAGCCGTATTGGCTGGGCTCGGCCCCAAACAGCCAGGCCAGCATGGGTTGCCCCCAGGCATCACCCGTCACACCATGCGCCACCACCGGCGGCTGCGCTGCCGGGATAAAAGGCGTGAAGTTGTCGGTGTTCATATAGGTAAAGCCGACCACGATCACAAACACGGTGATCGCCAGCTTGATGATGGTGAACACATTGTTGACCTGGGCCGAGATCTGCGTGCCCGCAATCAGCAAGGCGGTGAACACGGCCACGATAAAGAAAGGCCCCCAGTTCAGATGCAGTCCAGCAACTTCTACGGCCTGCGCAATATCAATGCCCGCCGTGGAAAACACCGCCGCTAGATAAATGCCCCAGTATTTGGCCAGCACGGCAGCGGCCGAGATCATCTCCAGCAGCAAATTCCAGCCAATGATCCAGGCCAGCCCCTCGCCCAGCGTGAGATAGGTATAGGTATAAGCGCTGCCCGTAACGGGCACGGTAGAAGCAAACTCCGCATAGCACATGATGGCCAGCGCGCAGGTGGCGGCGGCCAGGATGAAGGAGAAGATCACCGCCGGCCCGGCAAAGCTACCCGCCGCGCGCGCGCCCACCGAGAAGATGCCTGCGCCTACGGCAACGGCCAGCCCCAGAATCATGAGATCGAAAATCCCCAGCGTGCGCTGGAGCTGGCGGCCCGGCTCGTCCGAATCGGCCAGCGCCTGTTCAATGGTTTTGGTTTTCAGCCACTGCATGCATATCCGCGGGCTCTTTCGCACAGCGCTTGTGGCGCAGCGGCGGTGGCCCGTTGTTTTGGTCAAAAATGCATCCTAGGGTTTTCACCCGGCGCTTGCAGATTCCCTGCAACATCACCGCCATAGCCGCATGTTTTGTGCGGACCTGGTCACACGGATTTATCAAAAAAGACTAGCCAGCATCGCGATTCACGAAGCCTGCGTGCACCTATTGATCGACGCTGCACTCCTGCAAGTAAGCAAGCACTCAAGCAGGATTCAAAAATATCCCAGCGCGTCTCTGGGTCATGCGCGATCGGGGCTTTGGGCCTGCGGCAGCGGTTGCGCTGCGGGTGCCGGGCGAATCAGCCCGCAAAGAAACGCCACCAGCACCAGCGCTGTGACCACATCCAGCACATGGTGCTGATGCACCAGCAGGGTGGAAGCGCAGATGGCCACGCTCCACAGCACGATGCCAAGACACAGCCCCACCCTGCCCTTGGGCCACTGGCACTGGCAGATGGCCAGGCAAGTCAGCGCGGTATAGACGATGTGCAGCGAGGGCAGCAGATTGTGAGGCTTGTCCACAAAAAACATGGCCGAGAAGATGCTGCGATACGGCTCAACATCGGGGATGACGCGCTCGAATGCCAGATTGGCCGGGAACAGCACAAAGACCAGCCCGCAGATCAGCGTGCCTGCAATCTGGCGCTTGCCCAGCGCCGACAGCACGGGCTGCTGCACCAGCCACAGCGGCAGCACCAGAAAGGGGAAAAAGGAGAAATAGACAAAGATGAATTCCGGCACCAGCGGAATCATGGCGTCCCAGGGTGTGAGAAAGTCATAGCGCTGCTCACGCAGACTGGCCAGCCAGTTGGCCGTGGGATACACCGCATAGGAAGCGATCAACACCCAGACCGCCCAGAACACAAAGCCGCGCTGCTTTTGCGCGGAATGAGGCTGGGCTTTGTGATGGTGAGGAGCAGCGGTCACGGGCTTGGTCATGCGTGGATTATGAAATAGCCGTGCAAACTGCTCCGCAGTCTGAAAGGTAAAAAGCAAAGACAAAGGCCCAAAGCACTGAGCCTTGGGCCTTTGGGCATCTCTCGCAGCTTACTTGTCTGATGTGTCTGATGTATCCAATGACTTGGCCGACATCACCCAGCGCGCCATTTGCAAGGCATCCGCCTCGCTGACCTGTGGGTGGCGAGGCATGATGACATTACCCCACACCCCAACGCTGCCGCCGCGAATCTTGCCTGCCAGATAGCTCTGGGCATCGGCCTCCTTCGCGTACTTCTGCGCAATCTCGGTAAAGCCCGGACCCACAAATTTGCGATCCAGCCCATGGCAACGCATGCAGTCAGCGCCCTCCACCAGCTTGCGGGCCTGCGCCAGCTCGGGCTGAGATGCCACCATCGCATCCGCTGCCTTTTCAGCCGTGCTGACTCGCATGATGCGCCAGCCGATATTGGCCACCCCCAGCGCACTGGCCAGTATGACCAGCCCAATCAGCCAGCCAATCCAGCGCGGCCGATCCGGGTAGGTTTCTTCATCGTCGATAGGGTCAGTCATAGCAAGCAGATTCACAAAAAAGTATGGCCAGCAGAGGCTGGCCATAGAACGCGGAGCAAAAACTGGCGCGATCCAAGCCAGGGACACCGAGGAAGCGCCGCCGCGCACCGAAGGTGTCGTCCCCCTCCGCGAAAAGCAGAGAGGGGGAAGGCGCGGTAGCGCCTCAGGGGGAGTTTTTAGTGCCTGAAATGGCGCACGCCGGTGAACACCATCGCCACGCCACGCTCATTCGCTGCATCGATCACTTCCTGGTCGCGCATGGAGCCGCCGGGCTGGGCCACGCAGGTTGCGCCTGCATCGACCACCACGTCCAGACCATCGCGGAAGGGGAAGAAGGCATCCGACGCCACGACGGTGTTTTGCAGCGACAGCTTGGCTGCTTCGGCCTTGATGGAGGCGATGCGAGCCGAGTCCAGACGCGACATCTGGCCAGCACCCACGCCCATGGTCATGCCGTTCTTGCAGAAGACGATGGCGTTGGACTTGACGAACTTGGCCACCTTCCAGGCAAACAGCAGGTCTTGCAGCTCTTCCTGAGTAGGTTGCTTGATGGTCACGACCTTCAGCTCTTCCAGCTTCAGTTCGTGGTTGTCAGCCGATTGCAGCAGCAGGCCCGAGCCCACGCGCTTGGTTTCCAGCGCGTTGCGCACGGCGCCGTAGTTGGCGGGCAGCGCAATCTTCATCAGGCGCACATTGACCTTGGCCTTGAAAATTTCCAGCGCTTCGGCGCTGAATTCAGGGGCCATCAGCACTTCCACGAACTGCTTGGAAACGGCTTCGGCTGCGGCCTTGTCCACAGGGCGGTTAAAGGCGATGATGCCGCCGAACGCGCTGGTGGGGTCGGTCTGGAAGGCCTTGGAATAAGCCTCGAAAGGGTTAGCGCCCACGGCCACACCACAGGGGTTGGCGTGCTTGATGATGACGCAGGCGGGCACGTCAAAGCTCTTGACGCATTCCCAGGCGGCATCGGCATCGGCAATGTTGTTGTAGCTCAGTTCCTTGCCCTGCAGCTGCACGCCGGTGGCCAGCGAGCCATCGGCCACATTCACGTCGCGGTACCAGGCGGCTTGCTGGTGGCTGTTTTCGCCGTAGCGCAGGTCTTGCACCTTCAGGTACTGCTCGTTGAACTGACCGGGGAAGGCAGCGCGCTCAGGCACATACTCTTCGCTCAGCTTTTCTTCTTCGAACTTCACGCTCGACAGGTAGTTGCTGATGGCACCGTCGTACTGGCTGATGCGGTTGAAGGCTGCCACAGACAGCTCAAAACGCAGTTTATTGCTCAGCTTGCCGTTGGCCTTCAACTCGGCCAGCACGGCGTCGTACTGATCGGCAGCGGTGACCACGCCCACGTCTTTCCAGTTCTTAGCGGCGGAGCGAACCATGGCAGGGCCACCGATGTCGATGTTCTCGATGGCGTCAGCCAGTGTGCAGCCCGCCTTGGCCACGGTGGCTTCAAAGGGGTAGAGGTTCACGACCAGCAGGTCGATGGTCTCGATGCCATGCTCCTTGAGAGCCGCCATGTGCTCGGGGAAATCGCGGCGGGCCAGCAGGCCGCCGTGCACCATGGGGTGCAGGGTCTTGACGCGGCCATCCAGCATTTCGGGGAATTGGGTGACTTCGGCCACTTCGGTCACGGGCAGGCCCTTGTCGGCCAGCAGCTTGGCCGTGCCACCGGTGGACAGCAGCTGCACGCCTAGGGCATGCAGGGCTTGCGCAAATTCAACGATGCCGGTCTTGTCAGAGACGGAGATCAGAGCTTTCATGGGCGTCAATTCAAAGTTTGGATAAAAACAAGCTGCAAACACATATCTATCAAGCGCTTGCAGCTATGGATTCGGTAGCTTTATCGGTTCAGAGCAGCTGGTGATCGACCAGCTTCTTGCGCAAGGTATTGCGGTTCAGGCCCAGCCATTCGGCAGCGCGCGACTGGTTGTTATCGGCCTGGCCCATCACCACCTCCAACAGCGGCTTTTCGACCAAGCGAATCACCATGTCATAGACATTGGCCGGTGTCTCGCCCTCGAGATCGCGAAAGTAGCCCTCCAGGCTATCGCGCACGACTTGTTCTAAATTCTGATTGCTCATGCAGACATTTCTACGGGTTCTTTCAACTCGCTGCTGGTTTCAGCAGCGGCCGCAACTGCCGGGATCCGCTCCATCTGCTGCCCCAGGGCATCCAGATAATCGGCCACGGCCTGCCATTGCACCGCGCAGTCCTCAATAGTGTTGATGTGTTTTCTGAATTCTTCCCCGCCCGGCAGGGCCCGCAGATACCACGCAATATGCTTGCGCGCGCTGCGTACGCCAACTCCCTCGCCGTACAGGCTGTAGTGATCCTGCAGATGCTCAAGCAGCAGGCGGCGCAGCTCGGCCACCAGCGGCGGCGCCATGTGCTCGCCTGTCGCCAAGAAATGTGCGATTTCGCGAAAGATCCATGGCCTGCCTTGCGCTGCACGACCGACCATGATGGCGTCCGCCCCCGTGTAGGCCAGCACATCGCGGGCTTTTTCAGGGCTGTTGATATCGCCATTAGCCACCACGGGCACGCTCACCGCCTGCTTGACGGCGGCAATCGTGTCGTACTCGGCAAAGCCTTTGTAACCCTGCTCACGCGTGCGGCCATGCACCGTCAGCATCTGAATGCCCACGTCTTCAAACTGGCGGGCCAGTGCGATAGCGTTCTTGTGTGCATCGCACCAGCCGGTGCGCATCTTCAACGTGACGGGCACGTTGTAGGGGCGAGCAGCCTCGACCACAGCACGGGCAATCTCCACGGCCAGCGGCTCGTTCTGCATCAGGGCGGAGCCCGCCCATTTGTTGCAGACCTTCTTGGCCGGGCAGCCCATGTTGATGTCGATGATCTGCGCGCCGCGCTCTATGTTGTAGATGGCCGCATCGGCCATCATGGGACCATCGGTGCCCGCAATCTGCACCGAGATCGGGCCAGGCTCGCCTTCATGGTTGGCGCGGCGGCTGGTCTTGAGGCTGTTCCACAGGTCTTTGCGCGATGTCACCATCTCGCTGACCGCGTAGCCCGCGCCCAGGGCCTTGCACAACTGGCGAAACGGCCTGTCCGTCACACCCGCCATGGGAGCGACAAACAAACGATTTGCCAATGGAATATGACCAATGTGCAGGGCGGGCATGAAAGGGGTTCTGGGGTCGCTGCAGGCTGTGCATGCCTGAAACTGACCGGGTGCAGGAAAAGAGGGATGGATTATACCTGCCCAAAATTTCAGCAGTTCAAGCCCTGACCATTACCCTGCAGTGCAAATCACTATCCAGGGCGGTTGCACAACACTCTAGTTCTTGCGCACCGGCACATCGAAGTACTGATCGGGGTAAGGCTCTGCAATCAAGGTGTAGTGCCACCACTCTTCAGGCAGATTCTTCCAGCCATTGCGCTGCATGAGGGTGCGCAGCCAGCGGCGGTTGTGCTGCACATCCGGGGACTGTTTGGCGTTGTCGGTGTGCGACTGCTCATCGAACATGTCGAAAGGAGTACCCATATCCACCTCAATGCCGTCGGCCAACGGGCCTCGCACCCACTTGCTGGCGCGCTGGGCATCCACCACCATCAGCGTCAAGTCCGCTGTACTGGCACGGCTGTGTCCGGACTTCTCGGCAATATAGCCACGCTTGAACAGCTCGTTCTTGGGCACACGCGGGTAGTACATGTCCTTGTTCTTCTGGTCAGCCATATCCTTGCTCCAACGAACAAAGTCATTCACTGCAGTCTGAGGGCGATAGCAGTCGTAAACCTTCAGACTCAGCCCCTTTTCCTGCAGCTCCTGCTGAACCGAAGCCAAGGACTGTGCCGCCGTACGGCTGAGCCAGCAGACACCCGCCTCGTACCCTGCCACGGGCCGCCCCATGAAGTTATGCCGACCGGCATAGCGCATGTCCTGCCTGATACCCGGCGCCAGCGTGGCCAGCGCCACCAGATCAGCTGACTGCGACTGACCGGTTTTCTTGTCTGGCGAGGATTCTGTCTTTATTCCTTGGGCGCACCCTGCTATCAAAAGTACGGCAACGCCCAGCCCCACCACCTGCCCCCATCGCATTTTTTTTGTCACAGGCCTGAAAACCATTCTTACTCCCATTGATCTGACGTTACCCAGACACACCTGCACATGCATTTGGAAAAGAAACCATACAACAGCATGCAGTATCTAGACAGACCAGCGACTGCAAATTTCAAGGGAATTGAGCGAGCAGCCTAAACTAGCCGCCCTATGGAAGCTTGGATACATCAGTTGCTGCAATGGCTGGCCCTGCCTGAAATGGGCCTGAGTACCGTGTTCGTCGTCGCTCTGGTGTCTGCAACCTTGCTGCCTCTGGGCTCAGAGCCCATGGTCGCAGCTCTGGTCTCGGCCAACCCCGACCTGTTCTGGCATGCGATCTTTGTCGCCACAGCCGGAAATACGTTGGGCGGCGCCATCAGCTGGTGGATGGGCCTAGCCGCCAATCAAGCCTGGAGGCAGGCCAAGAAGCTGCGCCAGCATGGCGAGCCTGTGCCGCAGAACATGCATCACAAGTCGCGCTGGAACCGCATCGCGCGCTACTGGCTGCGCAAATATGGTGCCAAGGCCTGTTTGCTGAGCTGGCTGCCCATCGTAGGCGACCCCCTTTGCGCTGTGGCAGGCTGGGTGCGACTGCCATTCTGGCCTTGCGTGGCCTACATGGCGATTGGAAAATTCCTGCGCTACACCTTGATGACTGCCGGACTGCACCAGATCATTCAGCGCTTTTTCTGAGTCCTTCTCAAGGCAGAAACGAAGGTGTCAGCAAGCGCAAGCCCAGCGAGAACCAGCGCTGGCTGCCTTCACCCATACGGTTGCCGTAGGTGGCATCGACCTGCACGCGATCCGGCACCAGCCAGTAACGCACACCGGCCTGCATGAACGGCTTGCCCGAGCCCTGACCATAGGTCTCGGCAATCAGCCAGGTACGCTCCTGCAACTGGGTCTCGCTTCCCAGCCCCCAGGTGAGATGGTGACTGCGCGTGCCTTGCTCTCGCAGCCACCCCAGATTGGTGTGCAGAACCACCTTGTCATCGGCCAGAGACCAACTCACAGGCACATAGGCATACATATCATGGCCTCCACCCGCCTCACGGCGTGGATCACGTGACATGCCTGCAGCCAGCCCCCACCCCCAGCCATTGCTTTCCAGGGTTTTGAACAGAGTCTTGCCCTGCAGCATCTGTGCACTGCCACGTGTACGGCCGTCTTCGCGATTCAAGGCTCCACCCACGGTGAGCTCCAGATTTCCCGTGAAGTTGCAGGCGGGTTGGGCCCAGAACTCGGTGTGCCCCTTGGGATGCTTGACCCAGCTCTCCAGCTGGCAGGCTTTGGGATCAACGATGCTCGCATCATCGGTATTCATGGGGCGTGCGGCATGCGCCACTGTGCTCAAGGCGGCGGCAGACACCAGCAGCAGTTTGTGAAATGACATGGGTTTCCTCCCTGTTATGTGCGTTTTTCAGAGGTGGCGCTCTACGCCGGCAAGGCACTGAGCAAGACTTTAGCGCCGCACTTTGACACAGCTTTTCCAGGCCGGCAATTTCAGGATTTTTAAACCTTCAACCCTTGTATAAAAAGCCGCTTAAGCTATAAATAAATGAGCAAAAAAAATCGCCCGAAGTCACTGGGCGATTCATCGACAGGCAGTGAAGCTTCCCTCTGGCAGCAGCCTCAATCCACCTTCAGGCCCAGACTCCGGGTCACCACTGCATAACGGTCCATATCGCTCAGGATCTCCTCAGCAAACCGGGCAGGTGACTGCTGGACCAAGGTGTAGCCCTGCTGCTTCAACGACTGCTGCATCTGTGGATCAAGCTGAATCTGCGCCAGAACTTCATGCAGCTGCTTAACTACCGGGTCCGGGGTAGCTGCAGGTGCCAGCAGACCATGCCATTGCTCTACAGCAAAGGTCTTGACACCTTGTTCAGCCACCGTAGGCACCTCGGGCAGCTGTGCGATGCGCTGAGGAGCCGTGATGGCTATGGCGCGCACACGCCCCGCCTCCAGCAAAGGAGCCGCACTGCTGGCCGTCACCACCCCAAACGGCACCTGACCTGCGGCCACCGCGGTAACAGCTGGCCCACAGCCTTTGAACGGGATGTGCAGCAGACGCACCTGTTGCGCCTGAGCCAGCATTTCACCCGCCATATGCTGAGGCGTGCCATTGCCGCAGCTGGCAAAAGCCAATGGAGCCTGCTCCGAAGTGCTCTCCAGCGCATCGCTCAGGCGATGAATGCTGCTTTGCGCAGGAACGACCAATACCGAAGCAATCGTGCCTGCGTTGAAGACGGCCTTGAAGTCATGGCGGGGATCAAAGTCCAGATGCCGATACACCCCTGGATTGATCGAAAAAGAGCTGTTGGCCATCAACAGCACACTGCCATCTGCTCTGGCATGGGCCACCTCACGCGCACCAATGTTGCCACTCGCCCCCGGGCGGTTTTCCACCACCACCGGCTGACCAATGCGCTGCTGCAACTCCGCCCCCAGCTTGCGCGCCAGCAAGTCCGTTCCGCCCCCCGGCGGAAAGGTCACAACAATGGTGATGGGCTTTTCAAAGCGCATAGCGGCAGTGCCCGTGCTGGCCTGCCAAAGGCCAGCACAAGCCGTTGCCACAACCGCCGCAGCCAACACGACAAGCCCACGACGCTTAGATGTCGATGACATCACACCCTCCCTCTAACCGGCAAATCTCAAACGAAGCACGACCCAACCCAGAGACAGCAAGCAAGCGCCGCCGCGCAGCGAAGCTGTCGTCTCCCTCGGGGCAAGCCGCGCAGCGGCTCAGGGGGCTTTCATACATCCAGGCCAATATCCAGCACCTTGGCACTGTGCGTGAGCCAGCCCACGGCGATCTGATCGACCCCAGTGGCTGCCACTGCCGGCGCAGTCTCAGGCGTAATCCGACCCGATGCTTCAGTAATCGCCCTGCCCTTGCACATGCCCACAGCGGCGCGCAGATCGTCCAGGCTCATGTTGTCCAGCAGCACCACATCCACGCCCAGTGACAAGGCCAGATCCAGCTGGGCCAACGTATCCACTTCCAGCTCGATCTTGACCATATGGCCGACACCGGCACGCGCGCGCCCCACAGCGGTAGCCAGATCGCCCGCCAGCGCAATGTGGTTGTCCTTGATGAGCACGGCGTCATCCAAACCAAAGCGGTGGTTGCTGCCACCGCCCACACGCACCGCATATTTCTGCAGCGAGCGCAGGCCCGGCATGGTCTTGCGTGTGCAGGTCACGCGCGTGCCGAAAGGCTTGATGGCTTCTGCAATCGAATGTGTGGCCGTGGCTACACCGCTGAGGTGACAGAGGTAGTTGAGAGCCGTGCGCTCGGCCGTGAGCATGGCGCGGCTTTTGCCACGGATGCGAGCGATTTCCGTGCCCGGCTTGAGCAAAGTGCCATCGCTGCAACTGGCTTCGAACTGGATTTGCCCATCCATGAGCGTGAACGCCAATCGCGCCAGATCCAGCCCCGCCAGCACGCCATCCTGGCGTGCCACCAAGCGCAGCTCATCCTGCGCATCTGCGGGCACGATGGTGTCCGTGGTCAGGTCACCTGCACGGCCCAGGTCTTCCAGCAAGGCCATGCGCACCAGCGGCTCCAGCATCACATCGGGCAAGGGAGAAACAGGCAAGGCAGCAGCTTTATTAATGCTCATTTTGAGTATTTGTATAGTGTAAAAACGCGATGCTTGTCTCAGGCATCGCGTGGTAATGGATTAGATGCACTTATGCTAAACCTGAGCATTAATCAGGTCAAGCCCTGGACCGTCAACCTGGTCATCAGATAAGCAAGGGTGGAAAAGTTCAGTGACCTCTGGCCAGAGGCAGCTTGTTGCCAGCAATGGCACGCTCCAGCATCACATTGCGCTGAAAGCGAAACAGCTTGGCTGGTCGGCCGGCACCGGCGGCCGTCATCTGCCCGGTTTCCTCGACCAGGGCCTGTTGCTCGATCAGGCGGCGAAAGTTCTGCTTGTGCAAGCAGCGCCCTGCCAAGGCCTCAACCGCCTGTTGCAGCTGCAGCAGCGAAAACTCCTCGGGCATCAACTCAAACACCACGGGTCGATATTTGATCTTGGCCCGCAGCCGCGCCATTCCCGTGGCCAGAATGCGGCGATGGTCATTGCTCATGGCCATGCCTGGTAGCAGTTGCGCAACAGGTGCGGGCGCTCCGTCACGCCAGGACTCAGCCACAAAACCGGCCTCGAACAGCAACTCGTAACGCTGCAATACCAGCTCTTCATTCCACTCATGGCCATCCAAGCCAAAAGTCATTGAAGCCCTTTGCCAGCGAGCGCTTCTAGCTACACTATCTGAAGCAGACTCGCTCCAGTCATGCAAAGCGGGGCCAATCTTTTCCTGCACCACGGCAGGCATGCCATCGCGCCAGTCCTCCCAAGGGAAGTAGCGATACCAGTCCTGCCAGCCGGGCTGGGCTTGCCCCGCTTCATCCAGCTCACGCGTCAGCGCCAGATAGCTGATGGAGATGGCGCGCATGCCCAGCTCTTGCGAACGATCACGGTCGGCAAAGGTGTAGAGCTGCTCGACAAAGCCCAGCGGATGGTGGGTCTGCGTCTCCACCCAGGCCCTCAGGCTAGCCTGCAGCGAGCGGTGGTTGCTGGTGAACGGCCCGGCAGGCAGGGCCAGCCCCGACCGGGTAGTCAGGATGCGGGGCTGACCACCGGTGACGGCAACCAGCACTGCCACCAGATCCGCCTGTACGGAATGCTGCTCGGTATCGCTCAACGGCTGGCTGTCCTTAGACGTTGAACAGGAAGTTCAGTACATCGCCATCCTTGACGATGTATTCCTTGCCTTCAGCGCGCATCTTGCCTGCGTCCTTGGCACCTTGTTCGCCCTTGTATTCGATGTAGTCCTCGAAGGCGATGGTCTGCGCACGGATAAAGCCACGCTCAAAGTCACCGTGAATCACGCCTGCGGCCTGAGGTGCCGTAGCGCCCACACGCACGGTCCAGGCACGCACTTCCTTCACACCTGCGGTGAAGTAGGTCTGCAGACCCAGCAGCTTGAAGCCGGCGCGGATCAGGCGATTCAGGCCCGGCTCTTCCAGACCCAGCTCCTGCAGGAACATATCGCGGTCTTCGTCGTCCATTTCGGACATTTCAGCTTCGATCTTGGCGCAGATGGCCACCACAGGGGCACCCTGGGCTTCAGCATAGGCCTTGAGCTGGTCCAGCAAAGGGTTGTTCTCGAAACCGTCTTCCGACACGTTGCCCACAAACATGGCGGGCTTGGCTGTGATCAGGCAGAAAGGCTTGAGCAAAGGGGCGTCTTCCTTGGACACAGGCACGATGCGTGCGGGCTTGCCCTGGTTCAGCGCTTCCTGAATAGGCGTCAGCAAGGACACCAGCTTGGCGGCTTCCTTGTCGTTTCCGGACTTGGCGGCCTTGCTATAGCGATTGAGGGCCTTATCCACAGTCGCCAGGTCAGCCAGGCACAGCTCGGTCTGGATGACTTCGATATCGGCAATCGGGTCCACCTTGTTGGCCACGTGGATCACGTTGGGGTCTTCAAAGCAGCGCACCACGTTGACGATGGCGTCGGTTTCACGGATGTGGGCCAGAAACTGATTGCCCAGACCTTCCCCCTTGGAAGCGCCTGCCACCAGACCGGCGATGTCCACAAATTCCACGATGGCAGGAACCACGCGCTCGGGCTTGACGATTTCGGAGAGCTGATCCAGACGAGGATCGGGCACTTCCACCACGCCGGTATTGGGCTCGATCGTGCAGAAGGGATAGTTCTCGGCGGCGATGCCAGCCTTGGTCAGCGCGTTGAAAAGAGTGGACTTGCCCACGTTGGGCAGACCCACGATGCCGCATTTGAGGCTCATGGAAATTTCCTTTGATATCAATGCACTTGCCTGGCACCACACCTGCGTGATGGAAGTGCCCGATCCGCATTGGGGCGTGTTCGGTGTTCTGAAGAGATGTGACAACAAGCGCTCTGCATGGGCAGAGTTTTGTGCTCGTTTTGTCACGAAAAACTATGCCGATTGTAATGATCAGCGAATCTCTGCTGGCGCGGGGCAGATTGCCGTGCGGGGTGATCCTGCGTGACCGTGTGCTTTGTGGGTTCTGTGTGCGGGTCGGCGCTCGGACCAAGACCTTCCAAGTGGCTACCAGCGTGCGCGGTAAGCAGTTCCGCTGCACCTTGGGGCGCTGGCCGCTGATAAGTGTTGAGGAGGCCCGTGATCGGGCCATGGCGCTGCTCAGAGACTGCCGACGCGGGGTAATGCCTGAACGCCCTGAAAAAGCGTTTAAAGCCCTTCCTACGCTTGCAGAAGTGCTACCGGCTTACTGTGCGGCCAAGAAGCTTAAAGAGGCCAGCCGCAAGCGCTATGACTCGTTCTTCCGAACGCACTTCGCAGAGTGGCTGCACCGGCCTGTGGACGACCTGCGCCACCGCAGCTTTGCCGAGCACTGCCACCAGTTCGCACAGACCAAGGGTGCTGCGCTGGTGGAGCTTGGCCGTGGTGTTATGGGCGCGGTTATTAAGTATGTGAATGCGGTGCATGGCTTGGACTTGGCTACTCCATTCACCAAGCTGGCCGCTGCTGGGCTGATGCCTGAGCGTGCCAAGCCAAGGCCGCGGACGCTTGAGATCAGCGACCTACCTGCGTGGAAGCGTGCCGTAGATACCCTGCCAGAGCCGCAGCGGGATTGCTTGATGCTACTGCTCTATACCGGCCTGCGGCGTAGTGAATGTGCGGGGCTGACCCGTGATCAGATTGATTTTGAGAAGGGGCTGATCACGATACCTATGACCAAGAACGGCAAGCCTCATAGCCTCCCTATCACTCCACTGATGGAGAGCATCTTGCGCCGCCGCTGCGAGGGTCTAGCTGCGCCACAAAAGCTTTTCAAGGGTGTCAGCGTGGAGCACCTTGCTGAAATGGCTATGCGTGCCGGAGCACCTAAATTCATGCTGCATGATCTTCGGAAGCTACATGCATCCATCGGCAAAGCACAAGACATGCCGGATGCAGTGCTACGTCGAATCCTCAACCACACACCGCCCAAGTCAGATACGCTCAACCGCCACTATGTTGCTGTGGAGCTAGCAGAGGTTTCGGCAGAACTAGTGAGAATTCAGACTGCTGTGCAATCAGCAAACTAGAGAGGCCGTGGAGCGGATGAAGGGAGGTGGCACACACTTTTGCGCCACTCTGACAGCATCTGTGACAGGGCGAATCCTAAACGAATGCCTAGGGCTTGTGTCACATGCCTTTGGAACAAAGGCCGGCTGCTCCTCATCAATCTCGACAATTATGCGCAGCCCATCCGATCGGCCATGATGCATGTCCTTAATTTGATCAAATTTCCTGCCTACAGAAACTCAGCGAGCAGAGAATTAGTAACAAAAAATTATGTTACAAACATATTTTTAAAATTAATGATAGCAACCATGAAATTAAGTCTAGGTAAGAAGCTACTTGCATTTCAGGGAGCAATTGCGCTTGGGCTTGTTATAGCGGCGATTCCTGCCACAAGCTTCGCAGAGGCAGCTCCATGTAAATCAGTGGGCCTACTTGGATTCAAGATGGCTGAAACACGTGATAATGGAAAGCCATACGAAGATGTTTATGCCGGTTTTTTGCAGTTGCGCAGGGCGGGGAAGATTGATCAAAACGACTTTGACCAATCGATACTTTTCTTGAAATATGTCTATACAGACGGTCGGTATGAGACTCCTGCCAGAATACGGCAACAGATCACAGCTCTCTGTGAAGCATATCGTTAACAAAGAGAGCCGCTTCTTTAACGGCTCTCTTTCTTAACTGCTCAACTGTTCACTCCACGTCTTACATGTGGAGAGTCTATTTCTTTAGTTTGCGCTCGCTCACGCAGCCTACTCAGGGTGCTACGACTGCATCCTGTAGCTGCCTGAATTTCGCTCCACGTCATGCCTTTAGACAACATAGACACAATGGCAGTATTGCGCTGGATATCCTCCCTACGGCCCTTGTAGGCTCCTTCGTTTTTTGCCTTGGCGATTCCCTCAGCCTGACGGCGGCGGCGGTCTGTGTAGTCTTTGCGTGCAATCGCGGCCAACATATCCAGCAGCATTCCATTCACTGCGGCCAGTATGCGTGCCGTGGTTTCGTCCGTGGTGGTGATGCTCTGCCAGGACGTGGGCAGGTCTAGCGCCACGATACGCACGCCGCGCGCGCCAATCTCTCTCTTCAGCGCCTCCCAGTCCGCATCATTCAACCGCGACAGGCGGTCAACCTGCTCAATCAGCAGCACGTCTCCAGGCTTGCAGTCACTCAACAGCCGAAACAGCTCCGGACGCTTCAGGCTGGCTCCTGAATCATTCTCGATATACCACGCAGCCACTGCCAAGCCGCGCTCAGCAGCAAAGGTCTCCAGGGCTGCACGGGCGCGGCTTGCATCTTGTTCTTGGGTTGAGGCTCGGAGATAGGCGCGGACAAACATGCTTTGGTTCGTTATAGATGGTTTGCTTGAACAGGTTCGTTTTAGGTCATCAGCGTCAGCAATTGGAACCAAGAAGCAACGGTTCGTTTGAGGCATGCCCAAAAAACGAGTGACATATAAGACATTCTGAGGACAGCGGATTTTTGTGAATGCATCACATAGCCGCTTTTCCTCGTTTTCTAGGACTTCACTCCGATGCAACAAAAACACGCGAAATCTGTTGCATCTCATACGCATCTCATAGGCGTCAAATTAAGTTCATCTCCTCTCAATCCATTACCCCTATTGAAAACAACACTCAAAAAAGTGAGCATTCACAAAAAACAAAGAATTTTTCACTGAACCAGCCATTTTTAAGCCGACTCCTTCCTATACTGCATCTGACAAAGTATTAAACGGTCGTCTTGAGATTTGGTCATGCAACAGGAACGCAACACTCCATACGTCAGCTACCTCCGCGTCAGCACACAAAAGCAAGGTCACAGCGGTCTAGGCCTTGAAGCCCAACAGACAGCCGTAGCGCGGTATGCCAAAGAGCATGGAGGCACCTTGGTGCAAGAGTTCAAGGAAGTTGAGAGTGGCCGCAAAGGCATGAAGGGGCGACCAGAGCTTGAGAAGGCGCTAGCCTTTTGCCGCAAGCATCGCTGCACACTGGTCATCGGCAAGCTCGACCGACTGGCGCGCGACGTGCGGTTCTTTTTGGAAGTGATCGACACCTGCAAAGTCAGCATCGCATTCGCTGATCTGCCGGACGTCAATCCATCAACGGCCGAGGGTCGCATGGTGCTGGTCAGCATGGCGAACTTCGCGGAGTTTGAGGCGCGCCGTATCAGTGAGCGCACCAAGGCTGCGCTAGCGGCAGCAAAGGCACGTGGCCGCGTTCTAGGAAGCAAGGGCATAGACAACCTACGCCCCAATATTGAAGAGCGCCAGAAGGCTGCTGACGCCTTTGCTGAGCGGCTGCGCTACACCATGCACTCCATGCAAGATCGCGGACTGTCGCAGCGCGCTATAGCCATGGAGCTGAACCAGCTTGGCATCAAAACTCCGCGCGGTGGGCAGTGGTCGCTATATCAAGTTCAGCGCTTACTCACTAGAGTCAGTTCGCTAAACACTCGCAACTCATAGCCATCAACTATCAATTGAGACTTGGGTATTGGCAATTCATTTTCCAGCAATACCTAAGTAGCGCACTTTCTATACTGGGGCGTGACCCTTACTTTTCGGTATTGCTGACCACCAGGCAATCCGACTAAGTGAATTCACAACCTATTGATAGCGCAAGCATGCATCAATCCCCATACGAACAAAACAGCCGCCCCCAAACATCTTCCGAACTCGATGCGATCAGTGAAGATTTTGAGATTGACCTTACCTTGGCTGACGGCACACAGTTTGATATGTCAGGTGCGGAGTCGATCACCGATCTAATCAGTGAGCATCATGCCAACCGCCAGCCGCTGTTCGAATACGAAGAAGCTCTAGAGAACTATGAAGCGGTCTGCAAACAGATCAAAGCTACGGGCGATTACAAGTCATCGCGCGGCCATTATAGGTTCTGCTCTTTTGAGCTCAATGCGCATCGCCGATTAGCCCCAGCTTTTCGAAAAGAGCTTCAAACGGGAAAGAAACTCAACGACCCGATCTTTTTTCAAATTCACCGCGATCAGATCACCATCGACTGCCATTGGCTCTATTGTCAGAACGAAGATGTCAACATCAATGAGAAAGACGATGAGTTTGCAGACATCTTCGACCTCCATTCACCATTTGACTTTGCTCTTTGCGATGAATTCGCGGCAAAAAAATGGAAACGGGATAACCGTGTTCTGGAGTGCTTGCGGCTGACAGACTTTCAGCAGTTCCAATTGGCTGCCCTGCAAAGCTCAGATATGAAGATGCGCATTCACCGGTTAAGTGAGGCGATGAAGGGGGAAAAACAGCGCCTACCATCCCCACAATCGAACTTTGAGCGCAAGCTGTCGGCATGGGAAAAGCGCTCCGCCTCAGTAAAAAAACATCGTGCAACTTACCAAGCACTTTGGAAGCTATACATGGTCCTCGGCCCTTCCCTAAGCGGCCGAATGCTCAGCGAACTTCTGGCTATGGCGCTCGGTGAGCCAAGAAAAGATCCGAAGACAGTTATGACTCAGTTGAAGACTCTTCTGAAGAATACCGGCACGTAGTTTCTGGCATGAATCAGGTGTATGAGAAGGGCAACTCTTGGGCACACCATTCAAAATTCACCATTAAAATCAATGTCTTACAAAAACAACTCCGCCATAACAACATAACATAACAACGAAAAATCTCTAAAACTTTTGGTTAGGAGTGCTCGCCGCTTCGCGGCTGCGCTGGGGGAGCTCCGCTCCCCCAAAAAATTCTCAAAAGTATGGAAATTTCTAGTCCACGGTTAGGACTATTGTCACTGTCGGATGCGGGTCGCTGCGCTCCCCTATCCTCGGCTAAAGAAGCTCGAACGGCAAATGGCTTAAAGGGTCTATGGCGAAGCCATAGGCCCTTGCCTAGCTCTACCCACCCCTCTGTTGAAAAACCTCACAGCGGCCCATTTAAAGCCTCGGACAGGACTTTGTGGAAGTGTTTAGACTCTGCGGCTGAGTCACATCTTTGTTCTGATTTTTAGGAGGCCGATGCTTCCACCCATCGGATCCAATTGATATGTAAGGACTTCCTTACAACGCCATCACAAGGGATAGTTCTCGGCGGCGATGCCAGCCTTGGTCAGCGCGTTGAAAAGAGTGGACTTGCCCACGTTGGGCAGACCCACGATGCCGCATTTGAGGCTCATGGAAATTTCCTTTGATATCAATGCACTTGCCTGGCACCACACCTGCGTGATGGAAGTGCCCGATCCGCATTGGGGCGTGTTCGGTGTTCTTTTGAAGAGGTGGCTCAGACGCACTCTGCTGGAGCAAAGAGGTGATGCGATCTGGGCTCGCAAAGCCACAGATTGTAATGACCCGGCAATCTCTGCTCATCTTGGGCAGAATGCGCCGCAGTTTCCATAGCTCAGCAAAAAGCCTGCACAAAGGCAGGCTGGATCAAGGCTAATGGGCAGAGAACTGCGATAGATGCTCGATCAGGCCATGGCCTGAGAGAGGTCAGCGTTCATGGGGCCAAACAGCAAGTCCAGCCCGGTTGTCTGCTCCAGCCGACGAAACTGAGCCTGCGAGCTGCACAGGTACTTGGTCATGCAGGGCGTCTGGCAGCCCCGCATCAGTGCAGGCACTTTCTGCGCAAACTCCAGCACCCAGTCGCCAGCCTGACAGGCAATATGGCCATGCCCGTCTGGCAGCCGGAAGTCTTTGTCAGGTGCGCGAGACGCAAGACGGGCAATCTTTCCTGCAAAAGCGCTGTTGCCCGTGATAACGACGAAATCTCCCACTTGGAAATCAGCCATGAGGTCCTCCCTGTCATGCTGCTGTCAGTACCCCTTATTGGACACTGCGTGTATCACCGTACTATTACATGCGCACCTCAAGCAACTGAGAGACAAAGTCTTACAACTGCGCCTCTATTCACCAAAGCGCAGATTGCCCGCCAAATGCTGGCCTAAGCGCAGCTCGGCAAAAGCGGATGGATCAGGTGCCAGCCCCTGAACAATGGCATTCATGCCAAAAGTGAGAGCACCATCGACACGGGCATCCTGGCGGTAGCGGCCCATGGCCTGCCCCACCGCCACACCCGGCACGGCGGTATCCGGGTCGATGTCAGGAATGGGGCAGCGCGTGCAAGGCTTGCAGGGGATCAGGCTCAGCCCCGGTAACTCCAGCACATCCAATTGATCGACCCTGTCCTCATCATGCGGCTCCAGGCCATCAAGCACGATATTCGCCCTGAAGCGTCGCGCATCCACCACCGCCTCGCCGGCTTGCTTCAGCCGCTGATTGAGTTCATCCACCGCTGACTGGCTGAGCACCAGCAAAGGGTAGCCATCGGCAAAGTGCACCGGGGCCTGCTTGTCACCTACCCAGCGCTCACTGGCTTGGCGCGGCTGGGCAGGATCAAAGCGCACCAGCCGGCAGTCCTCACCCAAAGCCCGGCTCAGCCACTGGCGTGCAGGCTCGGCCCACTCCCCCAGATCCCAGGCCGCCACCGTATCCTTCCAGACCCTGGCACGACACTGCTCACCCTGCGCTAGCAAAGGAATCTGCAGACTGTCCTGTCCAGGCAAATGCAGCAGCAGAGAATCATCTGTGATCTCAGGGCGAATCAGCGCCATGCGCGGATGACTGCGCTGGGTCAAGAAATCGCCACGGGCATCCACCACCATCCAGTGCCTGTCCCACTGCAGGCCATGGCGCGAAAGCCTTGTCTGCTGCACGGCGATGCCGGCGCAGGATTTGACGGGATAGATCCACAGCTCGGCAATCTGCCCTTGCACGTCGTAAAGAGAGTCAGTCATCGCTGTCCTTTGATCTAGGATTTATGGTCATTTTGGCCTCAA
The DNA here is from genome assembly GCF_057369555.1 of Comamonas sp. FUJ_7. Classification (NCBI taxonomy): domain Bacteria; kingdom Pseudomonadati; phylum Pseudomonadota; class Betaproteobacteria; order Burkholderiales; family Comamonadaceae; genus Comamonas; species Comamonas sp. FUJ_7. The sequence continues at coordinate 189,902 of NZ_JBXXZI010000003.1, forward strand.
CCCCTTATAAATCCTGCGCAGGCCGCTATCAACAAAATAGTTGCACGCAGCCTACAGCCAGACACGCCCAGGTTTCCTCTATGACCGCAGGCCCTGCCCGCGCCTCCTACAATGCCGGGCATGGCGCAAACCTTTGATGTATGTATTCGTGGAGCCGGCATTGTGGGCCGGACATTGGCTCTCTTGCTCGCGCGCGAGCGTCTGCGTGTCGCGCTGGTTGCGCCGCCACAGCCGCGCTCTCAGCAGCACAAGGATGTGCGGGCCTATGCACTCAATACCAGCTCTAGAGCCGTGCTGCAGTCGCTGCGCTGCTGGCCTGATGATGAGGATGCCACGCCCACCACCGGCATGCAGGTGTTTGGCGACCTCGACGGTCAAGTCGAGTTTGACGCGGCCTCTCAGGAAGTGGAAGCGCTGGCCTGGATTGTCGACGTGCCTGCGCTGGAGCAACGCCTGTCCGAGGCTGTGCGCTATCAGCCCCAGGTCGAGATCGTCAAGGAGCCGGTGGAAGCCGCCCTCACTGCCATCTGCGAAGGCCGCGCCAGCAGCACACGCTCCGAGTTTGGCGTGGACTTCTCGGTCACGCCTTATCCCCAGCACGCCATTGCCACCCGGCTGAGTTGCGAACTGCCCCATGGCGGCATTGCCCGACAGTGGTTTACGCCCGAAGGCATTTTGGCCTTCCTGCCCATGGGCGGCCCTGAGGGCTATGAAGTGGCGGTGGTCTGGTCGCTGGACAAAGCCCTGGTCCCTGACTGGCTCGACAGCGACGAAGAAAGCTTTACCACCCGCCTGCAAGCCATCAGCCAGAACGCTCTGGGCCAGCTGCAACTTATTGCCGAGCGCGCTACCTGGCCGCTGCAGCAAGCTGTGGCCGACCGCTGGTGCGGCCCATCTGCGCACAACAACGGCCAAAGCTGGGTGCTGGCAGGCGATGCAGCCCACAACGTCCACCCCTTGGCAGGCCAGGGGCTGAACCTGGGTCTGGGCGATGTACAGGCACTGGCGCGCATTTTGCGAGAGCGTGACTACTGGCGCAGCCCCGCCGATCTGAAGCTGCTGCGCCAGTACGAGCGCGAACGCAAAGCCTCGCTCGCTCCCATGGGGCTGACCATGGACGGTCTGCAGCAGCTTTTTGCCCGCCCTGAAGTGCCTGTTCGGCTGCTGCGCAACTGGGGCATGAAGGGCTTTGAGCGCAGCGGCCCGCTCAAATCATGGATGGCCCGACAAGCCATGGGTCTGCTTTAAGGGAACCCCTGGCGCCCAGAAAGCTCCAACCCTCAGCCCTGTCGCCCCGACTCAGCCGGGATGACGGAAACCGATAGTCTCATCTTGCCGCTGCTGCGGCCTTGCAAATCCCCCATGAAACTTATTGCCTGCCTGCTGGCTTCTGTCAGCCTGACCTTCGGCCTGAGCGTCCATGCCCAGGATGCCAACCTCAAGAAAACACTGACCGAGCGCATTCCCCAGCTCGAAAAAATCGACGAGGTGCGCTCCACCCCCATGAGCGGTCTCTACGAAGTGCGTGTAGGCACCGACATTTTCTACACCGACGCCAAGGGCAACTATCTGATTCAGGGCGAGCTGATCGACACCAAGGCCAAGCGCAATCTGACCGAAGACCGCATGACCCAGCTGACGGCTGTGGACTTCAAGCAGTTGCCCATCAAGGACGCCATCACCATCGTGCACGGCAAGGGCGAGCGCAAGATGGCCGTGTTTGAAGACCCCAACTGCGGCTACTGCAAGCGCTTTGAAAAAGACCTGCAAAGCGTGGACAACGTCACTATCTACGTGTTCCTCTATCCCATCCTGAGCGCGGACTCGGCCGAGAAGTCGCGCAATATCTGGTGTGCCAAGGACCAGGCCAAGGCCTGGCAGGATCAGATGCTGAACAGCAAGAATGCACCGGCCGCGCAATGCGACCCTGCCCCCATCCAGCGCAATCTGGCATTTGGCCGCAAGTACAAGATCACCGGTACGCCCACTGTGATTTTTTCCAACAATGTGCGCGTGCCTGGCGCCATCTCGGCCGCCGAGGTGGAAAAGCATCTGGCCGCTGCCAAGTAATCTCTGTTTTATTGCCGGAGCAGCACGAGTCTGAAGCCCTTCAGTCGTGCTGCGACAGCCTCGCATGCTCCGGCCCGCATTTCTGGAGCTGCCATGTCCTCTGTTCTCAACGCATCCGGCATTCAGCCAAACATCCGCTACATCGTTCAGGCCAGTGCGGTCGATGCCCATCTTTTTGATGTAGAGCTGCATATCGCCCAGCCTGCCGCCCAGCAATTGCTGTCCCTGCCCGTGTGGATTCCAGGCAGCTATCTGGTGCGAGAGTTCTCCAAAAACCTGCAGGGGCTGACGGCCACCCAGAACGGCCAGAACCTGACCGTGGAGCAACGCAGTAAAAATCAATGGAAAATCGGCTGCAGTTCAGATACAGCCTGCACCATCAGCTATCAAGTTTGCGCATACGACACCTCGGTGCGTACCGCCTGGCTGGACCGCCGCCGTGGCTTTTTCAATGGCACCAGCCTGTGCCTGCGCGTGCATGGCCAGGAAGAGCAGCCCCATGCGCTGGAGGTCTTGAGCAGCCCCGCCACGCAAGGCTGGCAAGTGGCGACCGGACTGACGGCTGCCAAAACCGATGCCAACGGCTTTGGCCTCTACACCGCCGCCCATTACGACGAGCTGGTGGACTGCCCTGTGGAAATGGGCCAGTTCTGGCGCGGCAGTTTTACCGCTGGCGGCGTACCCCATGAGTTTGTGGTCGCAGGTGCCGCGCCCAGCTTTGATGGCGAACGCCTGCTGGCCGATACAAAAAAAATCTGCGAAGCCGAAATCGCCTTCTGGCACGCCGACGGCAGCCAGCCGCCCATGGACCGCTATGTCTTCATGCTCAATGTGGTGGACGACAACTATGGCGGACTGGAGCACCGCAACAGCACGGCGCTGATCTGCGGCCGCCGCGACCTGCCCCGTAAGGATGAAGCCAAGGCGACCGAGGGCTACAACACCCTGCTGGGCCTGATCAGCCACGAATACTTTCACACTTGGAACGTCAAGCGCCTGCGCCCATCCGAGTTCGCGCGCTATGACTACGAGCAGGAGAACTACACCGAGCTGCTGTGGTTCTTTGAAGGCTTTACCAGCTACTACGACGACCTCTTCCTGCGCCGCGCGGGCCTGCTGGACAACGCCCAGTACCTCAAGCTCATCACACGCACCATCAATCAAGTGCTGCAGACGCCGGGCCGCCATGTGCAGTCCGTGGCTGAGGCCAGCTTTGATGCCTGGGTCAAGTACTACCGTCAGGACGAAAACACGGCCAACCACACGGTCAGCTACTACACCAAGGGCTCGCTGGTGGCCCTGTGTCTGGATCTGGCACTGCGCAACAAGGGCAGCAGTCTGGACGATGTGATGCGCGGGCTGTGGCGCAAGACCGATGGCGGCCCCATCAGTGAAGCCGATGTGCTGGCCATGGTGAGCGAGCTGGGAAATGCCGAGATTGCAGACCAATTGCATGGCTGGGTGCATGGCCGGGACGAGTTGCCACTGCGCGAGCTGCTCGCCCAGCACGGCATCAACGCCAAGGTCGAACCTGCGCAACTGGCGCAGAAGCTGGGCCTGCGCGTTCAGGAAAGCCATAGCGTGCAGATCAAGACCGTGTTGCGCGGCGGAGCCGCCGAGCAAGCCGGCATGATGGCTGGCGACGAATGGCTGGCCGTCGAAGCAGGCAAGCAGCGCTGGCGCATTACCAAGCTGGATGATGTGCCGCTGTACGCCGCCGATGCCAAGCAGATCAAAGCCTGGGTGGCACGGGACCGACAGATTCTGGAGCTGACGCTGAGCCTGTCAGGCCCGCTCGCCAAAGCCGCCAGCGAAGGTGCAGATAGCGCCAGCACCATCAGCAATATGGGCCTGGAAATCAGCGACAAAGCCGCCGCAGAGCGCTGGCTGACGGGCTCTTTCGCCTAAACACATACGCCAGCCGCCGTCGCAGGGGCCCAGCCCAGCCTCTGCGCCAGCGGTTATTCTTGGCGACAACGATTCATTCTTTAGCAGGAGACAAACTTGGCCTACGAAACCATTGAAGTCCGCGTGGAAGCGGAAAAAGTCGGTGTCATCACTCTGAACCGTCCCAAGCAGCTCAACGCCCTGAACGACCAGCTCATGGACGAGCTGGGCGATGCGCTCAAGAAGTTCGACGCCGACAAAAGCATTGGCTGCATGATCATCACCGGCAGCGAGCGCGCCTTTGCCGCAGGTGCCGATATCGGCGCCATGGCCAAGTACAGCTTTGCCGATGCCTACGGCGACGACTACATCACCCGCAACTGGGAAGCGATTCGCAGCATCCGCAAACCCGTGATTGCCGCCGTAAGCGGCTTTGCACTGGGCGGTGGCTGCGAGCTGGCCATGATGTGCGACTTCATCATTGCCGCCGACAATGCCAAGTTCGGCCAGCCTGAAATCAAGCTGGGTGTGATCCCCGGTGCCGGTGGCACGCAGCGCCTGCCACGCGCAGTGGGCAAGAGCAAGGCCATGGACATGGCCTTGACCGGTCGCATGATGGACGCCCAGGAAGCCGAGCGTGCCGGCCTGGTCAGCCGTGTTGTCGCTTTTGACAAGATGATGGATGAGGCTCTCGGCGCCGCCATCATCATCAGCGGCTTCTCTCAGCTGGCCGTCATGGCCGCCAAGGAGTCGGTCAACCGCGCCTTTGAAAGCGGCCTGTCCGACGGCGTGATGTTCGAGCGTCGCCTGTTCCACGCCCTGTTTGCCACACAAGACCAGAAGGAAGGCATGGATGCGTTTGTGAACAAGCGCCCCGCCCAGTTCACCCATCAGTGATTCGCACTGCAGTCAGGCAAAGGTTTTTTCGCAAAAAATCCGGAATTTCTCTGAACCTGTGATTTTTTGCATATAATCGCTGTCTTCGGTCGTATAGCTCAGTTGGTTAGAGCGCAGCATTCATAATGCTGATGTCGCAGGTTCGAGTCCCGCTACGACCACCAAACAAAAAAACCGCAGTGTTTGCAAAAACACTGCGGTTTTTCTTTGGACCGATGAAATGCCTGATGCGTCATGCACCGTGCATAAACATCCCAGTTCGGCATCCGAGGTAATTTTTTCCTATACAATAGCGGACTGTCGGTCGTATAGCTCAGTTGGTTAGAGCGCAGCATTCATAATGCTGATGTCGCAGGTTCGAGTCCCGCTACGACCACCAAATACAAACCCCAGTTGCTCACGCAGCTGGGGTTTTCGCTTTTTACAGAGGCCACATTGCGCCGCCCTGCCCTTTCTGCCCTGCAGAAACCCGCGCAGATCGCGCCGCGCCATGCTCCCGCCGCTCAACTCTCCCCTTCAAGGACTTTTTCGTGCCCGTTGCACCCCCAGGATGCTGCACGCACGCTGCGTGCCCGCGCGCTGGTCTTACGCCCAGCGAGGGCCTGCTTTTTTCTGCAAAAGCAGGTGCACTGGCTCCAAAAGTTCGTCTTCGCTCAAGGACTCTCCCGTGACCACACAAACCACAGGCACCGTGGCAGGCACAGCCGCGCCCGCCGCTCCAACAGAAGTCAACGGATACAGCTGGAAAGCACTCATGGGCTCGGCCGTCGGCTATGCCATGGACGGCTTTGACCTGCTGATTCTGGGCTTCATGCTTTCGGCAATTTCAGCCGACCTCAATCTCACACCCGGTCAGGCAGGCTCCTTGGTGACCTGGACGCTGATCGGCGCCGTCTTCGGCGGCATCGTCTTCGGCATGCTCAGCGACAAGTACGGTCGCATCCGCGTGCTGACCTGGACGATTGTGCTGTTTGCCGTTTTCACGGGCCTGTGCGCCTTTGCTCAGGGATACTGGGATTTGCTGATCTTCCGCACCATCGCTGGTATTGGCCTGGGCGGCGAGTTCGGCATTGGCATGGCGCTGGCTGCAGAGGCCTGGCCCGCACGCCACCGCGCCCGCGTCTCCTCCTATGTCGCCCTGGGCTGGCAGCTCGGCGTGCTGGGTGCCGCTTTGCTGACGCCGCTGCTGCTGCCCTACATCGGCTGGCGCGGCATGTTCCTGGTCGGCGTGATCCCCGCCGTCGTGGCCTGGGTCATCCGCAACAAGCTGCATGAGCCCGAAGTATTTGTGGCCCGCAGCAAGAAGGAGCAGCCTTCGGCCATGCACTGCCTGAAGCTGCTGATGAAGGACAAGGCCACGCGCAAGATCAGCCTGGGCGTGATCGTGCTGACCTCGGTTCAGAACTTCGGCTACTACGGCATCATGATCTGGATGCCCAGCTTTCTGTCCAAGCAAATGGGCTTCAGCCTGACCAAGTCCTCCATGTGGACGGCCGTCACCATCGTCGGTATGTCCATCGGCATCTGGGTCTTTGGCCAGCTGGCAGACCGCATCGGTCGCAAACCTACGTTCCTGCTTTTCCAGGTCGGCTCCGTCATCTCCGTGCTGACTTATTCACAGCTCACCGATGCCACCGCCATGCTGTGGGTCGGCGCACTCATGGGCATGTTTGTCAACGGCATGATGGGCGGCTACGGCGCCGTCATCAGCGAGGCCTACCCCACCGAAGCCCGCGCCACGGCACAGAACGTGTTGTTCAACATCGGCCGCGCCGTGGGTGGTCTGGGCCCTGTCGTCATTGGTGCGCTGGCCATGGCTTATTCCTTCCAGGTCGCCATCGCCCTGCTGGCCGCCATCTATGTGCTGGACATGCTGGCAACCGCCTTCCTGATTCCCGAACTCAAGGGCAAAGAGCTTCAATAAAGATAGCTTCAACCGCAGACTATAAAAGCGCCAGAGCCTTAAAAGCCTAGCGCTTTTTAGTTTTCACAGCGCTGCTGAAAAACTGCGCTGACCAAAGCTCTCAGCCATTGATTGGCCGGTTCCTGCGCAAAGCGCCAGCTCCAGTGCAGAGAAACATCAAAAGCACTCTCTGGCAGATCGGCCTGCAGCATCACATAGCCGCCCTGGCGCATAAAGGTCTCGGCAATCTCGGCCGGCATGATGACGGCCAGATCCGTCTGGCGCACGATGGTGGGCACGGCCATGAAGTGGGCCGCAGACAAGCGCACTCTTTGCTGCAAATCCAGCGTGCGCAGAATGCGCAAAGTCTCCGAGTGCGATCTCACTGCCACATAGTCCAGACGGCGCAGATGCTTGTGGCTGAGCTGCGGGCCCACCAAGCCCTTGAGCACAGGATGCTCCTTGCGCAGCAGCACCGCATAGTGATCCGACAGCAGCACCTCTTGCTGCGTTCCTGTGACACCAGGCAAAAAACCAATCGCGATGTCGAGAGTGCCCCGGTCCAGCGCATCGGCAATCTCGCCCATGGGCACGGGCAGGGTCTCCAGCTGCACATTGGGCGCTTGCTCACGCAGTGCCTGCATCAATGACGGCAGAAACCGGGCCTCTCCAATATCACTGAGGTGGATGCGAAAGCGCTTGTGCGCCTGTAAGGGATCAAAAGTGTGTGCCTCGGCCAGCGCAACTTCCAGCGTTGCCATGGCGGTACGCACGGCAATGGCAAGGCGCTCGGCTCTGGGCGTAGGCCTCACCCCGCCATGCATGCGCTCAAACAACGGATCACCCAGCACTTGCCGCAGCCGAGTCACCGCCTGACTGGCTGCCGGCTGAGACAGCCCCAGCTCCTGAGAAGCACGGCTGACGCTGCCATGGCGAAACACGGCATCAAAGACACGCAACAGATTGAGATCCAGGCCAGATATATCCATAAAACGAATATCTCTTAGATGATTTATTCAATTGCTGGAAATTATGCCCTCATGCAAGATGACTTTCAGAAGCGCTCCAGTCCGTGAAGAGTGCCCATTCAAGGAAACAGACCGTGCAAGCTACCTCTCAAGCCGCCACCCCGTCCGAGCACTACACCGTGCGTCACGCCGTCATTGACATGCTGCGCGAGCTGGGCATGACGCGCATCTTTGGCAACCCCGGCTCGACCGAGCTGCCGCTGTTTCGCGACTACCCCGAAGATTTCTCTTACGAGCTGGGCTTGCAGGAAACCGTGGTCGTGGGCATGGCCGACGGTTATGCCCAGGCCACACGCAATGCCAGCTTTGTGAACCTGCACTCTGCTGCCGGTGTCGGCCATGCCATGGCCAATATCTTCACGGCCTTCAAAAACCGCACTCCCATGGTCATCACAGCAGGTCAGCAAGCCCGCTCGCTGCTGCAGTTCGATCCGTTTTTGCACGCACGTGATGCCACCGAGCTGCCCAAGCCCTATGTGAAGTGGAGCTGTGAGCCTGCACGTGCCGAAGACGTACCCCAGGCACTGGCCCGCGCCTACTACATCGCCATGCAGGAGCCACGCGGCCCGGTGTTTGTCTCGATTCCCGCCGATGACTGGGATGTTCCCTGCGAGCCCGTCACGCTGCGCCAGGTGGGCTTCGAGGCCCGCCCCAACCCGCAAGTTCTGTCGGCCATGGGTGATGCGCTCGATGCAGCCCAATCTCCCGCTTTTGTCGTAGGTGCAGCCGTCGATCGCGCCGGTGCCTGGGATGCCGTGGTGGCGCTGGCCGAGCGCCATCAAGCGCGTGTGTTTGTTGCCCCCATGAGCGGCCGTTGCAGCTTCCCCGAAGACCACCCGCTGTTTGCCGGTTTTCTGCCCGCCATGCGCGAGCGCATCGTCGAGCTACTGGGCAGCTATGACAAGATTTTTGCGCTGGGTGCCGCCGCCTTCACCTATCACGTCGAAGGTGCGGGTCCCTTCATCCCGACAAGTTCCGAACTGTTCCAGCTGATTGACGATCCTGCCATTGCCGCCTGGGCTCCTGTGGGCACAGCCGCCGTGGGCAATATCCGCCTGGGCCTAGAGGAGCTTCTGGAGCGCCCCAAAGTCACCGAGCGCCCGGCCCCCGCACGCAAGCCCGCGCCTTCTGTGCCTGCAGCACCCGCAGACGGCGAGCGCATGTCCGTGGCCTACGCCATGCACACCCTGGCCAACGTACGAGACCCGCACAGCATCATCGTGGAAGAAGCCCCCAGCTCACGCCCCACGATCCAGACCTATCTGCCCATCTTTCATAGCGAGACCTTCTTCACCATGTGCAGCGGTGGCCTGGGCCACAGCATGCCTGCAGCCGTGGGCGTTGCCCTGGCCAAGCCTGAGAAAAAAGTAATAGCAGTCATCGGTGACGGCTCGGCGATGTACGCCATTCAGGCACTGTGGAGTGCGGCCCATCTGCGCCTGCCCATCACCTTTGTGATTCTCAAGAACCGCCGCTATGCGGCACTGCAGGATTTCTCCAAGGTCTTTGGCTACCGCGAAGGTGAAAAAGTCGAGGGCACAGAGCTTCCGGACATCGACTTTGTGGCCCTGGCCAAGGGCCATGGCTGCGACGGCATCCATGTGGAAGATGCCGCACAGCTGGCCCAGGTGCTGCAAGACGCTATTGCTCACCCTCGCCCCATCGTCGTCGAAGTTGAAGTGGAGTAACAAGCTCCCCCTGAGTCGCTTCGCGCCTTCCCCCAAAGGGAACGACATCTTTGCTTCGAGGCGGCTCTTGCTGGATGTCCCCTTGAAGGGGCATGGCACCGTCAGCAACCATCAATAAACAAGGAGACAAACATGGCCCCCAAGCCTTCCATCAACCGCCTGCGCCGCATCGGCCTGGCCGCCATTCCAGCTTTGCTGGCAAGCAGCTTTGCCCTGCCTGCTGCGGCAGCGGACAAATGGCCGGAGCGCCCCATCCGCCTGATCGTGAACTTCGCCCCTGGCGGTGCGGCCGATGTGATGGGCCGTGCGATTTCGCCCACCATGAGCCAGGTCCTGGGTCAATCCGTGGTCGTGGACAACAAGCCTGGTGCCAACGGCAACATCGGCATTGCCGAGACCGTGCGCTCGCCCAAAGATGGCTACACGCTGCTGCTGAGCAGCGGCGGCGGTATCAGCATCAATCCGATGATCTACAGCAAGCTGCCCTTCAACCCCGAAAAGGACTTGATTCCTGTCGCTGCGGTGGCGCGGGTGCACGTCTTTCTGGAGACCAACCCCAGCCTGCCCGTGAGCAATGTGCAGAACTTCATCAAGCATTTGCAAGCCAATCCCGGCAAGCTCTCCTATGGTTCGCCCGGCCCCGGCAGCTCGCCCCACCTGGCCGGTGAAATGTTCAAGCGTGCCGCCAAGGTCAATGCCACCCACATCCCCTACAAGGGTGCCGGCCCGGCTTTGACCGACGTACTCAGCGGTCAGCTCCAGTACTGGTTCGATCCAGGCCCCGGCCTCAAGCAGGTGGAAGCCGGCAAGCTCAAGCTGCTGGCCATTGGCAGCCCCCAGCGCTCGCCGCTATATCCCAACGTCCCCACGCTGGCTGAAAGCGGGCTGCCCGGCTTTGATGCGGACACGCTGTTCGGCATCTACGCACCTGCAGGCACCCCCGCCCCCGTGATCGATGCAGTGCGCGCCAGCGTGCTCAAGGCCTTGGAGCAAAAGAATGTGATCGATGTATTGCAAGGCCTGGGCTCCACGCCCGAGCCCCGCATGAGCCGTCAGGAGTTTGTGGACCACCATGCCAAGGAGCGCACCCGCTTTGCGCCGCTGATCAAGGAGATCGGCCTGAAGGTGGACTGAAAAATCATCGTCTCAACGTGGGAGTCCGGGGTTTCCGGGCACTCCCTTTCGGCCGCCCGTCTGCAAAGACTGGCGGTCTTTTTTTACTGGGAAGCCACGGCCACCACCACAGCGGACTCTGGCACCTCCAGCCAGACCTGATCGTCGGCCACCAAACCACTCATGGCAGGAGCAAAGCCGACAATCTGCGCTCCCCAGCCCAGCTTGCAGATGGCCTCATCCGAAGCATTCGTATCGCCCACCGCGGGTGCTGCTCCATAAGTGGCACGTTGCACCACGGCTGGCCAGAGATTGATGCTCTGGCTTGAAGCGGCAGGCTTTTCCTGCCCCAGCCAGACCTTGACAGCCGTGGCCTTGCACAGCGCCAGCACGGGGACGCCGGGCGCAAGCCCCAGCAGTTCATAACTCTCGGGCGTGATGCGCGCAGCAATGGTCCAGTCAGAGCCCGCATCGCTTGCCGCGCGCAGCCAGACCCGAATCTGTCCGCCGATGGACTCCACCTTGAGCACCACACAGGGCCACTGGTTGCGCATGCTGGTCATCAGACCCAGGTTGGGGTGCGTGCCCCCTGGCGTGCCTGACTGCATGCGCTGCAGCAGCTCCGTGCGCAGCCGCATCATGGCTTCTGCGGCATACAGCAACTCTTCGCCCGCAGAGGTGATCTGTGCGCCACCGCCTCCCGCGCCGCCCACACTGCGCTCGACCAGGGGCACCCCAGCCAGGTTGGTCAGAGTATCAATCGCCTGCCAGGCCGCCTTGTAGCTCACCCCCACGTCACGGGCTGCCTGGGAGATGGAGCCGCTTTGCGCAATACCGCGCAGGATGGCGATGCGACGGTCGGCCATGTCATAGCCCAGCGCCTGAGAAACCGAATCGGACGACAGCCCGCTCCCCTGCGCCGCCTCTTCGTCGCGGGAGATATCCAATTGTTCTTGTTCGAAATTTTCTGTATCTGACATAGGCCGCCATCATGCCCTGACAAGCAATTGCCTCGCTCGACCTCAGTTGTTCATTCACGCTACACTCGCTATTCCATTAATGAATAACGAGACTTCAATGACTCAGTTCACTGCCCGTTACACACGCTTTTCGTTTCAACAGGTTCGCTCCGTAGCCGTGATTGCGACCGTGACCAGTTCGGCTGTGCTGAGCCTGTGGGCCACCCAGGCCCAGGCCGCTGAAGTGACGGTTGCCGTGGCCGCCAATTTCACGGCTCCCATGAAGAAGATCGCAGCCGAGTTTGAAAAGGACACTGGCCACAAGGCAGAGCTGTCCTTTGGTGCCACTGGCAAGTTCTACGCCCAGATCAACAACGGCGCGCCGTTCGGCATCTTGCTGGCGGCCGATGACACCACACCCGAAAAAATCGCAAAGGAAGGCAAGGGCGTGGCCGACTCGCGCTTTACCTACGCCATTGGCACGCTGGTGCTGTGGAGCCCCAAGGCCGGGTATGTGGACGACAAGGGAGAAGTGCTCAAGACCGGCGACTACAAACATATCGCCATCGCCAACCCCAAGCTGGCCCCCTACGGCACGGCTGCCATGGAAGTTTTAACGAAGCAAGGCCTGACCGCGCAGCTGCAGCCCAAGGTCGTCATGGGCGAGAACATCGCCCAGACCTACCAGTTCGCGGCCTCGGGCAATGCCCAGCTGGGCTTTGTGGCGCTGTCGCAAGTCATGGAAAACGGCAAGATCCGCGAAGGCTCGGCCTGGCAGGTTCCTGCCAATATGCACGAGCCCATCCGTCAAGATGCCATCGTGCTCAACAGCGCCAAGGACAACGAAGCCGCTGCCGCCTTGATGAAGTACCTGCGCAGCCCCAAGGCGCACGAGATCATTCGCTCCTACGGCTATAGCTTCTAACTCTTGTTTCCCATTGGTTTGAGGCTGATTTAGCTTCAAGCCTTTCGTCTCAATCGTCCGCTCTGCCCTTGGTGCCACTCGGCTAAGCTGGGACACCAAGGGATTTTTTTGACCTCATGCAACTGAACGCCGAAGACTACGCAGCCATTCTGCTCACGCTCAAGCTTGCGAGCGTGACCACGCTGCTGCTCATGCTGCTGTGCACGCCGCTGGCCTGGTGGCTAGCCCACACCCGCTCACGCTGGCGCGGTCCGATTGGTGCCATCGTTGCGCTGCCGCTGGTACTTCCGCCTACCGTGATCGGCTTTTACCTGCTGGTCACCATGGGCCCCAACGGACCCATCGGCCAGCTCACACAGGCCCTGGGCCTGGGCAATCTGCCCTTTACCTTTGCCGGACTGGTCGTCGGCTCACTGATTTACTCCCTGCCCTTTACCGTACAGCCACTGCAGCGCGCATTCGAAGCCCTGGGTTCTCGCCCTATGGAAGCGGCCGCCAGCCTGGGGGCCAGTCCCCTGGATCGCTTTCTTACCGTGGCCGTGCCGCTGGCGCGCCCTGGCTTTATCACCGCTGCCGTGCTGACCTTTGCGCACACCGTGGGCGAGTTTGGCGTGGTGTTGATGCTGGGCGGCAATATTCCCGGCGTCACACGCGTGGTCTCGGTGCAGATTTACGACCACGTGGAAGCCATGGAGTACGGCCACGCCCATCTGCTGGCCGCCGGCATGGTGGTGTTCTCCTTCCTCATTCTTCTGACCTTGAACTGGCTGCAGCCGAAAAAATGACCCCCACGCTTGCTTCACTGGCGTGTAGCTGCTGCCCCCCCCAAGGGGTCCCGACCGGCTGCGCCGGTTTTCGCCTTGGGGCGGCCCGGCGGCAAAAACATCGGGTAATCATGAGCACTCTGAACTTCATACAAGCGCGGCTGCAACTCACCCGCGCCGACTTTTCTCTCGATGTCGACCTGAAACTGCCCGGCCATGGCGTGACTGCCTTGTTCGGCCCCTCCGGCTGCGGCAAGACCACCTGTCTGCGCAGTCTGGCGGGCCTTGAGCGTGCACAGGGCCGCGTTACCGTCAACCAGCAAGTCTGGCAGGACGACGAGCACAGGCAATGGGTGCCCACGCATCAGCGCGCCCTCGGCTATGTGTTTCAGGAAGCCAGCCTGTTTGCTCACCTGTCGGTGCAAAAGAACATCGACTATGGCTTGAAGCGCACCCCTGACGTCCGCCGCAAGGTCTCCAAAGAAAAAGCGGTGGAGCTGCTGGGCATAGGCCACCTCATGGATCGCATGCCCATCACACTCTCGGGCGGCGAGCGCCAGCGCGTAGCCATTGCCCGAGCTCTCGCCACCAGCCCAGAAGTGCTGCTGATGGACGAGCCGCTGGCCGCGCTCGATGCCCAGCGCAAGGCCGAGGTTCTGCCTTATCTGGAGCAGTTGCAGCGCCACCTGCAGATTCCCGTCATCTACGTCAGCCACTCCATGGACGAAGTCGCGCGACTGGCGCAGCACATGGTGCTGCTCAGTGCCGGCCGGGTTCAGGCCCAAGGCCAGGTCACTGAGCTGCTGTCCAGCCTGGATCTGCCACTGGCCCATGGCGACATCGCCTCCAGCGTAGTCCACGCCACAGTGCAAAGCCACGATGCAAGCGACCACCTGAGCACGCTGAGCTTTGATGGCGGGCAGCTTCAACTGGTCATGGCCCGCCCCCGCGAGATCGGCACCCAGGTTCAGCTGCGCGTGCAGGCTCGTGACGTCAGCCTGAGCCTGAGCCAGCCCGAGGGCAGCAGCATTCTCAATATCCTGCCCGCACAGATTCTGGCCTTGCGCGAGGACGGTCCAGGCCAGACCATGGTGTCGCTGCAGGCGGGCAGCACCCGGCTGCTGGCACGCATCACCCAGCATTCCGCCAAGGCCCTGCAACTGCAGGCCGGCATGCTGGTCTATGCGCAGATCAAGGGTATGGCGTTGCTAGATTAGCCCCCTGAGCGGCTTCGCCGCTTCCCCCTAAGGGGGACGACGTCCTCGCTGCGCGGCGGCGCTTGCTCGACGTCACTCGCCTATGCGCTGCGACAGTTTTAGCCGCGCTTGCGCTTTGGCTTAGACAGATCACTATCATCGGCCCATGACCGAATCTGCCTGCCCTCTGCCCTCGCTTGAACCTCTGCCAGCGCTGCAAAGCCATGCCGTGGAGTTTCACAACGGTGGGCAGACAGAGGCGCAGCAGCGCGTGCTGGCTGCGGAAGTGCCGATTGCGCTGGTCTTCAACGGCATCTCGCACGCCGTGATGATGGGCTCGCCCGGCGATGTGCAGGACTTTGCTCTGGGCTTTGCGCTGACCGAAGGCATCATCGACAGCGCTGCGGATTGCTACGGCATCGAATCGCACACCGTCTCCGCTGCCGCCGCAGGTTTGCCCGAAGGCATGGACGGCGTGGAAGTGCAGCTGGACATTGCCTCACGCTGCTTTGCACGCCTCAAAGACAAGCGCCGCAGCATGACGGGGCGCACGGGCTGCGGCGTCTGCGGCGTGGAGAGCTTTGCGGCACTGGATCTGTCGTTTGATGCCCTGCCCGCCCATGACTGGGTGCAGCGCGTGGATGCAGCCACCGTGCTCAAAGCCATTGACGCCCTGCCGCCCCACCAGATTCTGAACGCCGAAGCCGGAGCGATTCACGCCGCAGGCTGGGCCACGCTGAACGGCGAAATCACCGATGTGCTCGAAGACGTGGGCCGCCATAACGCGCTGGATAAATTGATCGGCCGCCTGGCGCGCACCGGCAGACTGGGCGAGCCGGGCTTTGTCGTGCTGTCCAGCCGCGGCAGCCACGAGCTGGTGCGCAAGTGCGCCAAGGTGGGCATTGCGGCGCTGGCCACCATTTCCGCGCCCACGGCCATGGGCGTGCGCATGGCCGAGCTGACCGGCCTGCGCTTCTGGGGCCTGTGCCGCCCGCCCAAGGCGGTGCTGTATGCAGCCGGCCCTGACACTCTTAACCCCTCCACGACCGCTTGAACTCCTATGACTCTCCATCTGCATGGGAACCCGTGGCTGTCGCTGCGTAAATTCTTCTACGACTATCTCCACGACGAAAAGAACGAGACCCGCCTCAGCAAGACCTTCAACTACCTGCTGATTGCCTTGATCATTGGCAATGTCATTGCGGTCTTGCTGGAATCCGTCAACGACATCTACAAATCCAACCAGCGGTTTTTTGATCTTTTCGAGAATATTTCCATCGTCATTTTTTCGACGGAATACATCTTGCGCTTCTGGTGCGTAGTCGAAGAAAAGCCACAGCAGCCCGCTTGGAAGACACGCTGGCAGTGGGTCACCAGCGGCGGCGCCATCATTGATTTGCTGGCCATCCTGCCCGCTTACCTCAACTTCTTTGTCCACATCGACCTGAGATTCCTGCGCATTTTGCGGCTGCTGCGCCTGCTCAAGCTCACGCGCTATTTCACCTCGCTGCAAATGCTGCTGCGCGTGATTGAAAGAGAAAAAGGCTCTTTCCAGGCGGTGATCTTCATCCTGAGCATCCTGATCGTCATGGCCGCCGCTGGCGTTTATGTGGTCGAGAACCAGGCCCAGCCCGATGTGTACAGCTCCATTCCCGCATCCATGTGGTGGGCCGTGGTGACCTTGACCACCGTGGGTTATGGCGATGTCACGCCCATTACCCCGCTGGGGCGGGCGCTGGGTGCGGTGATCACCATCCTGGGCCTGGGTCTGGCAGCGCTGCCGGCCGGTATTTTGGCCACCGGTATTGCCAATGAGCTGGAGACGCGCAAGCAGGAGATATTTCTGAAATTTCAGGAGCTGCTTCACAGCCAGAAAATTGATTTGCTCAGCGACAAAGAGCACATCGAAGAAATTCGCTTGCAAGTGGGCCTGACGCCCGAGCAAACCCAGGACATCGTGCTGCAGCTGATTCGTGAGCAAAAAGAGCAGGCCCTGGCGGAAAAGCGCCATCACTACTGCTTTTGCCCGCACTGCGGCAATCGCCTGCCCGAAGACAATCCCAGTTGAAATGGTCGAGTGCGGCGATGATGGCGACAGAACTTCGTAGAATCCCGGCTCCAGCCCCTGGATATACACCATGAATCGCTGCACCACTTCTTCTCTGCGCCCCTCTCTCAGCCGCCGCCTTCTCGGCTCAGCCCTGCTGGCTGCGGCCGCCAGCGCCAGCCTGCAGGCACAGGTGACACTGGCCCAAGGCCTGCCATCCAACGACACGCGCAACTTTCCGCCCTCGGCGATGTTTGGCGAGCTCACCATCACCAACTTCCCGGAAGTGGCCATCAACGGCACGGCCATCCGCACCACGCCCGGCTTTCGCCTGTTCAGCCAGGAACGCACGGTCGTCTTTGCGCACAACTACGCAGGCCAGAAGATGCTGGTCGGCTATGTGATCGAGCCGCAGACCCAGGGTCTGCACACGGCCTGGATTCTGACGCCCGCCGAGATCGAAAAATACAAGCCGATTCAGCCGCGCACCCTGCTGCAGCGCGTGTTTGGCAGCTGAGTTCAGCCCCGCTGATTGCTATTGATTTCAAAGCTGCTTGCGCACGTGGCGCAGGCACTTCAATGCCTTTTCTATTCCAAATCAAAGTCTGACAAGCGCTAGCCGCTATGACTTTGCAATGAATTTGTACCTGGCTTGCTGCAAGCCATACACCCCCTACAAGATACAAGAGCCCCCCATGAGCAAAAAAGTCTTCATTAAAACCTTTGGCTGTCAGATGAACGAGTACGACTCGGACAAGATGGCCGACGTGCTGGGCGCGGCCCAGGGCTACGAGCCCACGCAGGACGTGGAAGAGGCCGATCTGATTCTGTTCAACACCTGCTCGGTGCGCGAAAAGGCGCAGGAAAAAGTGTTCAGCGATCTGGGCCGTATTCGCCACCTCAAGGAAAAAGGCGTGCTCATCGGCGTGGGCGGCTGCGTGGCCAGCCAGGAAGGCGCCGAAATCATCAAGCGCGCACCGTTTGTGGACGTGGTCTTCGGCCCCCAGACCCTGCACCGCCTGCCCGAGCTTTTAAATCAGCGCGCCGCCAAGGCCAAGCCCCAGGTCGATATTTCCTTCCCCGAGATCGAAAAGTTCGACCATCTGCCGCCCGCGCGCGTGGAAGGTGCATCGGCCTTTGTCTCCATCATGGAAGGCTGCTCCAAGTACTGCAGCTACTGCGTCGTGCCCTACACACGCGGTGAAGAAGTCAGCCGCCCGTTTGAAGACGTGCTGGTGGAAGTCGCCGGCCTAGCCGACCAGGGCGTGAAAGAAATCACGCTGCTGGGCCAGAACGTCAACGCCTACTTGGGCAAGATGGGCGACACCACCGAGATGGCCGACTTTGCGCTGCTGCTGGAATACGTGGCCGAGATTCCCGGCATCGAACGCATTCGCTACACCACCAGCCACCCCAACGAGTTCACGCCGCGATTGATCGAGGCTTACGCCAAGATCCCCAAGCTGGTCAGCCACCTGCACCTGCCCGTGCAGCACGGCAGCGACAAGATTCTGATGGCCATGAAGCGCGGCTACACGGCTATGGAATACAAGAGCACGATCCGCAAGCTGCGCGCCATTCGCCCCGATCTGGCCATGAGCAGCGACTTCATCGTGGGCTTCCCCGGCGAGACCGAGGAAGACTTCCAGAAGATGATGAAACTCATCGACGATGTGCGCTTTGACAACAGCTTCAGCTTTATCTTCAGCCCCCGCCCCGGCACGCCTGCTGCCAATCTGCACGATGACACGCCGCACGAAGTCAAGCTGCGCCGCCTGCAGGAGCTGCAGGCCGTCATCAACAACAACGTGCGCGAGATCAGCGAAGAGCGCGTGGGCACGGTGCAGCGCCTGCTGGTCGAAGGCGTGAGCAAGCGCGACGGCAGCGAGCTGATGGGCCGTACCTTCTGCAACCGCGTGGTCAACTTCCCCGGCAACGAGCGCCTGATTGGCCAGATGGTGGATGTGAAGATCACCGAAGCCAAGGCTTACACCCTGCGCGGCGAAGTGCTCGTCAAGGACTGAATACGCAGCCGTTCAAAATAGCGGCTCCTGTCAAGCCTGCCTGCAATGCTGCGGCAGGCTTTTTTGTGCCCGACTGCGCAGTGCGTAACAAGAAGTGACTCCCCGTTGCTTGCCTGAAACTGGCCCAATCCCCCGCTAGGATGGCGGTCTATTGGGGCCAAGCTGCCTCGGATTTTGATCTGGACACCATGAACCAAACTGCTGCACTTCAGGGCGACGCACTGTACGCCCTGCTCGACCAGGCTCAAGAGCTGCTGAACAACTACGACGAAGACGACTCCACCCACATCAGTCGGGAAGAGCGCGTGGCGGCAGCCACCGAGCTGATGGGACA
Organism: Comamonas sp. FUJ_7; assembly: GCF_057369555.1. Lineage (NCBI taxonomy): Bacteria > Pseudomonadati > Pseudomonadota > Betaproteobacteria > Burkholderiales > Comamonadaceae > Comamonas > Comamonas sp. FUJ_7. Next base: position 208,737 of record NZ_JBXXZI010000003.1, read on the forward strand.
GCAAAGTTTTGCACCGGCCAATGTGCTGGAGCTGGAGCGGGTTCATGATTTCTGGCTGTTTCTGGAGCAGCCCCAAGCCGCCAATGCCCTGCTGCAGCAACACAGGGACGCCGCAGTATCCGGCACCGATGATCTGGGCACAGACGAGGCCGCGCTGCGCCTGAGCCTGAGCGATATTCAAAGCCGCATGGGCTTTGACCCGGAAGGTGCCCGCACCTTGCTGGCTCCCACGGCCCAAGCCATTGCGCAGTTGCCCGAAGAGGTGGATAGCGACAACTACTGGCACGGCTGGCACTGGATGGCCTCGCAGCTGCAGGCCTGGCAAGCTGCTGCCACCGGCCTGCAACTGCAGCGCGAGCAAGAGCGCCGCAATCCCGATCTGGCAGAAGATGCCGCCTATCTCGACGCCATCTTGCTGGCGCGCAAGGCAGAGCTGGCTCACAAAGGCGGCAGCAGCAGCGAGGCCGCCAGCCTGGCGCAAAACGCCATCAACACATTGCGTGATGCCGCCCCCGATCAGCACGTGGACTTTGACCGCTGGATGACGCTGGCAGACCATGTGCTGCCTCTGGCACCGCAAAGCCTACCCGCACTGCTCATGGCGTGCGAGCAGCAACTGAGCCGCCAGGAAGACCCGCCGCCCTCCCAGGCCGTCAAGGCCCATCGCCAGGTCAGGATCGTGCGCCTGCAGGCGCAGGCCTGTGCGCAGGCCGGCCAGATCGAAGCGGCCCTGCAACTGGCGCCGCAAGGGCACTTTGGCCTGACCGATGACCAGGGATGCCCCTTCTCCTCCCAGTATCTGGAATGGCTGGTGCAGGCCGGGCGCCTTGATGAAGCTGCTGATCTGGCGCTGGAAAACACGCTGCACGCCCGCCCCGTTGTCGCCGTCACCGCCTACCACCTGGCCCGCCAGCGTATTGATACCGACCCGGCTCGCTCCATCACCTGGGCACTGATCCTGGCCATGGGCGGCATCGACGAAGACATGCGCCAGCTGTTGGCGCAAGAAGAGCTGGCCGCCCACCCGCCAGAGTTCTACATGAATATGGTGCGCGCCGCCCAGCCTCAGCACCCGGTGCTGGCGGCCATCGAAGGCATGAAGTGGGCCCAAAAACGCAAGATGGAACTGGCCCTGCCGCTGCTGGAGCAGTCGGTAGGCCAGCACCCCGAGTTTGCCGACACCGACAAGCTGCCCGCCCTGTGGGCCGCCCGCTTTGCAGTTTTGCCTCTGGAAGAAGCGCTGGCCCGCCCCTTCCCCGAGTCCCATGGCGGCCACTGGTGCTATGCAGCAGGTGTCGTCCTTGATGATGAGGACGATCTGGCACGGCTGATGGGCGGCAAGAAAAAAGTGCCTTCGCAAGAAGTGCGCAACCCGCTGGTGGTGCGTTACTACGAAGAAGGCCTGCGCCGCTTCGAAAACTTCTGGGCCACTGGTCAGGGCCGCTTCAAGGATGCCGACCTGCATGTGTACTCCATGCTCTGCAACAACCTGGCCATCAAATACCGCTTCATGGGTCGCTACGACGAAGCCGCAGCGCTGCACCAAAAGGGGCTGGACAGCAGCCCGTTTGCCGAGCATCAGGATGGTTTGCTCTGGTGCGCCATCGGCAAGGACGATGATGCCGAGATCGTCGCGCAGGCCGAGCGCCTGTGGCACTTTTCGCAAGAGTACGGCTACGGCCGCCATGAGCCGACCACCTACTTCTCCACCGTCGCGCTGTCGCTGTACAAGCTCGACCGTGACGACGAGATCAGCATCTGGATGGAGCGTCTGGATCAGTGGTTCAACGACCTCGATGAAGACGAACAACCCGACAACCGACGCAACTACCTGGCATCCCTGATGTCCATGCTGGACTTTTTCTCCAGCACCCGACCCGAGCTGGTATTGCCGCGCCTGCGTGCGCACCAGGATGAAGTCATCGCCTTGCGCGACTGCTACCCGCTGCGCCGCCTGGCCTGTGCGCTGGAAGCCTACCCCGAACTGCTGGAAGAGTCCCTCGCCCTCCATCAGCAGGCCCAAAGCTATCTGGACAAGGATGATGACGAAGACGAGCGACGCATGACCGCACAAGGCGTTGAGCGCGCCCAGCGCAAAATTGCCGAGCGCGATGCAGCGGCCAGCGCTCCTGCATCCGGCCGCAAACCCTGGTGGAAATTCTGGTGAATCAGACCGTCGACAAATCCCAGCCTGCCCCCGCGTACAAGGCACGTGATGTGGTCAACGCCCCGGCGATCAAGCAGCGCATCAAAGAGCGTAGCGCCGCGCGCGAAGACGCCCCCGATGTCGCCGCCTGGCTGGGCAACCATTTCTATCGCCATGTAGTGGGCAACCTGCAGGCCGACGAGCCTGCGGTACAGCGCATTGCCGATGCACAGCAATTGCAGGAGCTGCTGGGCCGCCAGGAGCCACCCGCCTGGGCACTGGAGCGCCTGGCCCGCCAGCGCGCCGGGTTTGAGCTGCCCGACCTCTGGTGGGTACAACCCGACAGCGCCGCCGTGCTGGCGCTGGAGACGCGCCTTGTGGAGTTTCTCTCCACCCGCAAGGGCACCTCGCTGGAAGGCAAGCTGCAGCGTGTGAATGCCCCGCAGGCACTGGCACGCTGGACGCTGGAGCACCTGGCCTTCGAGAAAAAGCAAAGCAGCGGCCGCGTGGAGCACAGCAAGGAAGCCGTGCACGGACTGCTGCGCGGCCAGCACGGCACCTTTGTGGAGTTTGATGGCAAAAGCCCACAAGTGCGCCAGGAAATGGCCTATGAGAGCCAGATGATGGGCCACTGCGTGGGGCAGTTTGCCAATCGCAAATCCTTCAGCGGCGGTTATGGCGAGCATTACGCAGAAGGCCTGGAAGCGGGCCGCATGCGCCTGTTCAGCTACCGCACGGGCACGGCCCAGCCGCGCATCACCGTCAACGCCTATGTGCAAAAAGACGGCGCTTTGCAGATCGAACAGATCAAGGGCAAGCAAAACCGTCCCCCCATTGCACGCTATGCGCCCGATGTGGTGGCCTTGCTCAACCACCTGCCGCTCAACGACGAAGTCCCCAGCGACGCCATTGCCATGGGCATTGTGCGCCGCCCTGCCGATGTGCTGCAGGCCCATCCAGAACTGACGCCATGGTGCTCGGTGCAGGAGCTTCAAAGCGATGCCGAGCAGCTGTGGCTGATGCAGCAGCACCCTAGCCTGCTGGCCCAGCTCGAGCTGAAGTCGCCACTGATGCAATGGATGGCCGCCGCCCGCAAGGAGTCGCTGGGCAGTGAAGTGATCGAGCGCATGCCCAAGTCAAGCGCCCTTGAGCAAACCTTGCAGCTGGCCCGCAAGCGGCCCGCCCGCACCAGGAGCAGGATATGAGCAGCTGGTTGATGCTGATCCTCGTGCTCACGCTGATCTGGAATGGCTGGACCAAGCTGGCCATAGCGGTGGCGCTGCTCTTCTGGATTGTGCGCAGCAGCCTCAAGCGCATCAACGCCGCCAAAGCCCGTGGCGACATGGTCAGTTACCAGGCCGGCAGCCCAGAGCACAACTGGGCACTGGCCCTGGCCCACCCCATGGCCTATCACGCCATGCAGGGCGGCTTTGCCAGCGACCTCGATGGTGCCTCTGATGCGCTGGCCAAACAGCTGCGCCCCATGATCCTGCACCACCTGGGCCTGCGCACCGACCTCGGCGACGAGCAGGTGCGCCAGCAATTGCCTGACGCCCTGCGCCAGCGCTGGTTCATGCTGGACCTGCAACGCCTGCAGCGCAGCGACGATCCGCGTGCCGCCATGGCCTTTGCCTGTGCCCGTGTGACCTTCTTTGTGCGCTGCGCCCGCCTGCTGGACTGGATTGATGAAGAAGCACAGTGGCAGGTGCTGATGCTCAACGCCCAGCGTGCCCAGCAATGCTTTGACAGCTGGCTGGCCTTTGGCCAGGCCTATGCCCAGGGCCGGGCGCAATGGACCGCCACCGGACGCAGTGATGTGCTGGGCATCGGCTTTACCGCCGAGGAAGTCGCGCAATGGGTGACCGAAGAGCAGCACCCATGGCATGCGATGGACTGGAATCTGCCACTGGATGCGCCAGAGGCAGCCTCCTCTAATTCGACAGCAAAAATGGCTGCTGCCTAAGCGCGCATAAAGCGCTTGCCGCTATCAAAAACAAAGGGACTGCCTAGCAGTCCCTTTTTTATCGACGCCATGCCGCTCAGGCAAAAATGCTGCGAGCCTCGGTAAATCGCTTGGCAAAGTACACGTTGTCCATGCGCACGCGTTGTACGGTGCCGCCGCTGGACGGCGCATGCACAAACTGGCCGTTGCCCACAAAAATCCCCATGTGCGAATAGCGCCCGCCCAGCGTGTTGAAAAACACAAAATCGCCGCGCATCAGATCGCGTCTGCCCACCGGATTGCTGGCCTTGGCCCATTGCGCCGTGGTGCGTGGCAAGCGCTGCTCGGTAATGCCGCCCACCGCCCACTGAATCAGGCCGCTGCAGTCAAAGCCGCCCTCGGGGGAATTGCCACCATAGGTGTAAGGCGTGTTGACCACCAGCATGGTGCGCGCCAGCAGGGACTCGCGCAACTCGCCATCCAGGCTCAGCGCACTCGCGGAATTGGCCCCGGTGCCGCTTTGCGCAGCAGGTTTGGGTTTGTGCCGGGTGGTGGAACAGCCGGCCAGCACCGCCATCAGAGAACCCGCCAGCAACAGCGCACCGCGGCGCTCCAGATCAAGAGGCCGACCTGCCTCGACCAAAGTCCTGTCTTCTCGCTTCATGAGGCAGCATGTTCTCAGAAAGCCCGTGGCGCATCTACCTTTAGCCCTGCCCTTCTGCGCTTTCTTACAAAAAAGTGAGCTGCTTGCGCTCATGAAACCTTGGCTTCAGATGCATTTCGCATCCAAATCCATCAGCAACAAACGCAAGCAGCTCACTTTTTATAGATCACTGATCTCAAACCAAGCAGACCTCAACTCAGGGACAGCAAGCAAGGGACGTCCCGCAGCGATGCTGTCGTCCCCCTCCCGAAGAGAGAGGGGGAAGGCGCGCAGCGCCTCAGGGGGAGTTAAAAGGGCAACTTTGGCATCCCGCCGCCCATCATCCCCTTCATGGCTTTCATGCCGCCCATCTTCTTCATCATCTTCATCAGACCGCCGCCCTTGAACTTTTTCATCATGGTCTGCATCTGCTCGAACTCCTTGAGCAGGCGGTTGACTTCCTGCACCTGCACGCCAGCGCCGTCGGCAATGCGCTTCTTGCGCGTGGCCTTGATGAGGGCGGGGTGCTTGCGCTCCTTGAGCGTCATGGAGCAGATGATGCCTTCCTTGCGCTTGATCTCACGCTCGGCCTTGTCCATATCGACCTGACCGGCCTTGCCTGCCAGCTCGGCAGGCAGCTTGTCCATCAGCTGGGAAAGACCGCCCATCTGCTTCATCTGCTGCAGCTGCGCCAGGAAGTCGTTCAGATCAAAGCCGTCGCCGCTTTTGAGCTTCTCGGCCATCTTCTGCGCGGCTTCCATGTCCACGCCTTTGGTGACCTGCTCGACCAGGGCCACGATGTCGCCCATGCCCAGCACGCGCTGTGCGTGGCGGTCCGCGTCAAAGACCTCCAGACCATCGATCTTTTCCGAAACACCAGCAAACTTGATGGGCGCACCCGTGATCTGGCGCACGGACAGCGCCGCACCACCGCGCGAGTCGCCGTCGAGCTTGGTCAGCACGATACCCGTGAGCGGCAGTGCTTCCTTGAAGGCCTTGGCGGTATTCACCGCGTCCTGACCCTGCATGGCATCGACCACGAACAGGGTTTCGACGGGCTTGAGTGTGGCGTGCAAATCTTTGATTTCGGCCATCAGCAACTCGTCGATGGCCAGACGGCCGGCCGTGTCCACCAGCAGCACATCAAAGAAATGCTTTTTGGCGTAATCAATCGCGGCCACGGCGATGTCGTGGGGCTTCTGGTCGGGCGAGGAAGGGAACCACTCGGCACCGGCCTGCGCGGTCACGGTCTTGAGCTGCTCGATGGCCGCAGGGCGATACACGTCGCCCGACACGGTCAACACCTTCTTCTTGCGCTTTTCGATCAGGTGCTTGGCCAGCTTGGCCGTGGTGGTGGTCTTACCCGCACCCTGCAGACCCGCCATCAGAATGACGGCGGGCGGCTGGGCATTGAGATTGATGTCCGCAATGCCTTCGCCCATGGTCGCCGCCAACTCCTTGTTGACGATGGAGACCAGTACCTGGCCGGGCTGCAGCGAGCTGATGACTTCCTGACCCAGCGCTTTTTCCTTGACGCGGGCAATGAAGTCACGCACCACAGGCAGAGCCACGTCGGCTTCCAGCAAGGCCATGCGCACTTCACGCAGCATGTCCTGCACGTTGGATTCGGTAATGCGGGCCTGGCCACGCATCTCCTTGACGAGGCGCGAAAGTTTATCGGTCAGTGCGGAGGCCATAAGCAAAAAGCATTCGAAGTTGGACAGACAAGGACATACGCGAGCCAGCCATGTGGCTCCCCACGCATGCCAGCATAGATGACCAAGTGCCCATCGTCATTGGCCATTCAGGCTGCGTGAACCTGCCATTTTACCCGCTAGCCTTATCCGAAGCTTGTTGCCGGCTTGCTCTGCCGCTTGTGCAGTGCTGGCCCGCAAAGCGGGGGCCATGAGAGACACCCAAAAGCACACTTTCGCAGGGTTGTGACGAGCTTGCTACTAGTGGCTACACAGGTAACATGAAAACATCGTGCGGCTTCCAAGAGGGCCGAATTGACAGCGGCCTCCACCTTTTCCAAGGCACTCCATGTCTGACCAGTTGTTGTTCCGGAATTTCCTCGATCACTTTGCCGATGCATTCTTCCTGCACGACGATCAGGGACTGCTGCTGGATGTCAATACCCAGGCCTGCGACTCACTGGGCTTCAGCCGTACTGAACTGCTGAAGTGCAAGGTTCAAGACTTCGTTCTGAGCCATGACGAGCCTCAGTTGCTGGCGCTATGGGGCAGCATCGCGCCAGGCGTCAACACCATGGTGGAAAGCCTGCACCGCCACCAAAGCGGTGCGGCACTCCCTGTCGAGATCAAGATCTCCTGCCAGCAGGTGGAGGGACGCAAGCTCTTCTACACCATGGCCAGAGACATCTCGGAGCGCATGCGCCGCGAAGAAGAGATTCGCCAGCTCAACACCGAGCTGGAGCGCCGCTGGAAAGACTCCACCCTGCTGCTCAACTCGGTCATGCGGGGTACTTCCGACATCGTCTTCGTCAAGGACCTTAAAGGACGCTATCTTTTCTCCAACCCGGCTGCGGATCGCATCGCAGGACTGCCCGCAGGTGAAGTCATCGGCAAGACCGACCGCGAGATCTGGGGAGGAAAAAACAACTTTTCCGACGACGACGCCCTGGCCATGCAGAGCAGCCAGCCCGTCATTGCGGAGAGCTACGCCATGGTGGCCGGAAAAAAGGTGCTTTTCCAGTCCATCAAAAGCCCCTACAAGAATGAACACGGCGAGGTCATCGGCTTGCTGGGCATTGCCCGCGACATCACCGCACAGCGGCAGGCAGAGCAAGAGCTGCGCGCAAGCTACGAATCTCTTCAGCGGGCAGAAAAGCTCTCGCGCATCGGCAGCTGGCGCCTAAGCCTGGACACCGGAGAGTTCTGGGCGTCCGCGATGATGTACGAAATGAACGGTGCCGACCCCCAGGGTCCGCAGCTGACACCGGATGATCTGGGCCGCCTGATGCCTGCCCACGATCACGCCCGGGTCGTGGAAGCCATCAATCTTTGTGCCCAGACCGGCCAGTCCTACTCACTCGACGTTACCCATTCCACCAAAGAGCGCGGCAGCTTTCCTGCCTGCATTCTGGGTCAGGCAGACCGGGATGCCAGTGGCCGCATCGTAAGCATCAGCGGCACCGTCCAGGATCTCTCCGAGCGCGTGAATGCCAAGCGCAGACTTGAAGCCCTGGCCGATAACCTCCCCAACGGAGCGATCTACAGCATTGAAGGTGAGGCCGAGGACATCCGGATGTCCTACGTGAGTGCAGGTATAGAAAAGCTCATAGGCATCAGCGCCGCCGCCATCATGGCGGACCGCAATGTCTACCTAAATGCCATCCATCCGGAAGACCGGTCTGGCTACCTGGCCCACGCCCAAGCCGTGCACCTGTCACGCGGCATGTTTGACCACCGCTTTCGCATCATCCAGCCCAATGGCCGCATCCGCTGGCTGCATTGCCGCTCAGCCCCCAGGCGCATGGACGGCGAGGGCTGCCGTACCACCTGGGATGGCATCATGCTTGATGTGACCCAAGAATACGAGGCGGAGCAGGCACTGCAGGCCGCCAAGGAAGCCGCCGAAGCCGCCGAGCGCACCAAGTCCGAGTTTCTGGCCACCATGAGCCATGAAATCCGCACGCCCATGAACACGGTGATCGGCATGACACGTCTGGTGCAGCAGACCTTACTGTCCCCCAAGCAGCGCAACTACCTGGAAAAGGTGGAGCTCTCGGCCAATGCCCTGCTGTCCATCATCAATGACATTCTTGACTACTCCAAGATCGAAGCCGGCATGCTCAAACTGGAGAGTGTGGACTTTGCCCTCGACGATATTCTGGAAACCGTCTCGGCCGTCACCACCTTGCGTGCAGAGGAAAAAGGGATTGAAGTCATCTATTCGGTTTCACCGGAAGTGCCGCGTCAACTGCGTGGCGACTCTTTGCGCCTGAGCCAGATCCTCAACAATCTGGTGAGCAATGCCATCAAGTTCACCCATCAGGGGGAAGTGGTGGTGTCCATTGAAAAAGAGCGTCCAGCCATCGCCCGCAGCGATGCGGATGCAAACGAGCCACAAACCCTGCTCATTTCTGTGCGCGATACCGGCATCGGCATGAATCAGGCTCAGGTTCAGCAACTGTTTCGCCCCTTCTCTCAGGCCGACAGCCAGACCACGCGCCGCTATGGCGGCACCGGCCTGGGGTTGGCCATCTGCAACCGGCTGGTCCAGCTGATGAATGGCCAGTTCGATGTGCTAAGCACCCCTGGTCGTGGCAGCACCTTCCGCTTCACGGTGGAAATGCAGGTTGCCCAGCAGCCCGTCAAACGACCTCAGATCTACCGGGTGGGTGCAGTCGACAGGGTTCTCATCGTCGATGACAACGCCAGTGCACGCGATATTCTCAGCACCATGGTGACTAGTTTTGGCATGCGCACCGATGCCGTGGACAGCGGTGCCAAGGCGCTGGCAGCGCTGCATACTGCCTCCCAAAGCGGCAACCCCTACAGCCTTGTGCTGATGGACTGGCGTATGCCAGGCATGGATGGGCTGGAGACGGCCCGCCGCATTCGCGAAGTCGAGCATTTGGCGTCCATTCCCGCAGTGCTCATGGTCACAGCCTACGGCCGCGACGAAGTACAAAGACAGGCAGAGCAGTTGGGCCTGCAGGGGCTGCTCACCAAGCCGGTGACCGAGTCCGTGCTGTTCAACTCGATTCTGGAGATCTTGCAGACACAGGCTCCAAGTCCTGCGCATGCGCAGGGCCAGATACAGGACTCGGCCAGCCATTACCCGCAACTCAAAGGCAAGCGCGTGCTGGTGGTCGATGACAACGCACTGAACCGCGAGGTTGCAGCTGACTTCCTTGAGCTGGTCGGCATCAAGGTGGAGCTGGCCGCCGACGGTGTACAAGCCTTGAACGCCCTGAGCAGGCAGCCCTTTGATCTGGTACTGATGGATGTGCACATGCCCAATATGGATGGCATGCAGGCCACTCGCGCCATACGGGCGCAACCCGCGCTGAGTCGCTTGCCTGTGATTGCTCTGACCGCCCAGGCCCGTACCGAAGACCGCGATGCCATTGAGGCCGCAGGCATGAATGCACACCTGAGCAAACCCATTGACGACCAACTGCTCTATGAGACGCTGTGCCAGTGGATGTGCGCAGGCGACTGTGCTGCGCCCAGAGCGCCCACTCCCCCTCAATCCAATGCCCAGCCGAAAAGCGAAGCTGCTTTTGACCTCCGGGAAATGCAGCGCCGCTTTCGCTACAACGCACCTCTGATCAACCGCGTCCTTCATGGTTTTGTACGCGACTTTTCCCCAGCGCCTGCACAGCTGCGAGAGTACCTGGCCCAGAGCCGCTGGCAAGACTTGGGCATGCTGGCCCATTCGCTCAAAGGCTCTCTGGGCTACCTGGGTGCACCCGCGCTCATGGAGCAGGCCGCCCAACTGGAAGCCTCGTGCCGCACGCCTCACGGAATCATGAGCCTGCCACCGCAGGCCTTGCATCACCTGCAGCAGCAAGTGCCTGTCTTTGCCGAACATCTGCAGCAGCTACTGAATCAGTTGCCGACCGCCCTTAAGGCCGTGAGCGAGTCCGGGACGCCTGTACCAGCGCACAGCCTTGCGGACATTGAGTCCATCATTCAAGAGCTACGCCAGTTGATTGCCGATGGCAATTACGCGGCCCTTGGAGTGTTCGATCAGCTCCAGCGCCTGCTGGAGCAACGTCAACATGGCGCACAGTTACAGCGCATTCGCAAAAACATAGAAGACCTGGAGGCCGATGCCGCACTTCATGACCTTGATCAACTTCGTCAGCAACTGTCCTAGAGCACACCCTGTTGCAGCCGCTTGTCGCCTGTCCCTCTACCTGTGAAGCGCCATTGATGTTGGAAGAACTGGAACAAGACCTGCCCTCTTTGCTCATCGTGGACGATGAGCGCCTCAACCGCACCATGCTGGCCGAACTGCTGGGACAGCAATACCGGGTTCTGCTGGCCAAGGATGGTCCCAGCGCCCTGACGATTGCCAACCGTGAAGCTCACCGACTGATGCTGATCCTGCTCGATGTCAGCATGCCGGGCATGGACGGCTACGAAGTCCTGGCTCAGTTGCGCAACAACGAAGCCACGGCAGGCATCGCCATCATCTTCATCACCGGGCAAAGCGATGCAGCAGCCGAGGAGTACGGCTTGCGCCTGGGCGCTGCGGACTATGTCTCCAAGCCCATACGTCCCGCCGTAGTAAGTGTGCGCGTGCGCAACCAGATTCAAATGGCCCAACAGCGTCGTGCGCTGGAGAAACTGGCCCATGTCGATGGTCTAACCCGGCTCTCCAACCGGCGCCATTTTGATGACATGCTGCAACGCACCAGCCGCCGCTGCATGCGCACGGGCGAAGCCCTGAGTCTGGCACTGATAGATATCGATCACTTCAAGCAGTACAACGATTACTACGGCCATATTCAAGGGGATGAAGCTCTTAAATCTGTCGCAGCAGCGCTAGCGCTCCATGCGCGGCGTTCGTTTGACATCGCAGCCCGCTTTGGCGGCGAGGAATTTGCCCTCATCCTGCCCGGTCATACTGAGCTGCAGGCGCTGGTGGAGCAGCTTCGCTCCAGCATTGCCGGACTGGGGATAGCCCATGCCTCGTCTGGAACGGCTGCACACCTAACTGTCAGCTGTGGCGTTCTGACCATTACCCAGCCTGCGCCGGACGCCTTTGAAGACTGGCTGCAGAAAGTGGACGAGCTGCTCTACAAAGCCAAGTCTCAAGGACGCAATCAGGTTCAGGCTGCGCTTTATGCGCAAAATTGACGAAGGACAGCACCCCACAGAGGGCGAGTGTCAGCCAGCGGCACTATCATAGAAAGCATGCTTTCCCAACCGCTCACCGCAGCCAGCTCCATAGGCTGGATTCTGGCCATTGCGGCAGCCATTGCCTATGCCCTCCCCGCACTTGCCACGCAGCAGCGCCTGCAAGAGGCGGGGGCACGCCGTTGCCTGCGTCTGGCCTGGGCCTTGCATGCCTTGTTGCTGGCATGGGGCCTGCTGGGTAGTACACCCCACTTCGGTTTTGCACCGGCTCTTTCCATCACTGCCTGGCTGGTCTTGACTGTTTATGCAGTAGAGCAGCAGCTTTATCCACAACTGCGCTCACGCTGGCCGCTGTCCATACTTGGCAGTGTCGCCGTGCTTTTGGCCGTGGTATTTCCCGGTACTCCCTTGCACATCAGTGCCTCACCCTGGCTACCGCTGCATCTGGCCTTGGGAATTGCATCCTACGGCCTGTTTGCCGCAGCCGTAGTTCATGCCGCCCTGATGAGCCATGCCGAGCGACAGATGCGACTGGGATCGGAGCATGAGGGCGGTCTGCCCCTGCTGACCCTAGAGAGGCTGACTTTCCGCTTTGTAGGCGCTGGCTTCGTCCTGCTCACCGCTACCTTGGCCGCCGGCTGGCTATTTGGCGAGCAAATTTATGGTCGCGCCTGGGTATGGAGCCACAAGTCCGTGTTCTCGCTGCTGTCCTGGCTGGCCTTCGCAGTCTTGCTGTTTGGCCGCAAGCGGTTCGGCTGGCGCGGACAAAGCGCTGTGCGCGTGCTCTACATCGGTGCCATCTTTCTGCTGCTGGCCTATGTCGGCTCCCGCTTTGTGATTGAAGTGCTGCTGGAGCGCGTTGCATGAAATACCTGCTCGTCCTGCTGGTTGTAGTCATTGCCTTCGGCATCTGGCGCAGCAAGCGCCGAGCTGTGGCTGCGACAACTGCGCGCACCCGACCTGCGGCTGCTCTCAAAAACCCACAGGCCATGGTCGCCTGCGCTCATTGCGGCCTCCATCTGCCGCTGGCTGACGCCGTCACAAGCACATCTGGCCATGTTTTTTGCTGTGCGCAGCATCAGCGCATGGGCCCGCAAAGCAGCGCCTCTCACTGAGCACGTATGGAAAACTCCGCCTCCCCCTGGCAGCACACAGCCATACCGCTGGATACCGCCATCAGCAAACGCGCGGATGCCAGTCTCAACGCCCCCTTCGTGCGCCTGTGGCAGGCCTTTCTCAGCGGCAGGGTGCTGCTGGCACTGGCACTGATTCTTCTGCAGGCCATGAACCTGCAGCTGCAAAACCTCAGCTCCCCCATCATCTGGCTGATTTGCTGCACCTATCTGGCCTTGACAATCGTTTTGCGCCTGACAGCCAACCGGAACCTGCCGGCACCCAAAGATGCCCTGCAGTGGTTCCCCGTCATAGGCGTAGATATTGCAGTCATCTTCTTGCTGCAGATTTTTCAAGTCGGCGCACTGAATTACACCGCTTTACTGGCCCTTCCAATTCTGATTTCAGCCGCTCTCGGGGGCCTAATGCTGGCCTTGGGCACCACCGCCAGCATCACGCTTTTGACACTGGCTTATACGTTCTGGAAATACCAGGAAGGCTTCAACGACGCCGCTCAGTCTTTCTATCAGGTCGCTTTTTCCTGCGCTGGGTACTTCTGCATTGCCTATCTGACCCATGAGCTGGCCAAGCGCGTGCGCAGGGAGCGCTCTCAGTCCCTTTTCAACCAGCTGCGTACCCGGACGCAGGAGCAGGTCAACGGCCTGGTGATCAACCATTTCTCGGATGGCGTGCTGGTGGTGGACTCCAGTTTGCAGGTACTACAGGCCAACCCCGCAGCCCTGCAATTGCTCGGGTTGCCTGAAAACGCCCCTCAACCCTTCTCGCTGCAAGCCCAGGGCTGGTGGGAGCCGTTGACCAAATCTGCACAAGCCAGCTTCGCTCACTCTCGCCCACTGTCTGCCACCATTTATCTGCAGCCGCATGAGCAACGCGGCTCAACCGGCATCCATGTACGCACCCGCATCACGGAAGTCGGTGCGCCTTACCTCGACGTCGATCCACAACCCGAGACAGGTCACGCCCTGTGCGTCATGTTCTTGCACGACCTGCGTGAGATGGAAGCGCAATTGCGCACCGAAAAGCTCGCCTCCATGGGCCGCATGTCAGCCGCCGTGGCGCATGAAATCCGCAACCCGCTGGCAGCCATTACACAGGCCAATGCCTTGCTGGCCGAAGACCTCGCAAGCCAGCCCGGCCCCCAGCAGCTTTGCCGCATCGTGGGACAGAATGCAGACCGACTGGCACGCATTGCTGAAGAAATTCTCAACCTTGCTCGCGTTCAGCAAAGCTCAGGGGCTCCCCAGGGGCAGTCGCTTCCCCTGGATACCTTGATTTCACAGATCAGCCGCGAATGGCGCACTCAATCCTCGCCGCCGCGCCAGCTCTTGCTGCAGCTCAATGCCACGGCTCGTCACATCCTGTTCGACGAAGAGCATTTGCGCCGCGTGCTCATCAACCTGCTGGACAATGCCCAGCGCCACCGCCGCAATCCAGCAGACGCCGACGGCCTGCAGCTGATCACCGGTCACGGTCCCCTGGATCCTCTGAGACACGACGCGGACATGCACAAGGACTCCTGCTGGTTCATGGTCTGGAGCGACGGTGCCCCCCTGGATTCCAGTGTGGAGCGCCACTTGTTTGAGCCTTTCTTTTCCTCACAAAGCCGCTCCAGCGGCCTGGGGCTCTACATCTGCCGTGAACTGTGCCAGCGCTACGATGCCGCCATCAGCTACCAGCGCATGTCCCGCAGCACGCCCCAGGGAAACGTCGATGGCAATGCCTTCATCGTGATTTTGCGCAGCGGCCCTTCCTCTCTCGCCAACCATTCCCTGTTTGACTCGATCATGGTGTAAGCCCAGTGACTTTCTTGCCCTCTTCACCTTCGTCAGCTCATATTCTTGTGGTCGATGACGAACCCGATCTGCGAACACTCTATGAGCTGACCCTGCTCAGGGAAGGCTATCGCGTCGAAACCGCTGGTTCGGTCCAGGAAGGCAGTGAGCAGCTGCAACAACATGTCTTTGATGTAGTGATCACCGACATGCGTCTGCCCGACGGCGTCGGCATGGAATTGCTGCTGCAATTGCGTGATACCGCACGCAGCGAGCGCTGCATTGTCATGACGGCCTATGGCTCTGCCGAAAATGCCGTGGAAGCGCTGCGCGCCGGAGCCTTTGACTATCTGACAAAGCCTGTGGATCTGCGCCAGTTTCGCCAGGTCGTCGCCTCCGCCGTGCAAGGCATTGGAGCGGTTCCTACCCCAGGAAAGTCTTCTCCCAGCAGCGGCTCTGCCAGTACCACGGACACACCGGATACCGAAAACCATGCTCTGCAGGCCCTGGTGGGTAATTCCAAGCCCATGCAGCAAGTCAAGCAGCGCATTGCCAAGGTTGCCAAGGGCATGGCGCCGGTGCTGATCCACGGCGAATCAGGTACCGGCAAAGAGCTTGTCGCTCGCGCCCTGCATGCCTGCAGTCAGCGCGCCGACGGCCCCATGGTCGCCGTCAACTGCGGCGCCATTCCTGAAAACCTGCTCGAAGCCGAGTTCTTCGGCGCCCGCAAGGGCTCCTACACCGGTGCCACACAAGACCGGCCCGGCTACTTTCAGGCGGCCCAGGGCGGCACCCTGTTTCTGGACGAAATCGGTGACCTGCCTCTGGCCATGCAGGCCAAGCTGCTGCGCGCCATCCAGGAGCGCAAGATCCGCCCTCTGGGCAGCACTCAGGAAGAAGCCGTCGATGTACGCATCGTCAGTGCCACCCATCGAGACTTGGGTGCGGAAGTCCAGAGCGGCAACTTCCGTCAGGACCTGTTCTACCGTCTCAACGTCATTGAAATTGAGCTGCCCGCGCTGCGCGAGCGTCGCGAAGATCTGGGCTTGCTGTGCCGGGCGCTGCTGCAAAAGCTCGCCCATGAATCGGGCCTGGACACCCCCGAGCTGGACGAAATCAGCCTCTCTCAGATCGCCCAGCTCCCTCTGCCCGGCAATGTGCGTGAGCTTGAGAACGTATTGCACCGCGCTATTGCCCTGGGCGATGCGGGCCCGCTTCGGCTGCCAGACTTCAGCGCTGAGCCCGAGGTTGATAGTTCACAGTCTTTGGCTGGCCCGTCCACCTTATCCACAGCTGCGCCAACCTCGACACAGGCTGCAGCCAGCGCCTGCCCTGCAACACTGCCCGAGGATCTTCAAGGCTGGCTGGACGAGCAAGAGCGAGAGATTTTGGTCCGTGCGCTGCAGGACAATGGCTTCAACCGCACAGCCACGGCGGCCAGACTGGGCATCAGCCTGCGCCAGATTCGCTACCGCATCGAGCGACTGGGCATCGATCTTCCTGCCGATGGCGCAAAGCACCACAGTGACCTTGCCTGATTCCATGCCCTCACAACAGCACCAAGCGCAGTGGCAGGCAGGCTGGTACCCAGCAGCGCAGCGCCTGCCCTCACCCAACTTCGGTCCACGCCCTGAAGCGGCGCAGATAGACCTGGTCGTCATTCACTCCATCAGCCTGCCTCCGGGCCAGTTCGGCACAGGCGCAGTCCAGCAGCTGTTCACCAATCAGCTGGACTGGGACGCCCATCCTTACTACCAGAGCATTCGTGGCCTGGAGGTTTCGTCCCACTTCTTCATCACGCGCCAGGGAGAGGTCTGGCAGTTCGTCAGCTGCGACGACCGGGCCTGGCATGCCGGCGTCAGCCAGTGGCGAGGGCGCGAGCGCTGCAATGATGACTCCATTGGCATCGAGCTCGAAGGCTTGGAAGGCCTGAGTTTTGAGGCGCCGCAATACCAGGCGCTTGAGCAACTGTGCGCCGCCATTGCCGAGCAATACCCGGTGCGCTATATCGCCGGACATGAGCACATCGCGCCAGGGCGCAAGCAAGACCCCGGCCCCGGCTTTGACTGGCCACGACTGCGACAGCAGCTGAGCAGCGCAGGCAAAACGCAGGATTGGAAATTTCCGCCCGGTCTGCCAAACAGCGTATGAATTTTCATAGCGCCTTGCGCTTGATAAGCAATGATTTCATAGCTTAACCAAGCCAGATTCATTGACTGACTAGCGCTATGCGCTCTCCTTTTTGATGCCCATTCACTGGCACCGCGTTTTCGCGCTTCATCAAGTGCTGTCAATGGCGTGCGCGCAACAACTGTCGCCTGCATCAAACACGCAAATTTTTTACATATTTCCAGCGCTAAAACTGCCGCCGCAAGACTCACCCCAAAGCCTTTATTCATGCGGGATGAAGTCATTTTCAAAGCTGTCAAGCGGCTGTTGAAATGTCCTCTTCAGTAGTTTCATCAGGCCCATCCAGCTCCAGCGAGATACACTACCCCTAGTGTTTGAGAGCGCCTCAGACCCCACATCTAGTGTTTACAAGTTGTGCACACCCTGTGCAAACCATGTGTAGACCAAGGCGCCGAATCGTGTTTTTGATGGCCTGCCCAGAGTGCAGGCCTTTGTCTGCCTATCCACATATTGATTCAGAGGAACTTATGCAAGAAGCGTTGAACTCACTGCCTTCTGCCGCGCCCGACAGCGCAGCCAATTCTTCCTCCCCCAACGACAGCTACCAGATCATCCGCCGCAGCGGCGATGTGGTGGCCTTTGCCCCCCAGAAGATTGCCGTGGCGCTGACCAAGGCATTTCTGGCCGTGCGCGGCGCTCAGGGCGCAGCTTCTGCCAGCGTGCGCGACACCGTCAACGAATTGACCGAGGGCGTGGTGCGCGCTCTGCTGCGCTCTCGCCCCGAAGGCGGCACTTTCCACATCGAAGATGTGCAGGACCAGGTCGAGCTGGGCCTGATGCGCGGCGGTCACCAGGACGTGGCCCGTGCTTACGTGCTGTACCGCGAAGCCCGCAACCAGGAGCGTGCCGAGCAAAAGAAAGCCGCCGAAGCTGCGGCCAGCGCCGCCAAGGCCAGCAAGCCCACCCTGCACGTGACCGACAACGGCCAGCGCGTGCCGCTAAACCAGGAGCGCCTGGAAGCCCTGATTGCCGCCTCCTGCCGCAATCTGAATGCCGACATTCAGGCTGCCCCCATCGTGGCCGAAACACTGCGCAACCTGTACGACGGCGTGCCTCTGAGCGAAGTGTTCAAGGCCTCCATCCTGGCCGCCCGCACGCTGATCGAAAAAGATCCCGACTACACCTACGTCACCGCCCGCCTGCTGCTGCACACCATCGTGCGCGAAGTCATGGGCCGCGATGTGCAGCCCGCTGAAATGCAAGCGGCTTACGCCGACTACTTCCCCGGCTTCATCCAGAAGGGCGTGGACAACGAACTGCTCAACCCCGAGCTGCTGAAATACGACCTGCCCCGTCTGGCCAAGGCCCTGAAGGCCGAGCGCGACGAACAGTTCGACTACCTGGGTCTGCAGACGCTGTACGACCGCTACTTCCTGCACGTCAAGAAGACCCGCATCGAGCTGCCCCAGTCCTTCTTCATGCGCGTGGCCATGGGCTTGGCGCTGCAGGAAGATGACCGCAATGCACGCGCCATCGAGTTCTACGAACTGCTGTCCTCGTTTGACTTCATGTCGTCCACCCCCACGCTGTTCAACAGCGGCACATTGCGCTCGCAACTGTCGTCCTGCTACCTGACCACCGTGCCCGATGACCTGGACGGCATTTACGAGTCCATCAAGGAAAACGCTCTGCTGTCCAAGTTTGCGGGCGGTCTGGGCAACGACTGGACCCGCGTGCGTGCCCTGGGCTCGCGCATCAAGGGCACCAATGGTGAATCGCAAGGCGTGGTTCCGTTCCTGAAGGTGGTCAACGACACGGCCGTGGCCGTGAACCAGGGCGGCAAGCGCAAGGGCGCAGTCTGCACGTATCTGGAATCGTGGCACCTGGACATCGAAGAGTTCCTGGAGCTGCGCAAGAACACCGGCGACGACCGCCGCCGCACCCACGACATGAACACGGCGAACTGGATTCCCGACCTGTTCATGAAACGCGTGATGGAAAAGGGCCAGTGGACTCTGTTCTCGCCCGCCGACACGCCCGATCTGCACGACCTCTACGGCGAAGCCTTCGAGAAGGCCTACACCGCCTATGAGGCCAAGGTCGACAGCGGCGAGCTCAAGCTGGCCAAGCGCATTCCCGCCGTGGACCTGTGGCGCAAGATGCTCTCGATGCTGTTCGAGACCGGCCACCCCTGGATCACCTTCAAGGACCCTTGCAACATCCGCTCGCCCCAGCAGCACGTGGGTGTGGTGCACTCGTCCAATCTGTGCACCGAGATCACGCTCAACACCAGCGACACCGAAACCGCGGTCTGCAACCTGGGCTCCGTGAACCTGGTCCAGCACATCAAGGACGGCAAGATCGACCACGACAAGCTGCGCAAGACCGTGAACACGGCCATGCGCATGCTGGACAACGTGATCGACATCAACTACTACGCCGTGCAAAAGGCCAAGGATTCCAACCTGCGCCACCGCCCCGTGGGCATGGGCCTAATGGGCTTCCAGGACGCGCTTTATGAAATGCGCACGGCCTACGCCAGCCAGGGCGCCGTCGAGTTTGCCGATGAAGCCATGGAAGCCATCTGCTACTACGCTTACTGGGCCTCGACCGAGCTGGCCAAGGAGCGCGGCACTTACTCCACCTTCAAGGGCTCGCTGTGGGATCAGGGCATCCTGCCCCCCGACACCCTGAAGCTGCTGGAAAAGGCCCGTGGCGGTTACGTGGAAGTGGATCGCTCGTCCAAGCTGGACTGGGACGCTTTGCGTGCAAAAATAGCCAAGGACGGCATGCGCAACTCCAACTGCGTGGCCATTGCTCCTACTGCCACCATCTCCAACATCGTGGGCGTGGATGCCTCGATCGAGCCTTCGTTCGGCAACCTGTCCGTGAAGTCCAACCTGTCGGGTGAATTCACCGTCATCAACCAGTACCTGGTGCGTGACTTGAAGCGTCTGGGTCTGTGGGACGACGTGATGGTCATGGACCTCAAGCACTTCGACGGCTCGCTGCGCGCCATCGACCGCGTGCCGCAAGAGATCAAGAACCTCTACGCCACCGCGTTTGAAGTCTCGCCCGAGTGGCTGGTGGAAGCCGCCTCGCGCCGCCAGAAGTGGATCGACCAGGCCCAGAGCCTGAACATCTACATGGCCGGTGCATCGGGCAAGAAGCTGCACGACACCTACATGCTGGCCTGGCTGCGTGGTCTGAAGACCACCTACTATCTGCGCACCACCAGCGCGACGCAGATTGAAAAATCGACTGTGCAAAGCCGCACGCTGAATGCGGTGTCTTCCGCTGCTCCATCAGCCGCACCTGCGATGAGCGCACTGGAAGCTGCTGCTGCCGCTGCACGTGCTCAGGCTCCTGCCACAGACGTCAAGTTCTGCGCGATTGATGACCCAGGCTGCGAGGCCTGCCAGTAACTGGCAACCCCCCCTGAGGCGCTAACGCGCCTTCCCCCTCTCTCGCTTTGCTTCGCAATACGGGAGGGGGACGACACCCTCGGTGCGCGGCGGCGCTTCCTCGGTGTCTCTCGCTTTAGAGTGCGCCAGTATTTGAGTGGCGACACCCTATCAATCAATGATTGAAAAGCTGGATGTCGATTGCATTGCACCCAGCTTGTCTCATAGAGGAATACCTTCATGCTGAGCTTTGACGACGACACCTTCGCCCCTTCCGCGACTAGCGAGCAAGCTGGCGCGTCCACCAGCACCCACAAGCGCGTCAATGCCGCTGACAAGCGCATCATCAACGCCAAGACCGACGTGAACCAGCTGGTTCCCTTCAAGTACAAGTGGGCCTGGGAAAAGTATCTGGCCACCTGCGCCAACCACTGGATGCCGCAGGAAGTGAACATGACGCGCGACATCGCGCTGTGGAAGGACCCCAACGGTCTGACCGAAGACGAGCGCCGCATCGTCAAGCGCAATCTGGGCTTCTTTGTGACGGCCGACTCGCTGGCCGCCAACAACATCGTGCTGGGCACCTACCGCCACATCACGGCGCCCGAGTGCCGCCAGTTCCTGCTGCGCCAGGCCTTTGAAGAAGCCATCCACACCCATGCCTACCAGTACATCGTGGAATCGCTGGGCCTGGATGAATCGGAAATCTTCAACGCCTACAACGAAATCAAATCCATCCGCGACAAGGACGAGTTCCTGATCCCCTTCATCGAAGCGATCATGGACCCTAACTTCAAGACCGGCACACCTGAAACCGATCAGAGGCTGCTGAAGTCGCTGATCGTTTTTGCCTGCCTGATGGAAGGCCTTTTCTTCTATGTGGGCTTCACGCAGATTCTGGCCCTGGGCCGTCAGAACAAGATGACCGGCGCTGCCGAGCAGTACCAGTACATCCTGCGCGACGAATCCATGCACTGCAACTTCGGCATCGACTTGATCAACCAGTTGAAGCTTGAGAACCCGCACCTGTGGACGGCCGAGTTCAAGGAAGAGATCAACGGCCTGTTCCGCAAGGCGGTCGAGCTGGAATATCGCTATGCCGAAGACACCATGCCTCGCGGCGTGCTGGGCATGAATGCATCCATGTTCAAGGGCTATCTGCGCTACATTGCCAACCGCCGCGCTACGCAAATCGGTCTGGAAGAGCTGTTCCCCGGTGAAGAAAATCCGTTCCCTTGGATGAGTGAGATGATCGATTTGAAGAAAGAACGTAACTTCTTTGAGACACGAGTCATCGAGTATCAAACCGGAGGCGCACTTTCTTGGGATTAATCGCTTCTAAGCAGGCACAATGCGAGTCATGACTTGCTTCACTTCATTGCTACAAAAAACTGAGATTTTGGCGTGAAGCAAATTTGTGTTCCTAGCGATGCGTAACTCCACATCGCTTTGAATCGTCCGGCACTGAAAAGCGCCGGACGTCTTATGCAAATCAACGAAGGAGAAAATGATGGCAACTGCGAAGAAGACGGCCGCCAAGGCCACACCCGAGAAAAAGACACCTGCCAAGAAGGCGGCCGCGCCCAAGGCTGAAGCTGTGAAGAAGGCAGCTGCAACCAAGACTGCTGCCGCTCCCAAGGCAACAACCAAGGCTGCGGCCCCTAAGAAGACTGCAACTGCAGCCAAGGCCGCCCCCGCCAAGAAGGCAACGACTACCACCAAGGCTGCACCTGCAAAGACTGCAGCCAAGACCACGGCTGCGAAGGCAGCTCCTGCAAAGACCGCCACCAAGGCTGCTGCAACCAAGAAGGCTGCAACTGCTGCCAAGGCCGCTCCTGCAAAGACCGCCACCAAGGCTGCTGCACCCAAGAAGGCTGCAACTGCTGCCAAGGCCGCTCCTGCAAAGACCGCCACCAAGGCTGCCGCACCCAAGAAGGCTGCAACCGCTGCCAAGGCAGCTCCTGCAAAGACCGCCACCAAGGCTGCTGCACCCAAGAAGGCTGCAACTGCTGCCAAGGCCGCTCCAGCAAAGACCGCCACCAAGGCTGCTGCACCCAAGAAGGCTGCAACTGCTGCCAAGGCCGCTCCTGCAAAGACCGCCACCAAGGCTGCTGCCCCCAAGAAGGCTGCAAGCACTGCCAAGGCCGCTCCTGCAAAGACCGCCACCAAGGCTGCTGCACCCAAGAAGGCTGCCACCGCTGCCAAGGCCGCTCCTGCAAAGACCGCCACCAAGGCTGCTGCACCCAAGAAGGCTGCAACTGCTGCCAAGGCCGCTCCTGTGAAGGCTGCAGCAAAGAAGACCGCGGCTCCCCGCAAGACTGCCGCCAAGAAGACTGCAGCTCCTGCACCCGCTCCAGTGACTGAAACAGCAGCACCCGTGGCTCAAACGCGCCTGGCTCCTCAAGCTGCCTGGCCCTTCCCCACGGGTAACAAGCCCTGATAGGCGCTCGCTGACCTGAACGTCATAAAAAAGCCCGACTCTCTTGCGAGAGTCGGGCTTTTTTTACGAGTTGCTGCAATGAGCTGCAGCAACGTCGCATCCATCAAGGCTGAAAATTCAGCTGATAGTTTTGCGGGCCTCGGCTGGCAATCTTCAAAGCACCCATGCGGTTGCCAAGCTCGGCACAGCGCACCAGCTCCCAGCCGCGCTCCAGTCCAAACAAGAAGGCTCCGCGCCAGGCATCGCCACAACCTGTGGGGTCAACCACAGCCTCGGGCTTGACTGGAGCCACCAGGGTTTTCTTGCCTTGCTCCCAGACTTCGCAGCCTTCAGCACCCAGCGTCACGATCAGACCGCGCACTTGTTGGGAGATCTGCTCGAAGCTCAAGCCCGTGCGCTCGCTCAGCATCTTGCCTTCGTAGTCGTTCACAGCCACCCAGTCGGCTTGATCGATAAAAGCCTTGAGCTCATCACCATTGAACATGGGCAAGCCCTGACCTGGATCGAACACAAAAGGAATACCTGTAGCCTTGAACTGCGCCGCGTGATCAATCATGGCCTGACGCCCATCGGGAGCCACGATACCCACTTTGACCTCCGCTGCCATATCGGCAGTGATCTGGTTCTCGTGCGCCTGCATCATGGCACCGGGGTGGAAGGCCGTGATCTGGTTGTTATCACGGTCCGTCATGATCATGCACTGCGCCGTATGCGTGGTTTGCAACTGACCCACGTGGCGAGTTTCAATGCCCAGATCCTTGAAGCGTTGCACATAGTCGGCACCATCGCTGCCTACCATGGCCATGGGGCGCGCATCCCCGCCCAATAGCTTCAGGCTGTAGGCAATATTGCCGGCGCAACCACCAAAATCGCGGCGCAGCGTGGGCACCAGAAATGACACATTCAGGATGTGCAGCTGGTCGGGAAGAATCTGGTCCGCAAAACGACCATCAAAGGTCATGATGTTGTCGAATGCCAGCGATCCACAGATCAAAGCGGCCATGGTGCTTTCTCTTTCAAAAAATCAAATCAGGGGTAGAAAACCAGTGCCCTATAGCCCGCTACGGCAGCGCCAAGATCCTGTACTTGCACAGGAACATTCACGCTCCACTCTTCGCGGGCCTGCAGATGCGGCGGGGCACCCAGAGGCTTCAGGTCGATCACGCGACGCAGCAAGGGCTTGTCCTGTGCATCGGTCAGAGTCAACTCGGCCATCGGGGTGGCCACAGTCACGTCGGAGCGATTCTCCAACGTCAGACTCCATTGGTATTGATGGGCATCGGCGAGCTGTTTGAAACCCGAGCCGCTGATGA
Source organism: Comamonas sp. FUJ_7 (assembly GCF_057369555.1). Lineage (NCBI taxonomy): Bacteria > Pseudomonadati > Pseudomonadota > Betaproteobacteria > Burkholderiales > Comamonadaceae > Comamonas > Comamonas sp. FUJ_7. The sequence goes on from NZ_JBXXZI010000003.1 coordinate 232,497, forward strand.
CCACATCGGCAATTTCACGGCGAGCTTGCAGCTCACAGCCTGCCAAGCGACAAGCTTGCTCCAGAGTCGGTGCCAATGCAGGATATTGCGCAGCCAGCGCATCACGCTGCTGCCACGCATATTGACCTGCAACACCGGCCACAGCAAGCAGCGACCCCAGCACCAGAACCACGCGCATACCTGCTGAATGCCAGAACGCCTTGCGTCGGGCTTGGCGCACAAAGCCGGGCTCATCACCAGCAGCGAGTTCGAGCTTGTCGCCACCCTCTGCTTCGACTTGCTGCGCTTGCTGAGATGGCAGAGACTCTCCCTCATCAAAAGGGGCTGAGACATGCGATACATGGGCCAATAAAGGCTCCCTCTGCACGGCAGAGTCTTCACTTTCGACCCAAGGCTTGGCCTGATCAGCGAATGAAGGCTCGGGTGTTGAAGGAGATGCTTTCTCCTCCACCTCTTCTTGCGCCTCGGCTATCTGCTCAGCCTCCTCCACACTGGTAAAGGCCATCGGCTCAGAATTTGAATCAAAGTGAGCCTTAGCCTTTTCAGGTATTGAGTCAACTGCTTCCAAAGAAGGAGCACCAAACTGTGCTTCCACCGCCGGCGCCACCTCCTCAGCTGCCGCTCTCACAGGCACCTCAGCCGGTACCGACGGATGCTTTGCAGCTTCTGTGTGCAGCAACTCATCGGGTACAGACTGCAAGTTCTCAGAGGCATCAAAGACAGCCTGGCACACTCCGCAGCGCACCCAGCCCTGCGAGATACGCAACTGATCCGCAACCACTTTGAAGCGGGTTCCACAGGAGGGGCAACGGGTGACTTGGCTCATCGGGATGCAATTGTAGGCAGCAACACCCCGCACACCAGCCGGTGCACGGGACAGGGGGCAATCAGTCGGCGCGCTGGGCCGTCATCAAAATCCACCCATCTTCGCTATCGGCCACTTCAAGCTTGAGATAAGGCGCATAAGCCTCCTTCAGCTCATCAGCTTGGCGCTCCAGAATACCGGCCAGCACCAGATTCCCCCCCGCCTTCACGCGACCGCACAGCAGTGGGGCCAGCACCTTCAGAGGTGTGGCCAGAATATTGGCCAGCACCGTCTGGTACTCACCACCGGTGGCATCAGGCAGACCTGCGTTGACCTCCACATGGTTGGCGCTGGTGTTGTAGTTGGTGGACTCCACGGCTGCAGGGTCAATGTCCACCGCATCAATGTCCGTCGCACCAAACTTGGCAGCACCAATGGCCAAAATGCCCGAACCACAGCCGTAGTCCAGCGTGCGCCCCAGGGCACCCTTGGGCTGACGTGCAATCCAGCGCAGGCACATGCGGGTCGTGGGGTGGGTACCGGTGCCAAAGGCCAGTCCTGGGTCCAGACGAATGCTGACCTTGGCCTGCTCTGGCAACTCATGCCAGGTAGGCACAATCCAGAACTCGGGCGTGATTTCCACCGGCTCGAACTGCGACTGCGTCAAGCGCACCCAGTCCTGCTCAGGCACGGGCTTGACGGCCAGCACCTTGCAGCCCTCAAAGAAGTCCTGCAGTTGCAGCAGCGTACGCGCTTCCACCGCCTTGGCTTCATCGGGATACAGGGCAATCACACGGCTGCGGTTCCAGCCACCTTTGGGGGCAGGCATGCCGGGCTCACCGAACAGAGCTTGCTCTGCATCGGTCTGTGCATCGGCATCTTCGACGGACACGCTCAATGCATCCAGTGCATCCAGCGCTTCGCTAATGGTTTCGACCCGGTCTTCGGGGCACATCAGGCTCAGCTCAAACATGGCCATCCTTTCTTGCAACTGCAGCGCTTTCATCAGCTTGACGCATGACAGAGCAGCCATGGCAGTTGTACTTTCCTGAAAAACGAAAATGCTGGCCTCCGTTTCCAGAGGCCAGCATGGGAACTCAGAGCGGCAAGGCTCCTGATCTCATCGCTTGTTGGTATTGCGATGCGTCAACCACTCTTCCAGGTAGTGGATGTTGGTGCCGCCCTCCATGAACTTGGAGTCGACCATCAGATCCTGGTGCAGCGGGATATTGGTGTTGATACCTTCCACCACTGTCTCCAGCAAGGCCGTACGCATGCGGGCCATGGCCTGCTCACGCGTGTCGCCGTACGTGATGATCTTGCCGATCATGGAGTCGTAGTTAGGGGGCACAAAGTAGTTGTTGTACACGTGGGTGTCCACGCGCACGCCAGGACCACCGGGTGCATGCCACATGCTGATGCGGCCGGGCGAAGGGATGAACTTGTAGGGATCTTCCGCGTTCACACGGCACTCGATGGCGTGGCCCTTGAACTCGATCTGACGCTGGGTAAAGGGTAGCTTTTCGCCCGCAGCGATCATGATCTGGGTGCGCACGATGTCGATGCCCGTGATCAGCTCGGTGATGGGGTGCTCCACCTGCACGCGGGTGTTCATTTCAATGAAATAGAACTCGCCGTTTTCGTACAGGAACTCGAAGGTACCCGCACCGCGGTAGCCGATCTTCTTGCAGGCCGCAGCACAGCGCTCACCAATCTTCTCGATCAGGCGACGGGGAATGCCTGGGGCCGGCGCTTCTTCGATCACCTTCTGGTGGCGACGCTGCATGGAGCAGTCGCGCTCGCCCAGGTACACGGCGCTCTTGTGTGTATCGGCCAGCACCTGAATTTCCACGTGACGTGGATTTTGCAGGTACTTTTCCATATACACAGCAGGATTGCCGAAAGCAGCACCGGCTTCCGCCTTGGTCATCTGCACGGCATTGACCAGCGCAGCCTCGGTGTGCACCACGCGCATACCGCGACCACCGCCGCCACCCGATGCCTTGATGATCACAGGGTAGCCAATGGTCTTGGCGATACGCTTGATAAGCACGGGATCGTCAGGCAACTCACCATCAGAGCCCGGCACGCAGGGCACGCCAGCCTTGATCATGGCTTGCTTGGCCGAAACCTTGTCACCCATGGTGCGGATGTTTTCGGGAGTCGGGCCAATAAAAGTGAAGCCGCTCTTTTCCACACGCTCTGCAAAGTCAGCGTTCTCGGACAAGAAGCCGTAACCAGGGTGGATAGCCTCAGCATCCGTCACCTCTGCCGCCGAGATGATGGCGGGCATATTCAGGTAGGACAGAGGAGAAGGCGCGGGGCCAATACACACGGCCTCATCGGCCAGCTTGACGTACTTGGCATCACGGTCGGCTTCGGAATACACCATCACCGCCTTGATACCCAGTTCACGGCAAGCGCGCTGGATGCGCAGGGCGATTTCACCCCGGTTGGCAACCAAAATTTTCTTAAACATGAAGTTCCTCGCAGCTTGTTGCCTGTGCTTCGGCACGGGCCACTGCCAATGACTCAGTCGCGCAGCCTTCGGCCAACGCACCTAGGCGCTGCAATGCTTGGTGCATGCAACGCCTCATGATCTATCACTCGATCACGAACAGAGGCTGACCGTATTCCACAGCCTGACCGTTTTCGCCCAGGACACGAACGATGGTGCCGCTCTTGTCGGCTTCAATTTCGTTGAGGATCTTCATGGCTTCAACGATGCAGATCGTGTCGCCTTCCTTGACCTGGCTGCCCACATCCACAAAGGGCTTGGCACCGGGGCTGGAAGCACGGTAGAACGTACCCACCATCGGGGACTTGACCACATGGCCTTCAACGGCTGCAGCAGGTGTTGCAGCGGCGGCTGCAACCACAGGAGCGGCAGCAACGGGAGCGGCCATCACAGGAGCAGCTTGCACGGGCGCTGCAACGTATTGGTGAACCACACCTTCGCTCTTGACGATACGGACCTTGCCCTCTGCTTCGGTGATCTCCAGTTCCGAAACATTCGATTCGGACACCAGGTCAATGAGGGTCTTGAGTTTTCGCAAATCCATGGGAGCTCCAGCGACTTATTTCTAAACAGGGCGCGAATTTACCTCAAATTCGCCCTTCTGCGTGCATTGGCGCATATTTTTCAACAACGTCGCCATGGAATTTGGTTACCTACACTTTTCTGACGACAAGAGCAATGCTCATTCGCTCTATTTGCTCCAATTTGCCAGATCTTCGCTGGAAAGCTCACCTATTTTACGTTGCCTGATTTGTCCCTTCGCATCGAAGAGTACCGTGAATGGCAGTCCCCCTTGCAGGTTTCCCAAGGATCGCGTCAGGCCGAGCCCTCCTTGCATGCTGATCCCGACGGGAAACTGCACTGGCTGACGCTGCAAAAATCGCTGCACAGCCTCGCTTTTATCAACCGCCAGACCCACAACCTGGATGCCATGACGGCCCTGGCTGAGCGCAAATTCACTGAGCATGGGAAGCTCTTTAACGCAGGGGGGGCACCAGGTCGCCCAGAAGTTCAGCAGCAATGGGCGCCCCTTGAAATCAGCCATGGCGAAGGGCTTGCCGTCAGGGGTTTCAAGAACCTGAGCCCATAACTGCGCTTCTGCGCCTGACTCCACCGCTTGCGGCTCGCTTCTGCGCCACGCCACGCCGGCTCCCACCGCTGCAGCGACGACTGCCACTGAGCCCGTCAACCACATTCGGCGCGAGCGATCTGTCGCTTTGTTCTCAGAGGTGTTTTCACTCATCTCGGCTTTCCTCCAGCAGCTTTCGCAAGGCGTTGGCATCTCCGCGCGGGCTGCGCCCCTGTGCATCAGGCTTCATGGCTCCGCGCATATCGTCATGGTCATAGACCATCAGGTGCACGCCAACGCTCTCATTAATGGGTTTGCACAATGCATGAATGGACAAGGCCTCTACCGGCTTGCCCTGAAAGCCCGTCACTGTGCTTGGCTCGTACTGCACATGGTTGTTGATCAAGGCAATTTCTGCCGACTTAGGGTCATCACAGAACAGTTGCAGATAAATATCCGACAGCCTTGTGGCCGTGCCGCGCCAGACGGCTCCCGCCAGGTGCGGGCGAAACTCCTGCAGCCTGTCCATCCAGACCAGCGCCAGCTCGCGCAGCGCCTTCAACTCCCGGGGCTGCGTGTCACTGCAAAACAGCTCTATATATTCACGCACGGCCGCTTCCAGCAGATCGTTGTCAGGCAGGGCTGTGCGCGAAGGCAAACCCAGCTGACGTACCGCTCGATGCTTGGCGGGGCCCCATTCCAGCCCCTCTTCCACCACGATTCGAGCCGCTGCTTGAGCGATTTCAGCAGTCACGTTATCCATACTCATAGCGCAATTCCATCGCGCCCACCGCAGCAGGCGCGGCAGGTCATGCAGGCATTGTGGCCCAGATGAATACAGACCTTGAATGGCCGCACTGAATGGGCGCATTTGGAGTTTGTAGCCGCTTACCTCTGCTAACTGTTTACTTTTGATAGCTGCATGCGCTTGACCTACCTCATATCCAAAGAGGAATCACCTTGAAACGCCCATGAAACGAGCTCAAACAGCTATCAATTTGACAAGAAACGTAACCACAGAGCTTGCTGCAGCCCATGGCTCGCATCCAGGCCATACGGGCAAACGTAGAATCCCCGCCCATGCACATACATATTCTGGGCATTTGCGGCACCTTCATGGGAGGTCTGGCCGCCTTGGCACGTGAAGCCGGCCACAAAGTCACGGGTTGCGATGCGGGCGTCTACCCGCCGATGAGCGACCAGTTGCGTCAGCTCGGCATTGAGCTGATTGAGGGCTACGGCGTCGATCAGATTGCGCTCAAGCCTGATATGTATGTGATCGGCAATGTCGTCAGCCGCAAGCGCCTGCCTGACGGCTCGCCCAAATTCCCGTTGATGGAAGCCATTCTGGACACGGGTGCCGCCTACACCAGCGGCCCGCAATGGCTGGCCGAGCATGTGCTGCACGGCCGCCATGTACTGGCCGTCGCAGGCACCCATGGCAAGACCACCACCACGTCCATGCTGACCTGGGTGCTGGAATGCGCCGGACTGCAACCGGGCTTTCTGGTCGGCGGCGTACCGCTGGACTTTGGCGTCTCCGCCCGTCTCGGGGCCTCTCAACGTCCAGCCACCGGCCCGGGCCCTGTCGGCAACAAGCCTGTGTTTGTGATTGAAGCAGACGAGTACGACACCGCCTTCTTCGACAAACGCAGCAAGTTTGTGCATTACCGTCCACGCACAGCCGTGCTCAACAACCTGGAGTTCGATCACGCAGACATCTTTGATGATCTGGCCGCTATCGAGCGCCAATTCCACCACCTGATCCGCACAGTCCCCTCCACAGGCCGCGTGGTGGCCAACGGTCTGGAAGAAAGCCTGACCCGCGTGCTGAGTCAGGGCTGCTGGAGCGAAGTGCGCAATTTCGGCTCCGCTGTCAGCGATTTCAGCGCCGAAGGCGACCCCAGCAATTTTGCCGTGCTGCACCATGGCAAAAAAGTGGCACAGCTGAACTGGAGCCTGACAGGCACACACAACCAGCTCAATGCACTGGCCGCCATTGCTGCCGCCGATCACGTAGGCGTCAGTGCCACAGTGGCCTGCGAAGCCCTGTCACGCTTTCAGAACGTCAAGCGCCGCATGGAACTGCGCGGCACCGTGAACGGCATCGATGTCTACGACGACTTTGCCCACCACCCCACGGCCATTCGCACGACGCTGGACGGCCTGCGCCGCAAAATCGGCCCCGATGCCCGCATCCTGGCCGTCTTCGAGCCGCGCAGCAACACCATGAAACTGGGCACCATGAAAAGCCAGCTCCCCTGGTCGCTGGAAAGCGCCGACCTGTCCTTCTGCCACACCGCAGGTCTGGACTGGGATGCCGCAGAGGCCCTGCAACCCATGGGCGAACACGCCAAGGTGGCTGACAACATTGATACTCTTTTGCAACAAGTCACTGCAGCCGCACGGCCTGGCGACACCATCGTCTGCATGAGCAACGGTGGCTTTGGTGGCATACACGCCAAGCTGCTGGAAGCCCTGAAATAAGAAATGCCCGCAAATGCGGGCATTTCCATAGACTCTCTCAAAAACTGGCGCACTCCCAGCCAGAGACACCAAGGAAGCGCTGTCGCGCACCGAAGGTGTCGTCCCCCTTCCATAGCGCGCAGCGCGTAGAGAAAGGGGGAAGCCGCAAAGCGGCTCAGGGGGTATCAATAACTAATAGACATCGCCGGCACATCCACCCGAACCAGCGGTTTGGACAACACTGCCTGCGCTGCGACGGCATAGGCATTGCGCCACTCTTCGTTTTCAAATAGCTCAGGACGATTGCGCGCTGCGCGAGCGACGACAACCAGCTTGTCTGCCAGCAGCACCTTCCCCGTGGCACGCAAAGGCTCACAGTCCAGAGAGACAAACTGTTGATCTAGCCAGCGACGCCCTTCATCCGAACTCACAGTGGGCAAGGCCTGGGTATCTACCCGGTATTCACGCTCACCATCCAGAACCACGATTACTTCACTACGCATAAATCTCCTATCGCCAGGTGACTCTTGCACCATTTGTTGTCATATCCACAGCTTAATAGGGGTCCAGAGGCCCAAACCGCTTCAAGCTGACGACTTGTCGCCATTGAGATTGGCTCATTCAACAAGCCAGTGCTCTGTTTTCTGCATCACAGCAGTTACCAAGTTCATCTGTAAAAGATGATGATGAATCATCAAACTTCATAGCAGCCTTGGTACAACTGTAATCAATATAAGGACATAAATCTTTTTCTCAAGGTCCAACGAGGGGACTGTAACCCGCTGGTTATCGCAAGCCACTTCCCACCTTGAAATAACCGCAAGAGGTCGCATCTACCAGACTCCTCTTTGCCAGCACTTGTGCAAAGTTTCAGGGAATACCATCATGACCGCCGACAACATCCATCAAGAACTACGCGAGCATCTCCAGCAACTGGAAGCAGAATTGCAAGTCCAGAAGCTCTGGTCAGCTATCGCTCCTGACCCCAAAGCCTTGGAGTCGGTCACGCCTTTCATGTATGACACGCTCAAGCTGCATGAGTGGCTGCAATGGGTTTTTATCCCTCGTCTGCATGCATTGCTGGATATCAAAGGCAACCTACCCCATCAAAGCCATATCCATCCGCTGGCTGAACACGAGTGGGAACAGCGCACAGACTTTGACAAGCATCATCTGCTGCTGCTGCTGTCCCGCATCGATGCCACGCTGAACGGCTGTGAGATGACGCCAACCTCCTCCATTGATGCCAAGCACTGAACGGCGCTTCTCAACCTCTCACATATAGAGTCCGTAGATAAGCAACAGGCCACGAGACGCAAGTTTCGTGGCCTGTTTGTCAGCATTCATGCAGTTCGCTTTGTAGCGCTTAGCATTCAGGCAACAGCTTCCACCTCCTTGTGCGCTGCCACCGCCGCTGCGCGGCGCTTGAGCACAGCCTGAGACAACTCTTCCAAAGTCGCCAGAGAATCATCCCAGCCCAGACAGGCGTCGGTAATGCTCTGGCCATAGGTCAGGTTGCAAACTTCATCCTTGCCGGGGGTGAACTTCTGGGCGCCGCCCACTAGGTGGCCTTCGATCATCACGCCGAAGACGCTGTTCGAGCCACCAGCAATCTGGCCTGCGATGTCACGCGCCACGTCCTTTTGGCGCTCGTGCTGCTTGTTGCTGTTGGCGTGACTGCAATCCACCATCAGCGAAGGCGTCAGACCTGCAGCTTCCAGATCCTTGCAGGCGGCAGCCACATGCTCTGCGTCGTAGTTGGGCGTCTTGCCGCCGCGCAGAATCACGTGGCAGTCCTGATTGCCGCCCGTGTGCACGATGGCAACCTGGCCATTCTTGTGCACAGACAGGAAGTGGTGACCACGGCTGGCCGACTGAATGGCGTCAGTGGCTATGCGAATATTGCCGTCCGTGCCATTCTTGAAGCCGATGGGCGCCGAGATGCCTGAAGCCAGTTCACGGTGCACCTGGCTTTCCGTCGTACGGGCACCAATCGCACCCCAGCTGATCAGGTCGCCGATGTACTGGGGCGAGATCACATCCAGGAATTCGCTGGCGGCGGGCACGCCCATGCGGTTGATATCGATCAGCAACTGGCGCGCAATGCGCAGGCCTTCGTCGATGCGGTAGCTCTGATCCAGGTAGGGGTCGTTGATCAGCCCCTTCCAGCCCACAGTGGTGCGGGGCTTTTCGAAGTACACGCGCATCACCACTTCCAGCGTGTCCTTGTACTGCTCACGCACCACAGCCAGGCGGCGGGCGTAGTCCAGAGCCGCAGCAGGATCGTGAATCGAGCAAGGACCAACGATAACCAGCAGGCGATCATCCTGCGCACGCATGATGTTGTGGATGCTGCGGCGGGTGTCGCTGATCAGCGTCTCCACGGCGGTGCCGCGAATGGGAAAGAAGCGGATGAGATGCTCTGGCGGGGGTAACACTGTGATTTCCTTGATACGTGCGTCGTCGGTCTGGCCTGTCTTGGGAGAGCCGGGGCGATACCAGGAATCGGCGGAGGAAGTGTTCAGAGCAGTCATGGCAATCTTTCGTGAGAGTCGTTGATCGTTGGAAACCGGGGTTGCTGAAACGTAAGGGTGAAAAAAAACCGCCGGGCTTTGCAGCTTCGGCGGTTCTTTGGGAGGTGTTTGCAGGGTGCGCGCGTTTACCTCTCAGCCGCCGGGGGCGAGAACCAAAAGTAAAAGAAATAAGCGCGTTGCGTTTGCATATCTTTCAATGTAGCACAGCTGTTTTGCATTGCAACATTCACTGCTTGCGCGGCTGTCTTGCCTAAAAGCGCGCCTTCCTCTGAAAAAAGGATTTTTTTATTTAATTTGAAAAGCAATTTTTATGCGTATTTTTTAATTTTTCTGATTTTTATTCAAAATAAAATAAATTATTTAGGAATCAATGCAATTTTTCACCATCTACACAGTTTTCCCGGCCATGACTCTAAAAGTCTGCAAAAAGCCTTACTGACAGGTGCTTTGAAGCGTGGCTTCAGCCCAGAAATGACAAAACCCCGGCCTGCCATGCAGAGCGCGGGGTTCATAGAGTCAGCAAGCAAAACCGCTGAATGAAGCGACTTACTTAAATCAGGCCGTACCGCCCACGGTCAAACCGTCGATGCGCAGCGTAGGCTGGCCCACGCCCACCGGCACGCTCTGGCCTTCCTTGCCGCAGGTGCCCACGCCCGAGTCCAGTCGCATGTCGTTGCCGATCATGCTGATGTGCTTGAGCGATTCAGGGCCGCTGCCAATGATGGTCGCGCCCTTGACGGGGTACAGGATCTTGCCGTTTTCCACCCAGTAGGCTTCGCTGGCCGAGAACACAAACTTGCCGCTGGTGATGTCCACCTGACCGCCGCCAAAGTTGGTGGCATACAAGCCCTTCTTGATGGAGCCGATGATCTCCTGCGGATCCTTGTCGCCACCCAGCATATAGGTGTTGGTCATGCGCGGCATGGGGATGTGAGCATAGCTCTCTCGGCGGCCATTGCCCGTGGGCTTGACGCCCATCAGACGAGCATTCATCGAATCTTGGATATAGCCCTTGAGAATGCCGTCCTCGATCAGCACATTGCTCTGGCTGGCGTGGCCTTCATCGTCCACATTCAGTGAGCCGCGGCGGTCGGCAATCGTGCCGTCATCCAGCACGGTGACGCCCTTGGCTGCCACACGCTGGCCGATACGACCACTGAACGCGCTGGAGCCCTTGCGATTAAAGTCGCCTTCCAGGCCGTGTCCCACGGCTTCGTGGAACAGCACACCGGGCCAGCCCGGGCCCAGAACCACAGTCATCACACCAGCAGGTGCGGGGCGCGAGTCCAGATTCACCAGCGCAGCATGCACGGCTTCGTCCACATACTGGCTGATTTGTTCATCGCTGAAATAAGCCAGACCAAAGCGGCCACCACCACCGGAGGAGCCGACTTCGCGGCGCCCCTTTTGCTCGGCAATCACGGTGACCGACAGGCGCACCAGCGGGCGCACGTCGGCAGCCAATGTGCCGTCAGCACGGGCCACCAGCACCACGTCGTATTCACTGGCAAGGCCTGCCATGACCTGCACCACACGCGGGTCCTTGGCGCGAGCCAGCTTCTCGACCTTGCCCAGCAGTTCGACCTTGGTCGTGCTATCCAGCGTGCTGATGGGATCCAACTCTGGATACAGCGATCGGCTTTGCGCAATTTTTGCAGCACGCGCCTTGACGCGACGCGTCTGAGATGCAGCAGAGATAGAACGCACGGTACGGGCAGCGTCCAGCAAAGAGGCTTCGGAGATATCGTCGGAATAAGCAAAGGCCGTCTTCTCTCCACTCACGGCACGCACGCCTACACCCTGGTCGATAGAGAAAGAGCCGGTTTTGACAATGCCCTCTTCCAAACTCCAGCCTTCGGCTCGGGTGTATTGGAAATAGAGGTCGGCGTCATCCACCTGGTGCGAGCGAATTTCCGCCAATGCACGGGTCAGATGGGACTCGTCTAGGCCAAATGGCTCAAGCAGCAATTGACGGGCCGTGGCCAGACGTTCGATGGTGGGTTCGCGGGAAATCATGAGTGCATTGTAGAGATAGCTGCAAGTCCTGACTTGCTACAGGCTGCGCATAAAAAAGAGCGGAATGCTGCCCCACCAGGCTGAACAACATTCCGCTCCATTCAATTAGCTTCGCGCTTACCGGGCTCCGCCCCGCCCGCTTTGCAGGACAGAACACTCAGAGCCTTTGCCGCTCCCGCTTGATCAGTCTTTTGGCTCTCTAGAGCCGTTTGTAAACGCTGTTGGCAGTGCAGGCAAGGTTTTCCAAGGAACTACTGACATTTTTCTACGATCTAAGAACGCCACTTTGGCATCAATTTTTTCATCAAGTCGCACTTAAACCAATATCAAGCAAGCCTATTCAGCTCCTTTTTCAGAAGCATTCTCGCCTGACACCGGGTCTTCACGCATGGGGAAGATGCCCATCACCACCCGGCAATTGCCGCTGCGCTCTGGACACGGACATCAGCACCCCAAGCGCCAGCCCCAAGGTAACCATGGCTGTACCACCATAGCTGATGAAAGGCAAAGGCACGCCAACGACAGGCAGGATGCCACTGACCATGCCCATATTCACGAACGCATAGGTGAAGAAGATCATGGCCACAGCTGCCGCCATGAGTCGCCCAAACAGCGAGTTCGCATTCATGGCAATCGCCAGCCCGCGCCAGACCAGCAGCAAGAAGCCAACAATGATGAACAGGTTGCCCATCAGGCCAAACTCCTCCGAGTAGGCAGCAAAGATGAAGTCCGTGGTGCGCTCGGGGATGAATTCCAGGTGGGTCTGCGTCCCCGCCATGAAGCCTTTGCCCCAAACTCCACCAGAGCCAATGGCAATCATGCCCTGAATGATGTGAAAGCCCTTGCCCAGAGGATCGCGCGTGGGGTCCAGCAAGGTGCAGACCCGGGTACGTTGGTAATCATGCAAGAAGTACCAGCTCACACCATCAGCGCATAGTTGCGGCTCAAACCAGACGATCAGAAAAATGCCGATGGCAGCCAAGGCTACGGGCGGCAAGATGAGCTTCCAGGGCAAGCCCGCAAAGAAAATGACCGATAGACCTGCGGCCATGACCAGCAAGGATGTCCCCAGGTCCGGCTGCTTCATGATCAGCCCCACCGGCACCATCAACAGCACAAAGGCGATCACAAAGTCCGAAGCGCGCAAATTGCCTTCACGGCGCTGAAACCACCACGCCAGCATCAGTGGGGTTGCAATTTTGAGCAGTTCGGACGGCTGAATCACCACGCCCACATTCACCCAGCGCGTCGCCCCTTTCTTGGTAATGCCGAACAGCGCTACCGCTACCAGCAAGACCACTCCCAACGCATATAGCGGCACAGCCACCTTCATCAGCTGCTGAGGCGGAATTTGAGCCAGCAAAAAAAGCAGACCCGCCGCAATCAGCATATTGCGGCCGTGATCCACAAAGCGTGTCCCATGGTCGAAGCCAGCTGAGTACATGGCCAAAAGCCCAGCCCCAGCCAGCATGGCAATAAAGAGGAGCAACCAGAAGTCAAAGCCGCGAAACAGCGGAACAATGCGTTGCAACAGCGAGGGCTTATCGAATTCGATGGCGGACATGGGCGGCAATTATCGGGGGAGAGGGCTGCCGTGCACGCTGCAGGGTTGCAGCTTTGCTGACAAGTTCTTGTGTCTCCCGTCTTCGCCTCACTCTCTTGGGCTTTATCCCCTGATAGTCTTGGGGCCGACCATCCACAATGACGAAGACACAAGCGCTTTTTACAAGAGGAGATTGCCGCCATGACGACCACCCACCTGCTGTATCTGCACGGCTTTCGCTCCTCCCCCCAGTCCAACAAGGCTCGCATCATGAGCGAGCATGTCGCGACCCGGCACCCTAAAGTCCGCTGGTGGAGCCCTCAGCTTCCGCCCTCCCCTCGCGAGGCCGCTGCGGTCATTGCCGAAGGCATCGCCAACTGGCCACGCCAGAGCATGGCCGTCATGGGCTCATCACTGGGTGGCTATTACGCCAGCTGGGTAGCCCAGCTGGCACGATGCAAGAGCGTAATGATCAACCCGGCGGTCAATCCGGCACGGGACTTGGAGAAGTACATCGGAGAACAGTCCAACTGGCATGACCCTGACGACACTTTTTTCTTCCGTCCCGAATACATCGAAGAGCTACGCCAGCTTGACACCAGTGCCATGACTCCTGCAGCCCCCGAGATGGTGCTGATCGCCCAGGGAGATGAAGTACTGGACTGGAACGAGATGAGTGAGCGTTACCCGCACGCACTGCAGCTGGTACAGGAGGGCGGAGATCATGCTCTGAGCAACTTTGCGGAGTATCTGGACAGAATCGACGAGTTTCTGTCACTGGCTTAAGCCTCTGAAGCGCGCCCCACCTTCTCCAGCACGACGTCACGGCCTAACAACACCTGGACCCGCCAACAGCCCAATCCCTCCACGCTCACGATATTGACTGATCTGAGACATGAACTCGGTCACTTGTAAGCGCCGATTGTTCCGCTCGTGGGAAAATGCGCGGCTATGCACGCACTGTTTGAAGAAGCCGGCAAATTTCTCGCCGGCCGCATCCTCTCTGAAGCCGAATCCTCTGCCCAGGTCGAACTGGACTCGGGGAAGCGGGTCAAGGTCAAAGCCGCCAATATCCTGCTTAAGTTCGACAAGCCCGCGCCTGCCGAGCTGATTGCACAAGGCCAGGCCAAGGCAGAAGAGATCGAGCTGGACCTCGCTTGGGAATTCGCCCCGGAAGAAGAGTTCGGCTTCGCCGATCTGGCGCGTGACTACTTCTCCGAATCCGCCACTGTGACCGAGCAAGCCGCCGCATTGTTCCGTCTGTATGACGCGCCGCACTACTTCCGCCGCGCAGGCAAGGGCCGCTTCAAGAAAGCTCCTGCAGAAATCCTGCAGCAAGCCCTGGCAGCCATCGAAAAGAAAAAGCAGATTCAGGCCCAGATTGACAGCTGGGCAGAAGAGCTGGGCCGCGGTGAATGCCCTCAGCCCATTCGTGAGCAGCTCTACAAGATTCTGTTCAAGCCCGACAAGAACGCGCCTGAATACAAGGCCGTTGTCGAAGCCAGCCGCGCCACCAAGATGGCCCCGCTGGAGCTGCTGCACCGCGCAGGTGCCATCGACTCCGCCTACCAGTTCCACTGGAAGCGTTTCTTGTTTGACAACTTCCCCAAGGGCACGGGCTTTCCGGCCTTGCAAGCGCCTCAGCCTCCGTCCGATCTGCCACTGGCCGATGTGCAGGCCTTCTCCATCGACGATTCGGCCACCACTGAAATCGACGACGCCCTGTCCGTCACGGGTCTGGGCACCGGAACGGTGACCGTAGGCATCCACATTGCTGCTCCCGGCCTGGCCATCACTCCCGGCAGCGACCTGGACAAGCTGGGCCGAACCCGCCTGTCCACGGTCTATATGCCGGGGTACAAGATCACCATGCTGCCCGACGATGTGGTGCATATCTACACACTGGACGAGGGGCACTCCAACCCCGCTGTGTCGCTGTATGTGCAGATCAACGAGGAAACGCTGGAGACCATCTCCAGCGAAACCCGACTCGATCGCGTTCCCGTGGAAGTCAATTTCCGCTACGACAAGCTCGATCACATCGTCACCGAGGAATGGCTGGCCGACCCATCGATTGAGGTCGAAAACACGCCTAAAACCTTGCAGGGAAAGCGCAACGAGCTCACATTTTTGCAGCGCTGGTCTAAGTTCCTCAAGGCCAACCGCGAAGTGGTGCGCGGCAAGCCCGAGAACTTCAACCGCCCGGACTACAACTTCCGCCTCGTCGGCAATGACGGCGCCGAGCCCAATGGCAGCGAGCAGGTGCAGATCAGCGTGCGCAAGCGTGGCGCGCCGCTGGACCTGATTGTGGCCGAAGCCGCTATCGTGGCCAACAGCACCTGGGGCCTGATGCTGGCAGAGCATGGTGTGCCTGGCATCTACCGCAGCCAGGCCAGCTTGGCACCCGGCGTCAAGGTACGCATGTCCACCAAGGCGCTGCCCCACGCCGGCATTGGCGTGAAAGCCTACTCCTGGGCTACCTCGCCCCTGCGCCGCTATGTGGACCTGGTCAACCAGTGGCAGATCATTGCCTGCGCCCGCCACGGCAAGACGGCCGCCCTGGCAGCGCCCTTCAAGCCCAAGGATGCAGAGCTGTTTGGCATCATCAGCAGCTTTGACGGTGCCTACAGCGCTTACAACGGCTATCAGGCTGGCATGGAGCGCTTCTGGACACTCAAGTATCTGGAGCAGAACGGCATTACCGAGCTGACGGCCAGCGTATTCAAGGAAGGACCCAACGGCTCCTTCCTCGTGCGCGCCGACAATCTGCCGCTGGTGCTGCCCGTGCTGGGCGCGCAAAACCTGCCACGCGGCGCCCATGTGCGCGTCAAGCTCGGCGAGATCGATGAAATCTCGCTGGATATTTCGGGCACGCTGATCGAGCGCCTGGATGCGGGTGCCGATGCCCAGGCGGAAGGTGACGACAGTGGCGAAGACGATGACGAGGCTGTTGCCGGTCCCATCTCCATTGCCGTGGACATGAACGACGCCGAAGCTCCTGCTGCTGACAAGCAGCAATCCTGACCCCACTTCTCATTGCTCCAGACGCTGCTGTGAAACTGCCAACCTCTCTTCAACGACTGAGCACGCTGCAACTGGCGCTGGGCGTCTCGATTGCCGTCCACGCCGTGCTGCTGACCATTCAGTTTGTAGATCCGGAGCGCTTTGAGCGCGTGTTTCAGGACACGCCGCTGGAAGTGATTCTGGTCAACGCCCGCGCCAACGAAGCTCCGGACAAGGCGCAAGCCATAGCCCAGACCTCGCTGGCAGGCGGCGGCGATGCCGACAAGGGCCGGGCTACCAGCCCCATGCCCTACTCGGCACTGACGGCCGTGGGTGACGACTTTGAAGAAAAGCAACGCCAGATTGATGCCATGCAGGAGCAGCAAAACCAGTTGCTGACCCAGCTGCGCCAGCAGGTAGCCGCTCTGCCGCCCATCGACCCGCGCCTGAGTGCTGAAAACAAGGCCAAGGAAGCTCAAGAGGAAAAGCGGCTGCAGCTCATCAAGCTGCTGGCCGAGATTGAAAAACGCATCAACGAAGAAAACGCCAGACCAAAGAAACGCTACATCAGCCCCGCGACCAAGGAGGCTGTATACGCTGTCTACTACGATGCGCTACGTCGCAAAGTGGAAGACAAGGGCACAGAGAATTTCCCCGAGAACAAGGGCAAAAAGCTCTATGGCGAACTGGTCATGATCCTGACAGTGAACCATGATGGCCGGGTGCTTTCGACCGAGGTGGTGCAAAGCTCGGGCAACCGCATGCTGGACACCCGCGCCGAAGCCATTGCCCGCGCCGCCGGACCCTACGGACACTTTGGCCCGGCCATGCGCGCCAAGGCAGACCAGATTGCCGTGGTCTCGCGCTTTAGGTTTACGCGGGAGCAGACGTTGCAGACGGATGTGAGGTAATGGATTGACACCTCTTGAGGCGCTTTGCCGCTTCTCCCTCTCTGGCTTTGCTTCGCAATGCCGGAGGGGGACGACACCATCGCTGCGGGGCGGCCCTTGCTTGGTGTCTCTTTGTTGGGCCGCGCCAGTTTTACAAGTATTACTTGCACAGGCTTTTCAATATGCCAACGACTCTTGACTCCTACTGCGTCACAGGCAACCCTGTGGCCCACAGCCGCTCGCCCTGGATTCATGCCCGCTTTGCCGAGCTAACGGGCCAGCCGGTGCAATATGACCGGGCTCTGGTGCCACTGGACGGCTTTGCAGACTTTGTGCGCGACTTTGCCGCGCAAGGTGGCAAGGGCTGCAATGTGACCGTGCCCTTCAAGCTGCAGGCGGCCGAGCTGGCCACCAGCGCCAGCGAGCGTGTGCGGCTGGCCGGTGCGGCCAACACCCTGGTCTTTAGCGACAGCGGCATTCATGCCGACAACACCGATGGCCTGGGTATCGTTGCCGACATCACACGCAATGCTTGCATCGCCATCGCCGGGAGCGATGTGCTGCTGCTGGGCGCGGGCGGCGCAGCAGCAGGCGCACTGGGCTCGCTGCTGGAGCAAAAGCCCCGCCGCCTAGTCGTGGTCAATCGCACCCATGCCAAGGCGCAGACTCTGGTGAAGCAGCATGAAGCCATTGCTGCACTACATAAAGTAGAGCTGATAGCGCTTGACAGGAAAGAGCTTGAGGCCGATTTGACCAATAATTTCGACATCGTCATCAACGCTACGGCCAGCAGTCTGGCCGGGGCCGATGTGCCAGCCCCGGCATCGGTACTGCACGCGCGCACTCTGGCCTACGACATGATGTACGGGCCCGCCGCTCAGCATTTTCTGGACTGGGCCAGCAGCCACGGCGCGCTCGCCCGCGATGGTCTGGGTATGCTGGTCGAGCAAGCTGCTGAGTCTTTTGCGCTGTGGCGCGGTGTTCGCCCTCCATCTGCGCAGGTGCTGGCCGAGCTACGCGAGCTGCTGCTGGCCGAAGCAGCCGGCTAAACGCGAGCTGCCATGAAAGCCATAGGCCGACTGCTGTTGCTGGTGCTGTGCGCCGGACTGCTGCTGCAATTGTTTTTTGTAGCACGCATCGCACTCATGGCCTGGGTGAATCCCGAATCAACCACCTATCAGCGCACGGAAGCTTGGCAGCTCTCACACAGCGATGATGGCTTGCGCTGGCGCCAGCAATGGGTGGATTACAGCCAGATATCCAGCAACCTCAAACGCGCAGTCATTGCGTCCGAGGATGCGGGTTTCATGGAACACCACGGCGTGGAATGGCAAGCTATTGAGAAAGCCTGGAAGCGCAATATCAAAGCCGAAGCCAGGGCAGACCAGTCTGACAACGGCAAACCCGCCAAGGTCTATGGCGGCTCCACCATTACCCAGCAACTGGCCAAAAACCTACTGCTGTCGGGCGAGCGCAATTTTTTGCGTAAGGGCCAGGAGCTGGTGCTGGCGCAATTACTGGAGTTGATGCTGAGCAAACAGCGCATTCTGGAGATCTACCTCAACAACGTGGAATGGGGTCAGGGCGTATTTGGCGCTGAGGCTGCCGCCCAGCATTACTTTCGCAAAAGTGCTGCCAAGCTCAACACCGCCGAAGCGGCGCGGCTGGCGGCCATGCTGCCTGCGCCCAAGCGCTTCGAGAAAATGCCGCAGTCGCGTTATCTGGCACAACGCAGCCGCACCATTGCCCGATACATACCCATGATTAGCCCGCCCTGAGGCGCTTCGCGCTTTCCCCAAAAAGGCGTCACCTTTGCCGCGAGGTGGCTCTTGCCCGGTGACACCGATTGAGGTCTCTGCTATCGCAGCCATGGATAATCGGGAACCATGCGAATTCTAGGAATCGACCCTGGCCTGCAGACCACGGGCTTTGGCGTCATCGATATGGAAGGCCAGCGCCTGTCCTATGTGGCTAGCGGCACCATACGCACCAACAAGATGGAATTGGGCGACCTGCCCGGTCGCCTGAAAGTCCTGTTTGACGGCATTTCCGAAGTTTCCGCGCGCTACCAGCCAGAAGTCGCGGCCATAGAAATCGTCTTCGTCAACGTCAATCCCCAGTCCACACTGCTCTTGGGGCAGGCCCGTGGCGCGGCACTGACGGCATTGGTCAATGCCAATCTCTCCGTGTCTGAATACACGGCCCTACAGATGAAAAAAGCCGTCACCGGTCATGGGCGAGCGGCCAAGAATCAGATTCAGGAAATGGTCAAGCGCCTGCTGCAACTGCCCGGCCTGCCCGGCACCGATGCTGCCGATGCGTTGGGTCTGGCCATCACCCACGCCCACGCCGCCGCAGCCATGGGGCTGATGGCCCAATCCACCGAGCTGCATCGCAAGCAACATGCCATGTACAAGGGCGGACGGGTTTACTAAGCATCTCACCTAGAACGTGAAAGCAGCAGTTACGCTACAGGGTGGCCCCTACCCATCAGCGCTGGGCCATAGGCTCTCTTAACGCAAAAAAGCCGTGGCATGCCACGGCTTTTTTGCGTTAAGCGCATTTTCAATAGTTGCTCAGAACCATGGAAGCAATCACACCTGTGGCAATTGCGACCAGCAAATAGTCGCCGCCATTTTGAATCCAGTGATAGCCGCGTGGCGGCGCTGACAGATGGTGACCGCGCCAGTCATTCACCACATAGTGCTGGCTGCGATATTGGGGCGGAACGCGGCTGCCTTTGTGCCAGTTGTGGTCAGGCCCACCGCCACGACGACCATTGTCATGCCGGTCCATACGCCGGTCATCATGCTTTTGAGCGCGAGGATTATGGCGACCATGATCATCATGACGCCCACCATGGCGCATATCCTGCTGCCCATGGCCTTTGCCATGTCCCGGTGGGGGACCTGGCTGCGCCTGCACAGAAAGGCTGCCCAGGCCAAGGCAAGCAGCCACTGAGACGGAAAGAATGCGAGAGGTCAGAGGGGACATAGTCGTGCTTTCTGAAACAAGGCTCGCGCTTCATTGCTCAAGCCATGCTGCATCTTGACTGCTTCAGTCTTCTGCGCAAGTAAAAAATGCTTGCTTTACCGCTTTTTTGCCAGTGCTTTACACAATGAATACAGCTGCAAACAGCCTGTGTCATTCGATGAAAGTCATCTTTTCAGTGGCTGAAGTCCGGCTCTCAGATGATTCGTCCCACAAACATCACGGCAAAAAAAGCCAGTCCTGCAATCACCGTCCACTTGAACAGCAAAAAACCCAGGCGCTTGTAGTGCGCTTTGCCGGTGCCCAGATAAAAGGCGAAGCTCAGAGCCGAAGCCAGAATCAGCAGGGTCGCCAGCCAGCGAAAAATCAGCATGTCGCTCTACCTACCAGGCCTGCACCGGCGTTGCAAATCCCTGAGGTGCCTGTCGCTCACTCTCGAAGGTCACGATTTCCCATGACTCCGGCTGAGCCATGATGGCTCGCAGCAGCTTGTTGTTCAGGCCGTGGCCCGAACGGAAGGCACTGTAAGCACCCAGGATGGGTTTGCCGATCAGATACAGGTCGCCGATGGCATCAAGAATCTTGTGCTTGGCAAATTCGTCGTCATAGCGCAGACCATCGCTGTTCAAGACTTTGTAGTCGTCCATCACGATAGCGTTATCCAGCCCACCGCCCAAAGCCAGACCGTTGTTGCGCAGCATCTCCACATCCTTGGTGAAGCCAAAGGTGCGAGCACGGGCGATATCGCGGGTGTAGTTGTCCAACCCCATGTCGAACTCCACGCACTGCCCGGTGGAGTCCACGGCAGGGTGAGCAAAGTCGATCTCGAAACGCAGCTTGAAGCCGTGATAGGGATCAAAGCGCGCCCACTTGAGGTTCTGGCCCTCGCCCTCGCGTACTTCCACGGGGCTTTTGATGCGGATAAAACGCTTGGGAGCCTTTTGCAGCTCAACGCCTGCGCTTTGCAGCAAAAACACAAACGAGGAGGAAGATCCGTCGAGAATAGGCACCTCTTCAGCGGTGATATCGACGTAAATATTGTCGATACCCAGACCGGCGATAGCGGACATGAGGTGCTCCACCGTATGCACCTTGGCATCACCGCTGCCAATGGTCGATGCCATGCGGGTATCGGTCACTGCCTCTGCGGAAATAGGGATATCTACAGGCTCAGGCAAATCCACCCGACGGAACACGATGCCGGTATCAGGCTGGGCAGGGCGCAGTGTCAACTCGACACGCTGGCCGCTGTGCAGACCCACGCCTACGGCACGGGAAATAGTCTTGATGGTTCGTTGCTGAAGCATGGCTGTATTTTAAATGGGACAACCCCGCAGCGGCATACGCCAACTCGGGGTTGTCTTAATCGCTGCGATACAGCGAACTGATGAAGGCTTCAGTGCTTAACGCGCCAGAAGGCTTTGCGGCTGACCACCACTCATCTTGGAACAAGCATGCTCCAAGTCAGGGAAGCCGAGCAAGGGCCGCCCCGCAGCGAGGGCTTCGTCCCCCTCCCATAGCGCGAAGCGCGTAGAGAGAGGGGGAAGCGGCACAGCCGCTCAGGGGGCGATGGACGATCAGTCCGCCTGCTTACGCAGGAACGCGGGGATCTCCACATCATCCATGCCGCCAGATGCCAGAGCGCTCACACGCTCCGAAGCCTGGGTCCGGTTGGTGCGCCAGACACTTGGCACATTCGTGTTGGCTGTGCCGTAGTCCATGCCACCCAGAGGAGGCAGGCCCACTGCCACGTTGTCCGTACCCGTGCGTAGGCCACCCTGCACCACCTGGATGTTCTGGCGGCGCACATTGGGGCGCGACAGGCCGGTAGCCACCACAGTCACGCGGATTTCATCACCCAACGTGTCATCGTAGGCAGCGCCATAGATCACGTGCGCATCGGGAGAGGCGTAAGCGTTGATGGTGGACATGGCCAGACGCGACTCGGACAGCTTGAGGCTACCCTTGGCAGCCGTCACCAGCACCAGCACGCCCTTGGCGCCGGACAGATCAATGCCTTCCAGCAGCGGGCAGGCCACAGCTTGCTCGGCAGCAATGCGGGCGCGGTCAGGGCCTGCGGCCTTGGCCGTGCCCATCATGGCCTTGCCGGGTTCGCCCATCACGGTGCGCACGTCTTCAAAGTCGACGTTCACATGGCCGTACTCGTTGATGATTTCGGCGATACCGCCCACGGCGTTCTTCAGAACATCGTTGGCATGGGCAAAGGCTTCGTCCTGAGAGATATCGTCACCCAGCACGTCGAGCAGCTTTTCGTTGAGCACAACGATCAGCGAATCCACATTGGCTTCCAGCTCGGCCAGGCCGGAGTCGGCATTCTGCATGCGGCGGCCACCTTCCCACTCGAAAGGCTTGGTCACCACACCCACAGTCAGAATGCCCATTTCCTTGGCCACTCGTGCGATCACAGGCGATGCACCAGTACCCGTACCACCACCCATGCCAGCTGTAATGAACAGCATGTGTGCGCCTTCGATGGCCGCACGAATATCGTCCACAGCCAGCTCAGCAGCCTCGCGCCCCTTCTCAGGCTTGCTGCCTGCACCCAGGCCGCTACCACCCAGATGGATGGTGCGGTGGGCGCGGCTGCGCAACAGAGCTTGAGCATCGGTATTGGCCGTGATGAATTCAACGCCTTGAACGCTGCGTTCAATCATGTGGTCAACGGCGTTGCCGCCGCCGCCGCCGACGCCGATCACCTTGATCTGCGTGCCTTGGTTGAATTCTTCGGTTTCAATCATGTCAATAGGCATGGTGGTGCTCCTGTTCTCTGTTGGTGGTTTGTCGCTGCTGTGGAAAATCAATCGTGAACTCTTGAGACATTCGCGGTCTTCGTCGCCGATACCGCGAAAAATCCATTTGTGGAGGCCCCGTGATGAACATGCGATAGGTGTCCATATCAGAAGTTCCCCACAATGAAGTCTTTGAAGCGCCCAAAGGCAGTCTTCATGGAACCGCTCTTTTGAGCGACCTTGTAGCCGCGCATGCGTGCCAGGCGTGCTTCATCGAGCAGACCCATCACGGTGGCCGCGCGAGGCTGAGCAACCATGTCGGACAGCGCTCCGGAATATTTGGGCAGGCCGCGGCGCACGGGCTTGAGGAAAATATCCTCGCCCAGCTCGATCATTCCCGGCATGACAGCACTGCCGCCCGTGAGCACGATGCCCGAGGACAGCACTTCTTCGTAGCCCGATTCGCGAATAACTTGCTGCACCAGCGAGAAGATTTCTTCCACTCGGGGCTCGATCACGCCTGCCAGTGCCTGCTTGCTGATCATGCGGGGGCTGCGATCGCCCAGGCCCGGCACTTCGACCTGGGCATCGGGGTCGGCCAGCAATTGCTTGGCATAACCGCTCTCGACCTTGATGTCTTCGGCATCCTTTGTGGGCGTGCGCAGCGCCATAGCGATGTCGCTGGTGATCAGGTCGCCGGCAATCGGTATCACGGCCGTGTGGCGGATTGCACCACCAGTGAAGATGGCCACATCGGTCGCACCTGCACCGATGTCCACCACAGCTACGCCCAGTTCGCGCTCGTCGTCGGTCAGCACGGCCTGTGCCGATGCCAGCGGATTGAGCAGCAACTGCTCCACTTCCAGCCCGCAACGACGCACGCATTTAATGATGTTCTCGGCCGCGCTCTGGGCGCCGGTAACGATATGGATCTTGGCTTCCAGGCGAATGCCGCTCATGCCGATGGGCTCACGCACCTCATGGCCGTCGATGACGAATTCCTGCGCCTCCACCAGCAGCAAGCGCTGGTCGGACGAGATATTGATGGCCTTGGCGGTCTCCATCACACGGGCCATATCGGTCGCCGTGACCTCCTTGTCCTTGATGGCCACCATGCCACTGGAGTTCAGACCACGGATGTGGCTGCCAGTAATGCCGGTGCAAACACGCTGAATCTTGCAGTCAGCCATCAGCTCGGCTTCTTTGAGTGCTTGCTGAATGCTTTGCACGGTGGCGTCGATATTGACGACCACACCACGCTTCAAGCCATTGCTGGGGGCAACGCCCAAGCCCGCCAGCTTGAGCTCGCCATTGGACATCACCTCGGCGACCACCGCCATGACTTTGGCTGTGCCGATATCCAGCCCAACAATCACATCCTTATATTCTCTTGCCATATCAGCTTCCGCCCCCGATAGGTTCTGTCTTGTCTTTATGTGCGCCTTGCATCCGTACTCCCTCGTCCCCACTCAGCGCCGAGGCCGGGCAGAAGCTGCCCCTGCCGCCGATCCAGTGGTCACGCCCTTCAAACGCAAGGCATAGCCATCTTCATAGCGCAGGTCTGCGGACTCCAGGTCCACCGCCGAGCGCTGATATTGAGAAGTGATCTGTGGCATCGTGCGCACAAAGCGCTGTACACGCTGCAGCAGGTCTTCTGCAGAGCCTGCGCCCAACGCCACAACCGCCGCGTTATCCAGCACCAGCTCCCAGCTGCCGCGTGCATCCAGCTTCAGGCCGTCGAGCGCCACATTGAGCGGCTTCAACGCCGGTGCCAGCGCGTGATACACCTGCAGCACCTGCTTGGCCGACCCATCGGGCCCTTGCAAACGCGGTAGACCTTCGCGGTCAAGCTCGCCCAGATTGGCGTCAAAGACTTCACCCGCCTTGTTGACCAAGCTCGAGCCACTCTCTGGTCCCCAGAAGGCTTCGGCCACATGCTCCTTGAGCGCCACACGCAGGCCATTCGGGTACTCGCGGCGCACCTGCGCCTCCTGTACCCAAGGCACTTGCTCGAACGCTTGCTGAGCTGCTTTCAGGTCGACAGTAAAGAAATTACCTTTGAGCACCGGTGCCACATTGGCACGCAGCGTCACGGCATTGTTATGCACCAGCTCGCCTTCCACCACGATGCGGCCAATATTGAAGGCCGGAGTTCTCATCAACCACCAGCCCACAGCAGCCACGCAAGCCGCCAAGCAGCCCATGAACATCACTGTTGCAGTGATGTTCATGAGCTTGACGTCGAACGGGACGGCTGCGGTGGGCTGGTGGTAGTTCATACCTGCTCCGCGTCTCCATCCAGTGCGCTCATGGCCAGAATGCCAAGACACAGGTTTTCATAGCTGATGCCGGACGCTCGTGCCGCCATGGGGACGAGAGAATGCCCCGTCATACCGGGAGAGGTATTGATCTCCAGCAAGAAGGGCTTGCGGTCGGTGGCGCGAATCATGATGTCGGCACGTGCCCAGCCCCGGCAGCCCAAGGTGCGGAAGGCTTTTTCCACAATGCGCTGTATGGCGGCTTCTTCATCGGCAGGCAGACCGCTTGGACAGTGGTACTGGGTGGTATCGGTGAAGTACTTGTTCTGGTAGTCGTAATTGCCTTCGGGCGCCACGATACGGATCACAGGCAGCGCTGCGGCCTTGGCACCGGTGCCCAGCACCGGGCAAGTGGTTTCATCACCGGTGATGAATTCCTCGCACAGCACTTCTGCATCGTATTGAGCAGCCAGCTCATAGGCCTTGGCACATTCGCCGGCATTCATCACCTTGGTCAGGCCGATGCTGGAGCCATCGCGTGCAGGCTTGACGATCATGGGCGCACCCAGCGCTTCAAACGCGGCGCGGGTTTCCTCAGCCGAGGCCACCATGCGCCAGTCCGGCGTGGGCAGCCCCTCAAAGCGCCAGATGCGCTTGGTCATGACCTTGTCCATGGCAATGCTGGAAGCCATCACGCCCGAGCCGGTGTACGGAATATCCAGCAGTTCCAGCGCGCCCTGCACCGTACCGTCTTCACCGTAGCGACCATGCAGCGCGATGAAGCAGCGGTCAAAGCCTTGCACCTTGAGCTGATCAAGGCTTTGCTCGGAAGGATCGAACTTGTGTGCATTGACGCCCTTGGACTGCAATGCAGCCAGCACGCCCGCCCCCGACATCAAGGAAACCTCGCGCTCGGACGAGCGGCCGCCCATGAGTACGGCAACCTTGCCCAAGGCCTTCACATCAATATTTTGACCAAATGTGCTCATTGCGCTTGTCCCTTCTGCGCAGCCTGCTCACTATTCGAGAGCATTTCAACCAGTTTTCCAGGTACAGCCCCAATGGAGCCAGCGCCCATGCACAGCAGCACATCGCCATCCAAGGCGTTGGCAGCCAGTGCGGCAGGCAGTTCTTGGATGTCTTCCACAAACACGGGCTCGACCTTGCCGGCCACCCTCAGAGCGCGTGCCAAGGCTCGACCGTCGGCAGCCACAATCGGCGATTCGCCAGCGGCATACACCTCGGTCAGCATCACGGAGTCAGCCCCGCCTATGACTTTGACGAAATCCTCAAAGCAATCGCGCGTGCGGCTATAGCGGTGTGGCTGGAATGCCAGCACCAGACGCTGGCCGGGGAAAGCACCACGTGCAGCCGCCAGCGTGGCGGCCATTTCCACCGGGTGGTGGCCGTAGTCGTCGATGACCGTGAAAGTGCCGCCATTGCTGGCAGGCAGCTCGCCATAGCGCTGGAAACGGCGGCCCACGCCCTTGAAGCCCTCCAGAGCGCTTAGCAACGCTTCGTCGGAAATTTCCAGCTCCATGGCCACGACCACGGCAGACAGGGCATTGAGCACGTTGTGCTCACCGGGCAGGCTCAGCACTACATCGAGGTCAGGATAGACATGCTCGCCCAGTTGGCGCTTGACGGTAAAGCACATGCACCCCGCCTCGGCTCGCACATTGATGGCGCGCACCTGGGCATCTTCGGCAAAGCCGTAGGTCGTGACCGGGCGGGCCAGCTTGGGCAATATTTCGCGCACCGCAGGGCTGTCGATGCACAAAATGGCGCGGCCATAGAACGGCATGCGGTGCAGAAAATCGACAAAGGCCTGCTTGAGCCGACCAAAGTCATGGCCGTAGGTTTCCATGTGGTCGGCGTCGATATTGGTGACGACGGCCATCACGGGCAGCAGATTCAGGAAAGAGGCGTCGGACTCGTCAGCCTCGACCACGATGTAGTCACCATGGCCCAGCTTGGCATTGGCACCAGCGCTGTTGAGCTTGCCGCCAATCACAAAAGTAGGGTCCAGTCCCGCTTCGGCCAGCACGCTGGTCACCAGACTGGTCGTCGTTGTCTTGCCATGCGCTCCGGCAATGGCAATACCCTGCTTGAAGCGCATCAGCTCAGCCAGCATCAAGGCACGTGGCACCACCGGTATCGTCTTCTCGCGAGCCGCGACCACCTCGGGGTTGTCGCCATGCACGGCGGTAGAGGTGACCACCGCATCGGCACCGTCAATGTGCTCGGCCGCATGGCCCACAAAGGTCTTGATCCCCAGGCCTGCCAGGCGGCGCAGCGTGGCGCTGTCGGCCAGGTCAGAGCCTGAAACGGTGTAGCCAAGGTTGTGCAGAACCTCGGCAATACCGCTCATGCCGGCGCCGCCAATACCGACAAAATGAATGTGATGAATGGCGTGTTTCATGCTGCCAACTCCTCACAAGCGGCGACCACCTTCGCGGTGGCATCAATCTTTTGCATTTTCTTCGCGAGTTCAGCGCGCTCCAACAGCGTCGCACGCTGCATATTTTGTAGCATTTCGGCCAACCCTTGGGGGCTCAAAGTACTTTGAGGCTGTAACCAACCGGCACCGGCATCCACCAAAAAGCGCGCATTGCTGGTCTGGTGGTCATCCACAGCCGCAGGAAACGGCACATAGACCGCTGCAGCACCGACTGCGGCAATCTCGGTCACGGTGCTCGCGCCTGCGCGGCAGACGATGACATCCGCCTCAGCAAAGGCCTTGGCCGTGTCGTCAATAAACGGCGTCAGCTCAGCCTGCACACCTGCAGCCTGATAGTTGGCGCGCAGTGCATCGATCTGGGCCGTGCCGCTCTGGTGCAGCACGGATGGGCGCTGCGCCTCGGGGATCAAGGCAAGAGCCTGGGGAACGATTTCATTGAGTGCGCGGGCTCCTAGGCTGCCGCCGACCACCAGCAGCTTGAGCGGGCCGCTGCGGCCCTCAAAGCGCTGCGCCGGTGCCGCCTGCTCGACAAAGGCTTGACGCAGCGGGTTACCTACCCACTCACCTTTTACAAACACATTCGGAAACGCCGTGAGCACACGCTTGGCCACCTTGGCCACAACCTTGTTGGCCATGCCGGCCACCGAGTTCTGCTCGTGCAGCACCACGGGTACCCCCGAAGCGGCTGCCATCAGACCTCCGGGCACGGTCAGATAACCGCCCAGGCCGATGACGACATCGGGCTGCACGCGCTTGATCACGCCGCGCGCCTGAGAGAAAGCCTTGCCCAGCTTGAAGGGCAGTTGCACTAGGGTCTTGATGCCCTTGCCTCGCACGCCACCAAACTCGATCAACTCCAGCGCAAAGCCCTGGGGCGGCACGATACGCGACTCCATGGAGCCGGGCGCGCCCAGCCAGTGCACATTCCAGCCGCGTGCGCGCAACTCCTGTGCCACGGCCAGCCCCGGGAAAATATGACCACCGGTACCGCCGGCCATCACCAGCGCCGTGCGTGGCTTGTTTTGCTTGATGGGCAGGCTCATGCGTGGCCTCCCTTCATCAACAGCTTGTTTTCGTAATCGACTCTGAGCACCACAGCTATCGCAATCAAATTCATCAAAATGGCTGAACCACCAAAACTCATTAACGGCAGAGTCAGGCCTTTGGTTGGCAGCGCGCCCAGATTCACACCCATGTTGATAAAGGCCTGAAAGCCCATCCAGATCGCCACGCCCTCGGCGACCAGCCCTGCAAAGACCCGGTCCAGCGCAATGGCCTGACGGCCAATCAGCATGATGCGACGGGTCAGCCAGAAGAAGACGGCGGCAATCAGCAGCAAGCCAACCAACCCAAATTCCTCACCGATCACGGCCAGCAAAAAGTCGGTATGCGCTTCGGGCAACCAGTGCAGCTTTTCCACGCTGCGGCCCAGCCCCACGCCAAAGACCTCTCCGCGCCCAATCGCAATCAGCGCGTGTGACAGCTGGTAGCCCTTGCCCAGCGCGTGCTTTTCATCCCAGGGATCAAGGTAGGCAAAGATACGTTCACGGCGCCACTCGGAGGTGGCAATGATCATGCCGAAGGCTGCCACCACCAGCAGGGCGATGATGAAGAACATGCGTGCATTCACGCCGCCCAGAAACAAAATACCCATGGAGATCACGACGATCACCATGAATGCGCCCATGTCCGGCTCGGCCAGCAAC
Source organism: Comamonas sp. FUJ_7 (assembly GCF_057369555.1). Lineage (NCBI taxonomy): Bacteria > Pseudomonadati > Pseudomonadota > Betaproteobacteria > Burkholderiales > Comamonadaceae > Comamonas > Comamonas sp. FUJ_7. Next base: position 261,507 of record NZ_JBXXZI010000003.1, read on the forward strand.
AGCACCCCGACCACCACCACGGCCAACCCCATGGGCAGCACGGCGCGGAAGAAGCGTTCCTTGACCTCCATCTTGCGCACCATGTAGTCGGCGGCATAGATCAGGATGGAGAATTTGGCCAGTTCTGAAGGCTGGAAGTTCATGATCCCCAGTGACAACCAGCGCCGCGCACCGTTGACCACCGTGCCCACATGCGGAATCAACACCACAATCAGCAGCACGATGGAGACCAGAAACAGTTTTCGTGCCACCTGCTCCCAGACCTTCATCGGCACCTGAAAGGCCAGCAGTGCCGCCACGAACGCCATGCCAATCGACATGGTGTGGCGAAGCAAAAAGTGATAGGGCTCGATCTTGCCGAAGCGCGGATTGTCCGGCATCGCAATCGATGCCGAATACACCATGACCAGACTCCAGGACAGCAAGCCAATCACCACCCAGATCAAAGCCTGATCCAGCCCCAGCACGCTCGCAGGCGTACGGGTCGGGCGGTCGTACAGCGGGCCTCCCACACGCACGGGAAGCACATCGATGGGCTTGTCCTCGGCGCTGCGAAACCATGAACGCATGCGCCCGCAGAGGCTGGTCAGGAAAGCGGCTGTCATGCGCCATCCTCCAGTTGCTGGCCCGTCTCAAGCGCCAGCTCGCGCACCGCTTCCACAAACTGGTGGGCACGGTCCGCGTAGTCCTTGAACATGTCCATGCTTGCGCAGGCGGGCGACAGCAGCACCGCATCATTGGCATGGGCCAGACGGGCAGCCTGCTCCACAGCCTCCTGCATGGTGGCAGCATCAACCAGCGTCACCCCGGTATCGCTCAGTGCTTCGCGAATCGCGGGGGCATCCTGACCAATCAGCACGGCAGCACGCACATAGCGTGCGACAGGTGCGGCCAGCGGCGCAAAGTCCTGCCCCTTGCCCAGCCCGCCCAGAATCACCACGATGCGATGGTCCGGCCCCAGACCCATGAGCGCCGCCACGGTGGCCCCCACATTCGTGCCCTTGCTGTCGTCAAAGTACTCCACATCGCTGACACGTCCGATGGGCTGCACGCGGTGCGGCTCGCCACGATAATCCCGCAGGCCGTAGAGCAGCGGCGCCAGAGAGCAGCCTGCACCGGTAGCCAGCGCCAGCGCAGACAGCGCATTGATGGCGTTGTGGCGGCCGCGGATGCGCAGCGCATCGGCAGGCATCAGACGCACGATGTGCAGATCGTCAGCGTGCTTGCCCTTGGTGGTTTCATCGGCCTCATGGGCGCGCACCAGCCAGGTCATTCCGTTGACCACTTCCAAGCCAAAGTCCCCAGGACGGCGAGGCATGTCGCCGCCAAAGGTCACATAAGGGCGCTGGAAAGTCTTGCCGCGCTTGCCGGGCACAGGCACCGGTGCAGGCAGCATGGCCATGACCATGGGGTCTTCGCGATTGAGCACCATCAGGCCCTGTTCGCCAAAGACATGGGCCTTGGCGTCGGCATAAGCCTGCATGCCGCCGTGCCAGTCCAGATGGTCCTGGGTGATGTTCAGCACCGTGGCTGCCGTGGGCGCGAAACCGTGGCAATCGTCGAGCTGGAAGCTGGACAGCTCCAGCACCCATGCCTCAGGCAGGGTTTCGGCATCAATACGTGCGGTCAGCGTATCCATCAACGTGGGGCCGATATTGCCAGCTACGCCCACGCTCATGCCCGCATGCTCCAGCAATTGCCCGGTCAACGAGGTGACGGTGGTCTTGCCATTGGTGCCGGTAATGCCCAGCACCTTGGGCGCATAGCCATGGGCTTCACGCAGGCCCTTGAGCGCAAAGGCAAAAAGATCCAGCTCGCCGCCCGTGGGCAGACCAATGGTGCGCGCGGCATCGAAGACTGGCGCCACGCTGGCAGGACTCAGGCCCGGCGAGCGGTAGACGGAGCTGAGGCTCTGTCCATCGACCAGCGCCGCGGTGAATTCTCCAGCCACAAAGCGCGCACTGGGCAGCTCGGCCTGCAGCGCAGGCAGGAAGGGGGGCGCTTCGCGCGTGTCGGCCACTGTGACATCGGCACCGGCACGCACACACCAGCGTGCCATGGCGATGCCAGAGATGCCCAGACCCAAAATCAGCACACGTTGACCCTGCAGGTGCTGGGCAGCACCTTGCGGCCAGTGCGCCGGAACGGGGGGCAGCTCTACCACTTCTTCCTGCTCGGACTCAGGCTGCTGCTCAAGCTCGGTCACGTCGGCATTCGCAGCATCAGAGATGCTGGGGTCGGCAAAGATCTGCGCCACAAAGGCCGCAGCATCCTTGGCAGCGGTCAGTGTGGAAATATCTGGAACCGGCTCAGCGCCCAGTGCCTGCGCCAGTTCTGACGTGGTGACTGGTGCAGCAACAGGCTCCTGGCTTACTTCAGATTTAGGAGCTCTCAGCGCTTGGTCTTGCTGCACTTCAGCAATCTTTTCCACTGAATCTGTTTGCAGCTCAGCGTCAACCGCTTGCATATGCATAGCAGCTTCAGTCTCTTGCGCCAGAGCCTGATCCTTGTGCTGGAGGTCTTCGTCTTGCATGGCGATTACCTCAGCTTCAGGGTAGACAGACCCAGCAGGCACAGCAGCATGGTGATGATCCAGAAGCGGATCACGACCTGTGTCTCCTTCCAGCCACTCTTTTCAAAGTGATGGTGCAGCGGTGCCATCTTCAGCAGACGGCGGCCTTCGCCGTAGCGCTTTTTGGTGTACTTGAAGTACATCACCTGCAGCATCACGGAAACGGCTTCGGCCACAAAGATGCCCCCCATCACGGCCAGCACGATTTCCTGGCGCACGATCACGGCGATGGTGCCCAATGCAGCGCCCAGCGCCAGCGCACCCACGTCACCCATGAACACTTGTGCAGGGTGAGCATTGAACCAGAGGAAAGCCAGACCAGCACCGGCCATGGCGCCGCAGAAGACCATCAGCTCCCCCGTGCCGGGGATGCTGGGAAACAGCAGGTATTTGGCATAGGTGGCGTTACCGGTCACATAGGCGAAGATGCCCAGGGCCGTGCCCACCATGATGACGGGCATGATGGCCAGACCGTCGAGACCGTCGGTCAGATTCACTGCATTGCTGGCGCCCACGATGACCAGATAGGTCATGACGATAAAGCCCAGCACACCCAGTGGATAACTAACTTCCTTGAAGAAAGGCACCATCAGCCCCGCCTTGGGCGGCAGATCCATGGAAAAGCCGGACTGCACCCAGGATATGAACAGCGCAAACACCTCGGCATTGCTGTTCTCGGAAATGCAGAACACCAGATACAGCGCAGCCAGCAGGCCAATGACGGACTGCCAGAAATACTTCTCGCCCGATCGCATGCCTTCAGGGTCTTTATTCACGACCTTGCGCCAGTCGTCCACCCAGCCAATGGCACCAAAGCCCAGCGTGACCAGCAGCACAATCCAGACAAAGCGGTTGGACAGGTCAAACCACAGCAGCGTAGAGACCGCGATGGAGAACAGAATCAGCACACCGCCCATGGTGGGCGTGCCGCTCTTGACCAAGTGGGTTTCCATGCCATAGCCGCGCACGGGCTGGCCGATCTTGAGCGCGGTCAGCATCCGGATGGCCCTGGGCCCCACCACCAGACCAATCAGCAATGCGGTGACGGCGGCCAGCACGGCGCGCAGCGTCAGGTACTGGAAGACGCGCAGAAAGCCAAAGTCGGGCGAAAGCCCCTGCAGCCATTGAGCCAGCATCAGCAGCATGTGGAGGCCTCCTCGCAGTTGCCTTGCTTGCCATCTGCGCAGGCTTCAATGCACTGCACCACTTGCTCCATCTTCATGAACCGCGAACCCTTGACCAACACGCTACCTACCTTGGGTAAAACTGCGCACACCGCCTGCTGAAGGGCGGCCATGCTATCAAAATGCTGAGCACCGCTGCCAAAGGCAGTTGCTGCAGACGCACTCTGGTCGCCCAGAGCAAAGAAATGGGAAATGCCTGCCTGCTGGGCAAGCGCACCGGCTTCGGCATGGAACTGCGGGCCGTTGTTGCCCACCTCACCCATATCACCCAGCACCAGCAGCTGCGGCGCGGGCAACTCGGCCAGCACGGCAATCGCAGCAGCGACGGAATCGGGATTGGCGTTGTAGGTGTCATCCACCACGGTGACGCTTTGGCCCTTGATCTGCACGGCCAGCGCACGCGAGCGCCCCGTCACCGGCTCAAAGCCGGACAAGCCTTGCGCAATCGCAGCCAGCGAAACGCCCGCCGCATGGGCACAGGCGGCAGCCGCCAGTGCATTCATGACGTTGTGACGGCCGGCGATATGCAACTGCACCGCAGCCGCCCCTTGTGGCGTGTTCAGCTGCAGGCTCCAGGCCCCGTTGTCCCAGCGCACATCGCTGGCAAACACCTGTGCTCCGTCGGCGGACTCTCCAAACATCATGCATGCGCGACCTGCGGCCAGCTGCGTCCACAGCGGTGTGTATTCATCACCGGCGGGGAAGATGGCCACGCCATCCTCGGGCAGAAAACCCAGCACCGAGCCGTTTTCACGTGCTACTGCTTCCACCGTGCCCATGAATTCCTGGTGCTCGCGCTGGGCGTTATTGACCAGCGCTACCGTGGGCTGACCGATGGCAGCCAGCTCGGCAATTTCGCCGGGGTGGTTCATACCCATCTCCAGCACGGCAATGCGGTGCTCGCCGCTCATGCGGAGCAGGTTCAGCGGCATGCCGATGGAGTTGTTGAAATTTCCACGCGTCGCCAGCGCCGCATCTCCTGCACCACCCACATGGGCGCGCAAGATGGAAGCGATCATCTGCGTCACGGTGGTCTTACCATTGCTGCCGGTCACGGCAATCAGCGGCAGGTCAAACTGCGTGCGCCATGCGCGCGCCAATGCGCCCAGTGCCAGCAAGGTATCGGGCACTTCGATGCCGGACATGCCTGCGGCCGCAAGCCCATGGCTGGCAATAGCAGCCACCGCACCAGCGGCCTGTGCCTGCGGCAGAAAATCATGGGCGTCAAAACGCTCGCCCTTGAGAGCTACGAACAAGTCCCCGTTCTGCAGCGTGCGTGTATCCGTGTGCACGCGTGTCAACTCCAGCTTGCCGTTACCGACCAGCTTGGCTTGGGGGATATGCGTCTGGATCAGCTCCAGCGCTTTTTGCAAGGTCATCATGACCGCATCTTTCCTTCACGGACTGCCAGCGCCTTCTGCGCTTCAGCCATATCGGAGAACGGATGGCGCACGCCCTTCGTCTCCTGGTAATCCTCATGACCCTTGCCTGCGATCAGCACCACATCGCGTGCATCGGCACGGGCAATGGCTTCGGCAATCGCGGCTGCGCGGTCGGCCTGCACATACAATGCATCGCCCGCCGTCATCCCAACCAGGATCTGGTCGATGATGGTTTCTGGCACTTCGCTGCGCGGGTTGTCGCTGGTGACGTACACGCAATCCGAATGGGCTTGGGCGGCCTGGCCCATCAAGGGACGCTTGCTGTTGTCGCGGTCGCCACCGCAGCCAAACACACACCACAACTTGCCGCCGCGCTGCTGTGCCGCAGGTTGCAGCGCACGGAGGGCTTTTTCGAGGGCGTCAGGAGTGTGGGCATAGTCCACGGCCACCAGCGGCTGGTCGGCCTTGGCAATCTGCTGCATGCGTCCGGGCACGGGCTCCAAATCGGCGCAGGCTGCCACGGCCTCATCCAGCGTCAGGCCCAGGCTGCGCAGCGTGGCCAGCACGCCCAGCAGATTGGAGACGTTGTACTGACCCACCAGGCGCGTGTTCATACGCAGACTGTGACCGGCCTCCAGCACCGTGAAGTTCAGACCTTGCTCGCCCAGACCGATGTCCTTGGCCTGCAGACGGGCCGGACCTTGAATCGAGACGCTCCACACATCCAACGGCTTGGCCTGCAGCTTGGCCCAGAGCTTTGCACCATGCGCGTCATCAATATTGACCACCGCAGCCTGCAAGCCGGGCCAGTCAAACAACTGGGCCTTGGCCTGCCAATAAGCATCCATGCTGCCGTGGTAGTCCAGGTGGTCCTGCGTGAAGTTGGTGAACAAGGCCACGCGAATGTTGCTACCGTCCAGACGGTGCTCAACGATGCCGATGGAAGAGGCTTCAATGGCGCAAGCCGCCAGCCCCTTATCGGCATAGCTGCGGAACACGCGCTGCAGCAGTACCGGGTCAGGCGTGGTCATGCCCGTCGATTCCAGTGCGGGCGGTACACCCACACCCAAAGTACCCACCAGCGCACATCCAGTGCGCGCATTCAGCTCTACTTTTGATAGTGCATGCGCGAGCCAGAAGGCCGTCGTTGTCTTGCCGTTGGTGCCGGTCACGGCCAGCACGTCAATCTCGCCGCTGGGGTGGGTAAACCACTGATCGGCGATCAGGCCAGTCGCAGCCTTCAGGCCCTTGAGCGCTGCCACCTTGTCGCTACCGAAGGTAAAGGCATCCAGTCCTTCGGCTTCCACCAGCACAGCGGCTGCGCCTTGCTCCAGGGCCTTGCCCACATAGGCACGGCCGTCGGTTGCGGCGCCGGGCCAGGCAATGAAAGCATCACCAGCACCGACCTTGCGGCTATCGGTTTGCAGATCGCCCTGCACACGGCTGCGCAGCCAGGCCACGGCCTCGGCTGCATTGTTCAAAATTTGAATGGAGGTGCTCATAGCACTGGCTCCTCAGGTGGCGCAGCCACAATCAGAGGCTTGACTTCCTTGTCGGGCTGAACGCCCATGAAACGCAATGTCTGCTGGACTACATCCGCAAACACGGGGCCTGCCACCGTACCGCCGTAGTAAGAACCTGCAGTAGGCTCGTCCACCATCACGGCAACGATGATGCGAGGATTGTCGATAGGGGCAATGCCAGTAAACCAGGCGCGGTATTTACCGGCCGCGTAGTGCTTGCCAACCTGTTTACGGGCCGTGCCCGACTTACCCCCAATGGTGTAGCCCTCGGCCTGGGCCTTCTGACCTGTACCACCAGGACCGGCCGCCAGGCGCAGCATGTGTAAGACTGCATCGGCGTTTTCCTTGGAGATCACGCGCACGCCGACCGGCGGCTCTGTGGTCTTCAAGATCGTGGCGGGAATGACATTGCCGTCATTAGAAAAAACGGTGTACGAGCGCGCCATCTGGAACAACGAGGCCGACAGGCCGTAGCCATAAGACATGGTGGCTTGCTCGATGGGCTTCCAGGTTTTCCAGGCGCGCAGGCGACCGGAAACCGCACCAGGAAACTGGATCTGAGGCTTTTGACCAAAGCCCAGCGCACTGAAGTACTCCCACATCTCCTGCGGCGAGAGCCTTTGTGCCACCTTGGTTGCGCCCACGTTGCTGGACTTCTGGATCACACCTTCCACGGTCAGCGCGCCGTAGTTGTGCGTGTCGGTAATGGTGGACCCTGTCACCGTATAGCGGCCAGGGGCTGTATCAATAATGGTCGTGGGCTTGACGCGCTTGAGCTCCAGTGCGGCAGCCACGGTAATGGGCTTCATGGTGGAGCCGGGCTCAAAGGTGTCGGTCAGCGCACGGTTGCGCAGTTGCTCGCCGGTGAGATTCTTTCGGTGCCCCGGGTCATAGCTGGGATAGTTGGCCAAGGCCAGTAGCTCACCGGTATGCGCATCCATGACCACCACGCTGCCCGCCTTGGCCTTGAAGGTTTCAACCTGCTGCTTGAGCTTCTGGTAGGCGTAGTACTGGACCTTGCTGTCGATGGACAGTTGAATATCTTGTCCATCCTGGGGAGGGATCTCATCGCCCACTCCTTCCACCACACGCCCCAGTCGATCCTTGATCACACGTCGTGAACCAGGCTTGCCTGCCAACTCCTTGTCGAACGCCAGCTCCATGCCTTCCTGACCATGGTCTTCCACATTGGTGAAGCCCACAATGTGCGCAGCCGACTCCCCTTCAGGGTACTGGCGCTTGTATTCCTTGCGGTTGTAGATGCCCTTGATGTTGAGCGCCACGATCTGCTGGCCAATATTCCAGTCCAACTGACGCTTGACCCAGACAAAGGTCTTGTCCTCGTCATCGAGTTTGTCCAACAGCTTGTCCAGCGGCATCTCCATGAGCTTGGCCACTTGCTTGAGCTTTTGCTGAACTTCAGGATCCTTGAGATCCACGTCTTCAGGAATCGCCCAGATGCTGGCCGCCGGAACGCTGGAGGCCAGAATCAGTCCGTTGCGATCCAGCAGACGACCGCGGTTGGCGGGCAGCTCCAGCGTACGTGCGAAGCGCACCAGCCCCTGGCGCTTGAAGAAGTCATTGCCAAATACCTGCACATACGCGGCGCGAGCCCCCAGCCCCACAAACCCCAGCGCCAACGCAGCCACAATGAACTTGCTGCGCCACAGCGGTGTTTTCGAAGCCAGCAAAGGGCTGGTGGTATAGAGCACGCTGCGTGTCACTGCGCTGCTCCTGAAGCCGTTTCATGCACGTACTGCGTGATGGCCTGTGAGGCCTGCTTCATCTGCAACTTCTCTCGCGCCAGCGTCTCAATGCGCGAAGGCGTAGCCTGGGCACGCTTTTCTACCTGCAGGCGCAGTTGATCCGTCGCCAGCCGGCGTGCTTCAGCCTCGGCACGATCCAGCTCGGTAAAAAGCTTGCGCGACTCATACTGGGTATGCACCAGGAAAATGGCGCTCATCATCACTGCCAGCAGCAAGAGCAGATTTATGCGAAGCACGGCAGCCCTCCCACCACGCCTGAAGCCGCAAGGCCCAGCATCATGCAGGCACCTCCGTACGCTCAGCCACACGCATCACTGCAGAGCGAGAGCGCGGGTTGCCATCAACCTCTGCCACACCGGGCTTGATCCTGTCGAGTGCCTTCAGGCGCATGGGAGCCGGTGCTGCAAACGGTGCACGGCGGTCATAGACCTCCTTGGAGTGCTTGGCAATGAACTGCTTGACAATGCGGTCTTCGAGCGAGTGAAAGCTGATCACCACCAGTCGTCCTCCAGGAGCCAGCACATGCAGGCTGGCTTCTAGCGCCTGCTCAAGCTCCTGAAGCTCTGCATTGATGAAAATCCGAAGAGCTTGGAAGGTACGTGTTGCCGGGTTCTGCCCAGCCTCGCGGGTCTTGACCGCGCCAGCCACGAGCTGGGCCAGCTCACCGGTTGTGCGTAATGGCCCCTGGCTCTCACGCCGAGCAACAATCGCCTTTGCAATGGGGCCAGCAAACCGCTCTTCGCCGTAGTCACGTATCACCTCCGCAATCTGATGCACTTCCGCATCTTCCAGCCACTCGGCCACGCTCTGGCCCCGAGTGGTGTCCATGCGCATGTCCAGCGGACCATCAAAACGGAAGCTGAACCCGCGGTCCGGGTTATCGATCTGGGGCGAGCTCACCCCCAGGTCCATCAAAACCCCTTGCACGCTACCCTCTGGCAGCTCGCCGAGATGGCGAAATCCTTCGTGCCGAATCGAAAAACGCGCATCGGTGATGCGCGCCGCTTCAGTGATTGCGTCCGGATCCTTGTCGAACGCAATCAACCGCGCGTCCGGCCCGAGTCGCTGCAAAATGAGCCGGGAATGACCTCCCCGACCGAACGTTGCATCCACCCAGTCACCCGCTGGTTTCTGGCTTACGCCACCCAGCAGAGCGTCGACGGCCTCGTTCAGCAAAACGGTGATATGTTGCAACGGCTGATTCACAAGCACGTCTCTTCCTAAAAAACAAAATCCTGGAAAGCTGCCGGCATTTCCTGCTGCATGGCTTCCGCTTCACGCGCTTCATAAGTGGCTTTGTCCCAGAGCTCGAAATGGTCACCCATACCCAGCAGCAGTACTTCCTTGGTCAGGCCCGCTGCTTCTCGCAGTTCGGGAGCGACCAGCACTCGTCCTGTGCCATCCATCTCGGCATCCATGGCACTGCCCAGGAACACCCGCTTCCACCACTGCGCATTCATTGGCACCTGCGCAATGCGCTCGCGAAATTTCAGCCATTGGGGTCGCGGGAAGAGCATCAAACACCCATGCGGATGTTTGGTGAAGGTCACTTGTCCCTCAGCCATGGACAACAGGGCGTCACGATGCCGGGTCGGCACAGACAGCCGCCCCTTTCCATCGAGATTCAACGAAGACGCCCCTTGAAACACGGCTAGCTACTCCGGCCATCTGCAACCAGTCACATTCAAAAAATTGAATGCGAAGGCAGTTTTCACCACTTAATTGCACTTTTTTGCACTGTAGCAGCAATTTCGAGGGATTCCAAACGACAAGGGACAATTATTTGCAATGAAATCAAGCACTTAGAGATCAAAAGAAAAGCCTCATTCTGAAAATACCTTTCCTTTACAAGCACTTAGCAAAGTCAATGCAAGTGGACTCTCATTAGTCAACGTCAATTGCAACCATTCAATTCAATGGAAAGAACTGATTTAAGTCCCGCTCTTCTCCTACAAATGCGAACTGCCCGCCAGGGCGGGCAGTTCGTTTCAAGCACTGAACTCCTCAAAGGATAAACCGCGACAAATCCTCATCCTTACTCAGCAGCTGCAGGCGCTGATCCACATAGGCCGCATCAATCACCACGGTCTGCCCGGACAGCTTGGCTGCATCGAAGCTGACTTCGTCAAGCAGACGCTCCATCACCGTGGACAGCCGGCGTGCACCGATGTTTTCAGTACTCTCGTTGACATCGAAGGCAATCGTCGCCAGACGGGTAATCCCTTCAGGCTTGAACTCCAGCGTCACGTCCTCAGTCGCCAGCAGGGCCTGATACTGTTTGACCAAGGAGGCATGAGTCTGCATGAGAATCGCCTCGAAGTCCTGCACCGACAGGGATTCCAACTCCACGCGAATGGGGAAGCGACCTTGCAGCTCAGGGATCAGATCGCTGGGCTTGGACAGATGGAAAGCACCCGAGGCGATGAACAGAATGTGATCGGTCTTCACAACGCCGTACTTGGTCGAGACGCTGGTGCCCTCAACCAAGGGCAGCAAGTCGCGCTGCACGCCCTGGCGTGAAACGTCGGAGCCGCTAGTTTCCTGGCGAGTCGCCACCTTGTCGATTTCGTCGATGAAGACAATGCCGTTTTGCTCCAGATTGGCAATGGCGCGAGTCTTGGCATCTTCCTCGTTGATCATCTTGGCCGCTTCCTCATCGGTCAGCAGCTTCATGGCCTCGGCAATCTTGAGCTTGCGCGTCTTGCGCTTTTCCTGGCCCATGTGGCTGAACATGCCGCGCAGTTGCTCGGCCATCTCTTCCATGCCCTGGGGACCCATGATCTGCACCTGAGGCATTTGCTCGGCGATGTCGATCTCGATTTCCTTATCGTCGAGCTGACCTTCGCGCAGCTTCTTGCGAAAGACCTGTCGCGCCGTGTTGTCGGCCGGCACTTCGCCCGTGCGGGCCTGGGGCACCAACACGTCAAGAATGCGATCCTCGGCTGCATCTTCGGCGCGTGCACGCATCTTCCTCATATCCGATTCGCGCGTTTGCTTGACAGCGACTTCGGCCAGATCACGGATGATGGCATCCACATCCTTGCCCACATAACCGACCTCGGTGAACTTGGTGGCCTCAACCTTGATGAAAGGCGCATCGGCCAGCTTGGCCAGGCGACGTGCAATCTCGGTCTTGCCCACACCCGTGGGGCCGATCATCAAAATATTCTTGGGGGTGATTTCCTGACGCAGGCCGTCAGCGACCTGCTGGCGACGCCAGCGGTTGCGCAGTGCAATGGCCACAGCACGCTTGGCACCGTTTTGCCCGACGATGTGCTTGTCCAGCTCGGAGACAATCTCCTGGGGAGTCATGGCAGAAGACATGTGAATTCTCAGTCAAATATGCCTCTAGCGCTTATCTATCAAGCGCTAGCAGCTATCAATTCAGATAAACCAAGCCGCTTACAGCGTCTCGATCGTGTGATTCATATTGGTGTAAATGCAAAGCTCACCGGCAATTGCCAGCGACTTACGCACCACATCCTCGGCCGACAACTCGGTGTTGTTGAGCAGCGCCTTGGCCGCTGAGTGCGCATAGGCACCGCCAGATCCAATGGCCACAATGCCCTGCTCTGGCTCCAGTACATCGCCATTGCCGGTGATGATGAGCGAGGTTGTCGCATCGGCCACGGCCAGCATGGCTTCAAGCTTGCGCAGCACGCGGTCGGTGCGCCACTCCTTGGTCAGCTCGATCGCAGCGCGGGTCAAGTTGCCCTGGTGCTTTTCCAGCTTGGCCTCGAAGCGCTCGAACAGCGTGAAGGCATCAGCAGTTGCTCCTGCAAAACCCGCCAGTACCTTGCCGTGATAGAGCTTGCGTACCTTGCGCGCCGTGCCCTTGACAACGATGTGACCCAATGTGACCTGACCATCACCACCGATGGCGACTTGAACGCCTTCGGGAGTCTGGCGGCGCACGCTCAAAATGGTGGTGCCGTGAAACTGTTCCATCTCTCACAGATGGGGGCACAAAAGCACAAGCTCAAGAGCACAAAAAAGAAAATTTAGAGAATGCTGCCACTCAAAAACTGGCGCACCCCATCTCAGAGACGCCAAGCAAGAGCCGCCTCGCGGCGATGGCGTCGTCCCCCTTCCATAGCGCGAAGCGCGTAGAGAAAGGGGGAAGGCGCGAAGCGCCTCAGGGGGTTAATCCCGCCGGGGGATCACCTGCGCATGCTCTTGAATGCCAACGACATTGAAGAACACGGCCAGCAACTGATGCAATTGGCTGAACTGAAGCACATGCCCCAGCTCCTGCATCTGCGCAGCCCAGTTCAGCACCGAACCAGCCGCAGCAAAGTCCATGCGTACCAGTCGCGTGCAGTCAATGGCAATCGCTTCGCCAAGCTTGGCCTTGGCCTGTACCTCAGCCAGCCATGGAAGCGCATCGCCTTCAATCACTCCTTGAAGCGAAAAGCGCGGTTTACGCTCTTTCCAGAGCATGCCCGGCTGAATGGTTTCCGGCCCCAACAACCGCCTGTCAGGCATCACAGACCTGTTGCCTTGCCCTTCATTCGAGTACGCACTGACCGGATCGACCCAGGAAGGAGGTGACGACTCATAAGTCACGCAGTAGTCCAGAGCAGTCAGCTCAAAGTCGTCCTGCAAATACATCAAGCGCTGCATTGCCAAGCGCAAATACCAGCAAATCTGATCCACCGAACGATCGCCTGAGGGGCAATGCTTGCTGAGTACCGCTAGCAGCCTTTGATGACCGGCAAAAATCAGCTCACCCTTTTCAGATGCCCACTGCTCAACCGCCTCAAGCAACGGTTTTTGCACTGCAGCATCAATGCTCTCCAGAGCACTCCAGTCCATGGTCCAGGGGGCAGGGCTGCGGGCCTTGCTGGTTATCAAGGCCTTAAGGCTTGACTCCCCCAGTTGCACAGGCGCTTGCCAGCGAAAGCCTGCCTGAACAGGTGCATCCGCCATGTTCTCGCTGAGCTTGCCCGCCTGTTGAGGCATGACAAACCATTGGGGAGCAGAGCGACCAAAGCGCGCCACAAAATCCATTGCAGCATCTTCGAACTCCACCTGCATGCCTGCTGCGCGGTACATGTCCAGCAATGCCAGCCAGACTTTCAGCTGTGACGGCGTATCCTGAGCCCGCTCAGCAATCAATCCCTTCAAGCTGACTTCTGCTGCAGCGTTGTCGCCGCTGGCAAAGACTATTGCGGCATCTTCCAGCGCAGCATCGTGCTCAAAATTCGCAAAGGAGGGAGGCACCATGTTGATATCCGCAGGGGCGGACACCTCGGTCGTAGCAAAGCCGGGGGAAAAATCCGTTTCACCACGCATGGATGCCGCAGACGGTGCCCTAGCAACAACCGCCTCCCGCGAAGGCAAGGTCACATCACTGCTCACGGCATCATTGAGCACCGGCAGCGAACTAACGGATGCAGGAGGCTGCGTGCTAAAGGAAGAAGGCATGACGTTCCCCCCCTCTGGCAGCTGCAAAGGCATTGTGGTGGCATCAGCCATCTGCTTGCCACGCCACCACTGCTGCGCCATCTGCGCTTCAATCTCATCAATTTTCTTGATGGTTTCTGCGCGTTCGCCTGGCATGGAGTTTTGAGCAGTCTGCAAAAACGAAGAGCCAGCCAGCGGGGTAGGCGATTCCAGAGGAGCTCTGGCTGTCGAAGCCGTTTTGCTCAACTGAGCATGCCGCAGCTTGCGAAGCTGTTCAAACTCGCGCTTGCGCACAAAGTCATTCTGGCGCTTGCGCTCCAGCATCTCTTTGAGCGCCTGCTTGCTGTACTGGCTTTCTTCGCTTTCCTGGTTCAGACTTTCCAAATCAGACCAATTGACGGTCGGATGGCGCACAAAGCGTGCCATCTTGGCCAGCAACCCTCCCGATTTGTTCTCTTCTTTTGCCATGGTTCTCTACTTTGATGCCTACAGCCCCATTAGCACTTGATGCAGATCAATCGCCGTACATCTTTTGCTTGAGCTCACGACGCTGCTGAGCTTCTAGCGACAGTGTAGCCGTAGGACGTGCCAGCAGTCGGCCAACGCCGATAGGCTCGCCAGTCTCGTCACAGTAGCCATAGTCACCGGCATCGATGCGGGCAATGGACTGGTCGATCTTCTTGAGCAGCTTACGCTCGCGGTCACGCGTACGCAGCTCAAGCGCATGCTCTTCCTCAATGGTGGCACGATCGGCTGGATCGGGAACCACCACCGTGTCTTCACGCAGGTTTTCAGCCGTTTCACCGGCATTCATGTGCATGTCGTTCTTGAGCGTGACCAGCTTGAGGCGAAAATAGGCCAACTGGATATCGTTCATGTAATCGTCATCAGACATGGCCAGCACTTCAGCATCGGTCAGCTCGGCAACCGACTTGGTCTTCCAGGCATTGGCCAGCTTGGGATCTTTTTTGGGCACAGCTTGCTTTGTGGTGGTCATTGCTTTCGTATCTCTCTTGGTTACCGCTGCCTGGAGCGCCTGGGCAGTCCTGGGCGGAACATCTGTTTCAGACTGCCGCGCGATGGGCGATGCAGAACGCTTGGTTTTGAACGACTTGGAGGAATTCACCGCTGCAGCAGATGCCAGCACCGGCTTGTCCAACTCGGCGTTCACCAAAGAGGTCTTGGCGCTGCGGGTGCGTTCAGCCACTGCTGCTATTTTGGCGGCAGCCTTGGGCAAATTACTTTTCACAGCGGTCACGTCCTGTCTCCTTACAGTACAGAGCCCTTGCCGGGCCGGATTGCTCCAACACCCTCTTTAGGGGCGGCATTGTAGCTACGCCAGCCCCCCCGCCCAGAATCCGTTGCTCATAGCCCACAATTTGCGGATAAGCGAGAGGCTATTTCAACCAGTTTTCAAGAAATCGCCAAAGAAAAAACGGCCTGCAAAGCAGGCCGTCAGTCATTGTCAGAAATCTGTTAGCTTAAGAAGCAGGATCTCTGCAAACGATGTCTTACACCAGACACTGATCCAGCCCTTGTCGGAAGATGTCCTGCGGTAGGTCGATACCGATGAAGACCATCTTGCTGACACGCTTTTCGCCCTCTTCCCACTCCGGGCCCAGATCGCTGCCCATGAGTTGGTGCACGCCCTGGAAGATCACCTTGCGGCTGGTGTCCTTCATATCGAGCACGCCCTTGTAGCGCAGCATCTTGGGGCCGTAGATGTTAACGATGGCGCCCAGGAAGTCTTCCAGCTTGGCGGGGTCGAAAGCTCGATCGGCACGGTAGACAAAGCTCTTCACATCATCGTCGTGGTGATGGTGATGAGGGTGATTGCAGTGCTCTCCATGTTCGTGGTCATGGTCGTCGTGGCCGCAATGCTCGTCGTGCTTGTGCTCATGGCCGTGATCGTGTTCGCATTGACCATGGTCATGGTCGCAAGCACTGTGATCATGATGGTCGTGGCCGTGATCATCTTCCTTGAGGAAGTCGGGGTCGATATCGAGCTTGGCATTCAGGTTGAAGCCACGCAGGTCGAACACTTCGCTCAGAGGCACATCGCCAAAATGAACGGCGCGAATGGGCGCACGAGGGTTCATGTGCTTGAGGCGGTGGATCAGCGCATCCTTTTCAGCATCGGTCACCAAATCGGTCTTGGACAGGAACATCTGATCGGCAAAGCCCACCTGGCGGCGCGCCTCCTGGCGGTCGTCAAGCTGCTGGTTGGCGTGCTTGGCGTCCACCAGGGTGATGATGGAGTCGATCAGATAGGTCTCGGCAATCTCGTCGTCCATGAAGAAGGTCTGGGCGACGGGGCCGGGGTCGGCCAGGCCCGTGGTCTCGATGACGATGCGGTCGAAGTCCACCAAACCCTTGCGGCGCTTGGCGGCCAGCAGTTGCAGCGCTTCGCGCAGGTCTTCGCGGATGGTGCAGCAGATGCAGCCATTGCTCATCTGCAGAATCTGCTCTTTGGATTCGGTCTTGAGAATGTCGGTGTCGATGTTTTCCTCGCCGAACTCGTTCTCGATCACGGCAATCTTCATGCCGTGGGATTCGTGCAGCACGCGCTTGAGCAGCGTGGTTTTGCCCGAGCCCAGAAAGCCCGTGAGGATGGTGACTGGAATAAGAGCCATGCTTTAAAACCTCTTGCTGCGGACTGTCGCCTGATGCGCCAGCCCTGGAAACACGGGCAGCGGCCTGAATATGGCGCTGCCCTGGGAATAACAGCTGGGAAGTGTAGCGGCGCTTTCAAGCGCTTAGCGGCAGCAGGGCCGCGCAAAAAATCAAGCAAAAACAGCCTAAAACGCTTATCTATCAAGCGCTAGCAGCTATCAATTCAGGACTTACCTAATCTTCTGCGTCTCGCCCCTGCCCACATTTGGTGGCAGGCTTGTCGCCGCCCTCCTGCCTCCGGGCACGCGGATGGGCATTTTCATAAACTTGGGCCAGATGCTGAAAATCCAGCCGGGTGTAGATCTGCGTGGTGGTAATGCTGGAGTGGCCCAGCAACTCCTGCACCGCCCGCAAATCGCCGCTGGACTGCAGCATATGGCTGGCAAACGAGTGGCGCAGCACATGCGGATGCACGCCAGACGCCAAGCCCGCCTGCAGCCCCCGCAGCTTGAGCCGCGCCCAGATGGACTGGGTGCTGAGCCGCTCGCCCCGGCGGCCGATAAATAGTGCCGGCTCCTCCCGAGCCTTGGCCTGCGCCAAGCCCGCCAGCGCGCTGCTGCGCTGGGCCAGCCAGGTCTGAAGTGCCTCCAACGCCTTGCGGCCCACGGGCACAATGCGGCGCTTGCTGCCCTTGCCCTGCACATGGGCGTCGCCCGCCTCCAGATCGATCCAGCCGTGACCTTGCTGCAGGGTCTGCGCATCGGGACGCACATCCAAGCCCGCCAGCTCGGCCGCACGCAGGCCGCAGCTGTAGAGCAACTCGGTCATGGCGGCATCACGCGCTTCTATCCACGGGTCGGCGTCGGCATTGTGGAAACTGGCCAGTTGCACGGCGTCTTCTACGCCCAGCGCCTTGGGCAAAGGCTTGGGCGCCTTGGGGCCGCGCACGCCTTCCACGGGATTGAAAGGCACCAACTCCTGCTGCGCTGCCCAGCGAAAAAAGCTGCGCCAGCCCGACAAGATCAAGGCAATACCGCGCGGACTGCGGCCTGCGCTATGCATTTGTGCCGCAAAGCGTCGGATGTGCTGGGGCTGCAGCGCCAGAAGCTCCTGGCCTGCCTGCTGGGCAAACCGCTGCAGCTTGATCAAATCCAGCGCATACAGTGTATGCGTGCGATCGGCCAGGCGCTTTTGCACACGCACATGCTGCAGATAGTTGTGGACAACTTCCGGCAGCTGGGCGTATTGCTCTTCAAAAGGGAGCTGATGGCCCTCGTGTGCCAATGGTTTGAGCCCTTTTCAGCTCAAATCAGCCATGTGCCAATGTCAGTGCTGGCGTGCGCATGCGTGATAGCGCTGCACTGGCCAGTTCTGAAATGCGCGTCAAAAACTCTGTGCCCATGGTTGCATCAAAGCGCATGGGGTCGGGCGATCCCAGCACCAGCATGCCAAAGGCATTGGTCGTGCTGTCCATGGCTCCATCGTGCAGTGTCAGCAATGCCACCGACTGCACGGCGTTGGGATTGGATAGCCAAGTAACGGGCTCAAAGCCCATATTGGGGCCACAAAAAGGCATGGTCAGTGACGATGCAAATGCCTTGGCATCATCGCTGACTCCCATGGTGTAGACCGTTCCGCTATGTGCACCTGCCACATCCCACAAGCGCAGCGCCACCTGTGGCACATCAAAAATATGCTGCAGGCTGGCCGTCAGTGCATGAGGCAGTTCGCGCAGGTCCTGCACCTTGACCAGCGCATGGGTCCACTGGTGAATCTTGTTGGCAATGGATGCGTTCTCGCTTCCATGGCGCACCATATCCATGATGCGGTGCTCCAGACCCTTGATCTTCTCGCGCAGCATCTCGGCTTGGCGCTCCTGCAGGCTCACGGCACGAGGGCCGTGGCCACTGACCAAACGCACTCCGGTCAGCATTTCGGCATGACGCTCAAAGAACTCGGGGGTTTGCTGGAGATAGTCGGCAATCGACTCTTCGGTCAGGGCGGTGTCGGTCAAGCTGTTCATAAGGTATCAGGGATGTCGATCTGGCCTTCAAAAACAAATTCGGCGGGGCCGGTCATGCGCACACGGTCTTGCGCCTGACCCGCCCATTCAATGGTAAGCAAGCCCCCTCGGGTGCGGACGTCCACGCGGCTGTCCAACAAGCCCCAGCCAATGCCGGCTACCACGGCGGCGCAAGCACCTGTGCCACAGGCCAAGGTCTCGCCAGAGCCACGCTCGTAAACGCGCAGTTTGACCTCGCCCCTGTGCATGATCTGCATGAAGCCTGCATTCACGCGCTGTGGAAAACGTGCATGTTGCTCAATCAGCGGTCCATGCTCGGCCACTTTTGCCGTCTCCACATCATCCACCCATTGCACGGCATGCGGGTTGCCCATGGAAACTGGCGCTATCCAGACTGTAGCTGACTGCCCATGCTCATCAAGGTCTAGAGGCCATTTTTGTGCCAAACCCAAAGTTTGAGGCTGCAGACCTTGGGTAATGAACGGCACCTTGGCCGGATCAAGCTGGGGCGCCCCCATGTCCACGGTCACGCGGCCGTCGTCATGAATTTCAGGGGCAATGATGCCGGAGAGGGTCTGTACCCGGATCACGCTCTTGTGAGTCAAGCCCTTGTCACGCACATAGCGGGCAAAGCAGCGCGCACCGTTACCGCATTGCTCAACCTCTCCCCCATCGGCATTGTGGATGACATATTCAAAATCCACGTCTTCTGCAGGTGCCGGGCGCACGCTCAGTATCTGGTCGGCCCCCACGCCAAAGTGGCGATTGGCCAGATAGCGGTATTGGGCCGTACTCAGGCCTAGACGGCCCTGGGTCTCATCGAGCACGACAAAGTCATTGCCCGCGCCTTGCATCTTGGTAAAGCGAATCTGCATGATGGATCACATTATCGCGCCATGCCGGGGCTTCAGTGCAGGTTCACGATCTCCTATGCAGATGCCTAGAAGAGATCGTCAACGGCCTATCTGCGATACAGTTTTTGCAGCAGCTCCATCAGCTGGAGCTGCTCGGCTGCGCTCAGGTGCACCAGCGACTGCTCTTCGCTGCGCTTGATTTCGGGTTCGGCGGTATCAACCAGCACACGGCCTTCAGCGGTCAGATAAAGCCCCGAGGCACGTCCATCGTGCGGGTGGGGGCGACGCTCCAGAAAGCCGCGCTTGCTCAGCGCATCGATCATGCCCACCATATTGGGCGGCAGCACAGCCAGCTGCTGGCACAGCTGACGCGAGGTGATGCCCGGGTTGCCTCCTACCAGCGAGAGCACAGAAAACTCAACGATCTTGAGCTCAAAACGCTCCATGCTGCGCACGAAAACATCCACCAATGCCAGCGAGGCTCGGCGTGCGTTGTAGCCCAGCAAAGACTCCAGAAAGCTGGCATTGACCTCATCCACCGCAAACACCTCCGCTCCTGCTTCTTTCTCCGGAGCTGCCTTCTGAGCGCGGGAGGCGCGCAACACACGAGCGGGTTTAGAGGCGGATTCAACAGTCTTTTGAGCGGGCATGGTCGGTGTCAACGTCAATGGCAAAGATCAATTCAGAATTGCAGCGAAAAGATGGCAATTTTGCCGGTTTCGCCCACATCTTGCAGCCATACAGACTCAATGCGCGGGTGTAAACAGCTGGTTGCCATGTACAACCGAAGCCTGCGCCCACTGCGCCTTCATCAGACCCAGCCGCCAGTCCATTTCCGGCAGCACGCGTTGCATCACCTGCTTGCAAGCGCCCTGCCAGCGCTCTGCCTCTGCGCCCTCTGTCGCGGCGATGCGCGCCCAGGCCCAGCCCAGCAGCACCACGGCAACACAGCGCAGATAGTCATCAGCCACACGCCAGGCCAGGGTGTCATCTTCCTTGCAAGCCTGCGCCAGCACGGTGGTGAAGTAGCGCAGCTGCGCCAGGCAACGCAGCACTTCGGCATCCAGCGCACGGCCAGCGTCCAGCGTCTTGCGCAGCGACAGCAGCCACTGCCCCATGGCCTGACCACCATCTGGCAAGACTTTGCGCACCAGCAGGTCAATGGCCTGAATTTCGTTCGTGCCCTCGTAAATCATGGCCACACGCGAGTCGCGCACGATCTGCTCAATGCCCCACTCGCGGATATAGCCGTGGCCGCCAAACACCTGCAGACAGGCGCTGGCACCTTCAAACGCCTGCTGCGTCCAGGCGGCCTTGAGAACGGGCGTAATCAAGCTGCACCATTGCTGAGCCTGCTCTCGCTCGGCTGCGCTTTCGGCATGGCGCGCCACATCGAGATAGATGCCGGTCTGATAGGCCAGCACGCGCCCACCATCCACCCAGGCACGCTGCAGATCCAGTGTGCGGCGAACAGCCGGGTGCTCGATGATCAGATCGGCCGCATCGCCAGCGCCACGCGAAGCAGGCACAGCCCCTGGCGCACGCATCTGGCGGCGCTCCAGCGCATAGGCATGGGCTTTTTGCCATGCAGCATCCAGCAAGCCTATGCCTTGCAGCGCCACGTGCAGACGCGCCGCATTCATCATGACAAACATGGCATTCAGTCCCGCGCCAGGCTGGCCAATCAACCAGCCGGCAGCCGCATCAAAACGCATCACGCAGGTAGGGCTGCCATGCAAGCCCATTTTTTCCTCAATGCGTTCACAGACCACGGCATTGAGCGCACCGTCTGGCAAAACCTTGGGAACCAGAAACAGCGACAAGCCCTTAGGACCAGCGGGAGCCCCAGGCAGCCGCGCCAGCACGAGGTGCACGATGTTCTCGGTCAGATCATGCTCGCCGCCCGAGATAAAAATCTTGCTGCCACTGACTTCAAAACGCTCACCCAGCTCGGACTCTCCAGCCAGGACAGCCTGTGTGCGTACCAGCCCCAGGTCACTGCCGGCATGGGCTTCCGTCAGACACATGGTGGCCAGCCACTCGCCACTGGCCACCTTGGGCAGATAGGCAGCTTTGAGCGCTTCGCTGCCATGGTGCTTGAGGCATTCATAAGCGCCATGCAGCAAACCGGGAGCCATGGTCCAGCCATGGTTGGCAGCGCTCAGCCACTCATACAGCACCCCCTCCAGCACCCAAGGCAGACCCTGCCCACCATCCTCCTCAGCACAGGCCAGCGCGGGCCAGCCCGCCTGCCAGAAGTCCTGATAGGCACTGGCGAAACCCGGTGGCGTAGTGACCTTGCCCGCCGCAAACTGCACACCCACTTCATCGCCTTCGCGCGACAACGGTGCCACCACATCGCCCACCCATTTGCCTGCCTCCTCCAGCACCTGCTGCATCAGCGCCTGATCCGTTGCCGCATGAACAGGCAATCGCTGCAACTGCTCATCAGCCTTGAGCACATTAAAAAGAAGAAACGCGTTATCGGCGCTGGTGGGCAGATAGGACATACAAAACCGGCTGCATCGCAGCAAATGAAAATCTCGAAATAGCGCTTCCATGTGCGCTAAAAGCGCCCCATGCCAGAGATGCCAAGCAAGGGCCGCCCCGCAGCGAGGGCATCGTCCCCCTCCCGCAAAGCGAGAGAGGGGAAAGCCGCAAAGCGGCTCAGGGGGTGCGATCAGGTATCCGCCGTAAACCCAATCTGCTTGACCAGCGGCCCCCAGCGCTCGAACTCAGCCTGCTGCGAGCGAGCCATCTCTTCCGGCGTGGAGCTGGTGGCAATCAAGCCGACCACGCCCACGCTTTCCTTGAGTGCATCGCTCTTGAGCGCTGCCGTGATCGCTGCATGGGCGCGCTGACGCACATCAAGCGGCGTCTTGGCGTTGGCATAAAAGCCAAACCACTCTTCGGCAGTCAGGTCGGCAAAGCCCTGCTCGGCAAACGTGGGCACATTGGGCAGATAGGGGTTGCGTTGCGGACCGCTGGTTGCCAGTACACGCAGCTTGCCCGCCTTGTAGTAGCTTAGGAAGTCACCGCTGGGACCCATGACGGCTGCAATCTGGCCACCGGCGAGATCGGACACCGCAGGCGCCGTGCCGCGATAGGGAACATGGCTGAGTTTGATGCCCGAGCGCAGGCTGAGCAGCGAGCCGATCAAGTGTGGCTGGGTGCCCGCACCGGGGCTACCAAAGCTGGCCTTGTCGGGGTTGTTCTTGCACCAGGCCAGAAAGTCCTTGAGCGTCTTGACCTCGGCCGGCACGGCAGGGCCGACTGCCAGGCCGTGGTGCATGATGGCGCCGATGGAGATCGGCTCGAAATCCTTGGCCTGATAGGTCAGCTTGCTATAGATGTGCGGATAGATGGAGAAGGCCGACACCTGGGAAAGCACAATGACCGAACCGTCCCCAGCCGCCGTGCGCAGGTTCTCCAACGCAATACGGCCTCCAGCTCCGGGCTTGTTTTCCACCACACCCATATTCTTGCTGTAGCTGGTGCCACCCAGCTTTTCTGCCACACGACGCGCTACCGAGTCCCCGGCACTGCCTGCGGGGAAGCCGTACAGAATGCGCACCTGCTCCAGCGGGCCACCGCCCTGCGCATAAGCACTGCGGCTGGCGATACCGCCGAATGCAGCCAGCGCTGCGCCAGCGCTGAGGCTTTTGACGAAATTGCGACGATCTTGCATGTTTGTCTCCTGTTAAAAATACGGGCTCTCCGGCCCTGTTGGTTAAATGCAGCCACAGCCTATCAAAGGAACAGCCAGCAAATGCCGCCGCGCAGCCAAGCTGTGATCTCCCTTGAGGGAAGGCGCACAGCGCCCCAGAGGAAATCTCTATCTCGGTGCCATGCGCAGCGCACCATCAAGGCGTATCACTTCGCCGTTGAGGTGGTCGTTGTGCACGATATGCACAGCCAGATTCGCAAACTCCGAAGGTTTACCCAACCGCGACGGGAAAGGAATGGAAGCCGCCAGAGACTGCTGCACGGGCTCGGGCAACTCCTGCATCAGCGGCGTGGCAAACAAGCCCGGCGCCACGGTGCAAACGCGAATGCCATGCTGTGCCAGGTCTCGCGCCATGGGCAGTGTCATGCCGACCAGTCCGCCCTTGGATGCGCTGTAAGCCTGCTGCCCCACCTGTCCGTCAAAAGCGGCCACTGATGCGGTGTAGAGAATCACGCCACGTGCACCATCTTCCAGGCCATCGAGCTTGGCGCAGCGTGCGGCAAACAGGCGCGTCATGTTGTAGCTGCCAATCAGGTTGACGCGAATCACGCGCTCGAAGTCTTCCAATGGCGCGGGCTCGCCATCACGGCCGATCACGCGCTTGGCCGTGCCAATACCCGCCACATTCATCAAAATTCGTGCATCCGCGCCCCACTGCTCACGAATGGCATCCAGCGCCGCCGTGACGCTGTTTGCATCGCAGATATCGCACTCCAGTGCCAGGCCGCCAATCTCGGCCGCAACCACTTTGGCTTTGTCGACCTGGCGGTCCAGCACCGCGACTTTGGCACCGGCTGCAGCCAGTGCCCGTGCCGTAGCCTCACCAAGACCCGAAGCTCCCCCGGTCACGATGGCAATCTGATTCTGAACTTGCATCTCACTATCCTTTTAGAAGCTAGTTACGCTTTCCAACATTGGGCTTAGACACGATTTGGCTTGTTTTTTATTCAAACACCGGGCTTCAGAATCAGCGCCAGCGTTTCGTCATACAGGCCGCTCACCACATCCGCGCGATGCTGAAGAACGGCACGCTGATTGATGGAGCCTTTGTCCGTCACCTCGCCCAAGTCCAGAGACGGTGGCTTGATGGCAGCCACGGCACGCGCAATGCGGGTGGCGCTGCCGGTAGCTGTCTGCGCCAGCTGGTTGAGCACGTTTTGCAAGTGCTGCTGCACAGGCGCGCTGTGCATCACTTGCTCCAGGCTGGCATCGGTGCCTAGCCCGCTGAGTGCAACGCAGGCCGGCGTGCCAAAAATGATGGCGCCTACTTCCTTGCGGTCCAGCCCCGTCAACACTACGTCCTGGATATACGGAGCACCCGCATGAATGATCTTGGCGCGCAGCGGCCCCACATTGACAAAGGTGCCGGTGGCCAGCTTGAAGTCTTCGGCAATGCGTCCATCGAAGCGCAGGCCCTGATTACGATCCTGAGGGTCGCGCCACTGCACGGCATCGCCGGTGCGAAAGAAGCCTTGCTCATCAAACGCCTCGGCCGTGGCTTCCGGTGCACGCCAGTAGCCGGGCGTGACATTGGGGCCCCGATAGCGTACCTCCAGCTTGCCATCGACAGGCACCAGCTTGAGCTCCAGCCCCGGTACGGGCACGCCCAGATCGCCAGAGCGCACATCGGGGCGGTTGATGAACAGTGCCGAGGGCGAAGACTCGGTCATGCCCAGGCCCGTGCCCATCACAATTCGCTCGCCGCACTCGGCTTCCTGTGTGCGATGCAGGCTGTCCCAGACCGGCTGCGCCAAAGAGGCGCCCGCATAGAAAAACATCTTGACGCGCTTGAGCAGGCTGCTGCGCAACTGCGCATCGCTTTCCATGGCGCGGGCAATGTATTCAAATCCCGTTGGCACATTGAAGTACACCGTGGGCGAGATCTCGCGCAGATTGCGCAGTGTCTCGCCAATGCCTGCGGCCGTAGGCTTGCCATCGTCGATATAGACCGAGCCACCGTGATACAGCGCCAGGCCAATGTTCTTGTTGCCGCCAAAGGTGTGACTCCAGGGCAGCCAGTCCACCAGAACCGGCGGGCCCTTGACCATATCGGGCATGGTCTGGGCAATCTGCTGCTGGTTGGCGCACCACATGCCATGGGTGTTGATCACAGCCTTGGGCAGCTTGGTCGAGCCCGAGGTGAACAAGAACTTGGTGATGGTGTCCGGCCCCGTGGCCTGCATGGCGGTATCGGCTGCGGCTGTGGCCTTTGTCGCCAGCAAATCAGCCCACAAAGTGCAAGGCTGTGCCTCATCCGTCGCCTTGTGGTACACCAGCTCACAGCCCTCGGCCTGCACAGCACGCGCAGCTTTGCCATAACGCGCAGCATCGCTGGCAAAGATCAAGCCGGGGGTCAGCGTATCGACCACATGACGCAGCTTGGCGTAGTCCGTGCTGACCAGCGAATAGGCGGTAGAGACCGAGCAATAGGGCACGCCCGCATACAGGCAGCCCATGGCCAGCATGGCGTGATCAAGGCTGTTCTCGCTGAGGATGACAACAGGGCGCTCTGCCGAGAGGTTTCTATCCAGCAGTGCTTGTGCAATGCTGCGCGCAGCCGCCAGCATCTGGGCGTAGCTGATGTGCTCCCAGTCACCTGTGCTGCCATCAGCCAGCCGCTTGCGTTGAGCGATAAAAGTCTGCTGCGGCGTGGCCTGCGCCCAGTGCAACAGTCTGTCGGTCATGCGCAGCGCATAAGCGGCCAGCTCCTGATCGGAGCGCACATGAAAAGTGCCATCCCCCGCCTCACGAACCCAGATGCTGCGCACGCCAAACTCCAGCTCCCGATAACGAGGCTGAGCGCCTTCTTCGATCTGGCTGATGGCCTGCATGGCTGTGCTTGTCTCCTGCATTGTCTTTGTCTCCGCCGCTTTTTCTTGATGATGCCCGGTCAGTCTTGGCTGACCTTGGCGGCACGACCTGCCAAAAACTCCTGCAAGCGGAACTTGGCCTCCGGTGCGCTCTGCGCCACTGCGGCCATCAGCGCTTCCGTCATCAACCCCTGATCGGCAGGCTGATCGGCAATACGCGGCAAAGCGTGCATGAGTGCGTAATTCGTCATGGGTGCATTCTCGGCAATGCGCAGCGCCAGCTCCACCGCCTTGTCCAGCGCCTGACCTTCGGGCACCAGGTATTGCGACAGACCAATGCGCTCGCCTTCTTCGGCCTTGTACACGCGACCGGTGAACATCATG
Source organism: Comamonas sp. FUJ_7 (assembly GCF_057369555.1). Classification (NCBI taxonomy): domain Bacteria; kingdom Pseudomonadati; phylum Pseudomonadota; class Betaproteobacteria; order Burkholderiales; family Comamonadaceae; genus Comamonas; species Comamonas sp. FUJ_7. The sequence continues at coordinate 287,751 of NZ_JBXXZI010000003.1, forward strand.
TCGGCCATGCGGGCAGCGCCAATCAGGCGCGGGATGCGCACCGAGCCACCGCCGCCCACAAAAATGCCCCGAGAGCCCTCGGGCAGGGCATAGAAAGTGCTGCTGTCTGCCACGCGAATATGGCAGGCACTGGCCAGCTCCAGCCCTCCGCCCACCACCGCACCATGCAAGGCAGCCACCACAGGGACAGCACCAAACTGCACCTGGCGCAGCGCCTCATGCCACATGCGCGAGTGCAGCACGCCCTGGGCCGCGTCACGCTCGCTGAGTTCGCTCAGATCCAGACCGGCGCAGAAATGCGGGCCATCACCATCCACCACGGCGGCACGCACGCTGGCGGGCAGATTCATGAATACATCGCGCAGACCCAGCACCAGCCCATCGGACAAGGCATTGCGCTTGGCAGAGCGCATCAGGCGGATGACAGCGACCTGCTGCGCATCGCCACGCAATTCAACGGCAATTTCTTTATGACTCATAACCATTCCTTTGCTTCATTATTGTTATTTAAAATAATCAAATGCAAGCTATTCCGCGCAGTTTGATCTCAGTGCTTTCCCCGATTACTGGCTCCCGCAGCGCCCATCTAGTCCAGGCATGACATGTGCACGCGCAGCGCCTTCGCATAATGTGCGTCCATGACCTCACCCCAACCGCCCCGCCCCAGCCAACTTCTCCAGCCCCAGCGCCCTCCCGTACCAGCTCGTGATGCAGCCACTTTGCTGCTCCTGCGCGACTGTGCCGACGGCAGCGGATTTGAAGTGCTGATGACAAGGCGTGCCGATCAAGGCATTTTTGCCAATGCCTATGTCTTCCCCGGCGGAGGTCTGGAGGCAGAGGATGCAGACCCTGCCAACCACGCGCTGGCTCAAATTCGCCCCTCCATGGCCGAGATCGCCGGGACAGAGCGCATCACGCAGGCGCTGGCCGCCATCCGCGAGACTTTTGAAGAATTGGGTATCTTGTTGGCCTATGACAGGAATGACCAGCCCGTCTCTCCTGCCGATGTGGCGCTGCTTGACCGCCAGGCATCGCTCTATGCACAGTGCCGCGAACGCGGCTGGACGCTGGCCGTCGATCAGCTCTGGTACCTGACGCACTGGACCGCTCCGCTGGATTTGCCCAAACGCTTCAACGTACCCTTTTTCGTGGCCCGCATGCCGCAAGGGCAAGTCCCCGTGGCCGACGAAACCGAGCAGTTCGAACCCACCTGGATTTCGCCCCAAGACGCCCTGCAGCGCTTTGACGAGAAAAAACTGTTCATTCTTTTTCCTACCCAGCGCACGCTGCAGCGCCTCTCGGCCTTCGCCAATACGCAGGAAGTCATCAACGCCCTGCACAGCGAAAAGCCGCTGTGGCATGCCTGCCCGCGCGGTGGCTACCTCAAAGGTCAGGACACCCGCCACGCCGAAACCGACATGGCCTATGGCGAGCTGGAAATGGTGCTGCCTGACGGCCACGGCATTCACCACCTGGACTGGCAGTCTGAAAAAGCCGTGCCGCTGCGCAAGAATCTGCTGCGCCTGACGGCCCCCAACCCCGGCATGATGAGCGGCCCCGGCACCAACACCTATCTGGTGGGTGATGCCAGCAGCGGCTACATCGTCATCGACCCCGGCCCCAACGAGCCCGAGCATCTGCAGCGCCTGCATGACACCACGGGCGGCGATATCCGCTTCATCGTCTGCACCCACTCCCACCCCGACCACTCGCCCGGAGCTGCGCCGCTGCAGGCACTGGTGGTGGAGTCTGGCCATGACAAGCCGCCCATCATGGGAATGCCCTCCGCCCCCACGGCACGCGCCCATAGCCGCTTCAAACCGGACGTCACGCTACAAGATGGAGAGCGCATAGCCGTTACAGGACAAGGGCCAGACGGCGAAACCAGCCATACCCTGCTAGCCATCTTCACACCCGGCCATGCGGCCAACCACCTGTGCTTCTTGCTGGAAGAAGATGCGCTGCTGTTCAGCGGCGACCACATCCTCAACGGCAGCACCACCGTCATCAGCCCGCCCGACGGCAACATGATCGATTACCTGGACTCGCTGGACAAACTCAGCGCGCTCTGTGCCGAGCATGGCGTGCGCCACATACTTCCAGCCCATGGCTATGTGCTGGGCTTTGCCCGCCAGCAGATTGCCAAGCTCAAGAGTCACCGCCTGGCACGCGAAGCCAAGGTGCACGAGGCCATGCGCACCCTGCCCGACGGCAGCATTGAGGACTGGGTCGCCATGGTCTATGCCGACACGCCCAAGGCGCTGTGGCCGGTGGCCCAGCAATCGCTGCTGGCCCATGTGGAGCGCATCCAGAAACTGTGCCTGGGGCGCTAAGCCGCAGCCACTGCGCAGCTAGACCTGTGGACAACTAGGAAATGGCGGGAGCATTAAGCTCTCGCCATGTCTGAATCTCTGCCTGAACAAGAAAGCATCCGCCTCGCCAAGCGCGTGGCGGAGCAAGAACAATGCTCGCGCCGCGAGGCCGAACTCCATATCGTTGCGGGCAACGTGCAGGTGGACGGCAAAGTCGTGCAAGTGCCCGAAACCCGTGTGCGCGCCGACCAGGTCGTGACGCTGTGCAAGGACGCCAAGCCCGAGGCCCTGCCGCCCGTCACCATCCTCATGAACAAGCCTGCGGGCATGACCCAGGGCCGCGCCTATGGCCGGGTGCGCAGCGCGCATTCGCTGCTGAGTCAGGACACCAAGGCCCAGCTCGACACGCCCATGCCGCAGCTGGTGCTCGACCATCACTTCAAGAATCTGGAATCGTTTCTGACGATTCCCGTGCCGGCCAGCGGTCTCATCATCTACACCCAGGACAAGCGCATTGCGCGCAAGCTGGGCGAAGAAGGCCAGTGGCTGGAGCAGGAAATCATCGTCGGCGTGGAAGGCCAGATGGTCGAAGACGGCCTGGACATCCTCTACGAAGGCCTGCCCATCCCCGGTGGCAACGGCCACCGCCGCATGCCGCCCTGCCATGTCAGCTGGCAAAACGAAGGCCATCTGCGCTTTGCACTCAAGGGCATTGCGCCTGAAGAGATCGAGAAGATGTGCGCGGCCATCGGTCTGCAAGTCACCAGCATGCGCCGCCTGCGCGTCGGCCGTGTCTCGCTGGCCAAGGTGCCCGAAGGCCAGTGGCGCTATCTGATGCCCTGGGAGCGCTTCTAAGCTTCCAAAGCGGCTGGCTACCCACCATCTGTATCAATAAAAGGAGCTAGCAGCGCTTGTGAATCCTTCACTTCAGGTCGATTTATATCTGAAGTCGATAAGGGACAAGCGCTATTCGCTCCTTTTTTCATACTTCCCCAGCAAGCATCATCAAAAAAAAAGAGCTTCCAGCGCTGGAAGCTCTTTTTCATGGAATAAGTGTGAAGTGCGCCGATAAGCCGGATTCTGTGCACAACGGTTGCCCGCCATGTGACCGCCATTAATCTTGGCTGCCAGTCGCCTGACAGCTCGGTGCTACCTACCCGCACACTCCGGGGGCCCCGTCAACGTGTGCCTACTTGGTATTGCTGCGCGTAGAGATTGCCCGTTTCACCCTGGTTGGTCTGCCTTGCGGCACTCCTGCCAGACTCGTCTCTGTTGCTCTGATCCTCACCTCACGGTGGACAGCTGTTAGCTGCTACGCCGCCCTATGCAGTCCGGACGTTCCTCCAGTACGGCCTTTCGGCACTTGTACCAGCGGCGGTCTAGCCCACTTCACGGCGCGCATTATCTCGCGTTCACAAAGAGCTTGCACAGAACTCGCGCCGAAACTGCTCGGGCGGCAGGCCGGATTCGCGCTGAAACATGGCAATAAAGGCCGACGGCGTGCTGTAACCCAGGTCGTAAGCGATCTGCTGCACGGTGTGCCCAGCCTCCAGCGCATCGATGGCCTGCAGATAGCGCATGCGCTGGCGCCACTCGCCCAGGCTCATGCCCAGCTCGCCCTGGCAGTGGCGGGCCAGTGTGCGCTCGGTCATGTGCACGGTCTGCGCCCAGTCCGCCAGGCTGCGGTGGTCGTCGGGCTGGGAGCGCATGGCATCCAGCACCTGCACCAGCGCCGGATGGCGGGCCACCGGCAAAAAACTCAGCTCCAGCGGCGTGGCGCAGAGCTGGTCGTGCACCACCTGCGCCAGCCGCAGATCGGCCGCCGTGGCCGGAATCTGCACGCCGCGCATGCCAAAGTCCAGCAAGATGGCACGAATGATAGGGCCGATGGGCATGCAGCCCGGCTGCGGCGGCAGGGCCTCGCACAGCGCGGGTGCCAGATAGACCGAGCGGTATTGCACCGCATGGCGCAGGTAGCAGCTGTGCACCACGCCGGGCGGAATCCACACCCCGTGCTGGGGCGGGCACAGGATGTTGCCCGTGGGCACCTCCATGCTCAGGCTGCCATGCGAGGCGTAATTCAGATGCCCCCAGCGGTGGCTGTGCGGCGGTGCCTCACTGTGGGCACCGAATTCGTCGTATCGAAAGTAATAGTCACCACGCACTTTTTCGGTGTCCAGAATGGCGACCGGATGGCGTGTTTCGGCCTGTTCAGCAGTGGCAGCAAAGCTCGGCATGGTCTTCGTCCGGTTGGGGCTATCGTTTGTCTGAAATCAGCAATGCACTTCAAAACCGTCAAGGCATGATAGATCCCATCAAGGAGTTTCATCATGGGTGCGTACTTATTACCGCTGGGCGCAGTGCTGATCTGGTCGATCAACACCGTGGTCAGCAAACTGGCGGCTGACAGCATCAGCGCCGCCGAGATCGGCTTTTTTCGCTGGGTGGTGGCCGCAGTGATTTTTACGCCGTTTCTGCTGCCCTCCATCTGGCGCCAGCGTGCTGTGATCAAACCGCTGCTGCCCAAAATTCTGGTGCTGGGCGTGCTGGGCATGGTCATCTACCAAAGCCTGGCCTATTACGCGGCTCACTACACCACGGCCACACACATGGGCATCATCGGCTCGCTCACCCCCATGCTGGTGCTGGCTCTGGCCGTCTTCATGCTGGGCCAGCCGCTGACGCGCGGCGGTGTCTGGGGCTCGTTGCTGGCTATTGTGGGCGTCGCTCTGGTGGTCTCATCGGGCAAGCTGGGCTCTCTGGCTTCGGAGGGACTGAACCTGGGCGATGCCATGATGTTTCTGGCCATGCTGTCCTATGCGGTCTACAACATCTTGCTCAAACGCTGGCCCATGCCGCGCCTGAACACCATTCAATTGCTGTACCTGCAAGTGCTGGTGGCCGTGGTGGCGCAGTTTCCGCTGTATCTGCTCTCCCCAAAAACAGGACTGAATGCCAGCAATCTGCCTCTGGTGGGCTTCGCCGGCATCATGGCCTCCATTGCAGCACCACTACTATGGATGAAGGCCGTGCAGACGCTTGGCCCCGGCCGCTCCAGCATGTTTTTCAATCTGATCCCGGTGTTCACCGCACTGATCGCTGCATGGTCGCTGCACGAGCCACTGGCCGCCTATCACGCAGTGGGCGGCATCATGACCATCACCGGCCTGCTACTGGCAGAGTTGTGGAAAGCGCCGCTGATGCGCAGCAAATCGCTGCAGACTCCATAGCATTTGGCAACCTCGGAGGTGCTTCCCCCAAGAGATCGCCAGCATGACCTAGCTTCAAGTCAGCAAGTTGAGGATGGCATAGCTCATGAGCGAAAGCAGGCTGACCACCGACACCAACATCACCCATGGTCCCCAACGCTGCTCGCGCCAGGAAAACCCCACCAGCAGGGACACGCAGCACAGGCCAAGCAGCGTCAAAGTCATGTTGAAAGACATCAGAAAAGGGCCTCCTTGAAAAGCAATCGGCGCATGGCCTCGCCATGCGTCCAGCATAGAGCAAGCATGCCAACACCGCCTTGACTTGCAACAAGAATATTCATATTCCAGCCAGGCAGATCAACTGCGCCACAATGCAGGTTTCGGGCGGATTTGCCCTTTTCACCTTGGAGACTTCATGAAGTTCGACAACGTTCTGCAAACCATTGGCAACACGCCCGTCATCCACGTCAACCGTTTGTTCGGCGACAACACCCATGTCTGGATCAAGTCTGAGCGTGGCAACCCCGGTGGCTCCATCAAGGACCGCATTGCACTGGCCATGGTGGAAGAGGCAGAAAAATCCGGTGCCCTGAAGCCCGGCGGCGTCATCATTGAGCCCACCAGCGGCAACACCGGCGTGGGCCTGGCACTGGTGGCCGCCGTCAAGGGCTACAAGCTGATTCTGGTCATGCCCGAGAGCATGAGCATCGAGCGCCGCCGCCTGATGCTGGCCTATGGTGCATCGTTTGACCTGACGCCCAAAGAAAAAGGCATGAAGGGCGCCATCGCCCGCGCGCACGAGCTGGCAGATAAAACGCCCGGCGCCTGGATTCCCCAGCAGTTTGAAAACCCCGCCAACGTCGCTGTCCACGCTGCCACAACGGCTCAGGAAATTCTGCGTGACTTCCCCGATGGCCTGGATGCCTTCATCACCGGCGTAGGCACAGGTGGTCACCTCAGCGGCGTCGCCAAGGTCCTCAAGGCCCAATGGCCCAATCTCAAGGTCTACGCGGTCGAACCCGCCGCATCGCCCGTCATCTCAGGCGGCCAGCCTGCCCCCCACCCTATTCAAGGGATTGGCGCGGGCTTTATTCCCAGGAACCTGGATGTCAGCCTGCTGGACGGCGTGATCCAGGTCGAAGGCGAGCCCGCCCGTGAATACGCCCGCCGCATGGCGCGCGAAGAAGGCCTGCTGGTCGGTATTTCCTCGGGTGCCACGCTGGCTGCCATTGCCCAGAAACTGCCCGAGCTGCCTGCAGGCGCAAAGGTGCTGGGCTTTGCCTATGACACGGGCGAGCGCTATCTCTCCGTCGAAGGCTTTTTGCCCAACGCCTGATCGCACCTGCCTGTGATGAAAAAACGCCGCAAACAAGCGGCGTTTTTTCATTCAAATTGATCTCCACCCCTTTAAGTGAAATCGACTGCAGCTATCAATTTCAAGAGCCAAGCGTTCGACCAGAGACAGTCATCCTGCCACTCGTGGCCCTGCTGAACTCCCAAGGAGCAATCTTGGCTGCGCTCTTGTCAGCCGGGCCTGTGCTGATGACCTGGAAATGTGTGGAGGAAAACACCGAACCTCGATCACAGCGGGTGGAGCTGGAAGAAGTTGAGCTGATGTGTTGCAAGCCCAGGCCCATGCGGGCCTGATCTGCATCACCCTTTATCCAGTGCTACGGCGGCCAGCATGCGCACGACCTGTGCCATGCGCGCATAGTCCAGCCTGTCCCAAGTGTCCGTGCTCTGGTGATAGTGAGGATTGCGCATGAAAGAGGTGTCCGTGACCATGATGGCCGGATAGCCCAGCCGCCAGTAATTGAGGTGATCCGAAAAATCCACTCCATGCACAAAGCGTGGCGAGTTCAGTGAACGCACATCCAATGGTTTTTCCTCATCGGCTGCGCCCCGCATCAAGCTTTTGGTGCTGCGCATCTCTGCAAAATTCTTCAGCTCGCCAATCAAGCCGATAAAGTTGCCCTTGTCTGGGTAGATCCAGCTCAGCGGCGCCAGTGGATAGCTCTGGCTACCCGGCTCGTCGCTAAAGTAGCCAATCATCTCCACGGACAGCATCAGCCGCACGTTCTGATTGCGTTCCTTAAGGGACAGTGCATGTCGATAGCTGCCCATATCGTCACTGCGAAAATTGGGCGGCTCTTCCAGCGTGTAAAAGACCAGCTCCACAGGCTGAGCCGGCGGATTGGCAGACAGCACTCGCACCAGCTCCAGCAGGCCCGCTACACCGCTGGCATTGTCATCTGCACCAGGCGTGTGGCGACGCGCTGGTGCCTGCGGGTCTATGGAAACATAGCCATCACCCACCATGGCACTGTCGTAATGCGCACCCATGATTAGCAAGGGCTGCTTGCCATCTTTCGGGCCAAACCGAGCGATGAGGTTTTCATAGCTGTGGCCACCCACTTCAAAGCGCTGGCGTTCAGCCACTACGCCAGACTTTGCCAGCTCTGCAGCAATATATTCAGCGGCTTTTTGCAAGGTCTCTGGCTGGTCAAAACTGCGGCCCACCAGATCCTCGCTGAGCACGCGCACATGCGATTGCAGGCGCTGGGGCGATATCTGCAGATCTGAGGGGAGGCTGACTTTTTTTGCACCCTTGATCGGCTGAGTCATCACACAGCCACTGATACCCAAGAGCGTCGCCAGCGCTGTCAACAGCAGCGCCGATATCCACATCCATGTGCGGGATGTGCGGGATGTGCAGCGCGCGTGAGGCAATGAAGATTCGGGGCGGGATGGGATCGATTTCGACATGACAGGGGCAGCTTCGGATTCAAGGGCACATTGCATAAACGGTCATCTGCGCCACTTTGCACCAACTGAACCGGCTCCCATACCATCAGTGCCAGAAGTGCCACACGCATGTACCGGGAGTATTTCCATCTTGTTCCGATTTTTTGAAAAACAGGTTCCGCCCTATCCAGCCCAAGAGCCCAAGGTACCGCCCAAGGGGTTTTTTACTTTTGTCTGGGCCTGTACCCAGGGAATGCGCGGCTGGATTGGGTTGCTGACGCTAACCTCTGCCCTGCTGGCCGCGTATGAGGCGGTGCTTTTCGCCATCATGGGCCGCGTGGTGGATTGGCTTGGCACGGTCTCGCCCGCCAACTTCTGGGCCGAGCAGCAAGCCACGGTGCTGGGTATTACCGCCATCTTGCTGGGCAGCGTGGCGCTGCTGGCCCTGCACACCACCGTCATGCACCAGGTACTGGCCATCAACTTTCCCATGCGGCTGCGCTGGGTGTTTCACAAGCTGATGCTGGGCCAGAGCATGTCGTTCTATGCGGACGAGTTCGCCGGGCGCATCACCACCAAGATCATGCAGACCGCGCTGTCGGTGCGCGAAGTGGTCTTCATGGTGGTCGATGTGTTTGTGGGCGTGGGCGTCTACATGATCGGCATTCTGATTCTGGCGGCCAGCTTTGAGTGGCGGCTGATGATTCCGTTTGCGCTGTGGTTCATCGCTTATACGGCTGCCTGTTTCTACTTTGTGCCGCGCCTGGGCAAGATTGGCAAGGAGCAGGCTGATGCACGCTCCATGATGACGGGCCGCGTGACCGATGCGTACACCAATATCGCCACCGTCAAGCTGTTTGCCCATACGCGCCGCGAAGCCGAATACGCACGCAATGCCATGGAGGCCTTCAAGGCCACGGGCTATACGCAGATGCGTCTGGTCAGCCTGTTCGAGATCACCAACCATTTAATGATCGCCCTGCTGCTGCTGGGCAGCGGCGGCACCGCCCTGTATCTGTGGACACAGGGTCAGGCTTCGGCCGGCGTGGTGGCGGCCGTGATTGCCATGGCACTGCGCCTGATGGGCTACTCGCACTGGGTGATGTGGCAAATGACGGGCCTGTTCGAGAACGTGGGCACCATCCAGGACGGCATCACCACGCTGACCAAGCCACGAACCATCGTCGATGCACCCGACGCCAAGCCTCTGCAAGTAACCCAAGGGGCGATTGCCTTTGAGAACGTGAGCTTTGGCTACAAGGCCGGCGGCAAAAAGGTGATCGACCACCTGAACCTGCACATTCGTGCTGGAGAGCGCATCGGTCTGATCGGTCGCTCTGGCGCGGGCAAGTCCACGCTGGTGAATCTGCTGCTGCGTTTTCACGAAGTGCAAGGCGGTCGCATCACCATTGACGGCCAGGATATTCGCGGGGTAACGCAGGACAGTCTGCGCAGCGCCATCGGCATGGTGACGCAGGACACCTCGCTGCTGCACCGCTCCATGCGCGACAACATCCTCTATGGCCGCCCTGATGCCAGCGAGGCCGAGATGCGCGCTGCCGCCGACAAGGCTGAAGCATCCGACTTCATCGCCGCGCTGACCGACCTCAAGGGCCGCAGCGGCTACGACGCACAGGTAGGCGAGCGCGGCGTCAAGCTCTCGGGCGGCCAGCGCCAGCGCGTGGCGATTGCCCGCGTGATGCTCAAAGATGCGCCCATCCTGCTGCTGGACGAAGCCACCAGCGCGCTGGACAGCGAGGTGGAAGCCGCCATCCAGGAAAGCCTGGATTCGCTGATGGAAGGCAAGACCGTGATCGCCATTGCCCACCGCCTGTCCACCATCGCCGCCATGGACCGGCTGATCGTGATGAACGAAGGTCATATCGTCGAAGAAGGCACGCACCAGCAATTGCTGGCCAAGGGCGGCATCTACGCCAAGCTGTGGGCACACCAGAGCGGCGGTTTTCTGGCCGATCAGGACGAGCCTGCGCAATAAGCAACCTGGCTTAAAACTTTGAGTAAAAACGAGCTGCAGCGCTTACCTATCAAGCGCTAGAAGCTCTTTTTATAAGAGCACACAGCTTCTACCCAGACTACGATCTAGTCCACTCGCAGCAAGACGCAGCGAAACAGGCTGGCAAGAATCTGAGCTACTCCATCAAAAGCAACAAGCACACCATGAGCATAGAACTCCCCAAGCACGCGCAGCAGCAGGCCATCACTTCCATTGAGCGCTATTTCCGCGAGAACATGGACGAGCCCATTGGCAATATGCAGTCCGGCGCTTTGCTGAACTTCTTTCTGCAGGAGATCGGCCCCAGCATCTACAACAAGGCCGTGGCCGATGTGCAGGAGAACCTGCAGGCCAGGCTGCAGGAGCTGGACTATGAAGTGGGCAAGGAAGAGTTCGGCTACTGGACGGCCAAGCGCACGGCGCGCCGCTGACACCTGCTGTCAGGCCGCTTTGTTCTGATGCAGGAGTCTCTATGCCTCGTAACATCGGCCTATGCGCATCCTCCACACCTCCGACTGGCATCTGGGCCAGCACTTCATGGGCCACAGCCGCCAGGCCGAGCACCAGGCCCTGATCGACTGGCTGCTGATACAGACCCAAGCCCATGCCGTGGACGCCGTGCTGATCGCCGGCGACATCTTCGACACTGGTGCCCCGCCCAGCTATGCGCGCGAGCTGTACAACCAGCTCATCGTGGGCCTGCACGATAGCGGTGTGGCCTTGCTGCTGCTGGCGGGCAACCACGACTCGGTCAGCGTGCTGGACGAAAGCCGCGCGCTGCTCTCGTATCTGGGAACGCAGGTCATCAGCTCCACCGGCGGCGATGCGCAGCATGTCATCACCTTGCCGCTGCGCAATTCCGGCAACACGCCCGGCTGCATCGTCTGCGCCCTGCCCTTTATCCGCCCGCGCGATGTGCAGCAAAGCCAGGCCGCTCAAAGCGCACAAGACAAGCAGCAGGCGCTGCAGACCGCCATTGCCGCCACCTACCAGCGCGTCTATGCCGCCGCCCAGCAAAAGCAGGCACAGTTGCTGGCGAGCACCGGCCAGCACCTTCCCATCATCGCCACCGGCCACCTGACCACCGTGGGCGCCAGCAGCAATGAATCGGTGCGCGAGATCTATGTGGGCGCGCTCGAAGCCTTTCCCACCAATGCCTTCCCGCCCGCCAGCTATATCGCGCTGGGCCACATCCACAAGCCTCAGCTCGTCGGCGGGCTGGAGCACATTCGCTACAGCGGCTCGCCCATTGCACTGGGTTTTGACGAAGCTAGGCAGACCAAGCAGGTGCTGCTGGTCGATGTGAATGCAGACGGTCTGCAGACCGTCACTGCCCTGCCCGTGCCTGTGTTTCAACCCATGGCCTCGATCACCGGCACGCTGTTGCAAATGCCAGAGCTGCTGAAATCTGCCTCTGCCCAAGCCCGCAGCGACCTGCCGGTGTGGCTGGAGGTAACTGTGCAGGAAGACGACTACCTGGCCGACCTCACGGCACGCGTGCAGACCATGGCCGAGTCCCTGCCCGTGGAAATTCTGCGCATCAAGCGCCAGCGCGGCACTGCCACCGCACAGCTGGGCAGCGAGGCACGAGAGTCGCTCGATGAACTATCGCCGCTGGACGTGTTCGAACGCCGCCTGGCACAGGAAAGCCTGGAGCCGCCGCTGCAAGCCGCGCTGACCGAGCGCTACCGGCAGGTGCTGCACAGCCTCAGTGACGAGCAAGGAGCTGCAGCATGAGAATTCTGAAACTGCGCCTGAAGAACCTGAACTCGCTCAAGGGCGAGTGGAGCATTGACTTCAGCGCCCCTCCCTTTGCCGACAACGGCCTGTTCGCCATTACCGGCCACACCGGCGCGGGCAAGTCCACGCTGCTTGATGCCATCTGTCTGGCGCTCTACCACGAGACCCCCCGCCTGGGCGGAGTCACCGGCAGCAGCAACGACCTGATGACGCGCCACACCTCCGACTGCCTGGCCGAGGTGGAGTTCGAAGTCAAAGGCCAGCGCTACCGCGCCTTCTGGAGCCAGCGCCGTGCACGCGACAAGAGCGACGGTGCCCTGCAGTCGCCCAAGGTCGAGCTGGCACAGATTGATGCGGACACCGGTGAAGGCCGCATCCTCACCACACACCTCAAGGACAAGACCCGGCGCATTGCCGAAATCACCGGGCTGGACTTTGCGCGCTTTACCAAGTCCATGCTGCTGGCCCAGGGCGGCTTTGCGGCCTTTCTCAACGCCGATGCCAATGACCGCGCCGAACTGCTGGAAGAGCTGACCGGCACCGATATCTATAGCCAGATCTCGCAAACCGTATTCGAGCGCGCCAAAGAAGCCAAAAACGCGCTGGAAAAGCAGAAAGCCCAGGCCAACGGCATGCAACTGCTGGATGAGGCCACTCGCGCTGAGCTGAACACGCAGATTCATCAGCTGCAAGCACAGCAGTCAGCACTACAAACACGTCACCAGCAGCTGCAGGCCATACAGCAGTGGCAAAAGCAAATGCTGCACACCGCGCAAGAAGTGGAGCTTGCATGCAGCGCACAGGCCCATGCACAACAGGCTTTGGAGGATGCCACTCCTGAGCTGCTGCGACTGCAAGCCCACGGCCCTGCTCTGGCCATTCAACCCATTCACCAGCGCTGGCAGCAGGCGCTGAGCCAGCAGCGCACGCAAACCTCGCTGCTGACTCAACTGCAGCAGCAATTGCATCAGGCCCAGGGCACGCACTGGCACCTGCACCAGCAAGCCAGTCGTCTGGCGGGCCATGTGCTAGAGCAGTCAACGCTGCAGCTGCAGCAGGCTCAAGCTCAAGAGTCCGATCTGGCGGCATGGCTGAAGACCCACTCCAGCCACGCACAGCTGGGAGAAAACCTCAGCGGCTGGAGCGTACAGCTGCAGCAAAGCCAGCAGTTGCACCAACAAGCAGCGCAAGCCCAAGGCCTGCTCGATCAGTGGCAGCAATCTGCGCTTCAGCTTGAGCAGCAAAGCGCTGCACAAGCCCAGCAATGCCGCAATGCAGCGCAGCAAGTTGCGCAGACCCAGACCCAACTGCGAGCTGCCGAGCAAGCTTTGCAGCAGCACCTGAGCCTTCACGGCAGCCTGAGCCAGTTGCGCTCGCACTGGCAAGATGCCGAGCGCCAGTTGCACCACTGGCAGCAGTTGCAGGAGCACGCCGCCTTGCGCGCGCCTCTTGAGCAGCAACTGACAATCAACGCTCAGGCCTTGAGCTCCAACGAGGCCCGCCTTCAGGCGCAAACCACCGAGCGCGAAGCATTGCGCCAGCAGTACAAGGCACTTCTGGCCACAGAGGCTGACAAGCAAACCATGCTGCAGCAGGAACGTCTAATCCAAAGCCTGCAGGAACACCGTGCCGCACTGCAGCCCGGTGAGGCCTGCCCGCTGTGCGGGTCTCACGAGCACCCCGCCATTGGCGAATATGCGGCGCTGAATGTGTCTGCCACCGCCGCAGCTTTGCAGCAGGTGCAGGCGCAGTTAAAGGCGCTCCAGCATCAGGGCGAGCAGGTCAGTACCGCGCTGACCACCAGCCACAACCAGCAACAGCACCTGCAAGAGCAGCGTGATGCCCTTGCCCAGCAAATGTCGCAGTGGCAAGCGCGCTGGTCCGCCTTGCGCGCGCAAGCGGCCTCACCCGTGGACGAAGCCGCCTGGCAGGACCTGGACGCCTTACTCACCGCCTGCGGCCAGGCTCGCCAGCAGATTGAAAAACTGCAGCAAGCCTTGATTCAGGCCGATGCGGCGGAGCAGTTGCTGCACAGCGCCAAGGAGGCCTGTCAGATCGCCTTGCAAAACCAGCAACAGGCAGAGCATGCACAGGCCAGCACCGGGCAGGCGCTGCAAAACCTTCAGCAGCAGCAGGCGCAAACAAGCAAAACACTGCAAGCCCTGCAGTTGCAAGAGGGCGAACTGCAGACCCGACTGCAGACCGCTGTTGCCGCAGCCGGCTACGCACTGCCAGACAGCAGCCATGCAGAGCAATGGATTGCCATGCGCCAGCAGGAATGGCAGCAATGGCAGCGCCAGCAAGAGGCCATGCACACACTGGGCCAGCAGATAGACGCACTGCAGCGCCAGTGCAGCCAGGCCCAGCAGGATGCGGTGCATTGGCAGCAGCGCTGCGAAGCACTGCCGGCCTTGCCTGCCGGCGCACCGGATGCACCTGCCTCGTCCCCCTTACCCTCCTTGCCCGATACGCTGCCGTCCTGCATCAGCTTGCTCACGCAAACGGCTCAGTCCCTGGCCACGCTGCAAGGACAGCACCAGCAGGCACAAGCAATGCTTGCTCAGCTGCAGCTGAGCGCACAGCACGCCCAGGACAGCTGGTTGCAGGCGCTGCACAGCAGCCCTTTTACGGACGATGAGCAGTACGCCAGCGCCCTGCTGCCCGATGCCGAACAGCAGCGGCTGCAGTCCCTCAGCGAGCAGTTGCACGGCACCGTGCAGCGCGCAGCCACCTTGCTGGCCGATGCCCGCCAGCGGCTTGCCGCGCTGCAAGCCCAGGCACTCAGCGATGAGGCTCCCGAAGCCATTACCGAACAGGTCACGCAACTGGAAGCCGAACGCGCCCAGCAAGCCGAGCTACTGGGCGCTCACCGCGCCCGCCTGAAGGATGACGACGAGCGCCGCACCGGTCAGCAGGCACTGCTGGCCCAGATTGCCGAGCAGGAAAAAGACAGCGACCTGTGGCAGCGGCTGGACAGCCTGATTGGCTCTGCCAAGGGCGACAAGTTCCGCCGGTTTGCCCAGGGACTGACGCTGGATCATTTGCTGCACCTGGCCAACCAGCACCTCACGCGCCTGCACGGGCGCTATCTGCTGCGGCGCAAGCCCACGGGCGAGCTGGAGCTGGACATCGTGGACAGCTGGCAGGGTGATGCGGCACGCGACACGCGCACGCTCTCGGGCGGCGAAGCATTCCTGGTCAGCCTGGCCCTGGCGCTGGCGCTATCTGATCTGGTCAGCAGCAAGACTTCGATTGACTCGCTGTTCCTCGACGAAGGCTTTGGCACGCTGGATGCAGACACGCTGGAGGTGGCACTGGCCGCACTCGATGCGCTCAACGCCAGCGGCAAGATGATTGGCGTCATCAGCCATGTGGAGGCGCTCAAGGAGCGCATTCCGACGCAAATCCGCGTGGAGAAGGCGGCAGGGATTGGCTACTCCAGGCTGGCGATTTCCGGATTCTAAAAAACATAGCACATGGCGCTTTATAGGCATTGATTTCAGAAATAAATCAATCTGAAATCAATATCTATCAAGCGCAAGCAGCTATATTTTTTGAAATATCTAATTCTCTCCAGCCCCAGCCCCAGCCCAGACAACCCCTGCCCCGCAGAGTCCAGGGCTTTGCCGTACCATCCAAGCCCTTGCTTGATAGGTACAAGCCATGATCCGAATTGCAGAACTCAAACTCCCTCTCTCGGCGATTGAATATCACCCAGAGAACCACACCGAATACCAGCCCACGGACAAGCTCACGCAGCTGGCCGCAGAGCGCCTGGGCATTCCAGCCTCAGCCATTGCCAGCCTGAATGTGCACAAGCGCAGCTTTGATGCGCGCAAGGCCGAGCTGCTGGCCGTCTATATCGTTGATATCACCTTGGCCGACGAAAGCCAGGAAGCCGCGCTGCTGACGCAGTTTGCCGAGCACCCGCACGTCAACCCCACGCCTGATATGCGCTGGAAGCCCGTGGGTCAGGCCCCGGCCGACCTGGACGAGCGCCCCGTGGTCGTGGGCTTTGGCCCCTGCGGCATGTTTGCCGGCCTGGTGCTGGCCCAGATGGGCTTCAAGCCCATAGTGCTGGAGCGTGGCAAGGCCGTGCGCGAGCGCACCAAGGACACCTGGCGTCTGTGGCGCAAGCGTGAGCTAAGCCCTGAGTCCAATGTGCAGTACGGCGAAGGCGGCGCAGGCACCTTCTCTGACGGCAAGCTCTACAGCCAGATCAAGGACCCCCGCCATCTGGGCCGCAAGGTGCTGACCGAGTTCGTCACCTATGGCGCGCCGCCCGAAATTCTCTACGCCGCCCACCCGCACATCGGCACCTTCAAGCTGGTCAAGCTGGTGGAAGGCATCCGCGAGGAAATCCGCCGCCTGGGCGGTGAAATTCGCTTTGAGCAGCGCGTGACCGACGTACAGATTGAAGAAACAGACGGCCAGCGCCAGCTGACCAGCCTGCAGGTGCTCAACCAGGCCACGGGCGAAAGCTATACCTTGCCCACCCGCCACGCCGTGATGGCACTGGGCCACAGCGCCCGCGACACCTTCACCATGTTCTACGAACGCGGTGTGGCCATGGAGGCCAAGCCCTTCTCCGTGGGTTTTCGCATCGAGCACCCGCAAAGCGTGATCGACCGTGCCCGCTGGGGCAAGGATGCCGGCCACCCGCTGCTGGGCGCTGCCGACTACAAGCTGGTTCACCACGCCAAAAACGGCCGCGCCGTCTACAGCTTTTGCATGTGCCCCGGCGGCACCGTGGTGGCCGCGACCAGCGAGCCCGAGCGCGTGGTGACCAACGGCATGAGCCAGTACTCGCGCGCCGAGCGCAATGCCAATGCCGGCATGGTCTGCGCCATCAGCCCCGAGGACTATCCGCAAGATGCCGAAAGCTTTGCTTGGGCGTTTGATGGCAAGACCTTTGGCGTCGAGAAACTACAAAAAGGTGAGCATCACCCGCTTTCTGGCATTGTTTTTCAGCGACAACTGGAGTCCAAGGCCTATGTACTGGGTGGCAAGGACTACAGCGCTCCAGGCCAGCTCGTGGGAGACTTTTTGGCCGGCAAGCCATCGACCGAGTTTGGCGGCGTGCAGCCCTCGTACAAGCCCGGCATCAACCTCGGCGATCTGCACCAGGCTCTGCCCGCTTATGCCATTGAAGCCATGCGCGAAGCCCTGCCCGCCTTTGGCAAGAAGATTCGCGGCTACGACATGAAGGATGCCATTCTGACTGGCGTGGAAACGCGTACCTCTTCGCCCGTGAAGATTGGGCGCGGTGCAGACTTCCAGAGCGAGAACACACGGGGGCTTTATCCCGCCGGTGAAGGCGCCAGCTATGCAGGCGGCATTCTGTCGGCCGGCGTGGACGGCATCAAGGTCGGCGAGGCCGTGGCGGCGGCCATTCTGGGCGTCGAGGTGCCTTCCTCGGGTGCACGTGGCTCGGGCGGAGCGTTGTAAAAAGGCTCCCCCCTGAGGCGCTTTGCGCCTTCCCCCCAAGGGGGACGGCAGCTTCGCCGCGAGGCGGCTCTTGCTTGCTGCCTCTGATCTGCTGCGAAACAGTTTCCAGAGTTTCACCCTTATGAGCAACAGCTTCACTCCTGCTTCCAGACACCAGTTCATGGTGGCCGTGCTGGCCATGGGTGTGGTGGTGCTGACCTCCAACATCCTGGTTCAGTACGCCATCAACGACTGGCTGACCTGGGGTGCCATCACCTATCCGTTTGCATTTCTGGTCAGCGAGCTGGTGAATCGGCGCTTTGGCCCTGCGCAGGCGCGGCGCGTGGCGTGGGTGGGCTTTGCCGTGGCGGTGGTGATGTCGGCTCTGCTGGCACCACCGCGCATTGCGGCGGCCTCGGGTCTGGCCTTTGCCTGCTCGCAGATGCTGGATATTTCGGTCTTCGACAAGCTGCGCCACAGCCAGTGGTGGCGTGCGCCGTTGATTGCCACCGTGCTGGCGGCCTGTCTCGATACCGCCGTTTTCTGGAGCGTTGGCTTTGCCGGAGAAGACCTGCCCTGGATCACCTGGGCTCTGGGGGACCTGGGCATCAAGCTGGTTCTGGGAGTCTGTCTGCTGCTGCCGTTTCGCCTTTTGATGGGGCGCGCATACCAGCAGTCATAGTTTTTACAAGTTTCCAGACCAAGGCCGACAAATACTGAGTCTTGATCTCAGTAGGCTATGGGCTTGCTGTTTCGCTAGGAGTCACCATGAAAACGCTGCGACTTACCGCTGCCTCCCTTTCATTGGGAGTCGCCTGCTTATTGGCGGCCCCTTGCAGCAGCGCGCAATCCAGCGACGCCGCCACTAATGCCCAAGTCCAGAGTCCGACCTCAGCGCTTTCCGGCTGGACGCTGGGCTATTCCCCTTTCACCTGGCACTACTCGGACGCCAAGCAGGAAAACGACTTTGAGCCGGACCAGCAAAAGCACTCCTATGTCTGGCTGCTTCAGGCAGAAAAAGCACTGGATGAGCGGCAGATTGCGGGCTTTGCATATTTCAGCAACTCCTTCGGTCAGCCCAGCCAGTACGCTTACTACGGCTGGCGCTTTCGACCCTTTGACAGCGCACCCGGTCTTTTCTTCAAGCTCACCGCCGGTGTCATTCACGGCTACAAGTTCCCGTACAACAAGAAGATTCCATTCAACAACAAGCACGGCTGGGGCGTTACCGCCATTCCTGCCGTGGGCTATGAGTTCGACAGGAACTGGGGGGCCCAGGTCAATGTTCTGGGCAATGCCGGGCTGATGTTCCAGTTGAACTACACCGTGCGCTAAACACCGTCCTGGCTGGCTACGCCCCAGCCACCGATCAGTTCAGCGCCGGGGTCCCCAGCGACCACCGCTGTGACGCCAGCCTCCAGGCCCATGGTTCCAGCCACCTTCATGCCAGCCATAGCCGGGGCGTGGCGGCATGGCCCAGCGACCAGGGTGCCAGTGGTAGCGATTTCCGCTCCAGCCCCAGGAACCACCTACCCAGACATAGGCAGGCGATGGAGCCACCGGAATGACCTCGTTGACCAACGGGGGCGGGGCCATGGGTGCATACACATCACTCGCTGCCACCGCTGTTCCATAGCCCGAATATGCGGGATAGGCCGGAGCCACCACACAACCTGCAAGCAAGCTTGCGCCACTGCCCAGCAACAAGGCTGGCAGCCAGCGGCGTGTCATGATTTGAGTCATCAAGGACATTGCAAACTCCTGAAGTACTGCTGCTACAACGCAAAAGCCCCTGCCAGATGTTGACAGGGGCTTGTGAAGCAGGCGTAAAGGCAGGTTGCAGCCGTTTACATCTTCAGGGCTCAGCGGGCATTTTGCAAAGCAGCAATGCGCTCTTCAATGGGAGGGTGGGTCGAGAACAGCTTGCCGATGCCACCGGCAATACCCATAGCGGCCACGCTCTTGGGCAGCTCACCGGGGTGCATGCCGCCCAGACGAGCCAGCGCATTCACCATAGGCTGACGATTGCCCATGAGCTGAGCAGCGCCCGCATCGGCACGGAATTCACGCTGACGCGAGAACCAGGCCACGATCATGGCGGCGACAAAGCCCAGCAGGATATCCAGCACCACGGTGGTGATCATGTAGCCGATGCCCGGGCCGGAGCTTTGCTCGTCGTTGCGGCGCAGAAAGGAGTCGACCGCATAGCCGATCACGCGCGAGAGGAAGACCACAAAGGTGTTCATCACGCCCTGGATCAGCGTCATAGTCACCATGTCGCCATTGGCGATGTGGGCCACTTCGTGACCGATCACGGCCTCGACTTCTTCACGGGTCATGCCTTCGAGCAAGCCGGTGGAAACGGCTACCAGTGCCGAGTTCTTGAAAGCACCGGTCGCAAAAGCATTGGGCTCGCCTTCATAGATGCCGACTTCAGGCATGCCAATACCGGCTTTTTCGGCAAAGCCGCGCACGGTGTTGACGATCCAGGCCTCATCGGCATTGCGGGGTTCGTTGATCACCTGCACGCCCGATGTCCACTTGGCCATGGGCTTGGAGATCAGCAGAGAGATGATGGCGCCGCCAAAGCCCATGATGAAGGCAAAGCCCAGCAGCGAGCCCAGATTCAGGCCATTGGAGGTGAGATAGCGGTTAACGCCCAGCAAGCTGGCGACAATGCCCAATACCGCCACCACGGCGATATTGGTCAATAAAAATAAGGCAATACGTTTCATCGAGGGTGTACTCCACACGGGGGACAAAATGACCAAGACCCTTGAGGCTCCGTCTGTTGGCAGCGAATGCTCGTCAAGCCAGGTCTCTTTCTGGCAGTACCCATTGTTATGTCGTTTGTGCGGTACGTGGGGCTCGGAAAACTAAAGAGTCATCATAGAAGGAAAAGTTCTGGTTTTCGTCACACCAGCCCGGGATTCCTAAGATGGGAATGGGTAGATAGGGCTTGCTCTCCAGATTGCAAGACGCGGTCTGCAGCTGCTCACTGAGCCAGTCGTCCATTTGCTCCAATGCATAGTCGCCAGCCCTCCAGCTGTCCGGCACGCAGATCACATGAGCAGTCATGTTTTTTCGTGGCTGCACCAGCTTTTCCAGCAAGGCATGACCAATGGGCCAAAAGCATGTCTGATCCCATAGCGCACGCTGGTGCACAAACAAATCCTGCCAGCGCTTGTCTCGCAAAGCATCGCATAGCGACTGTGGTGCCAGCAACAAGCCACCGTTTTCATCCAGAACCGTGATGGCATCGCGCAAACGCCCACGCTGCCCTTTCACGCCCTGGCGCGCGATCTCCGCCGCCTGCATGGCATTGAGCTGCTGCTTGAGCTGAGGCCAATGCAGCCAGATCAGCCCATTGAAAAAATCGTGCAGATTGCAGCGCGTAGGAATTGAATGCTGGCTATGGATAAATGCCTCGTAGGCCATACCGGAGGGCAAAGCAGCCTGAGGCAAAAATTGCCAGCCCCCTTGCTTCAAGACCGGGGGCAGCGCGCTATTGAGGGCCTGATGCACAGGCTCTCCCAGCAAGATGCGCTCTGCCACTGCCTTTCCGACGATGGTCAGCGAGCGCAGCCAAGGCCGTGACCAGTCGATGCGCCCAAAAAGATCGGCGTCAATGGCTTCAAGCTCATCTCCGGCTGGAATGTGCTGCGGACTGATACATTGCATGCCGTTATTTTGGCGGCACCACGGCTGCCGATGTCGTTTGTGCAGCGTGTACTTTCTTCAGTCGCTTGTCGCGCACGGCCACCCGCGAAGTTCCCTCATCCCGAAACTCAAATGCCTGAATCGCCGCCAGCAGCTTGCTCAGCGACGGATAGCCATAGTTACGCGCATCAAAAGACAGCTTGTTGCCGATGTGTGTTCCCACCTTGCCCACCAGCGCCCACCCGGCCTCATCCTGCGTGGCTTTCACTGCATCGCGAAGCATGGCCAGCAGCTTGGTGTTCTGGCGCAGCAAATTGGTAGGCACCGGTGCCGGGGGAGGAGCCTCTGCTGAAGCGGTGACCTTGTCATTCGGGGCTGCAGTCACCGTCACCGCACTGCCTTCAGCAGCGGGGTAGGGAGGCGACATGTCGCCAAGCTCTTCCTCCAGCTCACGCCTGTCGCTGCGGCTGGCAATACCGTCGCCTAGTTCCTTGAGCGCATCGAAATACAAAAAGCGCGAGCAGGCATTCACAAAGGCCTTGGGTGTCTGGGCCGCACCAAAGCCATATACAGCAGCGCCCTTGGCACGCAAATGCATGACCAGGGGCGTGAAGTCGGCATCCGAAGAAACAATGCCAAAGGCATCGGGCTTTTCGGTGTAGAGCAGTTCCATGGCATCGACCGTCATGGCCATGTCGGTCGCATTCTTGCCTTTGGAGTAGTCAAACTGCTGCATGGGGCGCAGCGCGTTTTCCAGCAGCTTGCTTTGCCAGCCATGCAGACCGGGCTTGGTCCAGTTGCCATAGGCACGGCGGATATTGATGAGACCGAAAGTAGACAGCTCCGTCAAGATCTCATCAATCATTTCAGCGGGCGCATTGTCCGCATCAATCAGCAAGGCAATCCGGGGCTGGGCATCAGTGGGCATGCAGTTTCCTCAACGGTGGATAACAAAGAACATTCTCCACGCATTGACTCCGAAAACCATGGCCCATGCCAGGCGCTGCCTCGAACGAGCCTGCGCCGCTTATTTAAACTTGCCCTGAGCAGCAGCCTCCTGGCTATTCTTCTTCATATCCGCACAGCTTTTTTTCTGATCCGCGCTCGACATGGCTGCCCACTTTTTGCGGAAGTCTGCGCCTGCTGCTTCATAGGCCTTGTCATAGCTGCGCGCATCAATGCCTTGCGCCAGCATCGCTTCACGCTGTTTGGCTTTGCTGGCTTTGGCCTCGCTTTCAGACACATCGCCACAGGCCACGCCAAACTCGGTAAAAATGGCGGCCACTTCAAGGACCTTGGCTGTAGTTTCATCCAGCTCCTTGGCGCTTGCGCCTGTGGCCAATAGGCTGCTCAGGGCAATCACTGCTCCGATTTTTCTAACTATCACTATGACTCCTCTTTAGGGTTACGAAACAAAAAAAGCGCTTGCATCCAGCCCTATCGCTTGGCCGCAGCGCTGGCGCGCAGCTCGTCCAGAGATTCACGAAAGCCGTCAAAGTAGTCTTTGCGCGTCTTGGCGATCACGGCCTGGCGCTGATCCTCGGCCACCATCAACGGCTTGGCAGCACGATCAGGGCTGGAAGATGCCAGAAACGCGCCCATGCCATGCAGGCTGATCCAGCGGCGGTCATAGTCGTAGGGCGTTTTGAGATCCCAGGCTTGCACCTGCGCCATCACCTGCTGGGCCTTGTCCAGGTCCTGCAGCATGTACTGGTTGATCTGCGCGCCATAGCGCTGGCTCAAGATACCCACCGCCTGCCCTGCACTCTGGTCTGTGCTGAGGTTGGCATCCATGCGTGCCCGCAACTGGGCGGCATAAAACAAGAAGGCTCCGACATCCTTCTTGCCCGCTTGAAACAGGTACTGAGACACGGCAAAAAGCACGGGCGGCTGAAATTTTTCGGGCCGCTGGAGCAAGGTGTCCACCACCATAAGCTGGTCTTCGGCGGTGCCACCGGAGAGCAAGCCCACCATGGCTTGGGTATTGCGGGTTTCGATCTGAGCGTATTCGCCCTGAAGTGGAAACGTCTTCGCAGCGGGTGCTGCGGCAGGCGCAGGAGCGGGAGCCTGGGCCATGGCCGAGGCAGCAGCAAACATCAGGCTGGCTGCCAGAGCTTGAGGGCGGTATTGCATATTGTTGTTCCTGAGTGCTGCGGCAAGGAGATCTGCATAGACATCGCTCGCACGAGCATGAGCCTGTAAAGGGTCAATGATGGCGGCATCTTAGGAAGAAAGTGCGGTATTGCCACACACGGCTTACCTCTGCTCACAAATAGCCCACATCAGAGGGGGAGCCTGAAAGCGCTTTTCTTCCGCCCAAAATCAGCGCCTTCAGAGCCATAAAAAAAGGAGCTGCTTGCGCCGCTCCCTTCTAGGTTTCAGACACAAAGTATTCGCCAACCAAGCAAATACAAGCGCTGACAGCTCCTATTTTTAATCCAGCATCTTCCAGGGGAGAGCTTCGCCAAAGCGCAGTGGCTTGAGCTGGGCCCCTTCGCCGTACTCAAAGCTCACGGGCGGCGTCCAGCTTTCCTTGACCAGGGTGATGGTGTCGGTGTTGCGGGGCAGGCCATAGAAGTCTGCGCCGTTGAACGCGGCAAAGGCTTCGAGCTTGTCCAGCGCGCCCGCGCCGTCAAACACTTCGGCATACATCTCGATGGCCGCATGAGCGCTGTAGCAGCCGGCGCAACCGGTGGCCGCTTCCTTCAGGTGTGCCGCGTGCGGTGCGCTGTCCGTGCCCAGGAAGAACTTATGGCTGCCGCTGGTGGCCGCTTGCACCAGGGCCAGGCGGTGGGTTTCGCGCTTCAGAACTGGCAAGCAGTAGAAGTGCGGGCGCACGCCGCCCAGGAAGATGGCGTTGCGGTTGAACAGCAGATGCTGGGGCGTGATGGTTGCAGCCAGGAAGTCGTCGGCTGCTGCCACGTATTCAGCGGCCTCCTTGGTCGTCACGTGTTCCATGACGATCTTCAGCTCGGGGAAGTCCTTGCGCAGCGGCTTGAGCTGCTGCTCGATAAACACCGCTTCGCGGTCAAACAGGTCGATGCTCTGGTCAGTCACTTCACCGTGCACCAGCAGCACCAGGCCTTCGCGTTGCATGGCTTCGAGTGTGGGGTAGATCTTGCGCAGATCGGTCACGCCATGGTCGGAGTTGGTCGTGGCACCTGCGGGGTAGAGCTTGCAAGCCACCACGCCAGCAGCCTTGGCACGCACGATTTCGTCGGGGCCCAGATTGTCCGTCAGGTACAGCGTCATCAGGGGCTGAAACTTCGATCCTGCCGGCACGGCCGACAGAATGCGCGCGCGATAGTCAGCAGCCATCTCGGCCGTGGTCACGGGCGGCTTGAGGTTGGGCATGATGATGGCGCGGCCCATCTGGCGGGCGGTGTGCGGCACCACGCAACGCATGGCATCGCCATCGCGCACGTGCAAGTGCCAGTCATCGGGACGGGTAATCGTGATGGTCTGAGTCATGGCCGATATTGTCCCATCTTCCCCGGCGCCCAAGGCCATGCTCCTCAGCTTCGCCATGGCTATGCAGCGCGGCAGCCGACATGTCTACAGGCTTTCCAGGCTGGCACTCAGCACTGAAATCCTCAAGAATGAGGCCAAGGAGGAAACCCCATGTCTGCTCCTCAACTCCAGTCTGCATCCCGGCTACAGACCGATTTTCTCAGCGCCAGCGATGCGGCCCGGCTGGTGGCTCGCATCGGTGCCCCCCAGATGCTGCGCCTGCTGGCCGAGGCCGTAGAGGCCGACTTTGCCCGCTGGCAGGACTTTGACAAAAGCGCCCGCACCGCCGCCCACTCCAGCAGCGGAGTCATCGAGCTGATGCCGGTGGCCGATACGCAGGACTACGCCTTCAAATACGTCAATGGTCATCCGCACAATCCGCAGCAGGGGCTGCCTACGGTCATGGCCTTTGGCGCCCTAGCCGATGTCGCCACCGGCATGCCGCGCTTTGTCAGCGAGCTGACGCTGACCACGGCCCTGCGCACCGCCGCCACCTCAGCCATGGCCGCACGCCATCTGGCACGCTCAGGCAATCGCAGCATGGCACTGATCGGCAATGGCTCACAAAGCGAATTTCAGGCACTGGCCTTCATGGAGATGCTGGGCGTGCGCGAGCTGCGCCTGTTCGATATCGACCCCGCAGCATCGCAAAAGCTGCTGCGCAATCTCCAGCCATTTCTGCCCCAGTTTTGCGCCACAGCCACTATATGCAGCAGCCCTCAAGATGCCGTCGCCGGCACGGACATCGTTACCACGGTCACCGCTGACAAGCGACGCGCCACGATTCTTCACGGGCACTGGCTGGAGCCGGGCATGCACATCAATGCGGTGGGAGGTGACTGCCCCGGCAAGACCGAGCTCGATGCCAGTGCCTTGCAGCGTTCCCAGGTGTTTGTCGAATACGAGCCGCAGACCCGCATTGAGGGTGAGTTGCAGCAAATGTCCAGCGGTTTTGCCGTCACCGAGCTATGGTGCGTGGTGCAAAAGCTCGCCCCCGGCCGCACTTCTGCCCGGCAAATCACACTGTTCGATTCCGTGGGCTTTGCCCTGGAGGACTACTCTGCCCTGCGCACCATGCACAGCCTTGCACGCAGTGCAGGCTTGCTTTCGCAGATTGAACTGGTGCCCACGCTGGACAACCCCAAGGACCTGTTTGCCATGGTGAAACAAGCGCAGAGCGCACAAGTCCTGCAGTTGACGGCCCGCAAAACTGCCTGAACAGGACACCTATGCCCTGCACTGCACAAGTCCCCATTCAGGCCACACTGATCGGCCTGCCCACCGATGTCGGCGCGTCACGCCTTGGCGCCGCCATGGGGCCCGATGCCCTGCGCGTTGCCCAGTTGGCCCCCGCGCTTGAAAAGCTTGGCGTGCAGGTCAGCGACCTGGGCAACCTCTCCGGTCCCGCCAACCCGCGCGGCGCACGCGATGAACAAGGTTTGCGCAATCTGGCCGAATGCCTGAACTGGAACCAGATTGCGCATGACGCAGTGCTGCAGGTACTGGAACAAAAGCGACTGCCCATCCTGTTGGGCGGCGATCACACCCTAGCGACAGGCTCCATCAGCGCCGTGGCCCGTCATTGCCGTGCCACGGGCAAGCAGCTGCGTGTGCTCTGGCTGGATGCGCACTCGGACTGCAATACACCCGAGAGTTCTCCCTCAGGCAATCTGCACGGCATGCCGGTCTCAAGCCTGTGCGGGCGGGGGCCGGTGGAGCTGGCTTTGCTCTCCGGCGCGACACCTGCCCTGCCTGCCTCATCTTTCTGTCAGATCGGCCTGCGCAGTGTGGATGAAAGTGAAAAACACATGATTCGCCAGCTAGGGCTGAAGGTTTACGACATGCGCGCCATCGATGAGCTGGGCATGCGCGAAGTCATGCGCCGTGCACTAGCCACATTGCTCGGCTCTGGCGGCGATGGCATGCACCTGCACCTGAGCTTTGATGTGGACTTTCTTGACCCCGATATCGCCCCCGGAACTGGCACCCCGGTACGCGGTGGCCCCACCTACCGCGAGGCCCAGCTGTGCATGGAAATGATTGCGGACACAGGCTGTCTTGGATCGCTGGATATCGTGGAACTCAACCCGGCTCTGGATCTGCGCAATCAGACAGCCGAGCTGGTGGTGGAGCTGGTTCAAAGCCTGTTTGGGCAAAGCACGCTGATGAAGGATTCCCCCTGAAGATCTTTGACTCCCCCTGAGGCGCTTCGCACCTTCCCCCGGAGGGGGACGATGCCTTCGCTGCGAGGCGGCTCTTGCTTGGCATCTCTGACTTGGAGCGCGTCAGTTTTATCGCATAAAAAAGGCGCTCTTTCGAACGCCTTTGGCTTGATGACCTACAGCATCAGTGCTGCAGAATCTTGTTGAGGAATTCCTTGGTACGCGGCTGGCGATTTTCGGGATGTCCGAAGAACTCGTCCTTGCTGCAGTCCTCCAGAATCTTGCCGCCCACATCCATGAAGATCACACGGCTGGCCACCTTGCGCGCAAAACCCATTTCGTGGGTCACGCACATCATGGTCATGCCCTCGTGGGCCAGACCCATCATGACGTCCAGCACTTCACCCACCATTTCGGGGTCGAGAGCCGAAGTGGGTTCGTCAAACAGCATGACGATGGGGTCCATGGACAGCGCACGCGCAATGGCCACGCGCTGCTGCTGACCTCCGGAGAGCTGGCCGGGGAACTTGTCCTTGTGCGCAGTCAGGCCCACGCGGTCCAGCATCTTGAGGCCACGCGCCTTGGCATCGGTCGCATTGCGGCCCAGCACCTTCATCTGCGCGATGGTCAGGTTCTCCGTGACCGACAGATGGGGAAACAGTTCAAAGTGCTGGAACACCATGCCCACGCGGCTGCGCAGCTTGGGCAGGTCGGTCTTGGGATCGTGTACGGCCGTGCCGTCCACAAAGATCTCGCCCTTCTGGAAGGGCTCCAGCGCATTGATGGTCTTGATCAGCGTGGACTTGCCAGAGCCCGAAGGGCCACAAACCACTACCACCTCCCCCTTATTGATATTGGTGGAGCAATCAGACAGCACCTGAAAGCTGCCGTACCACTTGGAAACGTTCTTGAGTTCAATCATTGCAATTCCTTGAGGGGAGCCGGCTTAACGGATGATGGCTATTTTTTTATGCAAACGCTTGACGAGCCAGGACAGCGCAAAGCAGATCACAAAATAAGTCATGGCAGCCGCCAGATAGGACTCGATGGGGCGACCGTAGTTCTTGCCCGCGATCTCGAAGCCCTTGAGCATGTCGTAGGCGCCAATGGCATAGACCAGCGACGTGTCCTGAAACAGGATGATGGTCTGCGTCAGCAGCACAGGCAGCATGTTGCGGAATGCCTGAGGCAGCACTACCAGGCGCATGTTCTGACCATAGGTCATGCCCAGAGCCTGACCGGCGAACACCTGACCACGCGGAATGGACTGAATGCCGGCGCGCATGATTTCGGAGAAGTAGGCCGCTTCAAACGCCACAAAGGTGATGATGGCCGAAGTCTCCGCACCGATGGGCTTGCCGATGATCATGGGCATCAGCAGAAAGAACCACAGAATCACCATCACCAGAGGAATGGAGCGCATGCCATTGACATAGATAGTGGCAGGCAGATCCAGCCACTTCTTGCCCGACAGACGCATCAGCGCCAGCAAGGTGCCAAAGAGGATGCCGCCCAGCGTGGCAATCACCGTCAACATCAGGCTGAACATCAGACCCTTGGCCACAAAGTTGGTGTACAGATCCCACGAGAAAAACGACCAGTCGAGGTTGAGATTCATATCAGTGGCCTCCACCGCTGGCTGCAATCAGGCCGGGCACGCGAGAACGCTTCTCGATAGAGGCCATGATGCGGTTGATGATGAAGGCAGAAATCACATACAGACCCGTGACTGCCAGATAGATTTCGACGCCGCGCGCCGTTTCTTCCTGCGCCTGCATGGCAAACATGGTCAGCTCTGCCACCGATACGGCAAACGCCACGGACGAGTTCTTGAAGACGTTCATGGCCTCGCTGGTCAGCGGCGGAATGATGATGCGAAACGCCATGGGCAGCAGCACATAGCGATAAGTCTGGAAGGTCGTAAAGCCCATGGCCATGCCTGCATGGCGCTGACCACGCGGCAGCGCCTGGATACCGGAGCGCACCTGCTCGGCAATACGCGCCGAAGTAAAAAATCCAATGGCAAACACCACCAGCACAAAGCCCGGCAAGGACTTCATAGATGGGATCATGGCCGGAATCACGTGATACCAGATGAACACCTGGACCAGCAACGGAATATTTCTGAACAACTCAACCCAGGCATTGCCCAGACGCACGATCCATGGACGATCAGGCAAGGTGCGCAAAGTGCCTATTACTGCGCCCAGGATCAGAGCGATCAGCAGTGACAGCAAAGCCACCGACACCGTCCAGCCCCAGGCCGACATCATCCAGTCCAGATAGGTGATGTCACCGTTCTTGCCAAAACAACTCTGCCCGACCTCTTGGGTAATGGTGTCCTGACAGAACACCTGCCAATCCCAACTCATACGAGCACCTCTTTCATTCTTGGTTTATGGGGGCAAACGCTTGCATTCACCCTCTCAACAAAAAAGCCCCTTCTAACCGCTTGGCAGAAGGGGCGGTACACCTATAGATCGGGATTACTTGATTTCGTAGGCTTCCATGGGCTTGTCATTGGGGTTGGCCCACGCATCCTTGGTGGCAGCCGACAGAGGCAGACCCACCTTCACGTTGTTGGGAGGAATGGGCTGCATGAACCACTTGTCGTAGAGCTTGGCCAGCGAGCCGTCCTTGATCTGACGCACGATGGAATCGTCCACAGCCTTCTTGAAGGCTGGATCATCCTTGCGCATCATGCAGGCGATGGGTTCCACCGACAGCACTTCACCCACGATGTGGTAGTCCTTGGGAGACTTGGACTTGGAGATGTTGGCCGCCAGAATGGAGCCATCCATGATGAAGGCATCGGCACGGCCGGTTTCCAGCATCAGGAAGCTGTCGGCATGATCCTTGCCCATGACTTCCTTGAAAGTCAGGCCATCGGCGCGCTTGTTCTTGCGCAGGGTCTGCACCGACGTTGTACCCGTCGTGGTCACGATCGTCTTGCCGTTCAGGTCCTTGATGCCATTGATGCCAGAGTTGGTGCGCGTAGCGATACGCACTTCTTCCACATAAGTGGTGAAGGCGAAGGCTGCATCCTTCTGACGAGCCGTGTTATTAGTGGTCGAGCCGCACTCGATGTCCACAGTGCCGTTTTGCACCAGGGGAATACGGTTTTGCGAGGTCAGCGGCTGGTACTTGACGTCCAGCTTGGCCAGGCCCAGCTGCTTTTGAATGTCCTTGAGGATGTTCTCACCCATTTCGGTATGGAAACCCACATATTTACCATTGCCCAGCGTGTAGCCCAGGCCGGACGATTCACGCACGCCCAACGTGACGCTGCCCGAAGACTTGATCTTGGCCAGAGTGTCATTGGCCTGTGCAAACACAGTACCCGTAGCCAGTGCGGTAACGGCGATGGCCAACAAATGCTTTTTCATATGGATCTCCTATCGGTAAGGACCAAAAACGCTTGTCACTCCTGTCAACGTCTCACCCTTTATGAGGGTAGACAAGCGACGTCAACAAATGTAATGCCCCCATTGTGCAGCGATGCAAGTCCGCTCAATGCAAACATTTCTAGGACTTTTCCCTAGAAAATGAGAGCACGCAAGCACACACTATTCGCGCCTTTGCGCATTCATGCACAAGAGTCAGTCATAGGACAAGCTGCGAACTCTAATGCTTTCGATAGGGATCAATCCAATGCCGATGGCAAAAAGCCTTATGCGCAACTCGCATATTCAGCATTTACCCTATGCATAACACAAGGGTAATTACTTAGAAAAAAGTCAAAACCCTCACCTTATCCAGCGCCAATAAAAAAGGGCCCTCAGGCCCTTTTGCAAATACCACACAGAAATCTCAGGCTGCCTTGGTGTCCACGGCTGCCGTCTCTCCTTGCTCCTTGAGGAAGTTCCACAACGCTGCAGCCCCCCCTTGAGGTGCATCACCTGTGGGCTTTTCGCGATAGGCACGCACTTCCATATCCATTTGAAAGGCTTTCATGCCTTCAGGTACGGCTCGCACCAGTCGCCCGGCCTCCAGCTCGCCCCGCACAGCGCTATAGGGAAGAAAAGCCACGCCATGGCCTTCCAAAGCCATGGCTTTCAGACCTTCTGCCATATCAGTCTCGTAAACCCGCTCCAGATGCACGGCCTCGGCCGACTCCTTGAGAATCAGCTCCGTCACCCGACCCAGATACGCTCCCGCTGCATAGCCCAGGTACGGCAGCGGCTGCCCCTGTTGGCCCGGCAGAGAAAAGATGGGGTTGCCGTTTTCGTCCGGCTTGGAGTAAGGCGCCAGCACCTCATGTCCCAGACTCACCATTTCATAGCGCGCAGTGTCCAGCTGAAAAGGCTGAGATGAGTGATAGTAGGCAATCAGAAGATCACAACCACCTTCAACCAGGCGCATCACGGCATCATGCACATTGAGTGCAAACAGCCGGCTGCGAAAGGGACCGAACTTTTCGTGCACGGCAGACACCCAGTTCGGGAAAAAAGTGAATGCCAGGGTATGCGGCACGGCAAAGCCCACCATACCCTTACCTGCACTGACGTGCGCACGCAGCATGGTCCGGGTGCTCTGCAGTGACTGCAGTATCTCGAGCGCCTGCTCGTACATGGTCTTGCCTGCTGGCGTCAGTCGCGTCGGGTAAGAGCTTCTGTCGACCAGATCAGTTCCCGCCCAAGCCTCCAGCGCCTGGATACGGCGCGAGAATGCCGGCTGCGTAACGTGGCGCAACTGGGCTGAGCGGCTGAAACTGCGGGTTTCAGCAAGGCTGACGAAATCTTCAAGCCATTTGGTTTCCATAGACTGGCATTATCCGCTGCCGCGTACCACAGCCGTACAACACAGGTCATCCGGACACGTGAAATATCTAGCTCTTTAGGGTAATGCCTGCTGCCCGACGTAAGCCCTGCGACATAGATAGCTTGATAATATTTGCTCACATCTATCCGGTGTGTTTACTCGCTCCATCCCATCTCGGTGCACAACACCGCGAAGGTCGAGGGACTGCATAAGGGCGTTCACCTTGCGTGCGCGCAGATCACGCCATCCTCGCGAACGGCCCTGACCCATGTGTGTTTTTCTGACTTCCCGCGTTCATGTCCTCCACTCCTCCCGAGACCGATGGTGCAGCCGACTCCGGCACGCACCCGGCTGAGCCTCGCTCCCTGCGCATCGAAGACTGGCTAACGGTGATCATCATGGCGGCTCTCGCCCTGATCACCTTCGCCAATGTGCTGGTGCGCTACTTCACCAACTCCTCCTTTGCCTGGACCGAAGAGATCTCCGTCTTTCTGATGATCGTTCTGGCCCTGGTGGCAGGCTCTTCTGCCGTCGCTCGCGACCAGCATATTCGTATCGAGTTTTTCTGCGGCAGTGGCTCGGCCGCCAGACGCAAAGCGCTGGCCCGCTTTGGCTCGTTGATGGTGGCAGTGCTGTTTGCACTGATCGCCGTGCTCAGCGTGCGCGTGGTCTGGGATGACTATCGCTATGAGGAAACCTCTCCCGGCATCGGGCTGCCGCAATGGTGGTATTCCATCTGGCTGCCCGTGGTCTCCACCCTCGTGACCGTGCGCGCCCTTGGCCTGTTTGTCCGCCAGGGCAAGCCAGGAGTGTTCGCCGACGAGCCACTCCAGACTCAGGACGAGGAGGCAGCATGATCGCCACCTTGTTGTTCGTAGCCTTTCTGGGCCTGATGTTCATTGGCGTGCCCATTGGCGCAGCCCTGGGTCTTGCCGGCGCTGCCGCGATTGCGCTGGCCAATGGCGAGGCCCAGTGGTTTGGCCTGCTGGCCGTGCCGCAGAACTTCTATGCGGGCCTTGGCAAATATCCGCTGCTGGCCATCCCCATGTTCGTGCTGGTGGGCTCGATTTTTGACCGCTCTGGCGTGGCCCTGCGGCTGGTCAACTTTGCCATCTCCATCGTGGGCCGTGGCCCCGGCATGCTGCCGCTGGTGGCCATTTGCGTGGCCATGTTCATGGGCGGCATCTCCGGCTCCGGCCCCGCCACAGCCGCCGCTGTGGGCGGCGTGATGATTGCCGCCATGAACCGCGCCGGCTATCCGTCAGCCTACTCGGCCAGCGTGGTCGCGGGTGCAGCGGCCACCGATATTCTGATCCCGCCCTCGGTCGCCTTCATCGTCTACTCCGTACTGGTTCCCGGAGCCTCCGTGCCTGCGCTGTTTGCCGCCGGCATGTTCCCCGGCATTCTGGCCGGTCTGGCTCTGATCATTCCTTCGGTATGGCTGGCTCGCCGCCACAAAATGGGCCAGCTCGAAGCTTCCATGCCCCGCCCGCCTTTCTGGAAAAGCCTCAAGGAGGCCTCCTGGGGCCTGGCTGCTCCCGTAGTGATTCTGGGCGGCATGCGCGCGGGCCTGTTTACTCCGACCGAAGCCGCCGTAGTCGCAGTGTTTTATGGCCTGTTCGTGGGCATGGTGGTGCACCGCACGATCAAGGTGCGTGACCTGTTCACCATCTTGCGCGAAGCGGGTGAGCTGTCTGCCGTCATCCTGATCGTGGTCTCGCTGGCAGACATTTTTGCCTTCTCGCTGTCCACCCTGGGCGTCATCGACCCCGTGGCCGCGGCCATCGTCAACTCCGGCCTGGGCGAGCGCGGCATTCTGGCGCTGCTCATCGTGCTGCTGCTGGTCATGGGCATGTTCCTGGACGGCATCTCCATCCTGCTGATCTTTGTGCCGCTGATGCTGCCTCTGATGAACCACTTCAACTGGGATGTGGTCTGGTTTGGCGTGGTGCTCACGCTCACCGTGGCGGTGGGTCAGTTCACGCCGCCCATGGCTGTGAACCTGATGGTGGCTAGCAAGATTGCCCGCGTGCGCATGGAGCACACCACGCGCTGGGTCATCTGGCTGGTACTGGCCATGTGCGTGGCCATGCTGCTGGTGGTTCTGTTCCCGTCCATTGCAACCTGGCTGCCCGAGAAACTGGGCTACTAGCCCCTGAGCGGCTTTGCCGCTTCCCCTCCCTCATTGGGAGGGGTCGACACCAGCGCGACGGGGTGGCCCTTGCGCGGTGTCTGCTGACTTGAATCAGGCTTATTCAAGGTTCATTCAATGAACCAACGACTTTCTAAAAGGAGACATTTCATGAAACTTCGTACCTTCCTCTCATCCGCCGTGGCCACTGCTGCCGCACTGGCCTTTGCATCGCCCATGGCCATGGCACAGACCAAGTACAAGAGCGAGTACCGCATGTCCCTGGTGCTGGGCACGGCCTTCCCCTGGGGCAAGGGTGGCGAGCTGTGGGCCGACAAGGTGCGCGAGCGCACCCAGGGCCGCATTAACATCAAGCTCTACCCCGGCACCTCGCTGGTCCAAGGTGACCAGACGCGTGAGTTCTCCGCGCTGCGCCAGGGTGTGATCGACATGGCCGTGGGCTCGACCATCAACTGGTCGCCCCAGGTCAAGTCGCTGAACCTGTTCTCCATGCCCTTCATGTTCCCCAACTTCAAGGCCGTGGATGCCGTAGTGCAAGGTGAAGTGGGTCAGGACATCTTCAAGACCCTGGAAAAAGCCGGCGTTGTTCCTCTGGCCTGGGGTGAAAACGGCTACCGCGAAATCTCCAACTCCAAGCACGCCATCAAGACGCCTGCCGACCTCAAGGGCATGAAAATTCGCGTCGTGGGCTCGCCCCTGTTCCTGGACACCTTCACCGCCCTGGGCGCCAACCCCACGCAGATGAGCTGGGCCGATGCCCAGCCCGCCATGGCCAGCGGTGCCGTGGACGGCCAGGAGAACCCCATTAGCGTGTACATGGCCGCCAAGCTGCAGTCCGTGGGCCAGAAGCACATGACCATGTGGGGCTACATGAACGACCCGCTGATCTTCGTCGTCAACAAGGACGTGTGGAACAGCTGGACACCCGCCGACCAGGCCATCGTCAAGCAAGCCGCACTGGATGCTGCCAAGGAAGAAATCGCCATTGCCCGCAAGGGTCTGGTCGAAGCGGACAAGCCTTTGCTCAAGGAACTGGGCAACCTGGGCGTGACCGTCACCACCCCTAACGCAGCCGAGCGTGAAGCCTTTGTGAAGGCCACCCGCCCCGTCTACGACAAGTGGAAGAACCAGATCGGCGCGCAACTGGTGGACAAAGCCGAGAAGGCCATTGCTGCTAGCCAGAAGTAAGCTCCCCCTGAGCCGCTGCGCGGCTTCCCCCTCTCTCTTCGGGAGGGGGACGGCGCCTTCGCTGCGAGGCGGCTCTTGCTCGGCGCCCCTGAGCTGTGCCGCGCCAGTTTTATGGCTGCGCAGATAGTCAAAATCCCCGCCAGAGCGATCTGCGCGGGGATTTTTCATTGCTATCTATATCGAAGCTGATAGCGCTTATTGCAAAATGATTTCAATAAAGAAGTTATCTGAAATCTTTAAGCATCAAGCGCAGACAGCTTTCAATTCAATAGCATGCATTGCTTTCCTTCAGATGGGCGACACCAGCGGCTTGCCGTCCAGATGATTGCGCATATTGGCAATAAACCGATCCACCGAGTTCTGCACGGCCTCGGGCGACCAGCCGCCCACATGGGGTGTCAGCACCACCGAGTCAAGATCAATCAGCTCCTGCGGCGGCAGTGGCTCGCTTTCGTACACATCGAGCCCGGCGCCCGCCAGTTCACCGGCGCGCAAGGCGGCAGCCAGCGCCTGGGTATCAACTACGGAGCCGCGCGCAATATTCACCAGCACGCCCTTGTCGCCCAAGGCCTTCAACACCTCGGCGTTGACCAGATGCTTGGTTCCCGCGCCACCGGGCGTGGCCACCAGCAGCACATCGGCCCAGGCAGCCAGCGCCAGCAGATCGTCAAAATACTGGTGTGTCACACCCTCGCGAGGCTTGCGGTTGTGATAGCCGATAGGCATGTCAAACGCCGCAGCCCGCTTGGCAATTTTTGCGCCGATGGTGCCCAGTCCCACAATGCCCAGACGCTTGCCCGAGACATTGGCCGGCAGTGGCATGGCTGAGCGCCAGACGCCCGCGCGCGTCGCCTTGTCCTGCTTGACGATGCCGCGCACCGCAGCGATCAGCAGGCCCATGGCGTGGTCGGCCACGCACTCGTCGTTGGTGCCCGCACCATTGCCCACGGCAATGCCATGCGCCTTGGCGTAGGCCACATCAATGTTTTCATAACCCGCACCCATGGCGCAGACCAGAGACAGCTTGGGCATGCGCTGCATCTGCGCTGCCGTCAGGCCCGTCGCTCCCACGGTACACACGCATTGCACACGTGCGCCGTGCTCGGCAATCGCCGCGTCGGCCCGATCGACCTCGGGCTCGTAGATCACATCAAAGTCGGGAAAGGTCTGCGCCATCTGTTGCAGATGGGCGGGAACCTGGAGATTCAAAACGAGCAGGACAGGCTTCATGGCATACACAGTGCAAGGCTTCGCCCATGCACTCACAGGGCAAAAAAGCGTATTTTGGGCCTGTCACGCCCGTCATGCGTTTGCATGGACAAGGCGCAAGCGCACCGGCATCACAAATCCAGCACCAGCCGGGCTGACTTGGAGCGCGAGCAGCAGGGCAAGAACTGGTTATGAGCCGCCTGCTCTTCCTCGGTCAAATACATGTCGCGATGATCGGGCTGACCCGAGAGCACCCCGGTCAGGCAGGTGCCGCAAACGCCTTGCTCGCAAGACATCTGCACGCAGACACCAATGCTCTCCAGCGCCTTCACCACGGTTTGATCTGGCTGCACCCGCACGACCTGGCCCGTGCTGGCAACTTCAACCTCAAAGCTCTCGTCATCTTCGCGGTGCTCCACCTCGCCCGCAAAGAACTCGTAATGCAGCTGAGCCTCTGGCCAGCCGGCAGCACGCGCCGCGCCAAGCACAGCATCCATAAAGCCCTTGGGGCCACATACATAAAGGTGGACACCGGGTCGCACAGGCTGCAAGAGCGCCTGCAAATCGAGTGTTGAGCCGCCCTGCGCATCATCCACATGCAGCGCCAATTGTGACGACCAAGGGGTGGCAGCCATCTCCTCCACAAAAGCCATGCGCTCGCGGCTGCGTGCGCAGTAATGCAGCTCAAACTCGGCTTGCTCGCGCGCCAGCTGTCTACCCATGGCAAGAATGGGCGTGATGCCGATCCCGCCTGCCAGCAACAAGTGCTTTTGCGCACCGGCCTCCAATGCAAAGTGGTTGCGAGGCGTGCTGATGGTGATTTGCTGCCCGACTTGCAATTGCTCATGCACAGCGGCAGAGCCACCACGTGAAGCGGCCTCGCGCAGCACGGCAATGACATAGCGGTCTTGCTCGGCGCTGTCATTGCTCAACGAATACTGGCGCACCAGACCGCCGGGCAAATGCAGATCAATATGGGCACCGGCGCTGAAGGCAGGCAGCGTCTGACCCGGCAGCGCACGCAGCTCCAGACTGCAGATATCCTGCGCTTCGGTTTGCTTGCGTGCGATCTGCACAGTCATGGTGGAGTTTTCAGTCATGCGAATCTCTTGTCTTCAGAAAAATCCAGGCTCCAGATACCTGACCCGCAGGCCATGCTCTTATGCCCGAGAGGTCGGTGGAGCAATGCGGTGCAGGCTGACCACCACAGCCGCCAGCACAAACGCAACGCCATAGCCCACATAAAGCTGGCTGGGCGACCAGGCGGCATCCAGCAAGCTGCCAGCCACCAACGGCGAGACGATGGCTCCAATGCGGCCAATGCCAATGCCCCAGCCCACGCCTGTGGCCCGCACATCGCTGCCATAGACCATGGGAGCAATGGCATACAGGCCCGCCACACAGCCGTTGGAGAACATGCCTATGCAAAACGCCAGGCTGTACGACAGCCACAGCTGCTTGGAGCCAGCCACCAGCACGCACAGCAGTGCGGCCGTGATGAGCATGAAGACGGCCAGGGCCTTGTGAATGGCAAAGCGCGAAGCCAGCAGACCCAGCACCATGGCACCCAGAATGCCGCCCAGGCTCAGCAGCACGCCCGTGGTGACGCCTTGCTCTGCCGTCAGGCCAGTTGCAGCCAGCAGCTTGGGCGTCCAGCTCATGACGAAGTAAAAACCAAACATCACGATGAAGAACGACAGCCAGACCAGCAAGGTGGGGCGACGTAAATCCGCCGAGAAAAGCTGCAACGGGCCACGCTTGGCAGCCGCCGACTGGCTCTTGCGCTCGGGCAAAGACTTCAGCTCATCCATGCCCAGGCGTCGCAGCAAGACATTCAGACGCTGCAGGGCCGACTTGGGGCGACGGCCTTGCAAAAAGTCCAGCGACTCTGGCAAAGCAAACCAGCACACCACCATCACCGCCAGCGTGCAGAGTCCGCCAAACATGAACACCGAGCGCCAGCCCTGATGACCCAGCAGCCACACGGCAATGCTGCCGCCAATGCTGGCACCCAGCGCATATCCGGTGGACTGCAGCGTGACTGCCAGACTGCGCCAGCGCAGCGATGCGTATTCGCTGGCAATCACATTGCTGCACGCCAGAATGCCGCCCACGCCCAGGCCGGTAATGGCACGCAGAAAGCCCAGTTGAGCAGGGGTCTGGCTCCAGGCGGAAGCGATCATGCCCACACCCGAAATGGCTAGGCAGGCCAGAATCAGCGGACGACGCCCCAGCTTGTCAGCCCAGGGGGCCAAGAGCAGCGAACCTGCAGCCATGCCGAACAAGCCTGCACTGAGCAAAAATCCAAGCTCCGAGCCACTGAGCTTCCAGTGCGCAGACACGGCTGATGCCGTGAATGCCATGACCAGCACGTCAAAGCCGTCGATCATATTGAGCGCCATGCACACGCCAACGACCGACCATTGATAAAACGTCATGGGGCGTTGATCGATTTCGGCACGCAGGTCATGCAGCCGAGCCTGCGTATGGCTCGCAGGCTCCGTTCCTTGGTGGGGTTTCATTTTGTCTCCGTTTGCTTTCTGTTCGGCAAGGCGCATCCCTCCCTCCGCGCAGTACTTGCTGCATGGATAGGAGTTGAAAAATTATGGGATCAGTCCCGCAGGTCAGTGACGCCTGCGGGCTCAATCAGAGTCGGCACGCCCTCGGCCATGCGCGCACCACAGGTGCAGCACATGCACCATGAGCGGCTCTGTCAGGCCGGCAAGATCTCTGTGGCGATCACTTGCTGGCCTTGTTGCTCCAGGCCAATCAGCTTGTCAATGATCTTGCGCGACTGCACACCACCGGCGTCGATATTGAGCTTGAGCAGCTGGCGCTCTGGATAGTCGGCCAGATTGCGTTGCTGCAGCTCCAGCATCTCCAGGTCTTCACTGAAGATCTTGTGCTGGCCCTGCTTGATGGCTTCGGTCACCGATGCATCGCCGGGGTTGAACTTGCGTGCCATGCCCCAGAAGTACCACATGCTGCCATCGGTCTCGGGCGTGATGAAGTCCACCACCATGCTGTAGACCTTGTGCTCGTCCGCCGCGTCATAGCCGCCCTTTCCGGCATGGGCCACACCCACTTCGATCAGCACATGGCTGGGCGGCGTGAAACGGCAGATCTGCCAGCGGTCCACCGGCACGTCGTCGGCCAGAGCGTTGCTGCGCAGCGCCATTTTCCAAAACGGAGGCGCCTCGATGTTTTCCATGAAGCGGCTGGTGACTACCTCACTGTCGCCTATGACTTCGGTCTTGCAAGGCGTCTCGTCAATCTCGGTCTGGCCAATGCTGGTCGAGTGCACATAGGTCTCATGGGTCAGGTCCATGAGGTTGTCGATCATCAGGCGGTAGTCGGCCTTGATGTGGAACAGCCCGCCGTCATAGGCCCACTCGGGGTTGTCATGCCATTGCAGATTCGGGATCAGCGCTGCATCGGCCGCATCCTTGTCACCCGGCCAGACCCAGATAAAGCCGTAGCGCTCTTCCACGGGGTAGCTCTTGATCGCGGGAAAGCCACGCACGCGCTGGCCGGGCATGGCAATGGTCTTGCCGTCGCAGCCCATCTCCAGACCGTGGTAGCCGCAGACCAGCTTGCCTTCGCACACTCGGCCCAAAGACAAAGGGGCACCACGGTGCGGGCAGAAGTCCTCTACCGCCGCAATCCTGTTTTCCAGCGCGCGGTAGAAAACCATGCGCTCGCCACAGATCTGTCTTCCCAGCGGCTTGTCCGTGACTTCGGCTGCAGTGGCTGCGACGTACCAGGTATTGCGTGGATAGATAGGGGTTTGGGTTCGGGTGCTCATCGTGGAATCTCCATGTCTTTATTGATCTATGGCCGGCGCTTGCGGTGCTGCTGCATCACTTGCGCGCAGGTCTCTACCGGCTGGCTCGAATCAGCCTCGCGCCGGGAACGCGCGTGGTTTCGGGCGAGCGCATGGCTTCGCGCAGATTGCGCCTTGCAATGCGAGAGTGTTCTTTCATCAGGGCCTCGGCACGCGCGCCTTCGCGGTGCTCGATGGCGTCAATCACTTCGCGGTGCTGCTCCTGAGCCAGGATCAGACTGCGCAGCGCACGAGGGGAGTCGGAGCCGGCCACGACAAAACCCGATGGCGATGCAAATGGCAGACGTTTGACTCGCTCCAGTTCGCGCTGCATGAAGCTGCTGCCCGACATCTCCAGCAAGATGTCGTGAAATTCGGAATTCAAAGTCACATAGCCGGAGAACGCTTCGTCGCCCCAGTTCTGGGCATCCAGCACGCGGTCAATCGCATCCAGGCAACGCGTGGCACGGCTCAGCAGCGCCTGCTCCACTCCGCGCTCGGCAGCCATGCGCGCCGCTAGTCCTTCCAGTGTGCCGCGCAGCTCTATGGCATCGGACACATCGGCTTCAGACAGCACGCGCACCTTGTAGCCGCGACCACCGGCTGTGGCTTCGAGCATTCCTTCCTGTTCCAGGCGCATCAGTGCTGCGCGCACCGGAGTGCGGGAAATGCCCAGACGCTCGGCCAATGCGGGCTCGGAAATACGCTCGCCTGCCGCTATTTCTCCCGCAAGAATCATCTCGCGCAGCTGTAGCTGCGCCTTCACGACCTGAGATTGGTTTTCTTGCTCTGCAGGAACGGGGGCAATGGTTGGGGACATTTCTCGTGGCATCTTTTAGCACTTAGAAGATTAATGAAATGTATACATAAAAACCAACAAACCGCTATTTACTAGCAATAAAAAGGGTAAACACCTAGTTGTATGTATACATAAATCTACG
The DNA here is from genome assembly GCF_057369555.1 of Comamonas sp. FUJ_7. Taxonomy (NCBI): domain Bacteria; kingdom Pseudomonadati; phylum Pseudomonadota; class Betaproteobacteria; order Burkholderiales; family Comamonadaceae; genus Comamonas; species Comamonas sp. FUJ_7. The sequence goes on from NZ_JBXXZI010000003.1 coordinate 328,604, forward strand.
TAGTCGAAAAAAATGCCACCCGTAGGTGGCCTGTGAAATTTTTAGCGAAAGTCTGCGGTATTCAGACAGAGATCTCCGCTGACTCACCTTGGTTGAGTTGCATATTCCACATGCTGGCGTAGCGCCCGCCGGCTGCCAGCAATTCTTCGTGCGTGCCGCACTCGATGATGCTGCCGCTGTCCATGACCAGAATTTCATGAGCGTCCACCACGGTGGACAGGCGGTGTGCAATCACCAGCGAAGTCTTGCCTTGTGCAGCGCTGCGCAGCTCGTTCTGGATGGCGCGCTCATTGGCACTGTCCAGGGCCGAAGTGGCTTCGTCAAAGATCAGAATCGGCGGGTTCTTGAGCAAGGTGCGTGCAATTGCCACACGCTGCTTTTCACCGCCCGAAAGCTTGAGGCCACGCTCGCCCACACGGGTCTCGTAGCCCTGCGGCGTTGCAGCAATGAAATCGTGAATGCGCGCGGCCTTGGCAGCGGCAACGACCTGCTCATGGCTGGCCCCCGGATGACCATAGGCAATGTTGTATTCCACCGTATCGTTAAACAGCACGGTGTCCTGCGGCACGATGCCTACAGCCTGGCGCACGCTGCTTTGCGTGACATCGCGAATGTCTTGGCCCGCAATACGCACATGGCCGCTTTGCACGTCATAAAAGCGAAACAGCAAACGCGCCAATGTGCTCTTGCCCGAGCCCGATGGGCCGACCACAGCCACGGTCTTGCCTGCGGGAATGGTAAAGCTCACATTCTTGAGAATGGGGCGCTCCGGGTCATAGGCAAACTGCACATTCTCAAACCGAACTTCGGGTGGCGGGTTGCTGATCTGCAGTGGCTGCGCGTCGGGTGAATCCGCCACTTCACGCTCTTTGTCCATGAGCGTGAACATGCGGTTCAAATCGGTCAGGCTTTGCTTGATCTCGCGGTAGATCACGCCCAGAAAATTCAGCGGAATATAGAGCTGAATCATGAAGGCGTTGATCATGACCAGATCACCCAGCGTGAGGCGCCCATCAACCACGCCCTGCGTGGCACGCCACAGAATCGCCACCAAGGCCGAACCAATGATGAGTTGCTGGCCGCAGTTGAGCATGGACAGCGTGGTCTGGCTCTTGAGGCGCACACGACGCAGGTTTTCCAGGTTTTCGTCGTATCGTGCGGACTCGAATTTTTCGTTGTTGAAGTACTTGACGGTTTCGTAGTTCAGCAGCGAATCAATGGCCTTGGTGTGGGCTGCAGACTCCTGCACATTGGCCTCGCGCCGAAAGCGTGTACGCCATTCGGTCACGGTGACGGTGAACGTGATGTACAAGGCCAGCGCAGCCAGCGTGATGATGGCAAACCACACATCAAACTTCACCGCCAGAATGCCCAGCACCAGCGCCATCTCGATCAAGGTGGGCAAGATGGAATACAGCGAGTACGAGATCAGTGATTCGGTGCTGCGCACGCCACGCTCTATGTCGCGGGTCATGCCTCCGGTCTGGCGCTCCAGGTGAAAGCGCAGGCTCAGTTCATGCAGATGCTCAAACGTGGTCAGCGCTATCGAGCGAGAGGCGCCCTGCGTGGCCTTGGAAAAAACCAGGTCGCGCAACTCGGTGAACATGGTGGTGGAAAAGCGCAGCAGACCATAGGCCAGCAGCAAGCCCACGGGCACCACCAGTGCGGCGCGGGCATCGCCGGACTTGATATCCAGCGCATCGACCAGATGCTTGAGCAAGATCGGCACACCCACATTGGCCAGCTTGGCGCAGATCATGAACAGCAGCGCCGCCAGTGCATGCCATTTGTATTGCCAGATATAGGGAAAAAGGCGGCGCAGCGTGGCGCCGTCGGACTGGTTGGCCGCTACAGCAGCCTCTTCTGGAGTTGCAGATAACCGTGAACGCATGTGGGCATGTTGTCGCCCTCCTGGCAGCCTGGACCACGGAAGAGCGCTTCTATTTCGATGACATGAAGAGGTGTACCCGAGGATTCTGCCTGCCCCGGCATTTTTACGCTGCCTCAGCCCCAGGAGCGCACCTGAGCGAATGTCTGCCGTGAAAAAACTTATAACTCTCAACCCAGCACAAGCGCCCTGCCCCGGCTATCCTTGAGCTGCTTGCCCAAACCGTCATCAATGACATTCTTTCACCTACATAGTAGAAACCCTAGGTTTAAGAGAAAATAGCTCTACTTTTCTATTTTTATTGTTGATTGCCATGCCACCCCGCTCACCCGACCTTCCCACTGTTGCTCTGCCCGCCGATAAGGAGCTGGTGCTCAAAGTCGTGCCCATGCCTGCCGACGTCAACGCCAACGGGGATATCTTTGGCGGCTGGGTCATGGCGCAGGTGGATCTGGCCGGCTCGGTACTGCCTCAGCGCATCAGCCACACCCGCATGGTGACGGTGGCCGTCAATGAATTCATCTTCAAGCAACCCGTGCGCGTGGGCGACATTCTGTCCTTCTACGCGGGCGTGCAGCATGTGGGCCGTACTTCGGTGGCGGTGGATGTGGAAGTGTTTGCCGAGCGCTTTTCTGATCAGGGCAAGTATGTGAAGGTGACGGAAGCGCGCCTGACCTATGTGGCCATCGATGCATCCGGCAAACCCCAATCCCTGCCTGACACCGAGCAGACCCGTGCCTGGCGCGAAAAAATTCAGGCTAAGGCTGCCGCCAGCAACAGTTAAGTCACGCTGGATGCAGACATAAAAAAGCGACCTATCAAGGTCGCTTTTTTTATGGGCTGTGCTGGAAAACTCAGGCGACTGCAGCGGCCTCTGTGCTGCTCACCGCAGAGCTGGCTGCACTGCTCTTGCTCCACGAAGAGCCCGATGCTTTGCCCGAGCTGGTTCCAGCTTCAATCTGACCTGTCAGCTCGCCCCCTTCTTCGATGACCACCTTGCCGTAGCGAATTTTGCCGCTGACCTTGCCAGAGCCGTAGATCACCAGCTTCTCGCGCACGGTCAGAGTACCGTCAAACTTGCCGTGTATCTCTGCAATATCAATTTCAGCCGTGCCATAAAAAGCACCTTGCTCAGCAATCCGGATCACGCGGGAGTTCATGGTCGCTTCGACCGTTCCTTCAACCACCAGGGTGTCGCAATCTGTGATCTCAACGCCCTTGAGCTTGATATTGGGGCCTACCGTGAGCTTGCTGCCGCCGGTGTCTTCAGCGACGGGCGCTACCGGAGCCACAGGTGCACGCACCGTGCTGGGCGACGCTGCTCCCAGACCAGAGTTGTTCAACGAGCCTGTGCCCGAAGCCATGCCATTGTTGGGTGTAGAGAGCCCCGTTACAGAGCTGCGTGAAGAAAAACTATCGCTATCGCGCTTGCCGAAAAATGGGTTTTGCACAGCCATGGCAGGAATCTCCTTGTCAGAAAGGAGCTATCCTATTCAGCAGAAGTGGCAACATTTATCGCCATCTCGCAATAAAAGTAAGCAAAGCTTTCTCAAGTTTCAGTTACTTGCATGCATTGCTTGATCTCACACAATGAAAGATCTAGCAGCACCCGGGCAAGCGTTCACTTGCACATTTATTGACCTCAATTCCACTCCTGGCAAACGCAAGCAGCTCTCTTTTTTGAATAATTTCAAGAAACAATATATGCAGCGGTTCCCGTCGACAGCAATTCACCCTGCTCCGACAGAAATTCCATTTGCGTATTCGCCACCCTCGACCCCAACCGCACCACTCTGGCTGTGAGCCTGAATGCATTGCCGATGCCCGGCCTCAAATAATCCACACGCAAATCGATGGTGCCCAGCCGGGAAAAGCGCTGCAATCTTTGGACTGGCGTATCGGTCATGTGCTTGGCTGCAATAGCCGCCATCACAGCCAGCCCGCCCATGGAGTCCAGTCCGGCACTGATGACTCCGCCATGAATGCGTTGATAGGCAGAGTGCCCGATCAGATCAGGCCGCATGGCAAGCTGCCCGTGCACCAGCTCAGGCGTGATCCCCGTAATCTTCAAACCGATGGTTTTATTGAAAGCCACGCTTTTTTCAAAGACCTCACGCAGCCCGGCGATGAATTCAGGCTCAAAGTGCACCTCCGATGCATTTCCAGCGTTTAGTGATGCCTTGGAATAGGTGGAAGACATAGGCCTCGCTCAGCGTAAATAAATCAAAAAAAATCGCCCGATAACGGGCGATTTTCAGTTCAGCAATGCGGTGCTCAGGATGCAGCGAGAGATCAACACTCCATTCATCGCGGCATCACCTTGCTGTTGCGGCTTCAGCACTTGCTGAAGTCGGGATGACGCTTCTCCATGAACGCAGTCAACGCTTCCTTAGCTGCGGGTTCACCGAGCATGCGAGCAAAAACCGCGCCTTCTTCGACAATGCGCTCGCTCACCGCCTTGGCCTGACCGCCCTTCATAAGTCGCTTGGTCTCAATCAGCGAAGACAGAGGCTTGCGTGCCAGCTTTTTGGCCTGGGCCTGAGCCACGGCATTGCACTCGTTGGGGGGCACAACACGGTTGACCAAGCCTACTTCCAGCGCAGCTTCTGCCATGAAGGGCTCGCCCAGCAGCAGGGCCTCGGCAGCACGGTGGTAGCCCAGCATCTGAGGCAGCAACAGACTGGATGCGGCTTCGGGGCAAACGCCCAGGTTGATGAAAGGCAGAGAAAACGCGGCGTTGTCACCGGCATAGACCAGGTCGCAGTGCAGCAGCAGCGTCGTACCAATGCCCACCGCCGGGCCGCAGACCGCCGCAATCACAGGCTTGGGAAAGGCCGAGATCTCCTGCAAAAATCGCCACACAGGTGCCTCAGCCCCCATGCCGCCAGGGGCCTCGATTTGCTTGAGAAAATCCGCAATGTCATTGCCTGCGCTGAAGATAGCAATGTCGCCCTGAAACACCACCACGCGCACAGCAGCATCCGTTTTGGCTACGACCAATGCATCGGCCATCTGGGCGTACATGGCTTCGGTGAAAGAGTTCTTCTTCGCTGCGCGGTTGAAGGTGATGGTGCATACACCGTCTTCGGTGTGCACCAGGATGTCCTGAATATCGCTCATGGTCTTGCCTTGTGAATGGTGAACAGATCGCTGTTTTAGAACGTGTTGACGATCTCTACGCAGCCGCGTTGGGTTTCAATCGGGATGAGTTCGAAGCGATGGTCCGCCGCTTGCACCGGGGTGCAAGCAAGGCCCAGCGCGCAGAAATCGCCCGATTGAGTCCCAACCCTTCGGGACAGCGACTTTGCGGGCGGTCTGCGGCGTTGCAAATCCTCGCAATAGCATGGCTATTGCTGCGGTGTTGCGCCTTGCATCCCCACCCCGCAAAGCCGCTGTCGCGGCGCGAGGAGATCGTTAACACGTTCTTAGCACTCTATTCTTTGTAGTAAACAATCTGGTGGCTGGTCGCCAGCATCCGCCCGGACGGGCTCCACAGCTGGGCTGTCTGGTCAAAAAATCCGTTGCGAAACTCCTGCCCGCGCGCCTGCGCCAGCAGTAGCGCATCACCCACTTCGGCAAGCTCCTCACGCCCAGCATGGAAGTAAACCGTAATGGAAACCGTGCCCGCTGGCACGCGCTTGGCACGACGCAGCCATACCCGCGGAAAAAACACATCGGAGACCGCAGCCAGCGATGCGAAATCCAGCGGACGCGGCGGATTGTCTCTCACCCACAGGCGGGTCAAAGAGTCGCGCTCAGCGCCATCTTCCGTCATGGGCAAAATTCCATCCGCAAAACGCATTTCGTAGCGAGTCAGCCATTCAGATGCCTTGAACAAAGGCGGCACACGCTGCAGCTCTGCAGCGGGCTTGACTTCAGGCATGGGCATATCGCTAGTGCTCCAGGTCTGACGACGTAGCGCCGTTACGGCCGTCGCCGTGGTAACGATCTGCGGCTGGCCTTCGCCATCGGGCTGTGTGATGGTCAGCAGCCAGTGCTGGGTCGAGCGGTTGGTACGCACCGGTCTGGCTTCAATCTCAAAAGCTCCCTGCCCCACGGCCGCTGCATAGTTAACGTTTATGGACAGCGGCTCGCCCAGGCACTGCGGGTGCTCCTCAATGGCCCGCACCAGACTAGCCGCAGTGATCCCGCCATAAGGGCCGACCATATTCCAGTACTCGGGCGAGGTCTCGCCGAGATACTGATGGGGCACTCCCGTCGCGGTCAGGGCTACGGCACGATCAAAGGGATGGAGGTCTGTGCTCATGATTCTCAGTGTTGCCCAAGGTCAGGAATGAAAGCCGTCAAACAGGTGACTCATGCGGCCCGAACAAGGGTTTGCCTGGCCCACGATCACCATCACGCCAGCTTTGCAGCAAAGGCAACAGGGGCCGCCACAGTAGCTCACGCATCTCTTCCTTGAAATACCCCAGATGGCCTATGCGTCCGGATGGCACACAGCTCGGGTCTACGCGCTCCAGCGTGCTAGGCGCACTTTTGTACCAGTCCACCAGCGACTGCACACTGGCCAGCGACATCATTTCGTCGTCTTCAAAATAAAGTGCATGCAAGGGATAGCGTGCAGCCGCATAAGCTTCGGCTGCCCATTGCCCCTCCACCCCCATGGCGTAGCGCGGGTTCAAGCACCAGCGACGCCATTGCCAGATCACGCCTGCCGGCAAGTCACCCACAATGCCCAGTTTGCGTCCAGGAAAAGCGCCATACAAAGCGGTAATCAAGGGTGCAACACCCCACCAGAACAGTCTGATCCGGCGCTTGGTTGGCGCAGCGTTATCGCGCCAGTAACCGCTGCCGCCGCCCACGGACAGCAGGCCGTTGATAGGCAAAGGCATGGAGGCCAGGCCCGGCAGTTGTGAGCCCACGCTATGACCGATCCAGATCAACGGCTGCTCGGGAAACTGCTGCTTGAGCTGCGCCGCCACCAGCTCGCAGTCCTTGGCCCAGTCCAGCAAGTCGGCCTTAGCGTCGCGCAGCGGCCCCTGCAGCGACAGACCATGACCACGGTAGTCGAAGGTGGTGACGCCATAGCCCTGCTCAGCCAGCCATCGTGCAAAGGCCTGGTAATAGCTTTGCTGCACGCCCATGGCTCCAGCCACCACCACCTGCGCCAGCGGCGCTGCAACGGTGGGCTGACACTGACGCAGTACCAGATGGCCTGAGCCCACGGCAATGGGCAAGGCCATCTCCGTCCACTGCACTCTCGCTTGGGTGTCCGTCTGCATGGCCGCTTGGTTTAGACGCGCTCGAAGATGCCTGCCGCGCCCTGACCCATGCCCACGCACATGGTGACCATGCCGTATTTAAGTTGCTTGCGTTGCAGCGCATGCACCACGGTGGCAGCGCGAATGGCACCGGTTGCCCCCAGCGGGTGGCCTAGTGCAATAGCGCCGCCCATGGGGTTGACCTTGGTTTTATCCAGACCCAGGGTGTTGATGACGGCCAGGGACTGGGCCGCAAAGGCCTCGTTGAGCTCGTACCAGTCGATATCGTCCTGCTTGAGACCCGCATAGCGCAGCGCTGCGGGAATGGCCTCGATAGGGCCAATGCCCATGATGGCCGGCGGCACGCCCTTGCTGGCATAGCTGACGAAGCGCGCCAGCGGCGTCAAGCCGAAGCGCTTGACGGCATCGCCGCTGGCCAGAATCAGCGCGCCCGCACCGTCGCTGGTCTGCGAGCTATTGCCCGCAGTGACCGTGCCGCGCGCCGCAAACACGGTGCGCAGCTTGGCCAGGCCTTCCAGGCTGGTATCGGGGCGCGGGCCTTCGTCCAGGCTCACGGTACGCGTGCTGGCCACAGTTTCGCCCGTGGCGATGTTCAGCGTGCGGTCGGTGACTTCGATGGGAGTGATTTCGGCAGCGAACTCGCCGGCCTGCTGCGCGGCGATCGCGCGGCGGTGTGATTCGAGTGCAAATGCATCCTGCGCCTCGCGTGAGACCTTCCACTGCTGCGCTACCTTCTCTGCGGTCAAGCCCATGCCATAGGCGATGCCAACGTCGCCATCACGTTCAAAAATGCTGGGCGAGAGACTGGGCGCATTGCCCATCATGGGCACCATGCTCATGCTTTCCACACCGGCGGCAATCATCACATCGGCTTCACCAACGCGGATACGGTCTGCCGCCATGGCCACGGCCGATAGACCAGAGGCGCAGAAACGATTGACGGTGATGCCACCGATGCTGGTGGGCAATCCCGCCAGCACGGCACCGATACGCGCCACATTCAGGCCCTGCTGGGCTTCGGGAATCGCGCAGCCGCAGACGATGTCTTCGATCGCCTTGGGGTCCAGGCCGGGCACCTGGGCCAGCGCAGCTTTCAGCGTGGTGGCCAGCAGATCGTCGGGACGGTAGTTGCGGAAAAAACCCTTGTGCGAGCGACCGATGGGCGTGCGCGTGGCCACAACGATATAGGCGTCTTGTACTTGTTTCATGACCCAATTCCTTGGTTGTCTCTTAGCTCTTTAACCTGTGTGCAAGGCTTCCATTACTTCGCGGCGCATACCAGCAGCCAGCAAGCAAGGGCCGCCCCGCAGCGAGGCTGGCGTCCCCTTCCCGCGAAGCGAGAGAAGGGGAAGGCGCGCAGCGACTCAGGGGTTGCATCAGTTTCTGACCGGTTTGCCAGTGTTGAGCATTCCGAGAATGCGCTCGTGCGTTTTCGGGTGGGCAATCAAATGACAGAAGGCCTGGCGCTCCAGCTTCATTAGATAAGCCTCATCCACCAGCGTGCCCGCATCCACATCGCCGCCGCACACCACATTGGCGATCAGGCCCGCAATATGCTGGTCGAACTCGCTGATGAAGCCGCCGTCGCGCATATTGACCAGCGAGCCCTTGATCGTGGCCTGGCCGCTGCGCCCCGCCACGGGGAAGCTGCGCTTGTGCGGCGCACGCCAGCCGCTGGCCGCCATGGCCTTGGCCTCGTTGATGGCGACAAACAGCACCTCGTCCTTGTGGGCCACGACGATGTCGCTGTCCAGCAGATAGCCGAGCTTGCGCGACTCCAGCGCGCTGGTACCCACCTTGGCCATGGCCGCGGCCGTGAAGCCTTCGGTCAGGAAGGGCAGCAAATCCTTGCCGGTGCTGGTGGCAGCATTTTCGGCAGCACGGCGCGCGATATAGGTCAGGCCACCGGCGCCAGGAATCAGGCCCACGCCCACTTCCACCAGACCGATGTAGCTTTCCATATGCGCCACGCGACGCGCGGAATACACCGCCATCTCGCAGCCACCGCCCAGCGCCAGACCATGAATGGCCGACACCACGGGCACTTGCGCATAGCGCAGGCGCAGCATCAGATTCTGAAGCTCCTGCTCGATGCTCTCGATGGCGTCCGCTCCACCGATCACAAAGGCAGGCATGGTGGCCTCCAGGTCCGCGCCCACGCTGAAGGGCGCATCGCCGGACCAGATGACCATGCCATCGAAGTCGCTCTCTGCCGTATCCACCGCCTCCATCAGACCTTCCATGACTTCGGGGCTGATGGCATGCATCTTGTTCTTGATGCTGGCGATCAAGATCTTGCCATCGAGCGTCCAGGTACGCAGCGCCTTGGATTCTGCAATCGTCGTGCCAGCGGTCTGCCAGTCGGGCAGATTGGTTTCGCCCAGCAGTTTTTCGGGGAACAGCTGACGCTCGTACACGGGCAGCACACGGCGCGGCACAAACTTGTTTTGTGATGCGCTCCACGAGCCATTGGCCGTGTGCACGCCACCGGCTTCGGCCACAGGGCCTTCAAACACCCATTGCGGCAGCGGCGCCTTGCACAGCGCCTTGCCGGCATCAATGTCTTCCTGAACCATCTTGGCCACTTCCAGCCAGCCAGCGTCCTGCCACAGTTCGAACGGGCCTTGCTGCATGCCGTAACCCCAGCGCATGGCCTGATCCACATCGCGGGCGCAGTCGGCAATATGTTCAAGGTGTACGGCTGCGTAGTGGAAGCTGTCGCGCAAAATGGCCCAGAGGAACTGGCCCTCCTTGCCTTCGGCATTGCGCAGCAGTTTCAGGCGCTCGGCCGCAGGCTTTTTGAGCATGCGGCCATACACCGCATCAGCCTTGCCGCCTGCGGGAATGTAATCCTCACTATCCAGCTCGAACTGCATGGTTTCACGGCCTACGCGCTTATAAAAGCCCTGCTTGGTCTTCTGGCCCAGAAAGCCCAGATCCAGCAGCTTTTGCAGCACCTTGGGCGTGCCGAAGTTGCCGTAGAACGGATCGCTCTGCTCGTTCAGGTTCTCCTGCATGGTCTTGATGACGTGTGCCATGGTGTCCAGGCCCACCACATCCGCCGTGCGAAAGGTGCCGCTGGACGCGCGGCCCAGTTTCTTGCCCGTGAGGTCATCGACCACGTCAAAGCTCAGGCCAAAGTTTTCGGCCTGCTTCATGGTGGACAGCATGCCGGCAATGCCGATGCGGTTGGCAATGAAGTTGGGCGTGTCATGCGCGCGCACCACCCCCTTGCCCAGCGTGGTCGTCACAAAGGCTTCGAGCTGGTCCAGCACTTCGGGCTGGGTGGTGGGCGTATTGATCAGCTCCACCAACTGCATATAGCGCGGCGGGTTGAAGAAGTGAATGCCGCAAAAACGGGGCTTGATGGCATCGGGCAGCGCTTCGGACAGCTTGGTGATGGACAGGCCCGAGGTGTTCGACGCCACCAGCGCATGCTTGGCGACAAACGGCGCGATCTTGTGATACAGGTCCAGCTTCCAGTCCATGCGCTCTGCAATGGCCTCGATGACCAGATCGCAGCCCTTGAGCAGCTTCATATGCTCTTCGTAGTTGGCTGGCTGGATCAGCTCCACATCGTCGGCCACGCCGATGGGCGAAGGCTTGAGCTTTTTCAGATTGGCAATCGCTTTTTCAGCGATGGCGCTCTTGCTGCCTGCGCTACCGCCGGGCCGTCCCAAGGTGGAGCCGGCCCCCTCGGGGGGCAGCGAACCACGCTCTGCGGGGAGCGTGGGGGCCTGAAGGTTATCGGGCAGGTCAAACAAAATGACCGGCACCTTGACATTGACCAGATGAGCGGCAATCTGCGCCCCCATCACGCCTGCGCCCAGCACGGCGACTTTTTTCACATTGAATCGGGACATGTTTGCATTCATTCCAATTATTCAAAATGCGCACAGCGCATGAAACTGACGCACTCCAGCCCAGGGACACCGCGCAAGGGCCGCCCCGCAGCAAGGCTGTCGTCCCCCTTCCAGGGGGAAGGCGCGCAGCGACTCAGGGGGTATTCAATTCACCCGAATCCAGGTCTGCGTGCGGCCGAACGGGCCTATGGAGCCGCGCACTTCCAGCTTCTTGCCGTCTTCCACCGGCGTCAGGCGCACGGCATAGGTCTTGCCGTTTTCGGGGTCGAGAATCCTGCCGCCCTCCCAGACCTCCTTGCCTTCGACTTTTTTGACGCCGCTGATCAGCGTCATGCCCACCACGGGCTTGTCTTTCAGCTCATCCTTGCACGCGGTGCACAGCGCATTTGGGTCCGCGCCCTTACGCAGCAGGGCCTCGACCTTGCCCGTGATCACGCCATCGGCCTCGGTGATCCTCACCTGAGCCTTGGGCGTGTTTTCCTTCTCGTCCATGCTGCGCCAGGTGCCCACGGGCGACATCTGCGCCCAGGCTGCCGACATGCCTTCCGCTATCAATACAAGAGCTGCTACCGCTTTGATCTTCTTCATTTCCGAGTCCTTTATATTCAAAACAAGGGATGAATCAGCGCATGCAGCTACTCTTTCAATAGCAATACAGCATGCGCCTGCGCAGCATCAGGCCAGGGCCGCGTCGCTGTCCATCAGGGACTGGCTACCGGCACGCGCGGTGCGCATCAGCGTCAGCGTCTCGGGGAACAGCTTGGCAAAGTAAAAGCGCGCGGTCTGCAGCTTGCCCTGATAGAAGGCATCGGCGTTGCCCGCGTCTATTTCACGCAGCGCCACCTGGGCCATGCGGGCAAACAGGTAGCCAAAGACGAGGTGGCCGGCCACGCGCAGATAGTCCACGGCGGCTGCGCCCACCTCGTCGGGGTTTTGCATGCCCTTGAAGCCGATCTCGGTGGTGAACTTGGTCATCTGCTCGCCCAGCATGGCAATGGGCGTGATGAACTCGCTCATCTTCTCGTTGACGCCCTCTTCCTCCACCAGCTGAGCAATCAGCTTGCCGAATTTCTTGAGCGTCGCGCCCTGGTTGCCCAGGACCTTGCGGCCCAGCAGATCCAGCGCCTGGATGCCGTTCGTGCCTTCATAGATCATGTTGATGCGCGCATCGCGCACAAACTGCTCCATGCCCCATTCCTTGATGAAACCGTGGCCGCCAAAAACCTGCTGGCTCAGCGTCGTCGCCGTCCAGCCGTTGTCGGTGATGAAGGCCTTGACGATGGGCGTCAGCAATGCCACCAGCTCGCCGCTGTCCTTGCGCACCTTCTCATCAGGGTGGTGTAGCTCCTTGTCCAGCAGCAGGCCGCAGAAGGTGGACAACGCGCGGCCGCCTTCGGCATAGGCCTTGGCCGTGAGCAGCATGCGGCGCACATCGGGGTGAACGATGATGGGGTCGGCCGGTTGGTCCTTGGCCTTCACGCCCGACAGGCTGCGCATCTGCAGTCTGTCCTTGGCATAGGCCAGCGCATTCTGGTAGGCCACTTCGGTCAGCCCCAGTGACTGGTTGCCCACGCCCAGGCGGGCCGCGTTCATCATCACGAACATGGCCTGCAGACCTTTGTTGGGCTCACCCACCAGGGTACCGATGGCGCCATCGATATTGATCTGGGCCGTGGCATTGCCGTGAATGCCCATCTTGTGCTCCAGCGCACCGCAGAAGATAGGGTTGCGCTCGCCAAGCGTTCCATCGGCATTGACCTTGAACTTGGGCACGACGAACAGGCTAATGCCCTTGGAACCGACGGGCGCATCGGGCAGACGCGCCAGCACCAGATGCACGATGTTGCTGGTGAAGTCATGCTCGCCGGCCGAGATGAAGATCTTGTTGCCGGTGATCTTGTACGTGCCATCGGCCTGAGGTTCGGCCTTGGTGCGCAGCAGGCCCAGGTCGGTGCCGCAATGGGGCTCGGTCAGGCACATGGTGCCGGTCCACTCGCCGCTGGTCAGCTTGCCCAGATAGATCTTTTTCTGCTCGGGCGTGCCATAGGCATGCAGGGCCTCATAGGCACCATGAGACAGGCCGGGGTACATGGTCCAGGCCTGGTTGGCGCTGTTGAGCATTTCATACAGCGCTGAGTTCAATACAAACGGCAGACCTTGACCACCATATTCGGGATCGCAGGACAGAGCGGGCCAGCCGCCTTCGACAAACTGCGCATAGGCTTGCTTGAAGCCCTTGGGCGTGGTGACCTCGTGGGTCTCCTTGTTCAGCGTGCAGCCCTCTTCATCGCCGGAGATATTCAAAGGAAACGCGACATTGGCTGCAAATTTCCCCGCCTCTTCGATCACCGCATTGATAGTGTCCGCATCGACCTCCGCATACTTGGGAATCTGCTGATAGGTCTCGGTAACCTTGAAGACCTCGTGCATGAGGAATTGCATATCACGCAGTGGCGGGTTGTAGCTGGGCATGGGTCGTCTCCTGTGATGGTTGCGTTGATCGAAGTGATGAATATCTCTAACGCTTGCCTTGTGCCTTGTGCTTTGTCAGGCAGCAGGCGGCGCACTGGCGTAGCGCGCCAGAATATTGTTGAAGCCAGCATGGGCGCGCTCTATCGAGCCTTCGCTGTGCAAAAAGCGCGCCTCGTAGTGCAGGGCCAGGATCAGGCCGTGAATCTCGAACAGCAGCTGGCTGGGGTCAGCATCGGCACGCAGGTCGCCGCACTCCTGACTCTGCTCTATGGTGCGGCGCATGGCTGCCAGCCAGGTGCTGACAGATTCGGCCAGCGCATCGCGCACCGGGCCAGTGCGGTCATCAAACTCCACCGCCCCGCTGATATAGATGCAGCCGGAGTCAATCTCCATGGAGGTGCGCTTCATCCAGTTGCCAAACAGCTCGCGCAGACGCGGAATACCGCGTGGCGCATCCAGTGCTGGATAAAAGACTTCCTGCTCGAAGCGATCGTGGTATTCGTGAACGACGGAGATTTGCAGCTCCTCACGCGAGCCGAAATGGGCAAACACGCCCGATTTGCTCATGCCCGTGAGCTCGGCAATCGCTCCGATGGACAGACCTTCCAAACCAATGTGAGTAGCCAAATTGAGAGCAGCCTCCACAATCGTGGCCTTGGTTTGCTGACCTTTTGCCAGCGTGCGGCCCAGCGGCTTGGACAGAGCCACAGCACTGGGGCTAACCGCAGCTTGCGCAGCCTCTTGTGGCTTGCGAGACTTGGCAACGCCCTTTGCCGAGTCTTGGCGCACTCCCGTCTGACCCCGCTGCGCGGGGCGGCCTCCTGCTCGCACAGCATCGCGTACAGCAGAAGAGGTTGAGGAGCGAGAAGCAGCAGACGAAACCATGAAAATCTCAATAAAACGAACGTTCGTTCTATTTTGCACAGTTTCAGCTTGAATGGTGCTCCTTCAAGGGTAAACACTGGGCTCGTAGGCTCATCACCTCATGAAAAAACGCCGCCAGTCGCAAGACTGCGGCGTTTTTCAGATCAGCGTGATTTCAATGCAATGGCTTATGCCACCACCATCATGGCCAAGCTGGCATCCAGATGCTCGGTCGGCAGGCGGCGAAAGCCCGAGCGGGCATAGCGCTGCAGACGGCCCAAGGCAAACGAGGTCAGCACGCTGGCAGCCACCGAAGCTTCTGCCGTAGGGGCCGCCGAGCCCATGGCTCCAGCTGCAGGGCGCAGGCACTGACGCAGTGTGGACTCAATACGGTCAAAGAACTGGTTCATGCGCGTTTGCAGGCGCTCGTGTTCAAACACGATGGCGTCGCCCACCATCACTCGCACCATGCCGGGATTCTTCTCGCCAAACTGCAGCAGCAGCGCAATCACGCGGTTGGCGTTGCGCACGCCTTCGATGGGATCGTGCGGGGCATCGGGCACATCGCGGCCCACAATCTGCTGCACCAGTGTGAAAACCGACTGCTCAATGAATTCGATCAGTCCTTCGAACATCTGCGCCTTGCTGGCGAAGTGGCGGTACAGAGCGGCTTCGCTCACGCTCAGGTGTGCAGCCAAAGCCGCTGTGGTGATGCGATCTGCACCGGGCTTCTCCAGCATAGATGCCAAGGCTTGCAGGATTTGCTCGCGACGCTCACCGGGCTTGGGCCGCTTGCGCGCTGGCGCCATGGCTGGAGTGACAGAGCTGTCCTCCGCAGGATTTTCAATATTGGAAACAGGCGACAGGACTTCAGACTCAGACATAGGCGACTCAGTATTTATTAGCAATTTTCTCACAGCCAGTTGCACTGTTAAGCACACGACTATCCTTATCGGCAGGTGCCAGGCACGCCAAACTCTGCTTAATACTGCTGAGTTTGCAGTCTCCGTCCTGAACTTTTAACCTCCGCTCTCACCAACGCACGAGCGTAACCGAGAAATCAGGCCTTGCGCGCTTCAGATACACCATGGCTGCCTTCTGAAACGGATTGAACCGGTATTTCCAGCCGGACTAATAAGCCGCGGCCAAAACTTCCCTCTGTAAAACTCAATACACCTTGGTGTAATTGCGTTATTTCATCTGCAATGGCCAACCCCAAGCCCGTGCCTTCTTCCACAACTCCCTGCGCCCGATAAAAGCGCTGGGTAATCTGGCTACGCTCCTCAGGCGGAACACCAGGGCCGTCATCGTCCACTTCAATAAAGGCCCATTGCTGCACTCCAGGCATTTGCAACAAGCTGGCATCCTCTGTGCCCAAAGGCTGGGGACGCAAGCCGCAGCGCAGCGTGACGCTGCCGTGGCCCGGCGTGTACTTGATCGCGTTCTCCACCAAATTGGAGACCAGTTCACGCAGCAACCAGCTGTGACCCCACACGGAAGCCGGCTCTACCTCCAGCCCAAAATCCAGCTCCTTGCTGGAAGCACGGTCGATGAAGTTCTCCAACATGCTCTCGCAAAGCTCTTTGAGATCCACTTCCTGCAATGGCTGAACCTCGGCATTGCGTGCATCCGCGCGCGACAATGCCAGTAGCTGGCGTGCCAGCTGAGACGTTCGCCTTGTGGCATCGCGCAGATGCTCAATCTGCTCCACGGTCAATACCACCTGAGCCGGCTCCCCTGTGCGCTTGGCAAGCCGGCGGGCTTCCTGACCGCTCAAAGCCCAAGCCTCCACTTGAGTCTGCAAGGCAGCCAGCGGCGTGCGCAGCTGATGGGCCGCATCGGCCACAAAGCGGCGCTGACCTTCGGCCTGCGCATTGACTAAGGAGAACAGTCGATTGAGCGAGCGCACCAGCGGACGCACTTCAGCCGGCGAGGTCTGCTCATCAATCGGGCTGAGATCGCGCGGCGAGCGGCGCTCCACCGCCTGGGTCAGCTTGTGCAGCGGCTTGAAGGCCCGGCTCACCGACCAGTAGATCGCCACCGCCGCACCGGCGATCAGCAAAAGATTGGGCAGCAAGACATGCATGAGCAGCTGACGCACCCATTGCTGGCGCACGTCCGAACTGTCGGCCAGCATGACCACCATCTCGCCAGCGCCATAGGTTTCAGTCTTGAGTACGGCAACGCGATAAGTCACCCCGTCATGCTCCTGGCTGTGGAACTCGGCCGTTCCGGTCGCCGGCACGTCAAAGTTGATCCAGGCATCGCCAGCCACCACATTGCCCTGCAGGTCGCCAATGGCATACCCGGCTTCATCGCCCTGATTGCGCAAAAACTCTTCGACGCTGGGAGTCAGCGACACCAGCGGAGGCGTGCCATCGGCAATGGAAGGAGCAAGCACCGAGTCGGCCAGTGCAGGCAGCAGGCGCAACAAACGCTGGTCGTGCTGGGTGGAGGCCTCGTCCGCGGCGCTATAGCTAAACCAGCCTCCCATTGCCGCCAAAAGCATCAACGGCACCAAAAGCAAAACCAGCAGGCGAAAGCGCAGATTCGCGGTCATTAATATTTACTTAATCAATAGAGTGAACTCTATTTTTATAGCTTACTCCGCACGCCTAATAAGAGATTCTTCTATATGAATAGCTGAAAATCATATAAATAAAGCGCAAGCAGCTATCAGTTTTGAAAATCACTGAGCTTCCGGCATCAACTCAAGTCGATAACCAAATCCACGAATCGAGCGCAATGCCACACCATGAGGCTCCAGTTTGCTGCGCAGTCGGGACACATAAACTTCCACCGCATTGGGAGTGATTTCACGATCCCATCCGGTCAGTGCCTGCAGCAGCTTTTCCTTGCTGGCGGGTTTGGGCGCATTGAGCAGCAGATACTCCAGCACCGTCCATTCACGCGGCCCCAGATCAATAGGCAGCAACTTGCCTTCCGCT
The DNA here is from genome assembly GCF_057369555.1 of Comamonas sp. FUJ_7. Taxonomy (NCBI): domain Bacteria; kingdom Pseudomonadati; phylum Pseudomonadota; class Betaproteobacteria; order Burkholderiales; family Comamonadaceae; genus Comamonas; species Comamonas sp. FUJ_7. The sequence continues at coordinate 345,882 of NZ_JBXXZI010000003.1, forward strand.
TCGCCTTGCTGCGGCAGCTGGCGCGCACCGGCTCGGCGACCGGCCGTATCCAGCTCAATGCAGCCAAAGTTCAATACCGCCGAAGTCGCGGCTTGCGAGCGCCGCATCAAGGCACGCAGACGCGCCAGCAACTCTGGCAGCTCAAAAGGCTTGACCATGTAGTCATCCGCCCCCCAGTCCAGCCCTTGCACACGGTCCTGCAGCGCATCGCGCGCCGTCAGAATCAGCACCGGCATGGCCTTGCTTTCCACATCGCTGCTGCGCAGGCGGCGAGTCAGCTCCAGGCCATTGATGCCCGGCAGGCCGATATCGATCACCGCCACATCAAATGCTTCCTGAGCCAGCACTTCGAGCGCACGCTCCGCACTGCCCACCCAGTCCACCGCATAACCGGCATCGGAAAGACCCAGCTTGATACCGCTGGCCACCATCACATCATCTTCCACCAGAAGCAAACGCATAAAGTCCTACCTTGCTCAAAAACAAAAGCCGCCCAGAAGGCGGCTTGCGGCGGAGTCTTGAGCGCAACTCCGCCCGGAAAAGCCCTGCGGCGATGTTAACGCCTTCTGCGAAAAGTCACTCTGCAAAAGAGTGCCGCTGTCAGGGCCGGACAGCCTATCAATGGCTGCGAATCATCGTGCCATAGGCCTGGTCGGTCAAAATTTCCAGCAGCATGGAATGCGGCACGCGGCCATCAATGATATGCACGGCATTCACACCGGCCTTGGCCGCATCCAGCGCACCAGCGATCTTAGGCAACATACCGCCAGAGATGGTGCCATCCGCAAACAAACCGTCGATTTCGCGCGCGGTCAGATCCGTCAAAAGCTGACCAGCTTTGTCCAGGACACCGGGAGTGTTGGTCAAAAGCACCAGTTTTTCAGCTTGCAACACAGTGGCCAGCTTGCTTGCCACCACGTCGGCATTGATGTTGTAGCTCTCGTTTTCCTCACCAAAGCCAATGGGGCTGATTACAGGAATGAATGCATCTTCCTGCAGCGCCTTCACCACGCTGGGATCAATGGCCACGATATCGCCAACCTGCCCCACGTCGTGCTCAATGTTCGGGTCCTTGTTATCCAGCATCTTGAGCTTCTTGGCACGGATCAAGCCCCCATCACGCCCCGTCAGCCCCACAGCCTTGCCGCCGGCTTGGTGAATCAAGCCCACGATGTCCTGCTGCACTTCGCCAGCAAGCACCCACTCCACCACTTCCATGGTCTCTTCATCCGTGACACGCATGCCCTGAATGAACTCGCCCTTCTTGCCCAGACGCCCCAGCGCAGCTTCAATCTGAGGCCCACCACCATGAACCACCACAGGGTTGATACCCACAAGCTTGAGCAGCACCACATCTTCCGCAAAGTCGGCCTGCAGGGCAGGATCCGTCATGGCGTTACCGCCATATTTGATGACCATGGTCTTGCCATGGAACTTGCGGATGTAGGGCAACGCCTGAGCGAGGATTTCGGCTTTGTCGCGGGGGGCGATCTGGGTGGTGGTGGTCATAGTTACAAATCTAAAGTTGTCACATGGGACAATGATGTCAAATACAACGACATTGTGCCGCAGGCTTCCGCCCTCCGAGCAGCTACTCCCACATACCTAACGCATGTCTCTGACCTCTTTTACTCCAATTGAGCTATTTCGGTTTGATGCCTTTATTGCCGCACTCACGTCTTTTCTAGTCTGCTTGTTTTTGGTTGGTACTAAAAAGTGGCATGGCGCACTTACCATGGACACGACCGAAGGACTCCAGAAATTTCACACTGCCCCAACACCCAGAATTGCAGGAATTGCTATTGCTGCAGGTGTTTTTGCAGGCTATGCAGCTTCAAGTCACGGAATTGCTGCAGCAGAAAAGAGAGCCATCCTTAGCGGGATTCTTCTCGCAGGAATGCCTGCCTTTCTTTTCGGCTTGCTGGAGGACGTCACCAAAAAAGTCTCGGTCAAAACACGGCTCTTAGCCACCATGGCCTCTGGCGTATTAGGCTGGGGAATTACTGGGGTCTCGGTGACACACGTAGACATACCAGGCTTGGACTGGCTTTTAGGATTCACGGTTATTTCCGTTATCTTCACAGCTTTTGCTGTAGGTGGCGTTGCCAATGCAATCAATATTATTGATGGATTTAATGGTTTAACCGCCGGAGTAGCATTAATCATCCTGGCAGCTTTTGGAATCATTTCCCGGCAAGCTGGTGATATTCCGTTGGCATTCACCTGCTTAATTGTTGCTGGCGCTGTGGCGGGATTCTTTTTGGTGAACTGGCCCAGAGGAAAAATTTTCTTGGGGGACGGTGGTGCTTATTTTCTTGGTTTTACTTTGGCCTGGATTGCCGTGCTTTTGCCAGAGCGCAATGCATCTGTTTCACCATGGACAAGCCTGCTGATTTGTTCTTACCCCATCCTGGAAGTAGCATTTAGCTTTATTCGTAAATCCCTGCGTGATGGGTACCACCCTAGCCAGCCAGACGGCGTTCACTTGCACATGCTAGCTAACCGCCGTTGGGTGAAGAAGCTACTCCCAGAGTCTTCCAAGATAACCCAGAACGGTATGACATCGCCATTTCTGTGGATATACGCAGCTATTCCTTGTACCTTGGCGGTATTTACCTATCAAAGCAAATTACTCACTGCAGTTTCTTTTTTAATAAGCCTTTTCTGCTATCTGGCGTTCTATAGCAAGCTGGCATTTTTTCGATGGATTCCCAAAAAATGAAAATATGCTTAATTGGCACTGTAGCTCAAAGCACATTGAATTTTAGAAAAACCTTTATTGAACTCTTAGTTAGCAAAGGATACGAAACTCATGTTTTTGCAACTGATTATAATGAACTCACAAGAGAAAAAATAATATCTTTAGGAGCAGTACCTGTTGATTACGATTTAAATCGTGGCGGTCTTAATCCATTTCAAGATATTAAAGATACTTTCAATTTAAGAAAAAAAATAATCCAAATAAATCCTGATATTGTTTTCTCTTACTTTTCAAAACCAGTTATTTTTGGAACACTTGCAGCCAAGCTCGCAAAGGTTCCTCGCATTGTAGGAATGCTGGAAGGCTTGGGCTACGCCTTTACCCCCGAACCCCCTCCCAAAAAAGAAAGCTTCAAGAAAAAACTGGTCAGAACAGTACAGATTTTCTTGTACAAAATATCTTTCAGATTTTTGGATAGGATTATTTTCCTTAATCCTGATGACCCCGTTGACCTGCTTGAAAAGCACAAAATTAAAGTCAAAGACGTAAAAATTCTAGGTGGCATTGGCGTTGACCTAGAAAAATTCAAGCCAACCCCACCCTCACTCGATCCCATACGCTTCTTGTTTATTGGCCGCTTGCTGGCTGAAAAAGGGATTTTTGAATTTCTTAAAGCTGCAGAATTTGTCAAAAAACAGCATCCTGAAGTTGAATTTATCGTCTTAGGCACTATTGACAAAGACAATCCTAGCAGCCTCTCTCAAAGCGATCTGGACCACTACAAGCAAGCCAATACCATCATCCACCCCGGCCATGTTGACAATGTGCAAGATTGGATTCAAAAGTCCAGTGTTTTTGTCTTGCCTTCTTACCGGGAAGGAGTACCCTGTAGCGCGCAAGAAGCTATGGCATGTGGGAGAGCAGTGATTACTACAGATGTGCCAGGGTGCAGGGAGACAGTTATATCAAACGAAAATGGATTTAAAATCAGCTCTCCCAACCATAAAGAGCTAGTTGAAAAAATTATTTTTTATATAGAAAATAAAAAATCCATAATATCAATGGGCTCAAAAAGTCGTTCTTTTTGCCTTCAACATTTTGACTCAAGAAAACAGTCACATAAACTATTCGAAATCCTGAAATCATAAAATGAAAATAGGAATCACCATCAATGAAAAATCTTACACCCCTGAAGCCTTTGCATATGAAAAATACTTAAGCAGTCTTGGCCACAAAATTGAACTCGCCCCACCCGAAGATTTTTCAGTCAACAATGATATTAATATTTTTTTCCTTGGAATGAAAACCAAGAAAACATCACCAATTGAGGTACATGAATACCAAAGCCTATCTACACCGCCGCTAGCAAGATATAAAGACTTCATTAAATCAAAAATAAATTGCAAACCAGATGGCAGAATTTTTTTAAACAGTTTTGTAAAAAGCCATTTAAATTTCAAGGACAATATAAATTACATTTACAGAGATATGGGTGTTGATGATATTTTCTTTGAACAACCACCACAAAAAAAAGAATTCGACATAGTTTACTGCGGAAGCTTTCAAAACAGAAAAGGACTTATCGAAAAAATTAACGAACTATCCAATTTAGGATTATCCATCTGTTTAATCGGAAAAATAGAAAATAACACTTACAAACAATTAAAAAACAAAAAAAACATTTACTGCACTGGGAAGATAAAAAGAAATGAGATACCTCAATATTATGCAAAATCTCATTGCGGTCTAAACTACACACCAGACATATATCCATACAATGAACAAACAAGCACTAAAACTCTTGAATATTTAGCCACCGGAATAAATTGCTTAACTAACAAATATAAATGGATTAACCAATTTGAAGAAAAAACAAAAATTAATCTAATAAATATAAATAACGAAAACATAATAGAAGAAATTAGAGTAAAAAACAAAAAAACAATCTCTCGAGAATATTTTGAATGGACTAATGTACTCAAAAGATGCAATCTGGAAAATTTCTTAATCAATCTATAAAGCAAGCGCTTCTTACTCTTTTACTAACGCTTTCTCTGGTAACGGCATTCTTATTTAGACCTTTTATTTCATTATCTCTTTTACTTACTCTAAGCTTCTTATACAAAGATTTTTTCAATAGGATATTATCCCCGATAGCACTTATATTTGTCGCTTTCTTTTACAGCACCATAACTCCTTTTGAAGATTGGATCTTCTATACAGAATACTATTTACTAATAAAAGAACTAGGCCTTCCTGCAATTTTCAACCCAAATTTTGGAGGAGGTGCTGAATTTTTTTACCCTGTGTTTATGTTTATAATCGGAAATATAACTGATTTCAACACATACGCTCTAAGGTTTTTTACATATTTATTTATTTTCTCATTACTTTTACACTGCCTCAAACCAATAGAATATAGATATAAAGTTGCTTTATTTTACATAAGCTCATTAAGCATTACCTGCATGCTAACCTCATCATGGTATATTAGACAGGTAATTTCAGTTCTAATTTTCTACGTAGCTCTTAATAAAAAAACTTCTTTCAAAAACATCCTATTTGCAATTTCCTTATTTTTCCACATTAGCTCCCTCATAAACATATTAATCTATTACATATTCATATTTTTAAAGTCAAAAGAAATCCGCAGAAAGCATAAAATCTTTTTAATTATATTTATCACCCCTCTCGTGTTTCTCTGCATGGACTTCTTACTTACGTACATAGAAAGCCGAACTCATTCTCATCAAAACCTCAATTCATCTCCATTAACCTTTCCAACTCTTCTTATATTATTATCAAATTTAATAATAACAATAGCATCAAATTACCTTTCAAAATCAAATGAAAGATTTACCAAATTATTAACCCTTAAAGAATATTTAGTAATTTTTTCAACATCTCCACTTCCAACAATTCCAATAAGGTTAGGCATGATAGGTTTTGGATTTCCAATACTACTTCTTGTAGAATTTTTCAAGAATTGTAAAAAAAATAAACTAAAAATAACAATCACCATTATATTTTTAATAATTAACTTTATTCCAGGACTTTATCTACTCCAAATGTCTTCCGAAGGACTTAACCCTTTAAACTTTTTAGATGCAAATGCATTTAATATTTCATTTATGGAAATAATGGACTTAAATTTTAATGATATTTAATTTCTCCTGAAAAAATGGTGGATTAAAATCTGAAGTGCTCTCTGATTTCAATAGATGGGCGTTGTTGCAGAAATCGGCGTGTCGAAAGCTCTAGGCTCAAGGCATGAGCCAGGCCAGCAAGCCCCGCTACCGCACCATCAACTGGAAGCAATACAACGCCTCGCTTAAAGCACGAGGTTCATTGACGGTATGGCTGGACAAACGCATGTGCTGGTTTGCAGCTGCCTGCGGCAAACGCGGGCGTAGCCTGAAGTTCTCGGATGCTGCCATCCAGTTTTGCTTGACGCTCAAGAATCTGTTTGGCTTAGCCCTGCGCCAAACGACAGGACTGCTGCAGTCCGTGCTGCAATTGTCGGGGCTTGCTTGGCCAGCCCCTGACTTCAGCACTTTGTGCAGA
>NZ_JBXXZI010000004.1:0-338300 GCF_057369555.1 Comamonas sp. FUJ_7
CCTGTGGCGATCTGGCCGGAGGCCGAAGACACCGATTCCACGCCCGAGCGCACCTGACCAACCACGGTGCGCAGGCGCTCTGCCATGGTGTTCAGCGAACGGAGCAAATGCCCCAGCTCGTCCTGGCGGTTGTCACTGACAGCCGCCGTCAAATCGCCTGCAGCGATCTTGTCAGCCAAAGAAACCGCTTCCTGCAAAGGAGCTGTGATGGTGCGCAAGATCCACATGGCAGCCATGATGCTCAGCAACACAATCACCGCACTGACCACGCCAATGATCCAGTAGGCCCGGGACTGCATGGCCTCTCCATCTGCCATGGCTTGCAAGCGAATGCGGTCCTGCAACTCCACAAACTGCTGCTGGGCGGCGATATAGCTTTGTGCATGCGGGCGCAACTGTTTTTCAACCAGCTCCAGCGCTCCTTCGTGATTGTCCGCATCAATGGCGGCCTGTACAGCGGCATTGCTTTGCAAGGTTTGGCTGCGCTGCTGAGCAATCACATCCAACGCCTGCAAAGAGGCTGCATCAGTCGCAACTGCCTGTAATTTTTTTTGCACCTCGGCAATCTGGTTCTGGCTATTCGCCAGCAATTGCTGCTGCTGTGTGATCAAGGCAGAGTCGCTGGCTGTCGCCGCAACAATGGTGTGATCCAGACTTTTCTCTGTCAGGTTGCGCCACATATTGGCAAGAGTCACCGCATCCTGTGCGCGGGTGGCTTCGGTTGCGACCTGGACGTACACGCGATCCAGATAAGCAAGACTGCCTCCCAGCACCATCAGCAAGCCAAGCAAGAGCCCGACCACCAGACACCATAGCTTTTGCGACACCGAAAATTGATTCATATTCCTTCGCCTCTCTCCACACCCTCGGCTTTGCACCACGCTGCAAGGGCCTCTTCAGCCTTTTCCACTCAGCTGATGACATTCAGCTTATCGGTAACTTGACCGCGAAGTTTAGTTTTGTGTTTCTTACAGAGCGATGTCTCTGCTGCTATTCCTAGACGAGCCGCCTACAATGAGTCGTGCCCCAAACCTATCTGAACGCAGACCTGCATTGCCACTCCGTCATCTCCGACGGCACCCTGACTCCCGAGCAGCTCGCACAACGCGCAGTCGAGCGGAGTGTCGAACTATGGGCGTTGACGGATCATGATGAGGTCGGAGGTCAGACACGTGCAGCAGCGGCTGCCAAAGCAGCTGGACTGGACTATCTGACGGGCACCGAAATTTCCGTCAGCTTTGCAGGTAGTGGCGTTCACATCGTCGGACTGGGTTTTGATGCCGACAACGCTGCTCTGAAGCAGGGCCTGCATGAAACCCGCAATGGCCGCGAACCGCGCGCCCGCGAGATGGCCCGCCTGCTGGAGCAGGCAGGCATTCCCGGCGCCTATGAAGGCGCGCTGCGCCATGCCGGCAACCCCGCACTGATATCACGCACCCACTTCGCCCGCTTTTTGGTGGAAAGCGGTGTCTGCAAAGACACCTACGACGTCTTCAAACGCTACCTGACCGAAGGCAAGCCAGGCTATGTCTCCCATGTCTGGGCCAGTTTGCAAGACGCCGTGCGCTGGATTGTGGATGCAGGCGGGGTTGCGGTGATTGCTCACCCGGCACGCTACGAACTGAGCAAGAACGAGGAGTACGCCCTGTTTTCCCAGTTCAAAGAGCTGGGCGGGCAAGGCGTGGAAGTCATTACCGGCAGCCACCGCCCCCATGAATATGGGACCTATGGCGATATAGCCCTTGAATTTGGGCTTGCGGCATCGCGGGGTAGTGACTTCCACAGTCCTGCCGAGTCACAGATTGACCTGGGGCAGTTGCCATATCTGTCCAGCCAGCTCACGCCTGTCTGGGAACTGTTGCAGGACCGTATACAGCGCGCATGAATCACGGAGAAAAGTCCCATGACCACCGTCTTTGAAGTCTATCCAGAAAACCCTCAGCCACGCATCCTCAAGCAGGCGGCAGAGATGCTGCGCAAAGGCGCGATCTTTGCCGTTCCCACCGACTCCAGTTATGCACTGGTCTGCCACCTTGATGACAAGCATGCCGTCGATCGCCTGCGCCGCATCCGTCAGATCAACGACAAGCACCACCTCACACTGTTGTGTCGCGACCTGTCGGAGCTGGCCAATTACGCCCGCGTGGACAACCGCCAATACCGCCTGCTCAAACTGGCAACACCCGGCCCCTACACGTTTATTCTGGAAGCCAGCAAGGAAGTTCCCAAGCGCCTGAGCCACCCTTCACGCAAAACCATTGGCTTGCGTGTCCCTGATCGCAAAGGTCTGCAGCTGTTGCTGGAAGAATTGGGCGAGCCTCTGCTGGCGACCACGCTGATTCCGCCTGGAGAAAGCGACCCGCTCAATGATGTGGATGCCATCCTCGAACACTTCCCCCATGAGCTTGATGCCGTGGTCGACTCAGGAGCCTGCCCTCAGGAGCCAACCACTGTGCTGGACCTGACCCCTATGGCGCTGAACAACCCGCCGACCGTAGTACGTCAGGGACTGGGCAGTCTGGAAGACATAGGCCTTCAGGCGGAATAACAGAGTCCGGTATGCAACCACTTCCTGCACCCGACTTCGTACAGCTCCACTGGCCCAAGCTCATCGCAGCACTGCTGGTCTGGTCACTGGCTGTCGCTGCCATGTTCTGGAGGCCCTCTCAGCTCTGGGTGGTCTATGCCATCGCTACTGCCTGGACCTCCTGGAACATTCAGGCTTATGCCCGTGGCAAAGCATTTCATGTGTCACCCGGCCTGTACGCAGAAGCCGAAGACTCTCTGAGCAAGCGCCGCCTGATGCTTGCCATCTCCTGTGCTCTACATCTGAGCTTTACCGCTTTAGCGGCTTACAACTACCTGTACAAGCAAGCCTAGCTCAAACGACCTCTTCGTAAACCAGTTCACGGGCGCGCGCTCCCTGAGCCGGCACGGACAGTCTGGTGCGCGGAGCCGCCATGCCAACAGGCGCCAATGCAGGCATCGGCTCGTCATCGAGTTTGAAAGCCCCAACGGCCTGCTGCAAATCCTGTGTGCGCGCATTCAACGCGGCTGCTGCTTGCGATGCCTGCATGACCAGCGCTGCGTTCTCCTGATTGGTGCTGTCCATATGCGCTACCGCAGTATTCACATGGGCAATGCCCTCGCTTTGCTGCTGCAGTGCCCCGGAAATTTCGCCCAGAAGCCCGGTAACCTGCCCCACGGACTGCATGATGTCTTTCATGGTGCTGCCCGCTTGCTCCACCAGGCCCGAGCCGCTTTCAACCTGGGCCACGCTTGCCGTAATCAGCTCTTTGATTTGCTTGGCCGCTTCGGCACTGCGCTGGGCCAATGAGCGCACCTCGCTGGCCACCACGGCAAAGCCCCGGCCTTGCTCACCGGCACGCGCCGCCTCCACCGCCGCATTGAGGGCCAGGATATTGGTCTGAAAGGCAATGCCTTCAATCACCTGAATGATGTCAACGATCTTGCGCGAGCTGCCGCTGATGGCATCCATGGTGTGTACCACCTGATCCACCACTTCACCACCACGCCCTGCCGTGGCCGATGCCGTCACCGCCAGAGAACTGGCTGAATGGGCCCGCTCCGCGTTCTGGCGCACCGTCACCGTGAGCTGCTCCATGCTGGCCGCCGTCTCGGTCAGTGCGCTGACCTGCTGCTCGGTACGGCTTGAGAGGTTGGAGTTGCCGGCATCAATTTCGTAAGCCGATACCGCCAGAGAATCCGTGGACTGTTTGATGCGCCCCACCAGCTCGGTCAGCGTGTCTTCCATGGTGCTCAGTGCCGTCAGCAGGCGGCCAAACTCACCCTCGGCATTGGAGGAAAACTCCTTGCTCAAATCCCCCGAAGCCACGGTCTCCGCAATCAAAATGGCTTCCTGCAAGGGGGCCACAATGCGGCGACGCAAGCTGACCCAGGACCAGGCGCAGGAAATACAAATCCAGCACCCCAAGCCCAGCAACCACCAGCGCGATAGCTCCACCTCGCTCAGCAGCGCCTGCCCCTGCTGAGTGCTCAGCGAGCCCGTTTTAAGCGCCGCCAGCACATCCGTCATTGCCGACCAGGCAATCCCCATCAATGCCAGCACAAACACGCTGATGCTGACAAATGCAATCACCAGTCGATTGCTCACCGTCATATTGGTCCCCTTGCTCAACCCTGCTGAACATTTTGTTATCTTTTGATTTCATCGACTTGCGCAAGCCTGCCCGCCAATCTGCGCTTTCAAAGCAGAGCATTCGCAAAGACGTTGCATTTTGCAACATTTGCTTGATTGCGCAACTATGTGCCACCCGTATTTCTGCCATTGCCAATGTCTTGCCCATGAACATGACAGCGGTAAGACGCTGTGTCTGAGACAATCAGCGCGTGGAATTTACTGAACTCATACAAACCGTACTGATCTACGCACTGCCTGTGCTTTTCGCCATCACTGTCCATGAGGCGGCACACGGCTATGCTGCGCGCCACTTTGGCGACAACACCGCAGCCATGATGGGTCGCATCACGCTCAACCCCATCAAGCACATCGATCCCATTGGCACCATATTGATGCCTTTGCTGCTGTACTTCGCCACATCGGGAGCCTTTTTGTTCGGCTATGCCAAGCCCGTTCCCGTGAACTTTGGCCATCTGCGCAACCCCAAGCGCGACATGATTTGGGTGGCGCTGGCAGGGCCGGCCTCCAACTTTGTACAAGCCATTTTCTGGGGCCTGATCCTGATCTTGCTGGTGGGCACCGGTGTGCACGAGCGCTTCTTTCTGGAAATGTGCCGCGCCGGCATCATGGTCAACTTGGTGATGTGGGCCTTCAACCTCTTTCCGCTGCCGCCGCTGGACGGCGGCCGCATTCTGGTGGGCCTGCTGCCCTGGAAGCAGGCGCAACAGGTCGCTCGTGTCGAGCCTTATGGCTTCTTCATCGTCATGGCACTCGTCATTGCCGGCATTGTCGGCACCTACTGGCTGCGCCCTCTGATGAGCCTGGGCTACTCCGCCATTGACCTGATTCTTTATCCCTTCATGGCCTTGCTGCGCTGATGGCGCGTCCTTGGTCTGCTACTGATATTTGTTGTTGATTCCTATGAGCACCACCCGTTTTCTGACCGGCATCACCCCCAGCGGCACCCCTCACCTGGGCAATTACGCAGGCATGATGCGCCCGGCCATCGAAGCCAGCCGCGACAAGGGCGTAGAAAACTTCTACTTCCTGGCCGACTACCACGCACTCATCAAGTGCCAAGACCCCGAGCGCGTTCAGCGCTCCACCATCGAGATTGCCGCCAGCTGGCTGGCCGCTGGGCTGGATCCCGAGCACGTTACCTTCTACCGCCAATCGGACATTCCCGAGATTCCCGAACTGACCTGGTTTCTGACCTGCGTGACCGGCAAGGGCCTGCTCAACCGCGCCCATGCCTACAAGGCCGCTGTGGATAAGAACAATGCCTCGGGCACCGAGCCGGATGACGGCGTGACTGCAGGACTGTTCATGTACCCCGTGCTGATGGGCGCCGACATCCTGATCTTCAACGCCAACAAGGTTCCCGTGGGCCGCGACCAGGTGCAGCACCTGGAAATGGCACGCGACATGGCCTCCAGCTTCAACCACATTTATGGCGGCGAATACTTCGCCCTGCCCGAAGCCGTGGTGGAAGAGTCCGTTGCCACCTTGCCCGGCCTTGACGGCCGCAAGATGAGCAAGAGCTACAACAACACTATTCCGCTGTTTGCACCCCGCGAACAGCTCAAAAAGCTCATCAACAGCATTACCACCGACTCGCGTGCACCTGGCGAGCCCAAGGAAGTCGAAGGCTCGGCCTTGTTCCAGATCTATCAAGGCTTTGCCAGCGAAGAGGAAACCGCTGCCCTTCGCAAGCTGTATGCCCAAGGGATTGCCTGGGGTGACGCCAAGCAGATGCTGTTCGAGCGCATCGACCGCGAAATCGCCCCCATGCGTGAGCGCTACGAATACCTGATTGCCCACCCCGCAGAGCTGGAAGCAATTTTGCAGGCCGGTGCCGTCAAGGCACGCAAGCTGGCTACTCCGCTGCTGCAACAACTGCGCAGCGCCGTGGGTATTCGCAACCTGGCCCAGGCCAGCCAAGCCAAGGCCAAGGTGGCCAAGGCAGCTTTGCCCCAATTCAAGCAATACCGCGAAGCCGATGGCCAGTTCTACTTCAAGCTGGTGGCCGCCGACGGCCAGTTGCTGCTGCAAAGCCAAGGCTTTACAGCCCCCAAAGAAGCCGGTCAAAGCATTGGCCAGCTGCAGCGCGAAGGTGCAAAGGCCCTGGAGGCACTCAAGCCCCGCCTGCAAACCGTGGAAGGCGTCAGCGACGAGCAGGTCATCCAGGCTCTGGAACAGTTGCGGGAAGCCGCAGAGCAATAAACTGCTCTCTATCAATGTAGAGAGAGCTGCCTGCGCGCCCTCAGGCAACAGGCAGCACCCATGCAATCCTTAGCGCTAAAGGAATGATGAATGCGTATTGCCGCCTTGGATGATGATCCTCTGCAACTGGAATTGCTGCGTGAAGTCGCAACAGACGCTGGACACAGCTGCCACACGTTTCTCAAAGGTGCGACGCTGCAGCAGGAGTTGCGACGCGAGAGCTTCGACCTTTTGCTCATCGACTGGGAGCTGCCCGACACCAACGGGCCAGACGTCGTGCGCTGGGTACGTGCGCAGGTCAGCAAGGATGTCCCCATCATCTTTGTGACCCACCGCAGTGAAGAAGCCGACATTGTGGAAGGCCTGGCCAGCGGCGCCGATGATTTCATGATCAAGCCCATCCGGGCAGGCGAATTGCGCGCCCGTATCTCTGCACTGCTGCGCCGCGCCTATCCTCTGGCCTCGCAAAGCGTGCTGAACTTCGGCCCCTATCGCTTCATCACGGCCACCAATGGCATTGAGATCGACGGCAAGCCCGTGGAAGTGACCCACCGCGAATACACGCTGGCACTGACCTTGTTTCAGAACCGGGGTCGCCTGCTCTCGCGCGACCATCTGCGTGAGGTCGTCTGGGGTCATAACGCCGAAGTGCAGTCGCGCTCACTGGACACCCATGTCTCACGCCTGCGCAATCTGCTGAACCTGCGGGCGGGTCAGCCCTATGCCATCTCGGCCGTCTACGGCTATGGCTACCGACTCGACGCACCAGAAACCGCAGACCCTTCAGACCCGCAAAGCACTTGATTTTTCATAGCTAAACAGCCATACCCAGTCTTCACAAAATGCCTATTTCACGTCAATTCCGCCACCCCGCCCCCAACACGCCGCCCTCGCTTGGCTCCCGCGTGGTCTGGGTCATGGCTGCCGGGTTGACCATGGCATCCCTGTCCCACGCCCAGATCGCGCCACGCGGCAGCGATGTCATTGCACACCGCGTTGTCACTGGCGACACACTGGAAGTGCTGGCCGCTCGCTACCTGGGCGACCGCTCGCGCTGGACCGCACTGCAAAGCCATAACAAGGTGGATGACCCCTTCCGCCTGCGCCCCGGATCGGTGCTGGAAATCCCCGCGCGCCTCTTGCGCGCTGCCGCCGCCTCCGTAGAGTTTGTGCAAGGTGATGTGCGCCGCACCCGTTCTCTGGATCACCTGGCGGACTCCGCCGATGCCACGCCCGAGCCCGTACAAAAAGGTCAGCAGCTGCAAGAGGGCGATGCGCTCAAGGTTCCCGCCAATGCCTTTGTCTCCGTGCGCCTGGCTGATGGCTCGCTGGTGCGTGTACAGTCCGAATCCGATGTGGAACTGCGCCAAATGCGCCGCAAGGGCCGTGCCGGTAGTCTGCAGTCCGTGCTGGACTTGCGAGAAGGATCGGTAGAGGCCTCCGTACCCAGACAGTCCAGCAATCAGCCTCATGGCGAGCGTCGCTTTGAAATCCGCACTCTGGCGGCTTCGACCAGTGTTCGCGGCACACAATTTCTGGTGCTGACCGACCGCCAGGGCCAGACGGCTGCGGCCGTAGATGAGGGTTCTGTGGCCGTACAGGCCGGTCAGCCCTCGGCCTTGCTCAAGCCCGGTCAGGGCCTGGCAGTTGCAGCTAACGGCTCTCTGGGCAAGCCCACGCCCATGCTGGACGCGCCCGATGTGTCAGCCTGGCCTGCAGTTGCCGAAGATGCCAACTGGGTCAGCCTGCCCCTGCCCGTCATGAAAGGGGCCGTGCGCTATCAAGTAGTGATTGCTCACGACAAGGATTTGACCCAGATCGTGCGTAGCGGCCTTTTCACACAATCGCCCGCTCGGCTTACGGGCGTGGACGATGGCGACTACATTGCTGCCATTCGTGCCATGGATGCCAACGGCATTCCCGGCAAACGCAGCTTTCATGCGCTGCGTGTCAAAGCCCATCCCGTGCCGCCGCTGTACGAGTCCCCCGAGCCCGGCGCCACCATCGGCCTGGGCCAGCACGGCCTGCAATGCACCAAGGTGGCAGAGGCTTCTGCCTATCGCATTCAGGTCAGCGCGGCTGATGGCAACTTTGCCCAGCCTGTCATCGATGCCAGCGACCTCAAGGACTGCGCCCTGCCAGCCAGTACTCTGGCCAAGCTGCCCGCCGGCTCCTATCAGTGGCGCGTGGGCAGTATTCGCACTTTGAACAATGGGCAGCCCGACGCCGGCCCCTTTGCCGCGCCCCAGACGCTGAAGCTGGCGCAAGCGCCTCAATCCCCAGAGCTGCAAATGGGTGGCAGCCCCGGTGAAGGCAGCCGCAATATCCGCTGGCAAGGCGAAGAGGGAATGCGCTACCACATCGTCGTCGCCAGCGAACCGGGCTTTGCCGCACCCATGGTCGACACCTGGGTGACGCAGCCGCAATGGAGCACGCAGGACTTGCCTGCAGGGTCTTACTACCTGCAGATGCAGGTCGAAGATGCCAACGGCCTGCGCAGCAATTTCTCTGCCGCACGGCAGTTTCAGACCGGCAACTGGGTCACTTCTGCCGAAGGGCAGCCACTGACTTCCGGTGATGGCTCACGCCTCATGCGCCAGTAAAAACAATAGCTGCATGCGCCCATCTGCAATGAACTTCAGATTGATTCAATCATCAAACCATTGCAGCAAAAGCGCTATCAGCTATGGTTTTATAAGCAACCTCCTAGCCTGACTCCATGCAGGAAGCTCCTGGCCCCCGCAAAAGCCGTTTGCAAGACCTGCGTCTGAGCTGGCTGCTACTCAGTGCTTTCTTGCTTGGCATGACCTGGTGGCTCAGCGGCAGCCAGCAACTGGCCCGGGTCAACGGCATCATTCAGGACACCTCGGCCTGGCTACACCAGCGCCCAGCCTCCCCCGAGATCATCATCGTCGCCGTCGATGACGACAGCATCAGCAGCATTGGCCGCTGGCCATGGCGCCGTGCACTGCATGCCGCCGTGATTGACCACATCGCTCAAGGCCAGCCGCGCGCCATAGGCATGGACATCGTCTTCAGCGAAGAAGACTGGGACTACCCCGAAGACGACCTGCTGCTGCAAAGTGCTCTGCAAAAAAGCGGCAAGGTGGTGCTGCCCGTCACGCGCTCGGCCCAGGGCAGTGTCACCCTGCCTTTGCAAGAGCTCACCAAGGCCGCCGCAGCGCTAGGCCACACCCAGATGCCCGTGGATGCCAACGGAATGGTGCGGCGCTTCTACGCTCAGGAAGGCACGGCAGATGAGCTTTGGTGGCATATGGCGCTAAGCCTTCACTGCATTGGCGAAACCCGTCTTGCCTGCCAGCAAAAGCCGGTATCTGCGGAAGCGCTGCCCGCCACCGCCTCCTCCACATGGCAGCGCCACAACCCTCAGATCGTCACCTTTGCATCAGCGGCGCAAGATCGCCGCAAAGGCTATCAGCCGCCTTTCACCACGTACTCCTACATTGACGTGCTGCGCGGCGATATTCCAGCCGCCACGTTTCGCGGCAAATATGTGCTGATCGGTGCCACTGCCGCCGGACTGGGCGAAAAATTCACCGCCCCCATTGGCCTGGATGCGCGCCTGATCTCCAACGTGGAGATGCAGGGCCATGTGCTCAACGGGATTTTGCAGGACACGCACCTGAAGCCGGCCGCGCCCCTGCTCAATCGTGCTCTCAACCTGCTGCCAGTGTTGCTGGGCCTACTGGCTCTGGCCTGGTTTGGCCCCTCGGGCGGCTTACTGGCAAGCGGCTTGCTGGCCTTACTATGCCTGCTGGCAGCCGGCCTGGCACCACGCTGGGGCCATATACAAACCGCCCCGGCAGCGGCGCTGCTGGGCTTGTCGCTTGCCTACCCTTTGTGGAGCTGGCTGCGACTGCGCGCTGCCACGCGCTTTCTGGCGCTGGAGCTACAAGATTTGCAAGGCCAGGGCCTGCCAGCCCTCTCATTCAAAAACGATGCCCTTGATCAGCGCATTGCTGCCGTAGAGCACGCCTCTCGCCAACTTCGCGCCCTGCATCACTTCGTCAGCGAAAGCCTGCGCCAGCTGCCCTCGGCCACCTTTGTCTGCGACCGCGATGGATATCTGCTTCTCGCCAATACCGCCGCTCATCGCTACATACAAAGCCTGGGCGAAAACCTTCAGCAAGGCGATGACCTGGTGCAGTTGCTAAGCGGGCTGAGCAACGCCACCAGTCACGACTACCGCTCAGCGAACCTGCCAGCCAGCAGTGCTCCGCTGCTCACCCGCGCCGCCTTGCAGCAAGCGCGCTTGCCCCAGCAAAGCGAAGGGCGTGACACACAGGGGCGCTATCTGATGCTGCTAAGCCAGGCCTTCGAGGCCCCACCCACTTCGGGCTGGCTGATTACCCTGATCGATATCAGCGACCTGCGCAGCGCACAAGCCCAGCGTGATCAGGCCATGCAGTTCATCTCGCACGATATTCGCTCGCCAATCGGCTCCATCATCACCCTGCTGGAGATGCAGCAAACCAGCAAGCGCATCGAGTCCGAAGAATTGCTGTTTGCACGCATTGAAAGCTACGCCCAATCTTCGCTACAACTGGCCGACGACTTCGTGCACCTGGCTCGCGCCCAGCAGCAACACTACCGCAGCGAAATGCTGGAGCTGGGGCTGCTAGCCGATCAGGCAGTCTCGGACTGCTGGACACAAGCCCAGCAACAAAACGTCGATCTGATGTTTGAATTGCCAGAAGCCGAAGCATCTGTACGCGGAGACCCTGGCCTGCTGCATCGCGCTGTCATCAACCTGCTGACCAACGCCATCAAATACGGCAAGCCACAAGACTCTGACGCACACACCACGGTCGAAGTCAGCATCACCGATCAGGGCAAGCATTGGGGCATTGCCGTGCGTGATCACGGCCCCGGCATGGATGAAGACTCCCTCGCCAGACTCAGCCAGCCCTTTGAGCGACTTCAACAGCACCAGCGCATTGATGGCGTTGGCCTGGGCCTGACCTTCACGCGCACCGTGGCTCAACGCCATGGAGGCCGCCTGCTGATCCAGAGCCAGCTAGGCCAAGGCAGTAGCTTTACCTTGCTGATTCCCAAGGCCTGAGAGCACTTCCACCCTCCAGATACGAAAAAACCTCAGAACTTTTCAGTTCTGAGGTTTGACGTTTTTTGGTGCGGCTGGCAGGAATCGAACCCACGACCCCTTGGTTCGTAGCCAAGTACTCTATCCAGCTGAGCTACAGCCGCAACAGGGTTGTATTCTAGCAGCGTAAAAACGGCCTACAGATCAAATCTGGCAATTTTTTCACTGCATCCAAAGAAAAAGCCTGCTATCTACAAGACAGCAGGCTTTCAATGTATTTTGGTAGGGCGTGACAGACTTGAACTGTCGACCAAAGGATTATGAGTCCTCTGCTCTAACCAACTGAGCTAACGCCCCAACACTGACAACAGCCGTGGCCGCCACCAGAAAAACTTCGCTATTGTAGGGCCTAACGCTTGTGGCTCAAGGCATTGCTCACCAGTTTGGATGTGATATCCACAATCTGAATCATCTTGTCGTAGTGCATGCGTGTGGGCCCTATCACCCCCAAGGTCCCAACCACCTTGCCATCGAGCTCATAGGGAGCGCTCACCACAGACAGATCTTCGAACGGCACGGTCTGGCTCTCTCCACCGATATAGATGCGCACACCATCAGCCTGATTAGAGAAATCGAGCAATCGCAGAATCTGCGTTTTTTGCTCAAAAAGATCAAAGGCCCGCCGCAGATTGCCCATGTCGCTGGAGAAATCACTGACTGACAGCAGGTTGCGCTCACCCGCGATCACCACATCCTCCTGGTCGTGGCTGCTCATGACTTCTGTGCCTACATTAACCGCAGCCTGCATAAGTGCCGCGACCTCTCCACGCAATTGCTCGACTTCGCCCTGCAGTCTCGTACGCACCTCTTCCATCGTCAAACCAGCGTAATGATGATTGAGGAAATTAGAGGCTTCGAGCAACTGAGAAGACTGGTAATCCACATCCGTAAAAATTACGCGGTTTTGCACATCTCCTTCTGGCGAGACGATGATGACCAGAAAGCGGCGCTCAGACAGGCGCACAAACTCAATATGTTTGAAGACCGAGCTGCGCCGCGGCACCATGACCACGCCCACAAACTGGGAGAGGTTGGACAGCAGATTCGCCGCATTGGCAATGACCTTTTGCGGCTGTTCAGGCATCAGACCGGGCGTTACAAGGTCGGACCGTTCCACAGTCAGCATGGTGTCGACAAACAGTCGATACCCTCTGGCGGTCGGGACACGTCCTGCCGATGTGTGAGGACTGATGATGAGCCCCATTTCTTCCAGGTCGGCCATCACATTACGGATGGTGGCAGGCGACAATTCAAGACCCGAGGCACGTGAAAGAGTGCGCGATCCGACTGGTTGACCATCAGCGATGTAACGTTCGATCAGCGCTTTGAGCAATAACTTGGCACGTTCGTCGAGCATGATTTGATTTTAATGATGTAATTTCCAAGATGACATCCACGTTCCACCATATTGCCTTGATCGGCAAGTACCACACACCCGCCGCAGGCGCGCCATCCGAAGCTGCCAGCACGGCACTTCGAAGGATTGCGGACTATGTGCGCAGCCAGGGTTGTGAGGTGATTCTGGATACCCAGTCCGCTCTTAATTCCGGCATGAGCGACTACCCGAGCATGGATGTAGACGGCCTGGGCAGACATTGCGACTTGGGTCTAGTCCTAGGCGGGGACGGCACTATGTTAGGCGTGTGTCGCCATCTGGCTCGCTATGGCACGCCCCTAGTGGGTATCAACCAGGGCCGCCTGGGCTTTGTGACCGATATTGCCCTAGAAGAGTTTGAAGCGTCCATCACGCCCATTCTGCACGGCGAATATGAGGAGGATGAGCGTCCTCTCATGCACGCACGAGTCATGCGTGAAGGGCAATGTGTATTCGAAGCACAAGCCATGAACGATGTCGTTGTGAACCGTGGCTCAACCTCTGGCATGGTAGAGCTTCGCATTGAAGTCGGTGGGCGCTTCGTCTCCAACCAGCGCGCCGACGGCCTCATTGTGGCTTCGCCTACAGGCTCGACAGCATACGCGCTTTCAGCTGGAGGCCCCATGCTTCACCCATCCATTCCCGCCTGGGTCATTGTTCCGATTGCCCCACACAATCTCTCCAACCGCCCCATTGTTCTGTCCGACTCTCAGGAAGTGACGATTGAGGTCGTGGGTGGGCGAGGCGATGCCAGTGCCAACTTTGACATGCAATCTCTGGCCTCCTTGCAGCATGGCGATCGCATTCTGGTCAAACGCGCAGACCACAGCGTGCACTTTTTGCACCCCAAAGGCTGGAACTACTACGCCACCCTGCGCAAAAAACTGGGCTGGAACGAGGGAGGCGTCTGAACATGGCTTTGAAGCGCATCGTCTTGCAGGACTTTGTCATTGTTCAAGCACTGGATCTGGACTGGCAGTCTGGATTTACCGTTCTGACTGGCGAAACCGGTGCCGGAAAATCCATCATGCTAGACGCGCTGCAACTGGTCCTCGGTGCACGAGCCGATGCTCAGGTCGTGCGCGAGGGCTGCAGCCAAGCCGATATCTGCGCGGCATTTGATTGCCCGACTGATTTACGCCCCTGGCTGGAAGAAGCAGGCTTTTCGCAAGAGCCTGACCTGCTGCTGCGCCGCGTTATAGACAGTCAAGGCCGCAGCCGGGCATGGATCAACGGCTCTCCCGCCACAGCCACGCAGCTGCGCCATCTAGGCGAGCAGCTCATAGACATTCATGGTCAGCATGCCTGGCAAAGCCTGACCCGTCCGGATGCTGCGCGTGCCATGCTGGACACCTATGGCGGTATTGACACTGCAGCACTCAAGGCTCTGTGGCAAAGCTGGCGTCAAAGCCACCAGACGCTGGAGCAGGCGCTGGCAGCCCAAGACAATCTGCAGCGCGAGCGTGAGCGCCTTCAATGGCAGATCTCCGAGCTGGAAAAGCTCTCCCCACGCGCTGATGAGTGGGATGAGCTCAACGCACAACACACCCGGCTCTCTCACGCGCAAACCTTGATGGACTCTGCCCAGACCTGTTTGCAATTACTGGAAGATGATGACTCAGGTGCAGCCAACCCTTTAGGCAGAGCGCACCACTTGCTACAAGATCAAGAGCATCTGGAGCCTCAGTTTCAGAACATTGCCGATGTGCTGGGTTCCTGCGTCGCTCAGCTGCACGATGCTCGTCACTCCCTGCAGGCCTATTTGCGCCGTGCCGATCTGGATCCCGAGCTGCTGGCCGATCTGGACGAGCGCCTGTCACTGTGGATGCAATTGGCACGCCGCTACAAGCGTACCCCCGAGGAGTTACCTGCCTTGCTCGAAGGCTGGAAGCAAGAGCTGCGTCAGCTAGACGCCGCCGTCGATGTCGATGGCTTACGCGCAACTGAACAGGCTGCGCATCAGAAATATCTGCTCGAAGCACGCCAGATTTCTCAGCAACGTGCTCTTGCTGCACCGCGCCTGTCGCGAGCCATCACTCAGTCCATGCAGACCCTGGGCATGAAGGGGGGGCGCTTTGAAGTACAGTTGGAACAAGCCGAAATCGCCAGCCCTGCGGGCTCGGACAGCATTACCTTTCTGGTCGCAGGCCACACCGGCGCCACCCCAAAACCTATTGCCAAGGTGGCATCGGGCGGCGAGCTTTCGCGCATCTCGCTGGCCATTGCCGTGACCACCAGCGAACTCGGCCAGGCCGAGACGTTGATCTTTGACGAAGTGGATTCAGGCGTGGGTGGTGCCGTTGCCGAAACAGTGGGCCGTCTCATGCACTCCCTGGGTCACTCGCGCCAGGTGCTGGCCGTCACCCACCTGCCCCAGGTAGCCGCCTATGCCGATCAGCATTACCGCGTCACCAAGCGTCCAAAGTCCAACACCACCATCAGCAGCGTGGATCCGCTAACGGGCGAAGAGCGCGAGATGGAGATGGCTCGCATGTTGGGGGGAGAGCATTTATCCGAAGCAACCATGGCTCATGCCAGAGAAATGCTGAGCATGGCAAGATCGTCATCACAACAGCCGGCTGCAGACACCATCGTGCAGCCTTCGGCCAGCAAAGTCCGCGGCGACAAGCCAGCGGCTACGGCGCGCAAAAGCAGCAGCAAAGTCAGGGGAGTGTGAATCATGTCTATGGAGATTGTTCTGATCAGCGGCATGTCCGGGTCGGGCAAGTCCGTTGCGCTGCATGCGCTGGAGGATGCAGGCTACTACTGCGTGGACAATCTGCCGCCTGAGCTGCTTCAATCTTTTGTCGAACTCAAGTACGCGCAGCAAGACGCCAAGGTCGCTATTGCCATGGATGCACGCAGCGCCAAGGGACTGCCTCAGTTGCCTGAACAACTGGAGCGCTTGGATGCACTGGGGCTGAAACCCCGCATGATTTTTCTGGACGCTGGCACAGGCACTCTGGTGCGCCGCTTTTCCGAAACACGCAGACGCCACCCCCTGTCGCCCGGCGCGCAAACCAATGAGCGTCAGGCCTTAGTCCAGGATATCGAGAAAGAACGCGAGCTGCTGAGCAGCTTGCGCGAGCGCTCCACCATCATCGATACCAGCGATCTCAAATCCTCCCAGCTGCAAAGCTATATCAAGCAGGTCATTCAGGCCCCTGCAGGTCAGATGACGCTGCTGTTCCAGTCCTTTGGCTTCAAGCACAGCATTCCCGCAGACTCGGACTACATCTTCGATGTGCGCATGCTGCCAAACCCGCACTACGAGAAAGACTTGCGCGCACTGACGGGGTTGGATCAGCCTGTGATTGATTACCTGCAGCACCTGCCTGAAGTGCAACAAATGCAGCAGGACATTCAGCATTTTCTCGAGCGCTGGCTGCCGCTGCTGGCAAAAGACCATCGCAGCTATGTCACCGTGGGCATTGGCTGCACGGGCGGGCAGCATCGCTCCGTTTACCTGACCGAAGCCCTGGCCAAACACTTTGAGAAGCAGTGGCCTACCGTGCGCCGTCATCGCTCGCTGGATTTTCGTGGCAAGTTCATGCAGATATCGCAGCAGTTTTTCGGCACTGACTCTGCTCAAGCGCCTCACTGAAGACCTCAGCCATGCCCGGCTTTAGCTCCTCGGCACCGCATGTGCTACTGCTTGAAGATGACCCTGCCATTGCCCGCACCATCTGCTATGCCCTTGAACGCGACGGCATTGCGGTAACCCACTGCCTGCTGATTTACGATGCCCGCCAGCAATGGAGCAAAAGGGCCTTTGATACGCTGCTCATGGATGTGGGCCTGCCCGACGGCAACGGCCTGGACTGGTGCCGCGAGTTGCGCTCTTCAGGCGACATCGCTCCCATTCTTGTGCTCAGCGCCCGAGGGGAGGAGATGGACAAGGTATTGGGACTTGAGCTGGGTGCCGACGACTACTTGAGCAAGCCCTTCAGCCCGCGCGAGCTGCTGGCTCGCACCCGAGCCTTGCTGCGCCGTTCAAGGCAATTTCAGCCTGCAGCCCTTACCCCGCCTGCGCAGGCACTTCAAATAGATGAGCAAGGACAGCGTGCACTGATTCACAACCTGGCGCTGGATTTGACTCGGCGTGAATACCAGTTGCTGCAAAGCCTGGCCAATGCAGACGGCCGCATCCTGAGCCGCGACACGCTGCTCGAGCAGGTCTGGGGCTTGAACAACGAAAGCACCGACCGCACGGTGGACACCCACATCAAAACCTTGCGCGCCAAGTTGCGCGAACACCTGCCCGATCAAGACATCATCATCACCCACCGCGGCTTGGGCTACAGCCTGACCCCACCTCGATAGCTGCCATGCGCCTGGGCCTGCGACTGTTTTTTGCCTTTTTCCTCATCAACGGTCTGGCCGCCTTTTTTGTGCTGCGGGTCTTCATGGTGGAGATCAAGCCCAGCGTGCGCAAGGTGACCGAAGACACGCTGGTCGAAACCTCTTACGCACTCGCCACACTGGTCAGCGCAGACATGGAACAAGGCCTGCTCCAGCCTGGCTCCAACAGTGCGTTTGCCAAGCAGCTACAGAACTACACGCAAAAGCCGATACAGGCCTGGATCTGGGACTCCCGCAAGACCACACTCGATCTGCGCATCACCGTGACCGATGCCAGAGGCATGGTGTTGTTCGACTCTCAGGGCAAGGATGAAGGTGCCGATTACTCGCGCTGGCGCGATGTCTATCTGACGCTGCGCGGCGAATATGGCGCCCGAACCACCCGTGCCGTCAAGGAAGACGAGTCCAGCAGCGTCATGTATGTCTCGGCCCCCATCATGGTGAACGGCCAGATTGCCGGGGTGCTGACCACATCCAAGCCCGCCAGCTCGGTACAAAAGATTGTGGATGGCGCTGAGCAGAAAATTTTGCGCGGCGGCCTGTTGTTTGTGCTCCTCTCCGCAGGCGTGGGCTGCGCCATCACCTTATGGTTTGTCATCCATGTTCGCCGGCTGCGCAACTATGCGCTGCAAGTACAGGCGCCCACACTCCACGAGGCCGCCCACCCTGTGCAAGCCATGCCACCAGCGCCCGTGCCCGATATGCCCGGAGAGCTGGGAGAGCTTGCCCAGGCCATGGACAAGATGCGCAAGCGCCTGGAAGGGCGTGACTATATCGAGGGCTATGTTCGCGCCCTGACCCATGAACTCAAAAGCCCGGTGGCCGCCATCCGGGGCGCTGGCGAGTTGCTGCAGGAAGAGCTGCCGCCGCAAGATCGCCTCATGTTTGCCAACCAGGTGGTCGAGCAAAGCCTGCGCCTGCAAAACCTGATTGATCAACTGCTGCAGCTCAGCCGTCTTGAGCAGCGTCAGCAACTGGACACCAGCCAGCACTGCAGCCTGCTTGAATGTGCCCGGCGGGCTACTGCAGCGTTGCAAAGCCATGCCGAGCAGCGCAGCATTCGCATCCACCTTCACGGCAGCGACAGCACCGGCCCCTGGGAGGCCGGACTGGTCACGCTGGCCATCAGCAACCTGCTGCAGAACGCACTGGATTTTTCACCCGATGGCAGCGTGATTTCTCTGGAACTTGCCCCGCACCGTATCACCGTCAGCGACCAAGGCCCCGGGGTTGCCGAGGCCCTGCTGGCCCGCCTGGGAGAGCGCTTTTTCACAACCCCCAGACCCAACGGTCAGCGCAGCGGCACTGGACTGGGGCTGTCCATCGTGACCCGCATCATGCACCTGCATGGAGGTGCCATGCAGGTGAAGAATCTGCATCCCGGCCTTGCTGTGACTCTGGACTTTGCTCCTCAAACTTAAGCTTTCTTGTGTTGGAGGCCACCACTTCACACTCACTTCACACACTTCATTCCCAGCACACAGTCACTGCAGACACTGCGCCCTGAACTTCATATCCAGGAGCACGCATGAAAAACCGACTGCTGTTCAAGACAGTCTCACTGCTAATCGTTCTGGCCTTGCTGATGGCTGGTCTGTCCATGATTCAAGACGTTGTGAAAGACCGCATACGCAACCGCGACTACGCGGTGCAAAACGTGGTCTCCAGCCTGGCCGGTGCGCAAACGCTCATGGGGCCGGCGCTGGTGCAGAACTGCACGGAAACCACCAGCACCCTCAACGGCAAAAAAGTGGAATACAGCACGAGTGAATTTCAGCGCATGCTGCTGCCCGATACGCTCCATCACGACGCCAATGCCAGCATGCAAGAGCTGTCTCGCGGACTGCACCACATCAACACCTATATGCTGCACGACCAGATCAGCGCCAGCTTTACCAACGCAGAGCAGCTTGCAGAGCTGCCCAAACCCAGCGAGCCCAATGCCGTCGTGCGCTGCAAAAAGGTTTATGCCGCGTTCGCGCTCAGCGACCCGCGCGGCATCCGCAGTGCAAGCCTGCTGGCCAATGGGCAAGAGCTGGGTGTCGAATCAGGAACACCGATGGAGCGTTACAACAAAGGTATACAGGCCGAAGTCGTCAACAGTCTGCTCAAAAAAGGAGAAGCCCTCAATTTAACGCTCAAGCTGCAACTGCTGGGCACCGAGCAAGTTGCCTTCAGCCCCATCGCCAACGAAAACAAGGTCACGCTAACGGGCGACTGGCCCCACCCCTCGTTTGGCGGCAGCTTTCTGCCCAGCCGGCGCGAGATCACAGACAGCAGTTTTACCGCCAGCTGGGAGCTGTCTTCTCTGGCCACCTCGGCCAGCACCGCCTTTAGCCGCCAGCAACGCCTGTGCCCAAGCGGCGGCTCCGATGGAGCCGAGGCCTATGCCATCTCTGCAGCGCGCGGCCATGACGACAGCGGCCCCTGCCTGGAGACCATGAGCACGGAGTTCATCAACCCCGTCAACATCTACTCTCTGAGCGAGCGCGCCACCAAATACGGCATTCTTTTTGTCATCCTGACCTTTGTGGCCGTCGGCCTGTTTGAAGTGCTGAAAAAGCTGCGCGTACACCCCGTGCAATACCTACTGGTCGGCTCTGCACTGAGTAGTTTCTTTCTGCTGCTCATCAGCTTGTCCGAACACCTGGGCTTTGCCACGGCCTACGCCATTGCCGCCAGCGGCTGCGTTGCGCTGCTGGGCTTTTATGCCAGCCATATTCTGGGCAGCATCAAGCGCGGCCTGCCATTTACTCTGGCCATCTCCGCCTTGTACGGCTTGCTTTACGTGCTGCTGCAGCTGGAGCAGACCGCGCTGGTCGTTGGCTCTCTGGCTTTGTTTGGCGTGCTGGCCCTGGTCATGATCTGCACCCGCCATGTGGACTGGTATGCCTTTGGTCGCAGCGAAGGAGAGGCGGCAGGCAAGACCCGCGAGACCACCACACCCAAGGAGCTGCCATGACCCCCACCTCCTTGTCCCCAGAAGTGCAGGCCTGGCTGCAGCTTTCAGCGCAGCATCTGCTCAATGAACACCCTCAGATCTGTGCGCAGTCCTTCCAGCAACAGTGGCTGCAGGCCCAGAGGCTGGGAGATCGATCTGCGCAACACGCATTGCGCGAGCAAGTGACTGCGCTTGGAAAACGGCTGCAAAGTCAGCGCAGCAGCCCTCACGCCAAAGCCTCGTGGCTGGCTTTGATGGGCTTGCGCTGCTCCATGCTCATGCCCAGGCTGCGCTTCTGAAAACGTTAGCCCATCGCATCAATGCATATCAAGCTTCATAAAAGCATTTATAAACAGGAGCACAGGGCGCTTTCCCTGCAATGATTTCCAATAGTTTCCTATCGGAAACTTATATACAGCAAGCGCTATCAGCTCCTTTTTTTATAAAGATCCTGCAAATGCTCCAACAAAAAAGGTGATGCATGACATCACCTTTTTCGTGCGCAGGTCCATGTGCCTCAAGCCAGCTCGGCATCCAGCAGCTTGCGCACCGGCGCGGGCAAGCCCAGATCACTCCACTCCTGGGCATTGGCCCAGCAGGCTTGCTGCTCTTCAGAAGCCAGAGCAGCCGCCCCTTGCCGGACAGGGACCAGCACTGGATGCAAGTGCAAGTCCTTATGCGTCAGCACATGCAAAAAGCCGGGCAACTCTTGCCAGCTCTTTTCCTCGCTGTGCGGCCAGGCCGCTTGTGCAGCGCTCTTCAAGCTCTCATAGCTGTCAAATACTTGCGGGCTATAAAGCCCCGCCCAGATGCCGGCCTGAGGTCGCTTGTGTAGCAGCACACGTCCCTGCTCATCCATCGCCAGCAGCAGCCACCAAGCCTCCGCACTGCGTTTGACTTTGCGTGTGCGCACGGGGTAGCGCTCGGGGTTGCCTGCTTGCGCCGCTCTGCATTCAGTCTGCAAAGGACAGACCAGACAAGTCGGATTGCGGGGCGTGCAAACGCTGGCACCCAAGTCCATCATGCCCTGGGTATAGCGCGGCATGGCCTCGTGCAAATTGTCATGCGGGCAAAGCAGCTGCGCGTATTCCCACAGCTGCTTTTCATTTCTGGACTGCGCCAGGTCACCATCAAACGCCAACACACGCGTCAGCACGCGGCGCACATTGGCATCCAGAATCGGCACCCGCTCGGAAAAGCAAAACGACGAGATGGCACTGGCGGTGGAGCGGCCAATACCCGGCAGCGTCGCCAGCTCCTCAGCCGTTTTCGGAAACGCCCCGCCCCATTGCTCCACCACCATCTGCGCGCATTTATGCAAATTGCGCGCACGGCTGTAGTAGCCCAGGCCGCTCCACAGCGCCAGCACGGCATCTTGCGGTGCTGCCGCCAGGCTGGCCACATCGGGAAACGCATCCAGAAAACGCTGGTAATAGCCCAGCACGGTTGCGACCTGAGTCTGCTGCAGCATGATTTCAGACAGCCAGACGCGATAGGGGTCGCGGGTTTGTTGCCAGGGCAAATGATTGCGGCCATGACTGGCCTGCCACTGCACAACGGCGGTGGCAATTGAGGGAAGAGTCAAGATGTCAAACTACCAAATTGATGTCCAGCGGCATGGAGGCAGGCTGCTGGCGCTCTGCGCGCAGCGGCTCCAGTAGCTGCGCCGATGCACTGATCAGCTGCGTCTGCAGCGAGCCAAGACGGGCTTGTGCATTCTCCATTTCGGTAATGCGCTCCTCCAAGTCTGTGGCAGCGCCGCTGATGCGATCCACTGCTTCCAGGCGGCGTGTGTAGCTGCGTTTGCGTTCGCGCAATTGTGCATCGACAGGCGCCGTCAGGGATTTGCTCCACATCTCCACGTCGTTCGAAGCCGCCTCGAACACCGTGCGCAAGCGCAGCGCCAAGGCCTTGATCAGGCGCTGAGAAAAATCAGCGCCGCTGAGCTTGAAGGTATTACTCAGCCCCAGGTACTGGGTGTAGCTGCCTTCGATGCTGCGCAGGTCATCCGTGAACTCGGACAGCACAAGTGGAGGCGGTGACTGCAACGAGAATCCGAACTCGGCATTGAGGTCCTTGAAAGCGGCACTCATCATGGCCTGCACTTCATCGGCCTGCGCCTGCACCTTGGCAGATACGGCATTCAGCCGCTCAAACGTCTGCTCATAAACCTTGCGCAGACCCAGCTTGAGGCCGCGCTGGTCCAGCGCCAGTTTCAGCTCAGCCAGCTCAGCCTTCAACGTGGATGAGCTCAGCAGCTGGAACAGCTCCTTGAGCATGCGCATATGGATATTGCGCATGGCCTGAATGCGGCTGGCGCTTTGATCGAACTCTTTGTGCTCCGCCTCGATGCGGGCTCGCATGCTGGCAATCACCGTCGCATTCTTGCCGCGCAGTCCGCACAACTCGGCCAATTGATCATCGAGATCACTGCGGCGCATGTTGATCACCCGCTCGACCTGCAACTGCAACTGCTGCACATTGGTGCGCACTGCTGCCTGAAGCACTTTCTGGCGCTGCCCCATGATGCCGTTGGCCAGAAGGTCCTCAAACGCGGGCAGACCACTGGCCTGCAGCAGGCTTTCGTTGTGGCCCACCTTAGCCACCAGCCCTTTTTGGGCCGACACGGGCAGCACGCGCTCCACCGGAACTCCCAGTAACTGAGCGGAGTCCTGCTGCTGACGACGCAATTGCGCCTGCACCTGAGCCCCTGAGCTAAGGCTGTCCCACAGCGTATCGACCTTGTTGAGGACAACCAGACGCGAGGCAGCAAGCAGCTCGTCGCCACCCGCCTTGCCCGCACCTGCTGGCAGTACATGATCACGCCAGATGGCCAGATCGGACTTGGTCACCCCCGTGTCGGCGCCCAGCACAAACACCACGGCATGCGCCTGAGGAATCAGGTTGACCGTCAGCTCCGGCTCGGCCCCCACTGCGTTCAGCCCCGGCGTGTCCAGAATCACCAGCCCCTGCTTGAGCAAGGGGTGGGGCATATTGATTAGTGCATGACGCCACATGGGCACTTCCACCCAGCCATCAGCGTCCACCATGGGGTTGTCCGCCTGATCATCATCACTCCAAAAGCCCCAGGCTCTTGCCTGGTCGATAGACACCTTGCGCACTTCCGCCACCTTGGCCAAGGTATCGGCAATCTGCTGGGCATTGGCAATATCCAGCGGGTGCAATACCCATGCATCAGTGCGTATGCGCCATTGCCCCAGGCTCTGGGGGGACTCGCGAGTATCTATGGGCAGCAGTCGCAGACAGGGCTGCAGCTCCGGCTCCCAGGCCAGCTCCGCCGGGCACATGGTGGTACGACCCGCGCTCGCCGGCATGAGGCGGCGCCCATAGTGGGCAAAGAAAATCGCATTGATCAGCTCGGACTTGCCACGCGAAAACTCTGCCACAAAAGCGACCATGACCTTGTCGCTGCGCATCTGCTCTTCCAGCCGCTGCAGACGCTCCTGCACCGACGAGTCCAGCAAATCCTGGCTCATCAACCACTCGCGCAGCTCCTGCAGCTGAGTGGCGAAGCTTCGTCGCCACGCGCCATACTGGCCAAACTGCTCATTGAATGAAGCTGTCACGTCTACCCCTCTTGTTGATTTGAGTCTTCGGGCCAGCCTCAGCTGCCGATGCGGTCAATATATAGCACGGCCTCTTTACCGCCTTGGGTACCCAAAGAGCCTGCTCTCTCGCGCAGCGAAGTATCTGTGGATCAGCGCCGCTGCTGTCCCCGATACCCTCTCAGCTGAAAAAGCTCTGAGCCAGATCAAGCATTTCCATTGTTTTTACTCAAAAAGGCCAGAACCTTTACCAAGCAAGCGCTATACGCTATGAATTTTAAAGTTACTTAGCGACCCGCTGACAGCGTGCGCAGTAATACGTGCTGCGCTGCCCCTGTCGCATGAGTTGAATGGCTGCATCACAGTGCGTGCAGGGCTGTCCATCTCGGCCATACACCTTGGCCTGCAATTGGAAATGCCCTTCCATGCCATTGGCTGCCGAAAAGTCACGCAAGGTGGTACCTCCCTGCTCCACAGCCAGAGCCAGCACATTGCGAATGGCTTCGTACAGAACCTTGGCCTTGCGCGGCCCTACGTCGCGCGCTGCAGTGGCGGGGTGAATGCGCGAAAGAAACAAGACTTCAGAGGCATAGATATTGCCGACGCCAACCACCACGCTCCCACTGAGCAGTAATTGCTTGATCGGCGCACGGCTGGCGGCCAGCCCTGCACGGAAAGCGGCCAGCGAAAAGTCATCGCTCAGGGGCTCCATGCCCAGATGATCAAGCAGCTTGCGAGCCAGAGCATCACTTTGAGCCGGTACATAAATGACCGCCCCAAAGCGACGCGGATCATGCAGACGCAGCAAGCCACGTGAAGTCTGCAAATCAAAGTGATCGTGGGAGCCCGCCGCTCCCAAAGGCTCTTCATCACTGCCAACGAAACGTAAGCTGCCCGACATCCCCAGATGAACCAGCAGCAAACCTTCGCTCAAATCCAGCAACAAATATTTACCGCGCCGACGCACTCCCAGCACCACGCGCCCCACCAGCTCCTCCGGGCGCAATCCCAAAGGCCAGCGCAAAGGCTTCCCCAGCGTCGCGTGCTCTATGCGGGCACCCGCAATGCGATCCGCAAAAGAACGTCGCGTAACCTCGACTTCGGGCAACTCAGGCATGCAACCTCATCTTCACCAAGTGTTCAACAAGCTTGGATTATTATGAGCCGATGGTTCATCCTCTTCGTTTCCAGGGACTCGCCGTGGCCGCCGCTTTGGCCATGGGTTCGGCAATCGCTTCCACCCTGCCCGCGTCCACCGTTTCCCGTCCGCTTGCTCAACAAGCTCAGGCCAAGCAGCTCAGCGATCTTGAGCAAGCCGCAGAGCAAGAGCAAGAGCAGGCTGCACTTTCGGCAGAACTGTTCTATGAAATTTTGGTCGGCGAAATGGCGGCCCAAGCCGGCGCCCTGGGCGATGCCCAAGCGCTGATGATGGAAGCCGCGCGCAGCAGCAACGATGAAAAGCTGTATCGCCGCGCCACAGAGCTGGCCCTGCAATCGCGCTCAGGTGATCGGGCCCTGCGCAATGCCCGCGCCTGGCTGGAAGCCTACCCCGAATCACGAGATGCCAACCGTGCCATGCTGCGCATTCTGGTGGCCCTGAACCGTATTGCCGACTCCGCCAGCCATCTGCGCCGGGAGGTCGAGCTGACGCCCGAGGCCAATCGCAGCGCCATCTTCCTGGGCATTACGCAGCTCTACAACAACGCCTCCGACAAGCCTCTGGCCGCCGATATCGTGGAGCAAGCGCTTCAGGGCAACTTCCAAGACCCCAAAAACGGCCCCATGGCCTGGGCCACTGTCGGTCACATGCGCTTGATTGCCGGACAAAAGCCCGCCGCTCTACTGGCTTTGCAAAACGGAGCCAAGCTCAGCCCAGAGTCGGGAGCGATTGCCCTGCTGGCCATGGAGTTGCTGGAGTCGGGCTCAGCCGAGGTCGAGCCACTGGTTCAACGCTATCTGGAAAAGAACCACTCTCCCCAGCTACGCATCACCTATGCCCGTGTGCTGCTAGGACAAAACCGCAATGCGGATGCCAAGGCCCAGCTGCAGCGCACCACCCGAGAAGCGCCGGAGTTTCCCGAAGC
Source organism: Comamonas sp. FUJ_7 (assembly GCF_057369555.1). Taxonomy (NCBI): domain Bacteria; kingdom Pseudomonadati; phylum Pseudomonadota; class Betaproteobacteria; order Burkholderiales; family Comamonadaceae; genus Comamonas; species Comamonas sp. FUJ_7. The sequence continues at coordinate 25,836 of NZ_JBXXZI010000004.1, forward strand.
ATGGGCCATGCTGGCCAATCTGCAGTTGCAGGATAACGAGCTGGATGCCGCCGAAGTTTCTCTGACACAGTTCAACGCACTGCTGCCCAAGCTCCCCGACGGAGTAGGCCGCAACGCAGGAGAGTCGCAGTTTTATCTGCTCAAAGCCGAGCTGGCTGAAAAGCGCCAGCATTACGAAGAGGCTGACAACTACCTACAGCGCATTCCCGATTCCGCCAACCTGCTCAGCGTCCAAGCGCGTCGTGCCGATCTTCTGGTGCGCCAAGGCAAGATTCCAGAGGCCCGAGCGCTGATACAGGCCATTCCTGCCAACGGTCCCAACCAGAAACGCCTCAAGCAAGTCGCCGAGGTGCAATTGCTGCGTGCCGCAGGCCTTCACCAAGAGGCCTATGCCCTGCAAGCTCGCTTGCTAAGTCAGTATCCCGGCGACGTGGAGCTGAGCTACGACACGGCCTTGCTTGCCGAAAGAGTGGGGAAATTCGATGAAATGGAGCGTCTGCTGCGCGACATCATCGAGCGCAAGCCCGACTTCCAGCATGCCTACAACGCGCTGGGCTACTCCTATGCGGACCGAAACATCAAGCTGGAAGAAGCCAAAACGCTGGTCCAGAAAGCCTTGGACATGGCTCCCGGAGACCCCTTCATCACCGACAGTCTGGCCTGGGTTCACTTTCGTCTAGGCAACTTGAGCGAAGCCGAGAAGCTGCTCGAGCAAGCCTATGCCACACGCCAGGATGTAGAGATCGCCGCTCACCTGGGTGAAGTGCTCTGGGCACAAGGCAAGCAAGAGCGTGCGCTTCTCATCTGGCGCCAAGCGCTTCAGACCGACAGCCGCAACAGCACCTTGCAGGAAACACTTCAGCGCCTCAAAGTGAAACCATGATGCGCCTGTCTTTCTTGGTGAAGTCTCTTCCTGCCCTGAGCCTGGCATGTGCGGCCCTGCTCAGCGGCTGCGCCCAGCCTGCACGTCAACTGCCAACGGATGCCTCCAGCAGCAACCATTGGTCCGGGCGCATGGCCCTGCAAGTCCAGGATGCACAGCAGCAATCTTTCAGTGCCAGCTTCGAGCTTCAGGGCAAGCCCGAAAGTGGCACCTTGCTGGTTTTCAGTCCACTGGGCTCCACCATTGCCCGCCTGCAATGGACGCAGTCTGGCGCCAGCTTGCAGCAGGGCGACCAGCTGACCCAGTCTGACTCCCTGCCGGAGCTCATCACCCAAATGACTGGCAGTGACATTCCCGTCGCTGCGCTGTTCGACTGGTTGCAAGGAAAAAATACGGTTGTGAGCGGCTGGCAGACCGACCTTTCCCGGGTCAGCGAAGGCCGCCTTCGCGCAGACCGTGTCAGCCCGCCTCCGGAAGCCTCCTTGCGCATCGTCCTGGACCAGGACCCTCGCTGAACCCATGCCACTCTGGTGCTATCGTTGCACCGTTTTCACTGACAGATACACGCCATGCACTCGCTTTATGACGTGCCGGCCCCGGCCAAGCTCAACCTCTTTTTGCACATTACGGGCCGCCGTCCCGATGGCTACCACCTTCTGGAGTCGGTCTTCATGCTGATCGACTGGCATGACGTTCTGCATTTCGAGCGCATGTCGAGCAAGCAGATCAGCCGCGAAGATCTCAACGGCATTGATCTGCCTGCAGACGATCTCATTACTCGTGCAGCCCGCGCCCTCCAAGAGGCTACTGGCTGCACCCAAGGTGTGCATATCGGCGTCGAAAAGCATTTGCCTGCGCAAGCTGGCATGGGCGGCGGCTCCTCCGATGCTGCAAGCACGCTGATAGCTCTCAACCGTCTCTGGAACCTGAACCTTTCGCGCCAAGAACTTCAGCGCATCGGCCTGAAACTGGGTGCCGACGTGCCATTCTTTCTCTGCGGCCACTCAGCCTGGGTCAGTGGAATTGGTGAAATCATCACCCCTCTTGCTGGCCGCAATGCCCTGCCCGAGCAGCAATTCATCGTGGTCAAGCCCGAAACAGGACTGGAAACCGGAAAGATTTTTTCCAGCGACTTGCTAAAGCGCGACACAAAGCACGCTACAATCGCCGACTTCGCTGCAGAGCACTTTGGCTTTGGCCAAAACGACTTGCAGCCAGTCGCCGAAAGCTTGGAGCCCGAAGTCACTAGAGTCAGAACATGGCTCGAATCACTTCAACTGCATGCTAGAATGACGGGCTCAGGAAGTGCAGTATTTGCACCGATCACGCAGATCATCGACACAAATAGTGCACCGCGCACATGGAAGGTCAAAATCTGCAAGAATCTTGAAATTCATCCGCTTTCAAGTTGGGTTTCAGATCAAAAGTTTTAAGGCTTTTTGTTTCCGACAGAACGCCTGTGTAGGGGAGTCGCCAAGTTGGTTAAGGCACTGGATTTTGATTCCAGCATGCGAAGGTTCGAATCCTTCTTCCCCTGCCAAACATCTTCTTGCGTCAAAGCAACCCACAGCACTGGGACGCACAATGCACTCACATCACTCTGATTTCATGGTCTTCACAGGCAATGCCAACGCTGGCATGGCCGAAGAGATTGTTAAGCACCTTGGCACTACCCTGGGTGCTGCTGACGTTGGCCGTTTCTCCGATGGAGAAGTCGCGGTCGAGATCAAGCAAAACGTTCGCGCTCGCGACGTTTTCGTGGTCCAGTCCACCTGCGCCCCCACCAACGACAACCTGATGGAGTTGCTGGTGATGGTTGATGCCCTCAAGCGTGCATCGGCCGAGCGCATCTGCGCCGTCATCCCCTACTTTGGCTACGCTCGTCAAGACCGTCGCCCTCGCTCCAGCCGCGTGCCCATCACCGCCAAGGTGGTGGCCAACATGCTGCAGGCTGTGGGCGTTGAACGCGTGCTGACCATGGATTTGCACGCCGACCAGATTCAAGGCTTCTTCGACATCCCCGTGGACAACATCTACGCAACTCCCGTGTTGCTGGGTGACCTGCGCCAGAAGAACTACGAAGACCTGATCGTTGTGTCCCCCGACGTGGGCGGTGTGGTGCGTGCTCGCGCCCTGGCCAAGGAACTGGGTTGCGATCTGGCCATCATCGACAAACGTCGCCCCAAGGCGAACGTGTCCGAAGTCATGCACGTGATCGGCGATATCGACGGCCGCAACTGCGTGATCATGGACGACATGATCGACACCGCAGGTACGCTGGTGAAGGCTGCCGAAGTGCTCAAGCAGCGCGGCGCCAAGAACGTGTACGCCTACTGCTCGCACCCCATTTTCTCGGGCCCTGCTCTGGAGCGTATCGGTAACGGCTCGGCTCTGGACGAAGTGGTTGTGACCAACACCATTCCTCTGAGCCCCGCTGCCCAGCAGTGCGGCAAGATTCGCCAGCTGTCTGTCGCCGGCCTGTTTGCCGAGACGATTCACCGCATTTCCACCGGTGATTCGGTGAGCAGCCTGTTTACCGCTTAAAATCTCAGGTTTTTCGGCCTTGAGCCCAAGCAAACCTCCTTCGGGAGGTTTGCCGCGTTCGAGGCCACCGTAAGAATCCAGGGCCTTTCTCGTAGGTACAGATTCTTTTTTCAATCGGGTGAGACTGGTCGCGGTCCACCCCTCTAGGAGTTAGTTATGCAAATCGTCGCCACAGAGCGCGCTAAGCAAGGTACGGGTGCGAGCCGCCGTCTGCGTCTGTCGGGCAAGACCCCTGGCATCGTTTTCGGTGCTGGTGAAGCCCTGATGATCGAAATTGATCACAACTCCCTGTGGCACGCTGTGCACAAGGAAGCTTTCCACTCCAGCATTCTGGACATGGAAATCAACGGTCAAGTGACCAAGGTTGTGCTGCGCGACGTGCAGTTCCACCCCTACAAGAAGCTGATTCAGCACGTGGACTTCCAGCGCGTTGAAGCCTCCACAAAGCTGCACATGAATGTGCCCCTGCACTTCGAAGGTGCGGAAGAGTCTCCCGCCGTCAAGAGCGAGAACTGCACCGTGACTCCTCTGATGCACGAGCTGCAAGTCATTTGCGAGCCTGCAAACCTGCCCGAGTTCATCAAGGTGGACCTGAGCAATCTGACTTCCAAGTCTGTGCTGGGCCTGCAGTCCGTGAAGCTGCCCAATGGCGTGAAGGCTGTGGTGCGTGGCGCCAACAAAAACCCCGCCGTGGTCTCCATCAAGTTGCCTGAAGTGGCTCCTGCCGAAGGCGAAGCAGCAGCAGCTCCCGCAGCAGCTCCTGCCAAGAAGGGCAAGAAGTAATTCTTGTGACCTCGGTACAGCGCCCGGCGCTGTACCCAAAGAAAAGGCCCACCTCGGTGGGCTTTTTCTTTGGGTCCAAACAGACCTGCTCCGGCAGCCTGCCTTTGTTCAGAAGAAGATAATCACCACATGATCAAACTGTTTGTCGGCCTCGGCAACCCTGGCCCGGAATACGAAGACACGCGCCACAACGCAGGTTTCTGGTGGATTGATGCACTGGCTCGCGAGCTCAAGGTTAATCTGGTCCCCGAGCGCAGCTACTGGGGACTTATGGCTCGCACCTCCATCAACGGCCAGAACATCTGGCTGCTGGAGCCCCAGACCTTCATGAACCTCTCGGGCAAGTCAGTGGGAGCACTGGCACGCTTTTTCAAGATTCAGCCCGAAGAGATTCTCGTCGTGCACGACGAGCTGGACTTCGAGCCCGGCGTGGTCAAGCTCAAGCATGGCGGCAGCCATGGCGGCCACAACGGTCTGCGCGATATCCATGCGCAGCTGGGCTCACCCAACTACTGGCGCCTGCGCGTAGGCATAGGCCACCCCGGCAACAAGGGGGAAGTCGCCAACTGGGTGCTCAAAAAACCTGCCCCCGATCAGATGAAGCTGATCGAAGATGCACTGGCTCATTCACTCAAAGCCTGGCCAGAGCTGGTAGCCGGCCAGATGGACAAAGCCACTTTAGCCATTCACACCACCAAGGCGCCCCGCCCCAAGCCACCCCGCAAGCCGGTGCCCGATGCTGCTGCGGCCCCTGCAGCTGGTGACAAGGCTTGAGCCTAAGCACTGCAAAAAACGAAACAGCTCCTATTAAAGGAGCTGTTTGCGCTTGATATAGATAGATTTCAGCGATAAAAGAGCTTAACTCTCTTTCTTCGCCTGCGTAAGCAGCTCATATTTTTTAAGCAATACCTCACGACTCTCAATGAATTCGGGGTTCACAGGAATGCAGGCCACAGGACAAATCTCCACGCATTGAGGCTCATTGAAGTGGCCCACACACTCCGTGCACTTATGCGGGTCGATCTCATAGAACTCCTCGCCCATGGAGATGGCATCATTCGGGCACTCGGGCTCGCACACATCACAGTTGATGCATTCATCGGTAATCATCAATGCCATATCATCCTTTCCCCCTGAGGCGCTGCGCGCCTTCCCCAAAGGGGACGACAGCCTCGGTGCGGGGCGGCCCTTCCTCGCTGTCCCTGGCTTGGGATGCGCCGTTGTTGAGGGCTGCCTATATCCATCCATTATTCAATGGTCATATTATCCAGCGCGCAAAGAGACAGCTCTGCGCGTCAGGCAAAGCCCGGGGCCATAGCGCGACGCGGCACAATTGCCGCTATGCTGCGCAGCACATTGCATGTCTGCTCCTTTTTCAATAGATAAACCTCGCCTGAAGCCATGAGCGTCTTTCTGCTCAAACGCCTGCTCACGCTGCTTGCCACCTTGCTCGGTGCTTCCATCGTGGTCTTTGCCGTGCTGGAAATCCTGCCCGGCAATGCCGCCCAGATGCTCATGGGCCCCGATGCCGAGCCTGAGGCCGTGACAGCTCTGACGGTGAAGCTGGGCCTGGACCAGCCCGCTTTGACGCGTTATGCCCATTGGATCAGCGGCTTGCTGCACGGCGACATGGGCATCAGCTACGCCTATGACTCCCCGGTGGCCGACCTGGTCTGGGAGCGACTGCTCATTACCGTGCCGCTGGCCATCATGGCCATGCTCATTAGCGCCGTAATGGCCATCGCTGCCGGCGTGTTTGCCGCGGCCCACCACAAGCGCTGGGGCGATGTGGGAGTGATGGGTCTGGCCCAGATTGGCATTGCCATTCCCAATTTCTGGTTTGCGATTCTTTTGATCCTGCTGTTTTCGGTCAAGCTGCAATGGTTCTCTGCCGGCGGCTTTCCAGGCTGGAGCAAGGAAGAAGGCGGGGGCTTCTGGCCCGCTCTGCAGGCCCTGCTGCTGCCCGCGGTTTCGCTGGCCGTGGTGCAGGCTGCCATTCTGGCGCGCATCACCCGTTCTGCCGTGCTGGAGGTGCTGCGCGAGGACTTTGTACGCACCGCCCGCGCCAAAGGCTTGTCACGGGGTGCCGCGCTCTGGGGCCATGTGCTGCGCAATGCCATGATCCCCGTCATCACCGTCATGGGCCTGCAATTCGCCAGCCTGCTGGCGGGCACCATCGTGGTGGAAAACGTGTTTTACCTGCCGGGCCTGGGCCGGCTGATCTTTCAGTCCATCTCCAACCGCGACCTCATCGTGGTGCGCAACTGCGTGCTGCTGCTGGCCGCCATGGTGGTGGTGGTGAACTTTGTCGTCGATGTGCTGTATGCCGCCATCGACCCTCGCATCAAGGCCAGCGACATATGAAAGAGATGAGCGCCCAAAGCAATAGTGCTGCGCCCGGCTACCCCACACGCGCCATCAGCCGCACTCAGCCCCAAAGCTTTGCTCAGCGCGCCCTGCAGCACCGCAGCTTTGTGCTGGGCGCCATCCTGACCGCCCTGCTGATTGCCGCTGCCCTGCTGTCTTTTGTCTGGACGCCCGGCTCGGCCTATGAACCGGACATGGACGCCGTCCTGCAAGCCAGCAGCAGCCAGCATTGGCTGGGTACCGATGCCTATGGCCGCGACACGGCCTCACAAATCCTGATCGGTGCCCGTGCCTCCATTGCTGTCGGCCTGATCGCCGTGGGCATTGGGCTGACGGTGGGCGTGATTCTGGGCCTGCTTGCCGCCGCACGCCGAGGCTGGCTGGAAGAGTTCATCATGCGGCTGGCGGACTTTACCTTCGCCTTCCCCGCCCTGCTCTCTGCCATCATGCTCACGGCTGTGTATGGCGCCAGCATGGTCAATGCCATTGTTGCCATCGGCATCTTCAATATTCCTACGTTTGCGCGCATCACTCGCGCTTCGGCCAATGCCATCTGGGCACGCGACTATGTGCTGGCCGCGCGCGCCTGCGGCAAAAGCCGCACCGCCATCACACTGCAGCATGTGCTGCCCAATATTGCAGCCGTGCTTGTCGTGCAAGCCACCATTCAGTTCGCCCTGGCCATTCTGGCCGAAGCCGCCCTGTCCTATCTGGGTCTGGGCACACAGCCGCCTTTGCCCTCGTGGGGGCGCATGCTCAGCGATGCCCAGACTCTGATGTACCAGGCTCCGCTGCTGGCCGTCTGGCCCGGCATGGCCATTGCCCTGTCGGTGCTGGGCCTGAACCTGCTGGGCGATGGTCTGCGCGACCTGCTGGACCCACGCCTGACCCGCGAGCGCTAAGGCGCAGGAATACCGTTCATGGCCTTGCTTGAAGTCTCCAACCTCTCCATACAACTGCAGACCCACCGAGGCCTTGCGCTGGCCGTGCGCGATGTGAGCTTCACCCTGGAGCGTGGCGCCACGTTAGGCCTGATTGGCGAATCAGGCTGCGGCAAGTCACTGACTGCGCTGGCCCTGATGGGCCTGCTGCCCGAGCACGCACAGGTTGAAGGCAGTATCCGCTTGGGTGGTCAAAACCTGCTTGAGCTCAGTGAACGCCAGCTCTGCGGCCTGCGCGGCAATCGCATGGCCATGGTGTTTCAAGAGCCCATGACGGCTCTCAACCCGCTGCACAACATAGGCTGCCAGGTGGCAGAGCCTCTGCGCCTGCACTTGGGGCTGAGCCGCGCCCAGGCCCGTTCCCGAGCTACCGAATTGCTGGAGCGCGTAGGCATTGCCCAGGCCGTGCAACGGCTTGACGACTATCCGCATCAGTTCTCGGGCGGACAGCGCCAGCGCATCATGATTGCCATGGCTCTGGCCTGCGGCCCCGATCTGCTGGTGGCGGACGAACCCACCACGGCGCTGGATGTGACGGTGCAGCAGCGCATTCTGGACTTGCTGCAAGAGCTGGTGGCCGAGCACTCCATGGCCCTGCTTCTGATCAGCCACGACCTGGGCGTGATTGCCCAGAACGCCGAGCAACTGCTGGTCATGTATGGTGGCACCGTCGTCGAGTCCGGCATGACGGAAGCCGTCTTCGCCCGGCGTGCCCACCCCTATACCCGCGGGCTGTTTTCCGCACGCCCGCAGCTTCAGCAAACGGCTGCGGGGCATCTGCCCACCATTGCCGGAGCTGTGCCCGAGCTGGTCGATCTGCCTGCCGGCTGCCCTTTTGCCGGGCGCTGCAGCTATACGCAGAGCAACTGCTACAGCCAGCTGCCACCGGTACACACGCTGCACCAGCCCAGTGCCCCTGCACCCGCTTCGCTGGCCTCCTGGCGCCAGCCGCATCTGGCGCTTTGCCTGTATCAAGCCGCCCTGCAGCCCGGAGCAGAGCAATGATCCCTTCCTCCTTCAACGCTACCGAAAAAGAAGCTGACAGCGCAATGCTGCTAAGGGTTAGAGCACTAAAACGCTCTTACTCTCGCACCCGCACATCGCTGTGGCACAAGCCCGAGCCTCTGCAAGCACTGCGCGGCGTGAGCTTTGAGCTGGCTGCCGGACAAAGCCTGGGCGTGGTGGGTGAGTCAGGCTCCGGCAAATCCACCCTGGCAAGACTGGTGATGGCGTTGGATACGCCCACGCAAGGCTCGGTCGAGTTGCTGGGCCGTAATCTGCATCAGCTGCCTGAAAAAGAGCTGCGCGCTGCCCGGCGCGATTTTCAAATGGTGTTTCAAGACCCTTACGGGTCTCTGGACCCGCGCATGACGGTGGAGCGCATCGTCAGCGAGCCACTGGTAACTCTGGCAGAAAAGCTCAGCCAGACCGAGCAGCACCAGCAGGTCATGAACGTGCTTGATCAGGTGGGTCTGCGCGCACCGGATGCGGACAAGTACCCGCATGAATTCTCTGGCGGCCAGCGCCAGCGCATTGCCATTGCCCGTGCACTGATTACACGGCCCAAGCTGATCGTGGCCGACGAGCCGGTCAGCGCCCTTGATGTGTCCGTGCAGGCCCAGGTGCTCAACCTCATGCAGGATCTGCAACGCGAACTGGGCCTGTCCTATCTGTTCATCAGCCATGATCTGGCCGTGGTCCAGCATGTCTGCGATCAGGTCATCGTGCTGTATCAAGGCGAGATTGTGGAACGCGGCACACCGCAAAAACTGTTCTCAACCCCAGAGCACCCCTACACGCAGGCCCTGGTCAAGGCCGCCCCACGCGTCCTCTAAGAGCACAGTTGTTCACACTCGCCACTGCGATATGTCAGCAAGCGGCATGGACGCGCTCTCGTCTGGTGTAAAAACACAGATGAAACAAGTCCCGCCTGACGCGGTGACTTGCAGCGCTTTTACAGGCCTATGTGACCTGCCCCTTCGGAGACTTTGTTAGATGCTCAATCGCCGCTCCTTGCTGGCCAGCTCGGCTGCCAGCTTGCCCTTGTTCACTGCCTGGCCCGCGCTGGCACAGGCCAGAAAAGACAGCGTCACCCTTGCCATGACGCTGGAGCCCCCTGGACTGGACCCCACGGCCGGGGCTGCTTCGTCGATTGCCGAAGTCGTGCTCTACAACATCTTCGAGACGCTGACCAAGATCAACTCCGACGGCAGCGTCTCGCCACTGCTGGCCGAGAGCTGGGAAGTGTCTTCCGACCTCAAGACCTACACCTTCCGCCTGCGCAAGAATCTGAAGTTCCAGAATGGCGAGCCCTTCAACGCGGCAGCCGTCAAGTTCTCGTTTGACCGTGCCGCCGCCGACAAAAGCACTAACAAGGACAAGCGCACCTTCGCCAACCTGGACACCAAGGTCGTTGACGAGCACACCGTGGTGCTGACCCACCACGAAATCGACCCCGACTTTCTGTTCATGATGGGCCAGGCCACGGCCATCATCGTCGAGCCCAAGAGCGCAGCCACCAATGCCACCAAGCCTGTGGGCACCGGCCCTTACAAGCTGGCCTCCTGGGCCCGAGGTGCATCGGTCACGCTGGCAGCCTGGCCCGACTACCACGCAGCCCAAGGCATTCGCATCAAGCGCGCCGTGTTCCGCTTCATCCCCGACCCTGCTGCGCAGGTCGCCGCCCTGCTGGCCGGTGACGTGGATGCCTTCCCACGCGTCTCTCCGCGCAGCGTACCGCAGTTCAAGGCCAGCCCGCGCTTTCAGGTCGTGGTCAGCAACTCGCGCGCCAAGACCATTCTGGCCATCAACAATGCGCGCAAGCCGCTGAGCGACATTCGCGTGCGCCGCGCCATTGCTGCCGCCATTGACCGCAAGGCCATCATTGCGGGCGCTGCCGACGGCTATGGCGTGCCAATCGGCAGCTACTACGTGCCCACGGCCTTTGGCTATGTGGACACCACGGGCGTCAACCCCTTTGATCTGGAAAAAGCCAAGGCATTGATGGCCGAAGCCGGCATCAAGACCCCGTTGAAGCTGACCATGACGCTGCCCCCTGCGCCCTACGCACGCCAGGGCGGTGAGTTGGTTGCTGCGCAGCTTGCCAAGATCGGCATTCAGCTCAAGCTGCAGAACGTGGAATGGGCGCAGTGGTTGTCAGGCACCTACACCAACAAAAACTACGACCTGACCCTGATCTCCCATGTGGAGCCTTTTGATCTGGGCAACTTTGCCAAGCCCGATTACTACTGGGGCTACCACTCCAAGGAGTTCGATGAGCTGTTTGAAAAGATCAAGCACACACCGCGCCCCGCTGACCGCGCCCGCCTGATTGGCGATGCCCAGCGCCTGCTGGCTCGCGACTCGGTGCATGGCTTCCTCTACACCCCGCAATGGGTGACCGTGGCCGACAAAAAGCTGCGCGGCCTGTGGAAGGACATGCCCGTTTTTGTGAACGACCTATCTTCTTTATCTTGGGGATAAAGCAGTCTTTGGCACTGGGCGCTCACGGAAATACTGGCGCGCCCAAAGTCAGAGACAGCGAGGAAGCGCCGCCGCGCACCGAGGCTGTCGTCCTCCTCCCTTAGTGCGAAGCGCGTAGAGAGGGGCAAGCGGCACAGCCGCTCAGGGGTGTCGCGATGACTATCGTTGCACCAGCATCAGACGCAAAGCCAAAGCGCCGAACACGGTGGCGGCAATGCGGTTGAGCCAGCGCTGGGCGTGCGCCGAGCGCTGCAATATTTGGCCGAAAAGTCCCGAGAAGCAGGCAATAGAGCCAAAGACCAGCCAGGCTGACAGCATGAAGACCCAGCCCAGCACCATGATCTGCAGCGGCACGCTGCCGCGGCTAGGGTCGGCAAACTGGGGCAAAAAGGCCAGAAAGAAGATCAGCACCTTGGGGTTGGTCAGGTTCATGACAATGCCGCGCCCCATCCAGCCCAAGGCCGATTGCAGCGTCAGCACATCGCGCTGTGGCTGCGCCTGTGCGGTCGCGCTGACCTGCACCGGCGCACGCCATGCGCCCCAAGCCATATAGAGCAAGTAGGCCGCGCCGCAGACCTTGAGTGCCATGAACAACATGGGCGATGCTGCCACCACCGCAGCCAGCCCCAAGGCCACGGCCGCTGTGTGACCCACAATGCCAATACAAAGCCCCAGCACCACACACAAGCCCACGCGCCAGCCGCGCTGAGCCGATTGCACCAGCACAAACAGATTGTCCGGCCCCGGGCTCAAGCCCAGCAGCACGGCCACGCCAAAGAAGGCCATCAGAACATCCCAGGTCGGCATCGTCAAAGCTCTTTCAAAACAATAGCTGCCTGCGCTTTTGCAGCAAGGGTTAGAGGGCTTTTTTGCATATAAGAGCCGCCAACACAACCCTTGATACGTCGTTGTTTCGCCTTGTCGTACTTATGTACTGCCTTCGGCTTCACGCCTCATCTCAAACGCAAACCTTCGGTTTGCTGGGTAGTGCTAGCGACTCTAAACACTGTCAACCTAAGCCCAGCGCCGTCACCCCCAGCGCAATCATGATCGCGCCCGTAATACGCAGCCCCCTGTCCCCCTCACCCAGCAGCTTTCCGCCAATCAGCGCGGCAAACAGCATGGAGACCTCTCGCGCAGGCGCCACGTGCGAGATCGGCGCGCTTTGCACCGCATACAGCACAAGTACATAGGCAATAGGGCTGAAGAAGGCCACCACGGCCGCATAGCGCCACTGCACACGCCACAGGCGCTTGGTCTCGGGCCAGTCCTTGGCTGCCAGTGGCGCCAGAATCACTAGCCGGATGAGGTTGCCCATGTAGTCCACCAGAATCGGAGACATCAGCAGCATCTTGACCGCATAGCTGTCCACCACCGTGTAGCTGGCAATGAACATTCCTGTCAGCAGGCCGTAGTACAGACCGGCCAGCACGCGCCGCCGGGCCTCCACATTCTTGCCATCACGAATGGCGGCAATCATGCGCGGGCCGCCTGCAATCAGAAACACGCCCAGCACCACAGCGGCAATGCCGGCAGCGCCCAGGGTGGAAATTTTTTCGCCCAGAAACAGCACTGCCACCAGAGATGACATCAGCGGCCCGCTGCCCCGGGCCAGTGGGTAGACCACGGTGAGATCCGCCACCCGGTAGCCGCGCAGCAGCACCACGAAATAGGCCACATGCAGCACGGCGCTGGCCGTGACAAAGCCCCACTCCATCCAGCCCCAGCCCGGCACAGCGTCCTTGCCCAGCCACCAGCCCAGCGGCGCCCAGATCAGCGCATTGAAGACCGAGACATACAGCGAAAAGCGCGCATCGCCGCCCGCCTTCTTGGCCACGATATTCCAGCCCGAGTGAATCAGGCCAGCCAGAATGATGAGAGTGAATGCTTGCAGAGACATGGGAGCCAGAAATGCAAAAGGCCGCGCGATGCGCAGCCTTTTGAAAAGAAAAATTCAGTGGTTCATCTGGCTGAACATGGCCTGTGCGTGATGTGACTGACGCAGCACATGTGAGGGACACCAAGCAAGAGCCGCCTCGCAGCGAAGGTGTCGTCCCCCTTGTGGGAAGGCGCGCTGCGACTCAGGGGGGATCATTTACTTTCTAGCCGCTATGAGCGAAAGAAATTCGCGACGCAGTTCGGAGTTGGTCAGGAAAGCACCACGCATGACCGAGTTCAGCATCTTGGAGTCCATCTCGCGCACGCCGCGCCAGGACATACAGAAATGCGATGCCTCCATCACCACCGCCAGCCCGTCCGGGCGGGTGCGGTCCACGATCAGATCAGCCAGCTGGATGATGGCCTCTTCCTGAATCTGCGGACGCCCCATGATCCAGTCCACCAAACGGGCGTACTTGGACAGGCCGATCACATTGGTATTCTTGTTGGGCAGCACGCCGATCCAGATCTTGCCGATCACAGGGCATAGGTGATGACTGCAGGCGCTTCGCACGGTGATAGGGCCGACAATCATCAGCTCGTTCAGGTGCTCGGCATTGGGGAATTCAGTGATCGCGGGCTGGGCCACATAGCGCCCACGAAACACCTCGTTCACATACATCTTGGCCACGCGGCGAGCCGTGGCACGCGTGTTGTGGTCATGCACGGTGTCGATGACCATGGCGTCGAGCACGCCCTGCATCTTGTCCTGCACCTCGTCCAGCAGCTTTTCCAGCTCGCCGGGTTCGATGAACTCGGAAATATTGTCGTTGGCATGAAAGCGCTTGTTCGCTGCCTGCAGCCGCTCGCGGATCTTGACCGAAACGGGCGTGCCTTCGTCGGTCTGGTTGTCTTTATTCATATCGGCGAGGTCTCTGAACATGCCAAGAATGGTACCAGTGAATCAACCACCCAATGCCTCAAAGGATTTGCCGTCCAAATGCAGGTTTACAAGGCCCTGAAAGCTATGGTTTCAGGAGCATCAGGGTGCAATTTCAAAAACTGGCGTACTCCAGCAAGGTGACAGCAAGCAAGCGCCGCCGCGCAGCGAGGCTGTCGCCCCCTCCTATAGCGCACAGCGCGTAGAGAGAGGGGGGAGGCGCGAAGCGTCTCAGGGGGATCTACAGCCGAAACTCTGCGATCAGCGGCAGGTGATCCGACATCCGCCACCAGATGCGTCCCCTAGGCACTTGCAGCCCCAGCGGGGTCAGGCCTCGCACATAGATATGGTCCAACTGGGCCAGCGGCATGCGCGAGGGATAGGTCATGATGCCCTGCGTTTCCTCGAACTCGAACAATCCAAATCCGGCCAGCATGCGCTTGATCTGGTTGCCCCAGTCATTGAAGTCACCCGCCACGACCAAAGGTGCGTCGGGCGGCACCTCGCGCTCGATAAAGCGCTCCAGCATGGCGACCTGGCGAATGCGGCTGCCCGGAATCAGCCCCAGGTGGACGACGATAGAGTGCACGCGCTTGCCCTGAATATCCAGCTCCACATGCAGCAGGCCGCGCTGCTCGAAGCGGTGGTCCGAGATGTCCTCATGCTGGTAACCAATCACCGGCCAGCGGCTAAGTAGTGCATTGCCATGCTCGCCATCTTTGGTATAGGCATTGGTCAGATAAACCGACTCATAGCCTTCGGGAGCCAGATACTCGGCCTGCGGCACACTGGGCCAGCGGTCGAAGTACTGCTCCTCCTTGCGGTTCATCTTGCGCACTTCCTGCAGACAGACGATGTCGGCATCGAGCTGCTCCACGGCCAGGCCCAGGTTGTGAATCTCCAGCCGCCGGGCCGGGCCCAGACCCTGCACGCCCTTGTGAATGTTGTAAGTCGCCACGCGCAGGATTTGCGGCTCGGGTGGCACGATCAACTCAGATTCAGACATAAGCAGTCAATTTTTATAACCGCCCCTGCGAGCCCCTGAAAGCGGCAATCTCAGGAGCAAAACGCGGCAAGAGCAGGATAGCTTCTGCGTTGGAAGAAGAAAAACAGCGCGCAGCTGCGTCGCGCCAATCATGCCAATCATGTGCGGTGTGCTCTCTCGGATTCAAGTGCACGGACATGTAGGACGGAACAAGAAGGCCAAAGACTCTTTCCTGGTTCTGCCAGACTCCGGGAGCGTAGCGATGTAGCCACTGTGGATAGATGGTGTAACGGTTCTCAAGTTCCCAGTCCTGTAGATGGCAGCCAGGAGCCAAGGCATCAATGCCGGTCTCTTCCTGCACCTCACGCGCTGCCGTCTCACACCAGTCCTCGTCCTCGAAATCCTTGCTGCCGGTCACCGACTGCCAGAATGGCACCCCATCAGGCGCATCCACCGTGCGGCGCAGCAGCAGCACCTGCCCGTCTTGGCGGTAGATCACCACCAGCACGGACTGCGGAATTTTGTAGCCTGCGTCGCTTTGGCTTGACTTCACTTGGACTCCTGCTCGTTCGGCAGACATCGCCGAGATCAGTCTGCCTCACTTCACTGCTTGACTAGGAGACAGGGCGCGTTGGCACTGCAGGCGGCAATGGCTTGGACTGCAACGCACGCAGCTGATAAACCAGCTCGTTGTGCGCGTGCAAAAACGATGCGGCGATGACCTTGCCCTCGTTGGTATTGCTCCAGCCTGCCCCTGCGGCCCCGCCCACGCGCCCCAGCACCAGGCCGCCGACACCCAGGTCGGTGGCGCGCGCCGAGCCGGTGCTGGCTGCCACTTGCTCCGTGGTTTCGGTATCTGTGAGAAACAGGGCCGTCTGCGCTTCCTTGAGTTTGACCTGCTCGGCCATTCCTGCCAGCCCGGCAATGTCACGCAAGCCCGGAATCATGGCGATGATTCCCGAGAGCCCGCCGCCCGCATTTTGCTCACTGAACGTCAGGCTGGGCACCAGCTGATACTGCGCCTCATAACCCTTGCCTTTTTGAACCGAGCCACCTTTGCGCAGCACGCCGGAGTCGCGCAGCTCGCCTTCTCGGATCGTGCCCTGCAGGCCCGCATTGCGATCAACGACGCGAAAGCAGCCGCTTTGCTGTGCCAGCAACTTCACCAGCGGCACCGGCGTGGGCGGCAGACGCCCGCTGCCATAGGGCATGACGTAGCCGCGTGGGTTCTCCACCAGCGCCACCGTGGCAATAGGCTCCTGACAGCGCTCCAGGGACTGCGCCGCCTGGTTGGCGCCTCGCGGCCCGGCCGAGCCCGTAATTTCCGAGCCGCCACGGCCCAGCTCGGTCTGCTGTCGGTCACAGCCCGCTAGGCCCAGAAGCACGGCAATTGCCGCAATTTTGATAGCTGATTCCGCTGGCTGCTTATTGATTTCAGATACAAAACGCATTGAAACTAAGAGCTGGCAAGCGCTACCAGCTATCAAATATAGAAAACAAAAAAGCGCCAGCAGCACAATCGCTGTCTGGCGCCCGCACTATGGCACAAAGTCCGTGAAAAAACCTTGTGCCGTCAGTGTCTGTATCAAGCTTCGGTCGTAATCACCGCTGCGTTGCGCAGCTTGATGTGCAGCTCGCGCAGCTGCTTCTCATCCACGGGCGAAGGAGCTTGTGTCAGCAAGTCCTGGGCGCGCTGGGTCTTGGGGAAGGCAATCACGTCGCGGATGGAGTCGGAACCGGTCATCAGCGTGATCAGACGGTCCAGACCGAAGGCCAGACCACCGTGGGGAGGCGCACCGTACTGCAGCGCGTCCAACAGGTAGCCGAACTTGGCACGCTGCTGCTCGGGAGTGATGTTCAGCGCTGCAAACACCTTGGCCTGCACATCAGCGCGGTGGATACGCACCGAGCCACCGCCCAGCTCCCAGCCGTTCAGAACCATGTCGTAGGCCTTGGCAAGGCACTTGCCGGGGTCGGTGACCATCAGCTCTTCGTGGCCATCCTTGGGCGAGGTGAAGGGGTGGTGCACGGCCACCCAGCGGTTGTCTTCCTCGTCATGCTCGAACATGGGGAAGTCCACCACCCACAGCGGTGCCCACTTGTCCTCGAACAGGCCGTTCTTCTTGCCGAATTCGCTGTGACCAACCTTCAGACGCAGAGCGCCGATGGAGTCGTTGACGATCTTTTCCTTGTCAGCGCCGAAGAACAGCAGGTCGCCGTCTTGCGCGCCGGTGCGCTTCAAGATTTCAGCAATCGCTGCGTCGTGCAGGTTCTTGACAATGGGCGACTGCAGGCCATCACGGCCCTTGGCCACTTCATTGACCTTGATCCAGGCCAGGCCCTTGGCGCCGTAGATCTTGACGAACTCGGTGTAGCCGTCGATCTCGCCACGCGAAATCTGAGCACCGCCGGGCACGCGCAGGGCCACCACGCGGCCACCCTTGGTGGTAGCGGGAGTGGAGAAGACCTTGAAGTCCACGTCCTTCATGCAGTCGGTCAGCTCGGTGAACTCCAGCTTGACGCGCAAGTCAGGCTTGTCCGAACCGAAGCGGAAAGCCGCATCCTGGTAGGTCATGATGGGGAACTCGCCCAGATCCACGTCCAGCTGTGTCTTGAACACTTCCGTGATCATCTGCTGGAAGATGGCGCGAATTTCTTCTTCGTTCAGGAACGAAGTTTCGCAGTCAATCTGAGTGAACTCGGGCTGGCGGTCAGCGCGCAGGTCTTCGTCGCGGAAGCACTTGGTGATCTGGTAGTAGCGGTCGTAGCCGGCCACCATCAGCATCTGCTTGTACAGCTGGGGCGACTGGGGCAGCGCAAAGAATTCGCCGTCATGCACGCGCGAAGGCACCAGATAGTCGCGAGCGCCTTCGGGTGTGGACTTGCCCAGCATGGGGGTTTCAATGTCGATGAAGCCCAGCTTGTCCAGATAGTTGCGCACCTGGATGGCGGTCTTGTAGCGCAGCATCATGTTGCGCTGCATCACGGGACGGCGCAGGTCCAGCACGCGGTTTGTCAGGCGCACGGTTTCCGACAGGTTCTCGTCGTCCAGCTGGAAGGGAGGCGTGACGGAGGCGTTGAGCACGTTCAGCTCGTGGCACAGCACTTCGATCTGGCCGCTCTTGAGCTTGTCGTTGGTCGTGCCTTCAGGACGGGGGCGCACCAAACCCTTGACCTGTACGCAGAACTCGTTGCGCACGCCTTCAGCGGTCTTGAACATCTCGGCGCGATCGGGGTCGCACACCACCTGCACATAGCCTTCGCGGTCGCGCAGGTCAATGAAGATCACACCACCGTGGTCACGGCGGCGGTTCACCCAGCCGCACAGGGTCACGGTTTCGCCCATTTGGGCTTCGGTCACCAGACCGCAGTATTGAGAACGCATTGCCATGAAAATTCTTCCTGCACCTTAAGGGTGCGACAAGGTTGTTTGTTTGGATTCTTCGATCGCAGCGAGGTCCGGCGGAGCCACCACCCCCATCGAAACAATGTATTTGAGCGCTGCATCCACGCTCATTTCCAGCTCAATGCACTCGCTTCGGCGCACCAGCACAAAGTATCCCCCGGTGGGGTTGGGCGTGGTAGGGACGAAGACGCTGAGATAGTCATCACGCAGCAAGGCTGCCACCTCGCCGCTAGGCTGACCGGTGACAAACGCCACCGTCCAGACCCCCTCGCGCGGCCACTGCACCAGCACTGCCGTGCGAAAAGCGTTGCCGCTGTCCGAGAACACCGTATCCGAGACCTGCTTGACGCTGGAGTAGATAGAGCGCACCACGGGAATACGACGCACCAGCGCATCGCCCCAACCCACCAGCTTGCGGCCGATGAAGTTACTGGTGATGCCGCCGACCAGCAGCAAGATCAGCAAGGTCAAAATCACGCCGAAGCCGGGAATATGCACGCCCAGCAATCTGTCAGGCTGCCAGGCCTCCGGCAAAATGGCCAGCGTCTGATCCAGCGTTCCAATGATCCAGTTGAGCACGCCCAGCGTGATCACCAATGGAACGATGACCAACAAACCGGCAATCAGCCACTTGCGCAATGCAGACATAGACTCACGTCGCCTCAGGAATTGGCAGTGGCGGGAGCCGCTGCAGGTGCAGCAGCACTTTCACTGGATGAAGATGTGCTTGCAGCCGGCTTGCTGCCGCTGTTCTTGAAGTCTGTGGCGTACCAGCCAGACCCCTTGAGCTGAAAGCCCGGAGCAGTGAGCTGCTTGGAAAAGGCCTCGGCCCCGCAAGCTGGGCACACATTCAGCGGCGCATCCGAGATTTTCTGCAGCACATCCTTGGCATGACCACAGGAGCCACACTTGTATGCATAAATAGGCATAACGCTAAAACGAGGGAAGTGCAAAAACCCTCAATTATAGGCGTCAGCCCTCGTTTTGCCGGACAGCGCAATCGAGCACCAAAGCCGTTTATCTGCCTTTTCAGGCCTTGGCTGCACCCACAAGTTCGATTTCACGCCGGTAATTGCTGATCCACTGCGGCAGCAAAGACCCCGCCAGCATGCCCGTGACCGCAGCCAAAAGACCCGCCAGCTGCTGCGGAAAAGCCTCATGCAGAACGGGCGTCGCCATGAAGATCAGCCAGACACCGATGCCCATGGAGACGGCGCAGATAGCTCCCTGTGTCGTGGCTCGCTTCCAGTACAGACCAAAGACCAGGGGAACAAAAGCCCCCACCAGTGGCACCTGGTAGGCGCTGGCCACCAACTCATAGATAGGCGTGCCTTCCATGACGATGGAGTAAGCCAGCACGCAGGCGGAAAACACCAGCACGCTGATACGCATGGTCTTGAGGTTGTCCTTGTCCGTGGTGTAGGGACGGAACTGGCGCCAGATGTTTTCGGTAAACGTCACGCTGGGAGCCAGCAAGGTGGCCGAGGCGCAAGACTTGATGGCAGAGAGCAGCGCGCCGAAGAACAGCACCTGCATGGCAAACGGCATCTTGTCCATGACCAGCGTGGGCAGCACCTTCTGCGGATCATCTGCCAGCAAGGCTGTTGCTTCGGTGGGCATGATGATGAGCGCACTGGCCACGAGAAACATGGGCACAAAGGCAAAGATCACATAGCAAGCGCCACCGATGATGGTGCCGCGTACAGCAGACTTCTCGGTATCGGCCGACATCACGCGCTGAAAGATGTCCTGTTGCGGGATGGAGCCCAGCATCATGGTCACGGCAGCGCCAATAAAGAACACGATTTCATGCAGCGATGGCTCTGGCAGGAAGCGAAACAGGTCTTTGCTGCTGGCCAAGTCAATCACTTTGCCAGCGCCGCCCGCCATGTCGCCCGCAAAAAAAGCCAGCACCAGCAAGCCGACGACCAGAATGATCATCTGCACAAAGTCTGTCACGGCCACAGACCACATACCGCCAAACAGGGTGTAGATCAGCACCGACAAGACACCAATCGTCATCCCCATGGGAATGCTGACAGCCCCACCCGAGAGAAGATTGAACACCAGACCCAGCGCCGTCACCTGGGCCGAAACCCAGCCCAGATAGCTGATCATGATGATCAGCGAACAGATCACTTCAATGCTGCGCCCGTAGCGCGACCGGTAATAGTCGCTGATGGTCAGAAGGTTCATGCGGTAGAGCTTGGCCGCAAAAAAGCACCCAACCAGAATCAGACACATGCCTGCACCGAATGGATCTTCCACCAGCGCTTGCAGACCCCCTTCAATGAACTTGGCAGGCACGCCAAGCACCAACTCCGACCCAAACCAGGTCGCAAACGTGGTGGTAATAATCATGTAGAGCGGCAGATGTCGCCCGGCAATGGCGAAATCCGCCGTATTTTTGACGCGTTTAGCCGCCCACAGACCAATGCCAATGGTCACAAACAGATAGACGATCACCAATGAGAGCAGCACGCTGGCACTCCTCAGACTTTGAAAACGGAAAAGTTCAGAAGCGGATGCGCAGCAGAATCTGCAACACCAGCAGGCCAATCACAAAGCCGATGCCGCCCCAGAGAATGGCTTGCAGCAAGCGGTTTGTTGTCTTTTGCTGCTGGAGCAGCTCTTTGAGAAGCGCCTCGTTGTCACCAGCTACCCCCTGTTTAGACAGGTACTGATGCAGGACTCGAGGAATATCGGGCAGAATTTTCGCGTAGCGGGGCGCCTGTGCCTGCAGCTCCTGCAACAAGCGCTGCGGCCCCATTTGTTCCAGCATCCACTTCTCAAGAAATGGCTTGGCGGTGCTCCAGAGGTCCAGATTGGGGTCCAGCTGGCGCCCCAAGCCTTCGATGTTGAGCAGCGTCTTTTGCAGCAGTACCAGCTGCGGCTGGATCTCGACCTGAAAACGGCGTGAGGTCTGGAACAGGCGCATCAGCACCATGCCTAGTGATATTTCTGCCAGAGGGCGGTCAAAGTACGGCTCGCACACGGCGCGAATCGCCGCCTCCAGCTCTTCCACCCGCGTGGTGGCTGGCACCCAGCCGCTTTCCACGTGCAATGCAGCGACGCGCTTGTAGTCGCGACGGAAAAAGGCAAGGAAATTCTGTGCCAGATATTCCTTGTCGAATTCGGTCAGGGTGCCGACGATGCCAAAGTCCAGCGAAATATAGCGTCCGAAGGTATCGGGCTCCAGGCTGACCATGATGTTGCCCGGGTGCATATCGGCATGGAAGAAGCCGTCGCGAAAAACCTGGGTAAAGAAAATGGTCACGCCATCACGCGCGAGTTTGGGAATATCTACCCCAGCTTCGCGCAAACGCTCGACCTGGCTGATGGGAACGCCTTTCATGCGCTCCATCACCATCACATCGGTATGGCAGTAGTCCCAGAAAATTTCGGGAACCAGCACCAGGTCAAGACCTTCCATATTGCGGCGCAACTGCGCAGCGTTGGAAGCCTCGCGGATCAGATCCAGCTCGTCGTGCAGGTAGTTGTCGAACTCGGCAACCACTTCCTTGGGCTTGAGGCGTTTGCCATCGTGGGAGAGCTTTTCCAGCCAGCTCGCCATCATGTGCATCAGCGCCAGATCCTTGTCGATCACGGACTTCATGCCCGGACGCAGCACCTTGACCGCCACCTCGTGCTCAACCCCGGCCTTGTCTCTGACCGTAGCGAAGTGCACCTGAGCGATCGAGGCACTGGCTACGGGCTGACGCTCAAAGCTGGCAAAAATCTGTTCCAGCGGTTTGCGGAAAGAGCGCTCAATGGTGTCCACCGCGATTTGCGAGTCGAACGGAGGCACACGATCCTGCAGCTTGGCCAGCTCCTCTGCCACATCGGGCGGCATCAGGTCACTGCGGGTAGACAGCACCTGACCAAACTTCACAAAAATGGGGCCAAGCTCTTCCAGAGCCTCACGCAGGCGTACGCCACGCGGCTTGTCGAGTTTGCGCCCGAAGGTCAACACGCTGCGCAGACTGCGCAGGCGCGGATGAGGGATCCCGGAGAGCACCAGCTCATCAAGCCCATAACGGAACACCACCCAGAGGATGGCCCAGCCTCGCAAAAAGCGGCTCATGGCTGTGTGTGATCGGCACCGGGCATGGATGCCACGGGTGCAGTACTGGCGGGGGTGCTGGCAACATCTGCAGCGCCTGTCTTGCCGCCCATGCGTGCGCCGACAAACTGACGCAGGCCCTGAGCAGCCATACGGGCAAACTTGCCCAAGGTGTGGGCAGGCACATCGCCAATCAGGCGAGCCAGATCTTCTTCCACATCCCATTTGATGTTGTCCACCAGCCAGTTGATCTCGGCCGCAAACTGCACATCACCTTCAATGCGGATACTGGGCTTGTCACCACGCAAAGCTGTCTGAGCCAACGACAGAGGAGAGGTTTCAGTCACCTCCAGCATCAGATCGGGCGCGGCATCCTCTGGAGCGACATCAAACAGGCCCGCCGGCGTCACCAGAAGCGCCACCGAATATTGACGCCATTGCACGCGCGCAATACGGCCTTTCTGACGCACGAGGCGATCCATAGCCTCTTTTTCCTGCATCAGCACATGGTTGAGGAAAAGCACCAGGCGCTGGTGCATCTCACTCACCAGCCATTCGGGAGCTTGGGGGCCGGCCATCACGCGTTCGACGAGACTGCCCAGAAAAGAAAAAGGAGACTGTGTTGCCATAGCCCCCGATTATTCATGAAATTGATTCCCCCCTGTGGCGCTTTGCGCCTTCCCCCCTGAGGGGGATGGCGCCATCACTGCGCGGCGGCGCTTGCTTGGTGCCTCTGGCAGGGGGCATGCCAGATTGCTATGTTGCTTACTGCAGCGCTTGCACACCGGCAACCAGCCAGCCGCTGGAGCCGCTCTTGGGCTTGGTCATGTTCCAGACTTCGCGGAAGGGGCTGGGACCTGCCGAAGCTTCTTCGCGGATCATGCCGGAGAACTCGACACTGGCCATGTAGCCATTGCCCAGATCTTCGATACCCAGCAGCTGAGCATCAATCATCAGTACATCAGTGTGATTGGGCTCACCCGCACGCTGAGATTCGCGCTCGGACAGCTGGCTGCGAATTTCCGACAGCATCTCGTCGGTCATCATGGAGCGCAGGGTCGTGATATCCGAGTTATCCCATGCCGACTGCAGCGTCACAAAATTGCGCTTGGCAGCCGTGAGGAAGCCCTCGGCGTCGAAGTCAGCGGGCACGCCCCAGTTCTGAGAGCCGGACAGGGCCGAGCCGATCATAGAGCCACCAGCTGCAGCAGCGGCTTCAGGGATGTGGTTTTGCTCCCAAGGACGGGCCGATGCATCGTTACCCACTTTTTCAGGATTGTACTGACGGGCCTGAGGAGCATCCACGTTGCCACCCAGATTGCCTGCACCCTGGAAGGCGAACGGGCTGCTATTGTTTTGTGCAGCAGGCGCAGCCTTGCGACGACGCATGATCATGCCGACCACCACCATGATGACCATGGCCAACAAACCAAACATCAGCATATTAGCAAAGGCCTCGCCCATGCCCAGCGAGTTTGCCAGCCAAGCCAGGCCCAGTCCAGCAGCCAGGCCACCCAGCATGGCGCCCCATGGCTTCTTCGGCGCAGCAGCAGGCGTTGCCGGTGTCGCTGCGCGGTTTTGCTGCGCCGCATTTTGCGCAGGAGCCTGCTGCGTGTTGTTTTGAGCGGGAGCACGAGAAGCTTCACGCTGCGTGACGTTGCCGGATTGCTTGCCAAACGACGAGCCACCACCCATGCGTTTTGCATCGGCCTGGCCATGGGCTACGACCAGCATTGCCACCAAAGCGATAGACCAGAGTTTCTTCATCTCATCTCCATTTTTCTCAAAAATAAATAAAAGTCTGCGTCTCAGGCGCAATTAACACTTGATTCCCACATGCAGGGCGCAAACGCCTCCAGTCATGTTGTGATAGTCCACATGACCAAAGCCGCATTGCTGCATCAAGGCCTTAAGTTCCTTCTGGCCAGGGTGCATGCGGATGGATTCCGCCAGATAGCGATAGCTTTCGGCATCGCCTGCAATCATCTGCCCCATGGCTGGCAAAATCTTGAACGAATACCAGTCATAGACTTTCTCCAGAGGCTTGGCTACCTTGGAGAACTCCAGCACCAGCAACTTACCGCCTGGGCGCAGCACGCGGTTCATTTCCTTGAGCGCGGCGTCCTTGTGCGTCATATTGCGCAAACCAAAGGCCACGCTCACCAGGTCGAAGTGGTTGTCGGGGAAGGGCAGCTTTTCTGCGTCGCAGACCAGCGTGGGCAGAATCACACCCTTGTCCGTCAGGCGGTCACGCCCCACGCGCAGCATGGCCTCGTTGATATCGGTGTGCACCACCTGACCAGAAGTACCAACCTTCTTGGAAAACGCCAGTGCCAAATCGCCCGTACCACCCGCAATATCCAGCGCCTTGTCGCCTTCCTTGAGGTTAGCCACCATCAGGGTATATGCCTTCCAGGCGCGGTGCAGACCGCCAGACATCACATCATTCATGACGTCGTACTTGGAAGCCACGGAGTCGAACACACCGCGTACGCGCGATGCCTTCTCGCTTTCATCAACAGTCTGGAATCCGAAGTGTGTGGAGCTCATAACAAAGAATGCTAAGCAGGCAGTGCTCGCGCGTACAGCGACAACCCCGTATGACTACAGGCTTTGAAGCACTATGGTTTTTCAAAAGAATCGGCCTCTAGCGCTTATCTAGTAAGCGCTACAAGCTATTGTAAATATAGCATCAGCCTCAATAACCCTGCGCATAACGCACGGGCAATGTGGCATCAGAGGAACGCTGCCAGCAGCGTTTCACCGCGCTGACAAGTCCTCTTCGAGTCAAAGCTCAATGCACGCTGCAGCCATGACCGCTGCCGCCTTTTTCAGGCATGGGTGTATCACGATCAAGTCCCGCCTCTTCAAGACGCTGCAGATATTGCTGCCACAGCTCGTCCTGCTGGCTGCCCAGCTGATAAAGATATTCCCAGGTGAAGAGGCCGCTTTCATGCCCATCGCTGAAGAAAGGCTTGATAGCGTAGTTGCCCACCGGCTCAATGGTATTGATGCCGACCTCACGCTTACCCGTTTGCAGAACTTCCTGCCCCGGCCCATGCCCTTGCACTTCGGCCGAGGGCGAATACACGCGCAATAGCTCAAAGGGGATACGAAAGGTCTTTCCATCCGTGTATGAAACTTCCAGCACGCGTGATGCGCCATGCACAATCAGCGACTGGGGGGTGGGAGTATTGGCTTGCAATCCGGCCATGGCTCTCTCCTATTCAATGCATAAAAGGGCAGCCTGGGCTGCCCTTTGAATCTCCTGACGGAGATGAAAAACTTCACTCTGACCAGTAGTCCAGCGCTTTTTTCAGCGCTGCATCCACCTGGGGCAACTGCCCTGCTACCGCCTGCTCTCGCCGCGTATCACGCTCGCGCTGAGCCGCTGCCCATACCGATGCGGGAAAGTGGCTATCCCAGTCATAACGGGCAATGACATGCCAGTGCAGATGCGCCACCATATTACCGAGTGCCGCCAGGTTGATCTTGGTAGGGGCAAGTTGCTCGCGCAGAACCCGCTCGACCAGCGCCACAGCATCCATGCAGACAATGCGATCTTGCGCACTTAGGTCCGAAAACTCGGCCACATGATCATTCCAGACCACGCGGTAGAAAGCAGGAAACCCTTCTTCCTGAACACGAATAACGCGCAGCTTGTCACCGCGCCAGACTAGGCTACCGCCATCGGCGGCGCACAAAGGGCAGTTATCTTGCTTGCTCATGGCTGCCTTAAACCAGCACGCGCTCGATACCGCCGGCGTTGGCACGCTTGACGTAATCGACCATCCAGTTCTCGCCCAGAATGTCGCGAGCCATCTCGACCACGATGTAGTCGGCTTCGAGCAAACCGTTGTTCAGGTCGTTGCCATAGCGACTCAGGCCTTGCAGGCAGCTGGGGCAACTGGTCAAGATCTTGACGTTGTCCTTTTCGCCCAACTTGCCGGACTCACGCAATGCGGTCTCGCTCTTGCGAATTTCCTCGGTCTTGCGAAAGCGAATCTGCGTAGAGATGTCTGGTCGCGTCACGCCCAACGTACCAGATTCACCACAGCAGCGTTCGCTCTTGAGCACATCGTCACCCATCAAGGCCTTGACGGTCTTCATGGGGTCTTGCTGCTTCATAGGCGTGTGGCAAGGGTCGTGGTACAGGTATGCGCCCTTGTTCTGCAACGTAATGCCCTTTTCGAGCAGATATTCGTGGATGTCGATGATGCGGCAGCCGGGGAAGATCTTGTCGAACTGGTAGCCCTGCAGCTGGTCATAGCAAGTACCGCAGCTCACCACCACGGTCTTGATGTCCAGGTAGTTGAGCGTGGTCGCCACCCGATGGAAGAGCACACGGTTGTCCGTAATCATCTTCTCGGCCTTGTCGAACTGGCCCGAGCCGCGCTGGGGATAGCCGCAGCACAGGTAGCCGGGCGGCAGCACGGTCTGCACGCCTGCGTGCCAGAGCATGGCCTGCGTGGCCAGACCGACCTGGCTGAACAGACGCTCCGAGCCGCAGCCTGGGAAGTAGAACACCGCTTCGGTGTCCGACTTGGTGGCCTGCGGGTCACGGATGATGGGCACGTAATCCTTGTCTTCAATATCCAGCAAGGCACGTGCCGTCTTATTGGGCAGGCCACCAGGCAGCTTCTTGTTGACGAAATGAATCACCTGCTCCTTGATGGGAGCCGTACCCACCGAAGCGGGCGGATGCGCGGTCTGCTTCTTGGCCACGGCACCCAGTACATCGGCGGCCAGACGCTGGGCCTTGAAGCCCACGCCCACCATGGCCGAGCGCATGAACTTGATGGTGTCCGGGTTGGTGGCGTTGAGCATGGCCATCGCCAGCTTGTTGCCAGGACGGAAGCTCTTCTTATCCATCTTGCGCAGCAGATTGCGCATATTCATGGTCACATCGCCGAAGTCGATCTTGACCGGGCAAGGGTTGAAGCACTTGTGACAGACCGTGCAGTGGTCGGCCACATCTTCAAATTCCTGCCAATGCTTGAGCGACACGCCGCGGCGCGTCTGCTCTTCGTAGAGGAAGGCCTCGACCAGCAGCGAGGTCGCCAGAATCTTGTTGCGAGGCGAGTACAGCAGATTGGCGCGTGGCACATGGGTGGCACACACGGGCTTGCACTTGCCGCAGCGCAGGCAGTCCTTGACGGAGTTGGCAATGGCGCCAATGTCCGACTGCTGCATGATGATGGACTCATAGCCCATCAGGCCGAAGGACGGCGTGTAGGCATTGGTCAGATCGGCAAACATCAGCGATTCGCGCGGCGAGCGGCCGTCGTGGCTCTGGTGCGCCGAGGCATCCCACTCTTCGTTGCGGATCAGCTTGCCCTTGTTGAAACGGCCTTCAGGGTCCACGCGCTTCTTGTATGCAGCAAACGGCGCCAGCTCTTCATCCGAGAGGAATTCCAGCTTGGTGATGCCGATGCCGTGCTCGCCCGAGATCACGCCGTCCAGACTGCGCGCCAGATCCATAATGCGGGCCACGGCTTCGTGCGCGGTCTGCAGCATCTCATAGTCGTCGGAGTTGACGGGCAGATTGGTGTGCACATTGCCGTCACCGGCGTGCATGTGCAGCGCCACCCAGACACGGCCCTTGAGCACCTTCTGGTGAATCTCGTTGAGGGATTCGCGCAGCGGCTGGAAGGCAGCACCCGCAAAAATCTTGGACAGCGGCTCCTTGAGTTGGGTCTTCCAGCTGGCGCGCAGGGTGTGATCCTGCAGCTGGGGGAACAGCGTGGCCACGCCGTCCAGCCAGCCTTGCCACAGCGCACGCACCTCGGCCACCAGACCCAGGGCCTGCTGCACGCGGTCTTCCAGCAGCTCGGCGCTGGGGATATCGCCTGCATCGTCGCTCTTGCCAAGCGGCAGGTCGGAATGCTTGAAGAAGTTGCTCAGCTCATCGCACAGCTTGAGCTTGTTTCGCAGCGAGAGCTCGATATTGATGCGCTCGATGCCATCGGTGTACTCGGCCATGCGCGGCAGCGGAATCACCACGTCTTCATTGATCTTGAAGGCGTTGGTATGGCGCGAGATCGCTGCCGTGCGCTTGCGGTCCAGCCAGAATTTCTTGCGCGCCTCGGCACTAATGGCAATAAAGCCTTCGCCGTTGCGCGAATTGGCAATGCGCACCACTTCGCTGGTCACGCGGGCCACTTCGTCGGCATCGTCTCCGGCGATATCGCCCAGGAGCACCATCTTGGGGAGATGGCCGTTGCCCTTCTTGCTCTTGGTCGCATAACCCACGGCTTTGAGGTAACGGTCGTCCAGGTGTTCGAGACCGGCCAACAGCACGCCCGAGCGCTTTTGCTCGGCGAACATATAGTCCTTGATCTCGACGATGGAGGGCACGGCATCCTTGGCATTGCCAAAGAACTCCATGCACACGGTGCGCGTGTGCGCAGGCATGCGGTGCACCACCCAGCGCGCGCTGGTGATCAGGCCGTCGGTGCCTTCCTTCTGGATGCCGGGCAGACCCGACAGGAACTTGTCCGTCACGTCCTTGCCCAGTCCTTCCTTGCGGAAAGTGCTGCCCGGAATATCCAGGCGTTCGGTGCGCAGGTGAGTCTTGCCGTCGGCTTCAAAGTATTTGAGCTCGAAGCAGGCCATCTCGGCGTCGTGAATCTTGCCCAGGTTGTGGTCCAGACGCGTGACTTCCAGCCACTGTGCGTCGGGCGTCACCATGCGCCAAGACACGAGATTGTCCAGCGCCGTACCCCAAAGAACGGCTTTCTTGCCGCCCGCATTCATGGCGATATTGCCGCCGATGCACGATGCCTCGATGGAAGTGGGGTCCACCGCAAAGACGAAACCGCCACGCTCAGCCGCATCGGCCACACGCTGGGTCACAACTCCGGCTTCGGAATAAATCGTGGGAACTTCATGATCCACACCGGGGATCATGCGCATCTCGACTTCGGTCAGCGCTTCCAGCTTTTCAGTGTTGATGACCACCGAGCGCCATGTCAAAGGAATAGCACCGCCTGTATAGCCGGTGCCGCCTCCACGCGGAATGATGGTCAGACCCAGTTCGATACAGCCCTTGACCAGACCTGCCATCTCGGCTTCGGTGTCAGGGGTCAGAACGACGAACGGGTACTCGACACGCCAGTCGGTCGCATCGGTCACATGGGCCACGCGCGACAGGCCGTCGAACTTGATATTGTCCTTGGCGGTATAGCGACGCAGCGTCTTGTTGACGCGACGGCGCAGCTGCTCGGCCTCGACAAACGTGGCATTGAATTCATGCACGGCGCGATGCGCGGCATCCACCAACTGGCCCACCAGCTGATCGCGGCCCGCATCTTCGTCAGGCTCACGGCGCTTGTCGATTTCAGAGAGGCGGTGTTCCAGTGCCTCAACCAGCGACTTGCGACGATCTGGGTTGTGAATCAGGTCGTCCTGCAGATAGGGGTTGCGCTGCACAACCCAGATATCCCCCAGCACTTCGTAGAGCATGCGGGCAGATCGACCAGTGCGACGCTCTTGGCGCAGCTGATTGAGCACATCCCACATGGATGTGCCCAGCAGACGGATCACGATCTCACGGTCAGAGAACGAGGTGTAGTTATAAGGAATCTCACGCAGTCGTGCGGGTTCGGCAGCCTGAGCCTGCAAGGCGGCAGCCAGCGCAATCGGTACATTCATGGGGTAGACCGTGTTGGGCGCCCTGTGGCGCCCCGAAGCCAGTGGGATGACGATTTTAAGCGAGGCCTGCTTACTTATGTTTGGCTGTGGGTTCTGAGTAATCAGCCCTGCAATCGTCAAAACAGCGGTATCCCTCTTAGCACAACCTTGCCTCTATCAACTCTCACCCTGCTCTTAAGGGCATTGAAGGGTCTTGCGTCAGGCACATGCAAAAAGGCCTTGTGCCTCAAGCTGCCTATTGAGACAAAAATCATACATTTCCGAAGCAAAAGCAATCCAATACGAAAGACTACCAACAACAAACGAAATTACCTTGACCTAAAATGGCGCAGCTTCGCGCACCATCAAGCGTCACGAGGTCGTCACATGGCGACTTCAGTCTGCGGGTTCTGCCCATGGTGAAGCGCCGAGCCCATGCAAACAATGACACGTATATGTCATACGAATGACTTAATGTGCGTATCCGCACATTGCGTCAACGATCGTTAGAGGAGCCTTCATGCAATTCAAGCAACTGGCCATGGCTGCAGCCGTCGCCGCCACCGCCTTCTCGGCCCAAGCCGCCACCGAAATTCAATGGTGGCATTCCATGACCGCCGTGAACAACGAGTGGGTCAATGACCTGGCCAAGCAGTTCAACGAAAGCCAGAAGGATTACAAAATCGTCCCCACCTTCAAGGGTGCGTATGACGAATCCATGACAGCTGCGATTGCCGCTTTCCGTTCCGGCAACGCTCCTGACATTCTTCAAGTGTTTGAAGTGGGCACTGCCACCATGATGGCCTCCAAGGGAGCAACCGTGCCTGTGGCCAAGGTGATGGCTGATGCGGGCGTCTCTTTCGACCCCAAGGCCTATATCCCTGCCGTGGCCGGTTACTACACCGCCCCCAATGGTCAGATGCTGAGCTTCCCCTTCAACAGCTCGACCACCATCTTCTACTACAACAAGGACGCCTTCAAGAAGGCCGGCCTGAACCCTGACGTGGCCCCTAAAACCTGGCCCGAAGTGTTTGAAGCCGCCAAGAAGCTCAAGGCCAGCGGCCACAGCTGCCCCATGACGCTGGCATGGCAAGGCTGGACCCAGCTGGAGTCCTTCTCCACATGGCACAACGTGGAGTTCGCCACCGAGCAAAACGGCCTCTCCGCTAATGGCTACAAGGCTCGCATGAAGGTGAACTCGCCTCTGCACGTCAAGCACATCGACAACCTGGCTGCTGCCGCCAAGGCTGGCGAGTTCGTCTACAAGGGCCGCGGCTCCACTGCCCAAGCCTCTTTCACCGCTGGTGAATGCGCCATGATCCAGACTTCGTCGGGCTTCTACGGCGACGTGGCCAAGAACGCCAAGTTCAACTACGCGCTGGCTCCCCTGCCTTACTACCCCGATGTGAAGGGCGCGCCCCAGAACACCGTGATCGGTGGTGCTTCGCTGTGGGTCATGGCTGGCAAGTCGGCTGAGCGCTACAAGGGTGTTGCCAAGTTCTTCGAATTCCTGTCGCAAACCAAGGTTCAGGCCGCTTCGCACCAGCGCACCGGCTACCTGCCTGTGACCATGGCCGCCTATGAGCTGACCGACAAGTCCGGCTTCTACGCCAAGCACCCTGGCACCGACACCGCTGTGACGCAGATGGTCCGCAAGGTCACCAACAACTCGCGCGGTATTCGCCTGGGCAACTATGTGCAGATCCGCACCATCGAGGACGAAGAACTCGAGCAAGTGTGGGCTGGCAAGAAGACCGGCCAGCAAGCACTGGACGCCATCGTGAGCCGCGGCAATGAGCTGCTGGCCCGTTTCGAGCGTTCTTACAAGAAGTAATCCCATCGGCGCCGCAAGGCGCCTGCGGGCCCGCTGTGCCTTCACTCAAGGCACAGCCCCTTGAATGCCACGTTGACTGAACACAGGCTCCGGTGGTTTTTTTATTTGTGACTCCTCATGGAAAAACGCGTTCTTTTCCGATCCAGGTGGCTTCCCTGGGTGCTGATTGCACCCCAGCTCCTGATCATCGGCATCTTCTTTTTCTGGCCCGCTGGTCAGGCTGTCCTCCAGTCATTCCAGATGGAAGACGCGTTCGGCATGAGCACCGAGTGGGTGGGCCTGGACAACTTCAAGCAGTTGTTCGCTGACCCCACCTATCTGAACTCATTCAAGCGCACCGCACTGTTTTCCGTGCTGGTCGCAGGCATCGGCATTGCCGTGTCTCTGGCTCTGGCCATCTTTGCGGATCGCATCATCCGCTTTGCCATGGTCTACAAGACCCTGCTCATCATTCCCTACGCTGTTGCCCCTGTGATTGCAGGCGTGCTGTGGGTGTTCATGTTCTCGCCCTCCATCGGAGTCGTGACCTACTACATGGGCAAGCTTGGCTATGAGTGGAACCATCTGATGAACGAAAATCAGGCCATGGCCCTGATCGTCATTACATCGGTGTGGAAGCAGATTTCGTACAACTTCCTGTTCTTCCTTGCCGGCCTGCAGTCCATCCCCAAGGCTTTGATCGAAGCTGCATCGATTGATGGTGCCGGCCCATGGCGCCGCTTCTGGAACATCCAGCTTCCATTGCTGTCGCCCACCACCTTCTTCCTGCTGGTGATCAACATCGTCTACGCGTTCTTCGACACCTTCGGCATCATTGACGCAGCAACACAAGGCGGCCCCGGCCAATCTACATCGATCCTGGTCTACAAGGTCTACCAGGACGGCTTTAAGGCGCTGGACCTGGGCGGCTCGGCTGCGCAGTCCGTGATCCTGATGCTGATCGTTGTCGTGCTGACCGTGATCCAGTTCCGCTATGTTGAAAAGAAAGTGCAGTACTGATCATGGTCGACCGCAACCCCTGGCTTAATTTCTTCTCTCACGCCGTACTGATTTTCGGCGTGGCCATCGTCGCCTTCCCTCTGTACCTGGCACTGGTCGCCTCCACGCATACAGCGGACGCCATCGTGCAATCCCCGATGCCGCTGCTGCCCGGCACGCACATGTGGGAGAACTACAAGGAAGCCCTGATTGGCTCCGGCAAGCTCGGCTCCAACACCAACGTCATTCAGATGATGTGGGTGAGCTTCGTGGTCGCCATGCTCATCACTGTGGGCAAGATCGCGATTTCTCTGCTGTCTGCCTTTGCCATCGTCTACTTCCGCTTCCCTTTCAAGATGCTGTGCTTCTGGGCCATCTTCTTGACGCTGATGCTGCCTGTGGAAGTGCGCATTTTGCCTACCTACAAGGTCGTGGCCGAGCTGGGCATGCTCAACAGCTATGCCGGCCTGACACTTCCGCTGATCGCTTCGGCGACAGCCACCTTCCTGTTCCGCCAGTTCTTTCTGACGGTGCCGGACGAACTGGTGGAAGCTGCCCGCATTGACGGCGCAGGCGCCATGCGCTTTTTCAAAGACATTCTGGTGCCCTTGTCCAAGACCTCGATTGCGGCCCTGTTCGTGATCCAGTTCATCTATGGCTGGAACCAGTACCTGTGGCCTCTGCTGATGACCACCTCGGAAGACATGTACCCCGTCGTGATCGGCATCAAGCGCATGCTGGCCGGTGGTGAAGCCGCTGTGGACTGGAACATTGTGATGGCCACCGCCATCTTGGCCATGCTGCCGCCTACGGCCGTGGTGATGCTGATGCAAAAGTGGTTTGTCAAAGGCTTGGTGGATACCGAGAAATAAAACTCGTCCACCGCCTCTCGCACCTACTTTTGACCTATTGAACGAATACCTGGAAGACCTGTCATGGCATCCATCTCCCTCAAGAACATCGTCAAGCGCTACGGCACCGGCAAGACTGCCGTGCCCGTTATTCACGGCATTAATGTCGAGATCAATGATGGCGAATTCATCGTGCTGGTAGGCCCCTCGGGCTGCGGCAAGTCCACCCTGCTGCGCATGATTGCCGGCCTGGAAGAAATCACCGATGGCGACCTGCTCATCGGCGACAAAAAGGTCAATGACCTGGAGCCCGCCAAGCGCAACATCGCCATGGTGTTCCAGAACTACGCGCTGTACCCGCACATGACCAACTACGAGAACATGGCCTATGGCCTGAAGCTCGCCAAGGTGCCCGAAGCGGAAATCAAGCAACGCGTGGACAAGGCCGCCAAGATCCTGGAACTGAGCCACCTGCTGGACCGCAAGCCCCGCCAGCTCTCCGGCGGCCAGCGCCAGCGCGTGGCCATGGGCCGCGCCATCGTGCGCCAACCCCAGGTCTTCCTGTTTGACGAGCCGCTGTCCAACCTGGACGCCAAGCTGCGCGGCCAAACCCGTCTGGAAATCCAGAAGCTGCACGCCGAGCTGGGCATCACCAGCCTGTTCGTGACGCACGACCAGGTGGAAGCCATGACGCTGGCCCAGCGCATGGTGGTGATGAATGGCGGCAATGTGGAGCAATTCGGCACTCCCGAAGAGGTCTATCACACGCCCGCTTCCACCTTTGTGGCCGGCTTCATTGGATCGCCCCCCATGAACCTGCTCAAGAACTCGCCCAATGGCAAACCCGGTCTGATCCTGGGCATCCGCCCCGAGCACATTGACGTGGTGGAAACCGGCGGCGTGGAGTTCAAGGTCGAGACTGTGGAACTGCTGGGCGCTGAACGCCTGCTGTACGGCAAAGTCAACGGCGAAAATGTGACCGTGCGCGTGGAAGAAGGCAAGCCCTACCCCAAGCCCGGCGAAACCGCCCAAATCTCTGCCCGCGAAGACCGCCTGCATTGGTTCAATGCAGAGACAGGAAAACGTGTCTGATCTACCCAGGAGATCGCACTAGACTGATTTTTCAAAAGAGCACCCCAAGCCCTGCTTGCGGTGCTCTTGTCACGTAAAGGCTACGAAAGTGATGACAACTGCTTTAAAACCCTGGCCCTACCCTCGCTGGGTCGCTCACCGCGGCGCTGGCAAGCTGGCCCCTGAAAACACCATGAGTGCCTTTCGCCTGGGCGCCCTCCATGGCTACCGCTTCTTTGAATGCGACGCCAAACTCAGCAAAGATGGCGTGCTGTTCCTGATGCACGACGCCACCCTGGAGCGCACAACCAACGGTCACGGCATTGGCGGCGATTTGAGCATGGGCGAGATCGCGCAGCTTGACGCCGGCAGCTGGCACTCGCGCGCCTATGCAGGCGAGAACCTGCCCACACTAGAAGCCCTGGCCCGCTGGTGCCTGGCTAACCACCTGCACCTGAACGTGGAAATCAAGCCCACGCCCGGCCAGGAAGAAGAAACCGGCCGCGCCTGCGGTGAGCTGATGAATCGCATCTGGCCCAAGGATATCGTCCAGCCGCTGTTTACCTCGTTCAAGCCCGACTCGCTCAAGGGTGCTCGTGATGTCGCTCCTCATATTCCACGCGGGCTGCTGGTGGATAAGTTTGCCGATGGTACGGGCGATGCCGACCTGAAACTCGCGCTGGATCTGGACTGCTCCGTCATGGTGCTCAACCACGCGCTGTGGAGCCCCGAACTGGTCGCCAAAGTGCATGGTGCCGGCCTGCGTTGCAGCAGCTACACCATCGATGACGAGTGGGCCGCACAGCGCCTTATCGACCTGGGCACGGACGGCATCATCACCGACCGCGTAGACATGTTCAGCCCCTCACAGTCCGGCGATAAAATCTAATTTAAGAGCTGCTATCGCTTTACCATTAATGGTTTAAGGCATAAAAGTACCTGAAATCATTCAACAATAAGCGGCAGCAGCTTTGTTTTCAATAGCAAAAATGCCAAGGCAACTCCATGCCCGCCGCCATCATGTTTACCGAGTTCAGGCTTGCCTGCCCCAGATAAGACTTGGCAGCTGCCTTGGTCACAGACAAAGAAAAAGCGCTTCACCAGGAAGCGCTTTTTGCGTTGGAAATGCCGCTTGGCGGTATTAACGCTTGGGCTGCCAGGCAAGAGCCTTGTTCTGCTGCTCGGCCACCTGGGCAATGCTCAGCTGGTTCGCCACTTCGTCACGGCGCTTGGCAGCATCGCCACCCAGCTCCATCGCAGCCAGGTTGTACCAGAAGTAGGCCTTGGCGTTGTCACGCGGCACGCCCTGCCCCTGTGCATAGACCATGCCCAGGTTGAACTGGGCGGCGGCATCGCCTTGCTCCGCAGCACGCTGATACCACTGCACGGCCTTGGCATTGTCACGGGCGGTGCCCTGACCTTCGGCATACATCACACCAAGGCGGTTCTGCGCACCGGAGTGGCCTTGCTCAGCTGCTGCCGTGTACCACTTGACGGCCTGCGCCGGGTTGGCGGCACCACCCTGACCGTCGGCATACAGACGCGCCAGATTGAACTGCGCCGATGCATCACCCTTGTCCGCCGCACGGCGGAACCACTGCATGGCACTGGCATAGTTTTGCGGCACACCACGGCCTTCCGCGTACAGCGTGCCTACGTTATTGATAGCAGCAGCGTGGCCTTGCTCGGCTGCTTTCTGATACCAGACCAGTGCTGTGCCGTAGTTCTGGGGCGTACCCAGGCCTTCTGCATACACAGTGCCCAGGTTGTACTGAGCATCAGCATGGTTTTGGTCCGCAGCGCGCTGGAACCACTGCGCCGCATAAGCAGGGCTTTGCTCCACACCCAGGCCATAGAGATACAAGCGCCCCAGGTTATTTTGGCCTTCGGCATTCCACTGTTCGGCACTCTTCTGGAACCAGGAGGCCGCCAGTTTGTAGTCGCGCGGCACACCCACGCCATCCATGTACATGCGGCCCAGACTGTTCTGCGCACGCGCATCGCCCTGCTCGGCTGCGCGCTGCAACCACTGGGCGGCCTGCACGGGATCGAGCTTCACGCCCACGCCGTCGGACAGCATGGAGCCCAGCTGGTTCTGCGCTTCGGCATGGCCTTGATCTGCGGCTTTCTTGAACCAGTCGGCTGCCGTCATGTAATTCACGGCGACGCCATTCCCCTTGAGGTAGCGCTGGCCCAGCTCGAATTGAGCCGTCACATGCCCCTGAACCGCCGCCTTCTCCAGCCACTGCGCAGCAGTGCTGAAGCTCTGAGGCACGCCTAGACCTTGCTGATAGAGATGGGACAGGTTGTATTGTGCCACCGCATTGCCTTGCTGAGCCGAGCGGCCATACCACTGGGCAGCCTCGCGATAGTTCTGCGGCACACCCTGACCGTTGGCATACAGAGCACCCAGGCTGTTTTGCGCACCCGCATGGTTTTGCACGGCGGCCTTGCGGAACCACTGTGCCGCCGTGGCCGCGTTCTGAGGAACGCCCTGACCATGCGCATACATCTCACCCAGCTGGTTTTGCGCCTTGGCATCGCCGCGCTCTGCAGCCTGCAGCGGGCCAGCCGTGGAAGCTACACGCGAACCTGCAATCGGCAGCGGGCCATATTGCAGACGGCTGAATTCAAACTGAGGCCCCGATGCGGTAGTGGCTCGGGAATCGCGCAAAAAATTCATGCGACCTTCCGCACCGGTTTGCGCGGATGCGCTCTGGGCAAAGGCCGCCAGACTCGACATGACCAGCACTGCGATGGGAGTGAACTTCATTCCGGTACGATTCCTAGACGCTATGTTTTCGTGTTGTTACATCAGACATACGATGACACCAGTCAGCGAGCGTAACTGATTCTGATAGCAGCTTCGATAAGGAATCCCTCAATCGCAGCTTCCTTGCCACAGTTTTTTGACATTTGAGCCCGCCACAAAAAAGCCCGGCAATGCCGGGCTTGAAGCAGCAAGCGCGCTTTATTTCCTGGGCATCTGTTGGCGCACATAGTCCGCCAATACCTGCATCAGCTTGGAAAAGTGCCCACGCAGCGGCTCAAAGCCATCATTGGGTTCACGTGTGTCTTCATCCATATAGACCGGACGGCGAATTTCGATCTGCATGGAGTGACGACCCAGTTGCGGCTGACCAATACGGCCAATCAGCTCCACACCTTTGTAAGGCTCGTTATAGGCCACGCTGTAGCCAAAGCTCTTGAGAGTGTCGCCCACCAGGTGAATGAACTCGGGTGAGCAGGTCGTGCCATCGCGGTCACCCAGCACAAAATCCGCCAGCGGAGGCGCATCGTCGCGGCCAAGGCGGCGGTACACATCATTGGGCATAGAGTGCAGATTCAGGTGCCACACAACCCCAAAGCGCTCCACGCTGTCGTCAATGGCCTGCGCCAGTGCTGCGTGATAGGGGCGCCAGTAGTTTGCTATGCGGTGCTGCACCTCGGCCACCGTGCGCTTGCGCTCATACAGCGGCGTTGCCACCCCATCCTTGGTGATGCGCTGCCAGATCAGCCCCAGCCCTTGCTGGGTCTTGATACTGGGCGCCAATGGGACAGGCCATTCTCCCTCCATCTGCGCCGGGTCGAGATCGGACTCGTTGCGATTGGGATCGATATAGGTACGCGGAAAGGTGGCCTCAAGCAAGGTCGCACCAAACTCGGGCCAGCGATCCCAAAGAGCGGCCACATGGGTGTCTTCACCACGACGCAGCAAGCTCATGGGCACGACAGCGCCAAAATCTTCCGGGTAAGCTGTGCCGCTGTGCGGCGAGTCGCAGACGATGGGCAGAGCCTCGCCCTGCGCAGGGTGAACCAAGACCGGCTCAGCCGGTCTGGCCTTCAGAAAATCAGGCAAAGACATTCAGATCTTGATCAGTCCAGCTTGATGTTGGCGCGCTTGGCCACGGCCGTATAGCGCTCGATGGCGGCCTTGATCTGCTTGCCAAACTGCTCGGGCGTATTACCCATGGACTCGCCAGAGATGGACTTTTGCTTTTCCAGGTAGTCAGGCGAAGCCATGACTTTGTGGGCAGCCGCATTGAGCTTGTCGATGATGGGCTTGGGTGTGCCAGCCGGAGCCACCAGTCCAAACCAGCCACCATCGCCCATCTGGGGGAAGCCCAACTCGGTGTAGGTGGGCACATCGGGCAGCACATCGCTGCGCTTCAAAGCCAGAACGGCCAGCGGACGCAGATGACCGTTCTTGATGTGCGGCAGGGTCGAAGGCAGATTGTCCGTCATGGCATTGACCTGACCACCCAGTGCATCGGTAATCGCCTGACCAGCCCCTTTGTAAGGGATGTGCAGCAGATCGATACCAGCCAGACTCATGAAGTTCTCGATATTGGCGTGCCCCAAAGAACCTGTGCCGGGAGAGGCAAAGCTGTATTTGCCAGGATTGGCCTTGGCCAGAGCAATGAATTCCTTCATGTTCTTGGCCGGCACACTGGCGTTCACCACAAACACGCTGGGCACGCTCATCACATTGGTGATGGGAGCAAAATCCTTGATTGCGTCATAAGGCAGCTTGCGGAAGATGGCGGGGTTGGAGCCATGGGTGGACACAGTGGCCATACCGATGGTGTAGCCGTCAGGTGCTGCCTTGGCGATTTCAGAGGCACCGATGGAGCCACCTGCGCCGCCCTTGTTATCCACCACAACGGACTTGCCCAGCACGGTGCTCATCTTTTCAGCCAGCAAACGCGCCACCATATCGGTAGAGCCACCAGCACCAAAAGGCACGACCAGTCGGATGGGGCGGTTGGGGTAGTCCGCAGCAGCATCGGCCGCAAAAGCGGGTGCGAAGGCCGTTGCAGCCACGCAGGCGGCGATGGAAGACAGAACGGTACGACGAATGGCCATGCGGCTTCTCCTTGGGTTTTTGAATTCGAAGATGAGTGACGATTTAGCTGAGGGCACTTGACGTCCTCTTTTTCCCTCTTGGTCATTCTGGGCCTGGGCGCGCACCGCGAAAAGCGACAAGAAGGCAAACAACTATTACCAGCCGTCATAATTCAGACCGTCATGCGCATGCACTCACCATCCCTGTCCGAACTCCATGCTTTCGCAGCGGCCGCCCGCCTGGGCAGTTACTCGCTTGCCGCACAGGAGCTATATGTCACGCAAGGTGGCATCAGCCGTGCCATCGCACGCCTGGAAGAGCACCTGGGGTTTGCGTTGTTCGAGCGACTGGGCCGGCGCAACACACTCACGCCCGCGGGTCAGGACTATCTGCAAGCCATAGAGCCCGCCATCATGACTATCGAAGCGGCATCCGCCACTGCGCGCAGACGCCGCCATGGCCCGCAATTGCGCCTGTCGGTCGTCCCGACGCTGTTCAGTCACTGGCTGATACCGCGCCTGCCGGACTTCAACAGCCGATATCCGCAAACCATGCTGTCCTTCGCCCCCTATCGGCGCGACGACCCTCTCAATGCTCCGGAGATTGATGCCTGGATTCGCGTCGGCAGTCAGCAATGGCCTGCAGGCGTAGAGGCAGAGTACGTGATCGGCCGCGACCTCATCCCCATCTGCCACCCCAGAGAACTGCAAGGATCAGACGCCATACGTAACGAGCAGGATTTGCTCAGTCGGCCATTGCTGTTTCACACCAACTATCCCGGCAACTGGAGCTGCTGGATGCAGGCCCGTGGCCTGATGCAGCCCTGCCCCTCTCCCGCCGCCGACTTCGAGACCGTGGGCTTGCTGGTTCAGGCTGTGGCCGCCGGCATGGGCGTCGCCGTGGTGCAGCGCTGTCTGGTGGAAGAGGACTTGTCAGCAGGTCGTGTAGCCATGGCACTGCCCGCCCCGGTTCACATCGAGCGAGGCTACTTTCTCTGCCAGCCAAGCAACCGGGCTCCCAGCGAAGCGCTGCAGCAATTCAGAGCCTGGATCCTGGAGCAAGCTGCCCCCAAGGCAGTCAGCGACTGAGCCCGGAACACTGGCATAGATGCAACAGCGGGCTTGAGGAAAATCAAGATTTTGCGCAACACTGCTTTGCAATTCACACGCCCTTCAGCGCCAAGCGCGGGAAATCACCCACTGGCAGCAGGCACTTATGACGACCAAGAGGGCATAGCTGATCATTTTTCCATCACGCGAAAAAAGCCACAGTCCGGCCAGCAAAACCGCTGTTCCCAATATGAAATTGATAGCTACTTGGGCAATAAATGATGGAGCTCCAGGCTGATTTTGCTTAAATATTCGCGCATAGATTGCTAGCCCCACAGCCATGAAAAGGGCGGGGGCAAGAAAGCTCAGTAAATGATTGACGCTCGCAACAAAATCCATGACAGCAATCGATTCCAAGGCTTTGACCCCGGGGGGTGCCCGATCCGGTACTAAATTTTATAATCCCCAGTTATGGCAGTCTGGGCTTTAGGAATCAATCACCATACGGCTCCGCTCGATATGCGGGGCCGTTTTGCGTTCGCGCTCGATCAGATCGCGCCGACGCTGCAGGGCCTGCGCGAGTCTCTGACTCACGCAGGCAAAGCCCATAGCGCAGTGGAAACTGCCATTCTCTCCACTTGCAACCGCACCGAGATTTACTGTGCCGCAGATGCACCGGCCATGGAGCATACAGTGCGCTGGTTGGCCAACAGCGGCGGCGTGGCCCCTGAATTGCTGCGCCAGCACTCCTATTTACTGGAAGACGGCTCTGTCGCCCGCCACGCTTTCCGTGTAGCTTCGGGCCTTGACTCCATGGTGCTGGGCGAGGCGCAAATTTTAGGGCAGATGAAAAACGCCGTGCGTGCGGCTGAAACTGCGGGTGCCTTGGGCACCACGCTCAATCAGTTGTTCCAGCGCAGCTTTGCCGTGGCCAAGGAAGTGCGCAGCTCGACCGAAATCGGCGCACACAGCATCTCCATGGCTGCGGCCGCCGTCCGTCTTGCCGGTCAGCTGTTTGAAGATCTGTCCAAAATTCGCGTGCTGTTTGTCGGCGCGGGCGAGATGATCGAGCTGGTCTCCACCCACTTTGCCGCTCGCAATCCCAAGCAGATCACCATTGCCAACCGCACCATGGAGCGCGGCGAAAAGCTGGCAGCCCAGTTCGGCGCCGGCACCATGCGCCTGGCCGATCTGCCAGAGCATCTGCACGAGTACGATGCCATCATCAGTTGCACCGCCTCCAGCCTGCCCATCATCGGCCTGGGTGCTGTGGAGTCCGCTCTAAAAAAGCGCAAGCGCCGGCCCATCTTCATGGTGGACCTGGCCGTACCGCGCGATATTGAATCCGAGGTCAAGAACCTCAACGACGTCTACCTCTACACAGTGGACGATCTGGCCACCGTGGTGCGCACCGGCCAGGCCCAGCGCCAGGCGGCTGTACAGCAAGCCGAAGTCATCATCGACACCGGCGTGCAAAGCTTCATGCAGTGGATGGACCAGCGCAGGCCCGTCGGTGGCTCGGTTTCCCTGATTCAGCAAGTCAATGCCCAGGCTGACGAGTGGCGCGCTCTGGAAATTGCCCGCGCCAAAAAGCTGCTGGCCAAGGGCGAAGACATTGATACGGTGCTGGAAGCGCTCTCGCGCGGCCTTACACAAAAAATGCTGCACGGCACCATGGCCGAGCTGCACAAGGGCGATGCCGAGGCCCGCGCCCAGACGGCAGATACCGTCTCCCGCCTGTTCCTGCGCGCCAGCCGCAACTCCAGCAAGCTGTAGCGACGCTCTTGCGCTCCAGTGCAGCCTCTCGAGCAGCACAAGGCTCATCTGCAGCCTGCTCTCACACTTTCTCTTCCTGACTCACCGAGGGTGCGCCGACCCGCCCCTCCCAAGCCTCGTTACCGACCATGCAAGACTTTTTGCGCAACCAGCTCGAACGCTACGCCCAACGTCTGGAGGAGCTGGACTTTCTGCTTTCGCGCGAAGACATCATGAGCGACATGAAGCAGTACCGCACGATTTCGCGCGAACATGCCGATGTCACCGCCATTGCCAGCCGCTACCGCCGCCACCAGCAAACAGCAGCCGACATCGTGGCCGCACGCGAGATGCTGGACGACCCGGACATGGCCGAGATGGCGCAAGAGGAAATCACCAGCGGCGAAGCCGAGCTCATCAGACTTGAAGACGAGCTGCAGCGCCTGCTGCTGCCCAAAGACCCCGACGATGCACGCCCGGCCTTTGTGGAAATCCGCGCAGGCACGGGCGGGGATGAATCGGCCTTGTTCGCCGGTGATCTGGCCCGCATGTACACCCGCTACGCTGCCAACGTGGGCTGGAAAGTCGAAATCATGAGCGCCAACGAGGCAGAGATTGGCGGCTACAAGGAAGTGGTGCTGCGCATTGATGGCGACAACGTCTATGGCGCGCTGCGCTTTGAGTCCGGCGGCCACCGTGTGCAACGCGTGCCAGCCACTGAAACCCAGGGCCGCATTCACACCAGTGCCTGCACCGTGGCCGTCATGCCCGAGCCCGATGAAGCAGAGGCCATTACCCTGAACCCGGCCGACCTGCGCATCGACACCTTCCGTGCCAGCGGCGCCGGCGGCCAGCACATCAACAAGACCGACTCTGCCGTGCGCGTGGTCCACCTGCCCA
Source organism: Comamonas sp. FUJ_7 (assembly GCF_057369555.1). Taxonomy (NCBI): domain Bacteria; kingdom Pseudomonadati; phylum Pseudomonadota; class Betaproteobacteria; order Burkholderiales; family Comamonadaceae; genus Comamonas; species Comamonas sp. FUJ_7. The sequence continues at coordinate 69,025 of NZ_JBXXZI010000004.1, forward strand.
CCGGCATCGTGGCCGAGTGCCAGGACGGACGCAGCCAGCACAGCAACAAGGCCAAGGCCCTGCAGGTGCTGCAGGCTCGCATTCAGGAAAAAGAGCGCAGCGAACGCGCCGCAAAGGAAGCAGCCATGCGCAAGGGGTTGATTGGCTCTGGCGACCGCAGCGACCGCATCCGCACCTACAACTTTCCACAGGGCCGTCTGTCTGACCATCGCATCAACCTCACGCTCTACAAGCTACTGGCCGTGATGGAAGGTGACTTGGGCGATGTGATCGAAGCTCTGCAACATGCCCGCGAAGCAGAACTGCTGGCAGAGCTGCAGGCAGATTGAGTGCCGCAAGACATGACGAGCTCTGCCTCCTCCCTCAGCGTTGCTCAGGCCCTGGCGCAAGCCTCCCGGCAAGGCCTGGCCCGCGTCGATGCGCAAATGCTGTTGCTACATTTAATGCAGCAGCCTGCGCATGCCCGTGCTTGGCTCATCACACATGACAGCGATATTCTGAGCGCCGAGCAGCAAGAGCAATGGAGTCGGCTCTGCACACAGCGTCTGCAAGGGGCTCCCGTGGCGTATCTGACGGGCCACAAGGAGTTTTACGGCCTGGAGCTGAGTGTGGACGCCCGCGTTCTGGACCCACGCCCCGACACCGAAACGCTGGTGGACTGGGCTCTGGAGCTGATGTCTGCCGAAAGCCGTGGCCGCGCGGTGGATCTGGGCACAGGCAGTGGAGCCATTGCTCTGGCACTGCAAAGCCAGCGCCCCTTGGCGCAGATCACCGCCGTCGATGCCAGTGCCGATGCCTTGGCCGTAGCCAGCAGCAATGCTCAAAAGCTTCAACTGCCCGTGCAGTTTGCTCACGGCAGCTGGCTGCAGCCCCTGGCCGGGCAAGAGCCCTTCGACCTCATCGTCAGCAACCCGCCCTATATTCGCAGCGACGACCCACACTTGGCAGCACTCACACACGAGCCTCTGTCGGCCCTTGCCAGTGGAAATGACGGGTTGGAGGACATACGCAGCATCACGGCGCAAGCGCCTGAATATTTGAAGGCCGGTGGCTGGCTCATCTTCGAGCATGGCTGGGATCAGGCCGAGGATGTCGCCAACCTGCTGCAAACAGCAGGCTTTGTCGACGTTCAGCACCGCCATGATCTGGCGGGCATTGCACGTTGCACCGGCGGGTGCTGGCCGGGTAAGGCTTGATTTTCAGCACCTTGCCCTCAGATAGATACACAACAAGATTTCCTCACTTCACCGCGTTCATTGCGGTCAGTGAAATAATTACAAACATCGCGGCTGTTACCGCCATTTCTAAAATCCGGAGCCCACTATGAGCAACACGCAACAACGCATCGACGACCTGGTCAAGAACAACAACATACTGCTGTTCATGAAAGGCAACGCCAGCTTCCCTCAGTGCGGCTTCTCTGGCCGTGCCATTCAGATCCTCAAGGCCTGCGGTGTGGATGCCAAGTCCATCACCACTGTGAACGTGCTGGAAGACCAGGAAATCCGTCAAGGCATCAAGGACTACAGCCAGTGGCCCACCATTCCTCAGCTCTACATCAAGGGCGAGTTCATCGGTGGCTCTGACATCATGATGGAAATGTACGAATCCGGTGAGCTGCAGCAAGTGCTGGCGGCTCAATAAGCCCATCCACAGAACCAAGCCACCGCAACCACGGTGGCTTTTTTGATGCCAGCACCTCAACCCTGCCCTTCCCACCACTGCTGCATCCACATCGATGGCAGCTCCTTGCCCAACCCCGGCCCCATGAGCCTGGGCGCGGTGCTTCACCTGCCTGATGGCAGGCAGCACACGCTGTCAAAAAACCTGCATCGCAGCGGCTGCAACAACGAGGCCGAGCTGCTGGCCCTTATCGCTGCCTTGCAACTAGCGCAGCAACTCGATGCCCGCTGCCTGACCATACGCACCGACTCGCAAGTACTACTGGAGCAGCTGGGGCCACCGCTGGCCAAGCCTGCACGCCCAATTGCCCGTCTGCAAGCGCTTTTCGATAGCGCACGCCTGCAGATGCAGTCTTTTGACGAGCTGGTACTGCAATGGGTGCCCCGTCACCGTAATACAGAGGCCGACGCTCTGGCGCGTGCTGCACATTCCGACGCCAACGCTTGAGGCTGCGAAGACGACGTGAAAGCAGCCAGCCTATAGCTCCCCGCAGGAGCCTATCAAGCCGTGAAGCTGCCCGCCACGCGCTTTATGTGGTCGAATAGAGCGTCTTTGATAACCGGTTGCAGGCACTTGTCGTGCCGCAGCAGCCTTGCCTATGAGTGTGTCCCAAAGCCTTCTGGTGATAGTCGTGCTGATTTTGCTCAGCGCCTTTTTTTCTGTGGCCGAGATTTCTCTGGCCGCATCGCGCCGCCTTCGCCTGCGACAAATGGCAGACGATGGCGATGTGCGAGCCGAACAGGCTTTGCGCGTACAAGAGCAACCTGGCGAATATTTCACCGTCGTGCAAGTGGGGCAGAACGCAGTCGCCATCCTCGGCGGCATTGTGGGCGAAGGGGCTTTCAGCCCTGCCGTAACCGCATTTTTTTCCAACTGGCTATCGCCAAGCCTCGCCTCCAGCATTGGCTTTCTGATCTCGTTTTTCATCGTCACATCGGCCTTCATCTTGCTGGCCGACCTGCTGCCCAGACGACTGAGCATGAATGAGCCGGAGCGCTATGTCGTTCGTGTGCTCGCCCCCATGCGTTGGTTTGTGGTTGTCTTCAAACCCATCATCTGGTTCTACAACCTGGCGACCGACACCTTGTTCCGCCTGCTGGGCCTGCCAGCCACACGCGATGAGCGCATTACCAGCGACGACATCCTGGCCATGACCGAAGCGGGCACCAAGGCCGGTGTGCTGGCCGCCCGTGAGCAGCAGGTGATTGCCAACGTGTTTGAGCTGGACTCGCGCACCGTGGCCTCGGCCATGACACAGCGCGACAGCATGGCCTTCTTCTTCCGTGATGACAGCGACGCCATCATCCGCGCCCGCATTGCAGAAGAGCCGTTTTCCACCTACCCGGTCTGCGATGGCGACATCGACCATGTGATCGGCTATGTGGACGCCAAGGACCTGTTTCAGCGCGCCCTCAACAACCAACCTTTGTCACTCACCGACGACAGCCTGATCCGCAAAGTGCTGATCGTGCCGGATCGCCTGACACTGGCCGAAGTGCTGGAGCAGTTCCGCATGGTGCACGAGGACTTTGCCGTGATCGTCAACGAATACAGCCTGGTCGTCGGCGTGGTGACGCTCAATGACGTGATGAGCACCGTGATGGGCGATCTGGTCGGCCCGGCCGATGAAGAGCAGATCATCCGCCGTGACGAGCATTCCTGGCTGATTGATGGCATCACTCCGATTGAGGATGTGATGCGCGCCCTGCACCTGGATGACATGCCCAATGATGATGAGTACGAAACGCTGGCTGGCTTCCTCATGGTCATGCTGCGCCGCGTGCCACGCCGCACCGACACCGTGGACTGGGGCGGCTATCGCTTCGAGGTCATGGACGTGGACAGCTACCGCATCGACCAGGTGCTGGTGACCCGCCTGGCCACGGACTCTCCCCACCCTGCTGCCACCTTGTCTGCCGCAGCTGCGGCTATGGCAGTCACAGAGTCAGCACCCCAAGCCAGCACCACTGAGGCCCCAGCTGCACCTTCTGCAGCACCCTGAGCCGCTCAAAATACATAGCTGCTTGCGGTTGCTGTGCATTGATTTCCTATTCATTCCATAGTGAAACCTAGAAAAGAAGAGCGCTATGCGCTTTTCTTTTTAACTCCATATCGACATTTGCCACACAAAGCCTGCCAATGCCTCCCTCCATTTCTGCATCTCGCCGTGTTCGCTGGCTCGCCGCATCTGCCTTTGCTCTCGTCAGCACCGCCGTACTGTTCGACCATTGGCAACGCCGCGCCAGCGGCCCGCAGTTGCAGGCCAGCTCCCAGCATTGGCCGCTCGCCGACGACAATTTCCAGATCCAGCCCGAAAGTCTGCGCCTGCAGTCCTATGCTGGCAGCCCTGTGCTTACGGGCCGCTTCTCGCGCGCCCTCGATGCTGCGCCCAACAGTCTGCCCCCAGGCGCACTTCTGGAGACGCTGTTGCCACAATGGCAGCAGCGCCATGCGGCCACGTCACGCCAACTGCCCTTGCCATCTGCCGGCAACAGCATGCAAGCGCACTTGCTGGAAGAGGCTTTGCGCTCTGCTCTGGAAAACGCTCAGTCCACCGATGCCGCCGAAGATGAAAAAGCCCAGGCCTTGCAGTGGCTCAACTTTCGCGACCGCCAGTTCATCGCCCATTTGCCACCATCCGCCCCACTGCAAATCACAGCCTCCTGGGCTGCTCCAGCTCTGCAGCTGCATGCAGGAAGCGGCGCGGGTCAGCTGCTGTTAGGGGCCAAAACGGAAGGCCAGCACTGGTGGAGTCAATCGGCCTTTAGCAGCTCCGACCAGGGCCAAAGCTGGCAATGGTCAAAACAGCAGCAGTTGCCACAGCCTCTGGATCAATTCGGCTGGGTTCAGCCACAAACAGCCTTTGCCTGGAATTCGCTGGAGCAGGCGCTGCTGATCAGCTATGACGGCGGCAGCACCTGGGGTCAACCGCCCGTGCACACGCCCTTGACCATGGCCGCGCTCCCGGAGAGTACGCCACCTCCAGCCTATTCGGCTGCCGCCTGGCATGCACGCCACGCCCTGAAAGCCTTTACCCCTGCCGTCTGGGGCGATCTGGCAGCAGACCCGTTACTGCAAGTCGAGTATGAAACCCTGCTGACGCCTGGCCCGACCGCTCAGTTACGCGGCTGGTCCATCCGCTGGGCGCGAACTTTAGATGAGCAGGGCAGCCCGCAGGGTGACTGGCGAGCAGCGCAAGCCCGTCGCTTCACACTGCTGATTCCGCCAGCACCCGAACCCATCCAGGTGCAGAACATCGAAACGGCTGACGATATCGCAGTCCTGCCTCGCTACCCCAGCGGCCAGCTGCTGCGCAGCAGCGATGGCAGTCTGACTTGGCTACAGCAAGGAAAGGCGCAGCACCTTGATCCCCAGACCTGGCGCTGGCAAGCGCCTGTCGATCTGCCTCGACCAGCCTGGCATCACACGAGCACCAGCCAACTCTGGACAGGCAATCAGGTCTGGATCAGCCGCAGCACTGGTCATGCCCTGCTGGACATCGCCAGTTGCCTGCTGCCAGCGCGTATGGCGGCGCGGGAGCGCTGCAATCAGCAGCGCTCCCGCGCGTTTCATTTCAGCCGGGATCAAGGGCACAGCTGGCAAGGCTTTGAGCTCCCCCATTCGGTAGATAGCCACATCGTTGGCTGGAATGAAGCGCAGCAGATGCTGCTCGTGGCGGAGCCCTCTTCGGAGGCTGACAAAGACAGCCACAGCCCTGCGCTCAACCTGCGGTATTACGCCCTGCCCTAGCACTGGATGGCCAAAGTGGAGCCAGCAGGTACTGACTAAATCTGCCTCACCGCGGGCTGCAGCTGCCACTGGCGCTGCGCGCCAAATACCAGGTTGGGATATTTATCCTTGCCGCGGCTGCCGTTGTAGCGCCCCAGCGCCATGAACAAGTCACCCTTTTCACGGTCCAGATAGTGGCGCAGGATCACGCAGCCAAAACGCAGATTGGTCTGCATGTGGAACAGCTTGCCGGGGTCGCCATCGCCAATCACGCGCGTCCAGAACGGCATGATCTGCATATAGCCACGCGCCCCCACGCTGGAGATTGCGAACTTGCGAAAGCCACTCTCCACCTGAATCAGGCCCATGACCATGGACACATCCAGTCCCGCTCGCTTGGCTTCATACCAAACCGTCTGCAAAAACTCGCGCCGCGCTTGCAGATCGGTCTTGCGCCGCGCCAGTTTGTCGCTGCAAGCCACCAGCCAGCGCAGATATTCCATGCGGGCATCGGTGGAAGTGAACTCCAGCTCGGGAGGAGCTCCAGAGCCAGCCACGGCGGCGCTGAGCGCAGTGCGCACAGAGTCGGCCAATGGCTCTTCGAGCTGGCCTCCGGCCCAGGCTGCTTGCGGCAGCAGCCAGTTGGCCGAGGGTACGGCCAGTGATGCAGCAGCGCTCAGACAGGTTCGACGATTCAGTGACATGGAAACAGAAGCTTACAAGCCCAGACGACTCTTGAGGTGGTTCAGCACCTCATCGGTCGCCAGCTTTGTCGCTTCTGTGTCACGGCGGGCTTGGTACTCGACCACACCCTCCTTCAAGCCACGGTCACCCAGCACCACGCGGTGGGGCACGCCGATCAGTTCCCAGTCGGCCAGCATCGCACCGGGGCGCTCGTCACGGTCGTCCAGAATCACATCCACGCCCAGTGCCAGCAGCGCGTCGTACAGCTTGAAGGCTTCTTCCTTCACCGCTTCGCTGCGGCCCATGCCGATGGGGCAGATCACCACGGTGAACGGCGCAATCGCGTCGGGCCAGATCATGCCGCGCTCGTCGTGGTTTTGCTCCACGGCGGCGGCTGGCAGACGGGTCACGCCAATGCCGTAGCAGCCCATTTCAAAGTGCTGTGGCTTGCCGTTGTCGCCCAGGAAGGTGGCATTCATGGCTTGCGAATACTTGGTGCCCAGGTAGAACACGTGGCCGATTTCAATGCCGCGCTCAATGGCTAGTTCACCCGCGCCGTCGGGAGATTGGTCACCAGCCACCACATTGCGCAGGTCGGCCACCACGGCGGGCTCAGGCAGGTCACGGCCAAAGTTCACACCGGTGATGTGGAAGTCTTCCTCATTGGCACCGCACACCCAGTCGGCCATCACGGCCACATCGCGGTCCACCACGATGTTCACGGGCTTCTTCAGGCCGATGGGGCCCAGGTAACCGGGCTTGGCACCGAAGTGGTCCTCGATCTCGGGCACGGTGGCAAAGCGGAAGCCCGCCAGGCCTTCGACCTTGCCGACCTTAATCTCATTCATCTCGTGGTCGCCGCGCAGTAGCAGCAGCCAGATTTGCGTCTTGACGATCAAGCCCTTCTCGTCCAGTTCATCGGTGGCTAGCACCAGCGATTTGACGGTTTGCGCCAGCGGCAGGCCCAGTTGCTCGGCCACGGCCTCGCAGGTGGCATTGCCGGGCGTTGCGACCTTCTCCATGGCCTTGCCAGCCGCAGGACGGGTGGCAGTAGGTGCCAGCGCCTCGGCCTTTTCGATATTGGCCGCGTAGTCACTGTTGGGGCAATAGACAATGGCGTCTTCACCCGTAGAGGCGATCACCTGGAATTCTTCGCTCAAGTCACCACCGATAGCGCCTGAGTCAGCGCGCACAGCGCGGTACTGCAGGCCAAAGCGATCAAAGATGCGCTTGTAGGCTTCGCGCATGGTCTGGTAGCTGATCTGGGCGGCGTCGCGGTCTTTGTCAAAGGAGTAAGCGTCCTTCATGATGAACTCGCGGCCACGCATTAGGCCAAAGCGGGGACGGCGCTCGTCACGGAACTTGGTCTGGATCTGGTAGAGGTTCTTGGGCAACTGCTTGTAGCTCTTGAACTCCTGACGCGCGATATCAGTCACCACTTCCTCAGAGGTGGGCTGAATCACGAAATCACGGCCATGGCGATCCTGAATCCGCAGCAACTCGGGGCCCATTTTCTCGAAGCGGCCGGTTTCCTGCCACAGCTCGGCAGGCTGCACCACAGGCATCGTCACCTCGATAGCACCTGCGCGGTTCATTTCTTCGCGCACGATGGCTTCGACCTTGCGGATCACGCGCAGGCCCATGGGCATGTAGTTATAGATGCCTGCACCCAGCTTTTTGATCATGCCAGCCCGTGTCATGAGCTTGTGGCTGACCACTTCGGCGTCGGCCGGAGCTTCTTTGAGGGTGGAGATGAGAAATTGGGAGGCTTTCATGGAACTGGCAATTCAGTGGAAATAGGCATGGCCCGCTTGTCGATCACAAGGGGCCATGCATAATGAACACAATTCAAAAATTTGGGGTTTGATTATGCTTGACCGGGACGGATTTCGCCCGAACGTCGGCATCATCCTGCTCAACCAAAGAAACCAGGTGTTCTGGGGAAAACGCATTCGCACCCACAGCTGGCAGTTTCCGCAAGGTGGCATTGACCGGGGTGAGACACCCGAGCAGGCCATGTTTCGCGAGCTGCACGAAGAAGTGGGGCTTAGGCCCAATCACGTTCGCGTGGTTGCCCGCACCAGGGACTGGTTGCGCTACGAGGTGCCAGACAGGTACATCCGCCGCGATGCGCGCGGGCATTACAAGGGCCAGAAGCAGATATGGTTTCTGCTTCAATTGGTTGGACACGACTGGGACTTGAACCTGCGTGCCACCGATCACCCAGAATTCGACGCTTGGCGCTGGAATGATTACTGGGTTCCACTGGATGTAGTGGTTGAGTTCAAGCGTGGTGTGTACGAGATGGCCTTGACTGAGCTGGCTCGTTTTCTGCCCCGTGGAGAGCAGCAACGCAATCGCTATTTGCGAAGCGGAATGCGGCCTCGGGAGCAAGAAGGCAACCCGATCAGCAATGCGACTGCCCACCCAGTGCTGCACAATCAAGCCGTTTACCCGGCCCGCACCGGTAGCTTTCGCATCAACCCTGGCATAGAGTTGCCTCCTGGTGCCAGCTTTGATCCAGATCCGCAAACCGATATTGACAAGCCCCAGGGCTCTACCTCTGTTCAATGAAAAAACCGTAATGCTTCAGCAGCATTACGGTTTTTTCTACATATGAAGGGCAATCAATGACCTGCAACCACCATATTGTCCCGGTGCATCATTTCCGGGCCTGCTGAGTAGCCAAGCAGCGACTCAATCTCCGACGAGCTCTTGCGACACAGCAGCCGCGCTTCCGCGCTGGCGTAGCTGGCCAGGCCTCGGGCAATCTCGACACCGCTCTCGTCGCGCACGGCAATCACTTCGCCGCGCGAAAAATCTCCCTCCACGGCGATCATGCCGATGGGCAACAAGCTCTTACCTTCATCCTTCAACTTGGACACCGCACCTGCATCCACGGTCACTGAGCCACGCAGTTGCAGATGATCGGCAATCCATTGCTTACGCGCCTGTGTCTTGTGAGTATTAGCTACCAACAAGGTGCCAATGGACTCACCATGCGTCAATCGCAGCAGCACATCTTTCTCACGCCCCCAGGCAATCACGGTAGAAGCGCCCGAGCCCGCAGCACGCTTGGCAGCCAGAATCTTGGTGATCATGCCGCCTGTGCCAATGAACAGACCCGCTCCGCCAGCCATAGCCTCAAGAGTCGGATCACCGGCCTCTGCCACATCGATGAACTTGGCATCAGGATTCTTGCGCGGGTCGGCACTGTAGAGGCCACGCTGATCGGTCAGGATGACCAAAGCATCGGCCTCCACCAAATTCGCTACCAAGGCCCCCAAAGTATCGTTATCGCCAAACCGAATCTCATCCACCACGACGGTGTCGTTTTCGTTGATGACGGGTACTACGCCCAATCGCAGCAAGGTCAGCAGCGTGGTGCGCGCATTCAGATAACGTTCGCGGTCTGCCAAGTCTGCATGGGTCAGTAGAACTTGAGCGCTGGGAACTCCCTCGGCACGCAGCTTGGTCTCATACATCTGGGCCAACCCCATCTGCCCCACAGCAGCTGCGGCCTGCAACTCATGCACCTCGGTCGGGCGCGCGGCCCAGCCCAGACGCTTCATACCTTCGGCGATCGCACCGCTGGAGACCATGATGACTTCACGCTTGATGCCATCGTCACCGTGCACCAGAGCCGCTAGTTGACGGCTCCATTCCTCAATGGCCGCTTCATCCAGACCTCGCCCCTCATTGGTGACCAGGCTAGAGCCGACCTTGACGACGATGCGGCGAGCATCACGCAACACATTGGAGGACATGAGAATTTACAGTTTTTTTGCTTAAAACGCTTATCCATCAAGCGCTATTAGCTATTAAATTAAAAGCAAAACAGCGCACCCTGTGCGCTGCTAGGTTGAAGCCTCAAGCTTATTCCGGATCTTGAGGGGCAAAGCGCGGATCGGTCATATCCAGACCAGAATCCTCGCCTCCTGCAAAACGAGGGTCCACTTCCTTGGGCCCCTGCTCGGCCAATTGCTGGTTGTGTACATGCTCGTAGATCTTGCGAATCAGCGGCTCGCAGCCTTCGCGGGTCAGCGCCGAGATCTCGAAGACTGGGCCTTTCCACTTGAAGCGCTTGACGAAGTCCTTGACCTTGGCTGCACGCTCTTCTGCCGGAACCATGTCTAGCTTATTGAGCACCAGCCAGCGTGGCTTGCTGTAGAGATCTGCATCGTACTTCTTGAGCTCGCCCACAATGGCCTTGGCCTGCTCGACGGGATCCACGCCCTCGTCAAACGGAGCGATGTCGACGATATGCAGCAGCAGACGCGTGCGTTGCAGGTGACGCAGGAACTGGTGACCCAGACCTGCACCTTCGGACGCGCCTTCAATCAGACCAGGAATATCAGCCACCACAAAGCTTTGCTCTGCAGCCACGCGTACCACACCCAAATTGGGGTGCAGCGTCGTGAACGGATAGTCGGCAATCTTGGGACGCGCGTTGGACACGGCAGTGATGAAGGTGGACTTTCCCGCATTAGGCATGCCCAGCAGGCCTACATCGGCCAGCACCTTGAGTTCCAGCTTCAGGCTGCGACGCTCACCAGGAAAGCCCGGCGTCTTCTGACGGGGTGCACGGTTGATAGCACTCTTGAAGCGCAAATTGCCAAAACCACCATCACCGCCCTTGGCAATAGTAATGACCTGACCAGGCTCCAGCAACTCAAACAGCACTTCGCCGGTATCGGCATCGCTGATGATGGTGCCCACTGGCATGTTCAGCGTGATGTCGTCGCCCGCAGCGCCAAACATGTCCGAACCCATGCCGTGCTGACCACGCTTGGCTTCATGGCGACGCGAGTAGCGATAGTCCACCAGCGTATTCAGGTTCACATCGGCCACGGCAAACACGTGACCGCCACGGCCACCGTCACCACCGTCGGGGCCGCCAAATTCCTTGTATTTTTCGTGCCGGAACGACACACAACCATTGCCGCCATCACCGGCCGCGATGTCGATAAAAGCTTCGTCAACAAATTTCATGAGGCATCCAGTCTACAAAATCAGTGTGCACCAGAAGCCTCGGGCCACACTTTTACGTGGTCTATTAACTGCCCCATCTGCCAGAAATCTGCTGCCTGGAGCCTTCTCAAACAACAAAGCCCCGACAAGTCGGGGCTTTGTGAGAGTCACAAAACGACTTAAGCAGCCGTGATGTTAACTGTTTGCTTGGACAGAGCGCCCTTCACTGCAAACGACACGTGGCCGTCAACCAGTGCAAACAGGGTGTGATCCTTGCCCACGCCAACGTTCTCACCGGGGTGAAACTTGGTGCCGCGCTGACGCACGATGATGGAACCAGCTGTCACCAGCTCGCCACCAAAGGCCTTTACGCCCAGCATTTTTGGCTTGGAATCACGTCCGTTGCGCGTAGAGCCGCCGCCTTTTTTCTGTGCCATGACTTAGCTCCTTCGGAATTAAGCGGCAATCGCCACAATTTGCAGTTCTGTGAACTGCTGGCGATGGCCTTGGGATTTAGCGTAGTGCTTACGGCGACGCAGCTTGAAGATGCGTACCTTGTCGTGCTTGCCATGAGCAACCACTGTTGCCTTCACAGATGCGCCGGACACCAGGGGTGCACCAACCTTGATTTCAGCGCCGTTGCCGACGGCCAAAACTTGGTCAATCACGATTTCCTGGCCTACGTCCGCAGCAATCTGTTCTACCTTGATCTTTTCGCCAGCTGCAACGCGATACTGCTTGCCGCCGGTTTTTATGACTGCGTACATTAAAAACCTCTAAAGTTTGAGAGTTCCATGAAATGATTTCCACGGAGCCAGCAATTCTAGCACGCCTGCATTTTTCCTGCCCTCATTCCCCTGCGCACCCGCTTAAGCGGACTCTTTGCCCTCCGATTAAAAGTCGACTGCATCTTTCTATAATCATGAATCCACTTGGCGGTTCATCACCTTGACTACAGAAATTTCCACATCCAATCCGCTCGCCTTGATCGCAGATGACATGCGCGAAGTGGATGTCGTCATTGCACAAAGACTGACGACCAGTGTTCCCCTGATTGCCCAAATTTCCCAGTACATCATTGCAGCTGGTGGAAAGCGCCTGCGCCCCGCACTGCTACTCATGATCTGCGGCTCGCTTGGCTTCCAAGGCAAAAGCAAATACATCTTGGCCAGCGTGGTGGAATTGATCCACACAGCCACTTTGCTTCACGACGATGTGGTGGATGAGTCCACTTTGCGCCGTGGCCGGGCCACTGCCAATGAAACCTTTGGCAATCCTGCCAGCGTCTTAGTCGGCGACTTTTTGCACACCCGCTCTTTCCAAATGATGGTGGAGGTGGGGAGCATGCGCGTATTGCAAATACTGTCTGACGCCACCAATGTGATTGCAGAAGGTGAAGTGCAGCAGCTCATCAACACCCACGATGCCTCCTTGGACGAGGCAGGATATCTGCACGTTATCCGCTCCAAGACAGCCCAGCTGTTCGAAGCCAGCGCACAACTGGCTGCTGTTTTGGCTGATGCCCCCTCAGAGGTTGAACAAGCCTGTGCGACCTACGGCCAAGCACTTGGAACAGCTTTCCAGATCATTGATGATGTTCTGGACTACACCGGCAATGCGCAGGAGATGGGCAAAAATCTGGGGGATGATCTGCGCGAAGGAAAGTGCACACTTCCATTGATTGCCGCCATGCAGCGCGGCACACCAGAGCAGGCAATCATTGTTCGCAATGCCATTGAGCAAGGATCCACAGAGCAGCTGGATGCCGTCGTCGACATCGTTCGAGGCACAGGCGCACTTGATATCGCCAGGGCAGCGGCCCATGCAGAAGCCCTGCGCGCCATCAATGCCTTGACAGCCTTACCAAGTAATGCTTACACCTCAAGTTTGCTACAATTGGCGTCGCAGCTTTTGGAGCGCCGCACCTGAATCTTTAGGAAACATCTGCACTCAGCCACAAGCTTGCGGGGTGTAGCTTAGCCTGGTAGAGCGCTACGTTCGGGACGTAGAGGCCGGAGGTTCGAATCCTCTCACCCCGACCAATTGCAACTTTATTGAGCCATATTCAATAAAGCAGCGAACTATACTCACAAACGCCAACGCATCTGCTTGTGTCACAGCAAGGATGGTAGGATAAGTCTCCTATCATTTTACTCTGACCCGGATACATGGCTGCCGCCGACAATCTGCAAAAGAACCTTCCCTCTCCTGTAGCCATTCCCGGCTTGGGCAGAGCCCTGATCTCGGCAGGCAAGGTTTCTCAGCAAGCAGCCGAAAATGCGGCCCAAAAAGCAGCCTCCAGCAAAAGCCCCTTTATCAGCGAGCTTTGCCAATCGGGCGAAATCAGCGCACTGGAGATTGCAGAAACCATCTCCACCATGTTCAGCACTCCATTGCTGGACCTGGCTGCCATTGACACCAGTCAACTACCGCGCGAGCTGCTAGACCCCAAAATCAGCAACACCTACCGCGTTCTTGCCTTGAGCAAGCGTGGCAATCGGCTCACGATTGCCACAGCGGATCCCACACAACAAGAAGCCGCCGAGCAGATCAAATTTACTACTCAGCTCTTTGTGGACTGGGTGGTTGTCGAAGCCGACAAACTGCAAAAGCTGATCGATGAAGCGGGAAAAAGCGTCAGCGAGTCATTGGACTCCTATTCCAGTTCCGGGGACTTTGACTTTGACGACGTCAAGATTGAAGACGCGCCCGAAGAAAAAGACAATGCCCTAGGGGCCGACGTCGAAGATGCGCCTGTCGTCAAGTTCCTGCACAAGATGCTGCTGGACGCCTTCAACATGCGTGCTTCGGACTTGCACTTTGAGCCCTACGAGCACAACTATCGCGTGCGATTTCGCATTGATGGCGAGTTGAGGGAGATTGCCTCCCCACCCATTGCCATCAAGGACAAGCTGGCCTCACGAATCAAGGTGATTTCGCGCCTGGACATCTCGGAAAAGCGCGTCCCACAAGATGGCCGCATGAAGCTCAAGGTCGGCCCCGATCGCGTCATCGACTTCCGTGTCAGCACCTTGCCCACTCTGTTTGGCGAAAAGATCGTGATCCGTATTCTTGACCCGAGCTCCGCCAAGATGGGCATTGACGCCCTGGGTTACGAGCCAGAGGAAAAAGAACGCCTGCTATCGGCCATCAAGCGTCCCTACGGCATGATTCTGGTCACAGGCCCCACCGGCTCGGGCAAGACCGTTTCGCTCTACACCTGCCTGAACCTGCTCAATCAGCCCGGTGTCAATATCGCGACGGCAGAAGACCCTTCCGAAATCAATATGCCTGGCGTCAACCAGGTCAACGTGAATGAAAAAGCCGGCCTGACCTTTGCCGCAGCGCTGAAGTCATTTCTGCGCCAGGACCCTGACATCATCATGGTGGGTGAAATCCGTGACCTGGAAACGGCCGACATCTCCATCAAGGCCGCGCAAACCGGTCACCTGGTTCTGTCAACGCTGCACACCAACGATGCCCCCACCACGCTGACTCGAATGCGTAATATGGGCATCGCCCCATTCAACATTGCCTCCAGCGTGATCCTGATTACTGCCCAGCGCTTGGCGCGACGCCTTTGCCCACAGTGCAAGGAGCCTGCAGATATTCCGCATGAAGCTCTGCTGGATGCGGGATACGAGGAAGCTGAGCTGGATGGCAGCTGGGTGAGCTACAAGCCCGTAGGCTGCTCGGCCTGCAACAACGGCTACAAGGGCCGTGTAGGCATTTATCAAGTGATGCCCATCAGCGATGAGATTCAACGCATCATCTTGCGTGACGGCAGTGCGATGGAAATCGCAGCACAAGCCAAGGCCGAAGGAGTGCGCTCTCTGCGCGGCTCGGGCCTGCATAAAGTAAAGCTGGGCCTGACCTCACTCGAAGAAGTGCTGGCGGTCACCAACGAGTAAAACCAATACGAGAGGGAACGCCATGGCAACTGCAGCGTCCAAGGGAATCAAGGAATTTCTCTTTGAATGGGAAGGCAAAGACCGCAACGGCAAGATCGTTCGCGGCGAGACTCGAGCTGGAGGAGAAAACCAGATCCAGGCCATGCTTCGCCGCCAGGGCGTGACCCCCTCGAAGATCAAAAAGCGCCGAACCCGCGGCGGCAAAAAGATCAAACCCAAGGACATTGCCCTCTTCACACGCCAACTGGCCACCATGATGAAAGCGGGCGTTCCTCTGCTCCAGTCATTCGATATTGTGGGCCGTGGCAACACCAACCCCAATGTCACCAAGCTTCTGAACGACATTCGCCAGGACGTGGAAACCGGCACGTCGCTGAGCACAGCGTTTCGAAAGTTCCCGCTGTACTTTGACAGCCTCTACTGCAACCTAGTAGAAGCGGGCGAGGCAGCAGGTATCTTGGAAGCACTGCTGGACCGTCTTGCCACTTATATGGAAAAGACGGAAGCGATCAAGTCCAAGATCAAGTCGGCCCTGATGTATCCGACATCGGTCATGATCGTCGCCTTTGTCGTCGTGGCCGTGATCATGATTTTTGTGATTCCCGCCTTCAAGGAAGTATTTACCTCCTTTGGAGCCGACCTGCCTGCTCCCACGCTACTGGTAATGGGCATCAGCGAATACTTCGTCCAGTACTGGTGGCTGATCTTTGGCGGTCTAGGCGGGGGCATCTACTTCTTCATGCAAGCCTGGAAGCGCAATGAAAGAGTGCAGCAGTTCATGGATCGCACGATGCTCAAGCTGCCGATCTTTGGCGTGCTGATTGAGAAATCCTGCGTGGCTCGCTGGACGCGCACACTATCCACCATGTTTGCGGCCGGTGTTCCACTGGTCGAAGCCCTGGACTCCGTGGGTGGCGCCTCTGGCAATTACCTCTATCAGAGCGCAACCGACAAGATTCAGCAGGAAGTCTCCACCGGCACCAGTCTCACGGTTGCCATGGCGAATGCCAACATTTTCCCCTCCATGGTGATCCAGATGTGTGCCATTGGCGAAGAGTCCGGCTCCATCGACCATATGCTGGGCAAAGCAGCCGACTTCTATGAAAGCGAAGTGGATGAAATGGTGGCGGGCCTCTCCAGCCTGATGGAGCCCATCATCATCGTTTTCCTGGGCACCTTGATCGGCGGCATCGTGGTGTCCATGTATCTGCCTATCTTCAAGCTGGGCCAAGTTGTCTGATGATTTCCGAATTCATGATGAATGCCGCTGCAGGCGGCGTGCTGGGCCTTCTGATTGGCAGCTTTCTGAATGTGGTGATCCACCGCCTGCCGCTGATGATGGAGCAGGAGTGGAATGCAGAAGGCGCCCAATGGGCCGAGGATCAGAAAGAAAAAGGCGCCAAGATTGAGCTGCCGCCTGCTCAACCTGCAATAACTCTGAGCAAGCCACGCTCTCGCTGCCCCCATTGCGGCCATCAAGTCGCTTGGTATGAAAACATCCCCGTGCTCAGCTACCTGTTCCTGCGCGGCCGCTGCTCGGAGTGTAAAAAGCCCATCAGCCTGCGCTACCCCGTGGTCGAGCTGGTCTGCGCTGCATTGTTTGCTTTCTGCCTGGGCCGCGACGGTCTGACCCCTACCGGCTTTGCCTGGTGCGGCTTCAGCGCGGCGCTGCTGGCTCTGGCGCTAATCGACTGGGACACCACCTTTTTGCCAGACTCCATTACTTTGCCTCTGATCTGGGCTGGTCTGATCGCCTCCGCCTTGCAATGGACTTCTGTGCCACTGCTCAGCTCCTTCTGGGGCGCCGTGGCCGGCTATATGTCGCTGTGGCTGATCTTCTGGGCCTTCAAGCTGACAACAGGCAAGGAGGGCATGGGCTATGGCGACTTCAAGCTGTTCGCAGCTCTTGGTGCCTGGTTTGGCTGGCAAGCACTGGTGCCCATCATTCTCATGGCCTCGGTCGTCGGCGCCATCATCGGCATTGCACTCAAGATCAACAGCAAGCTGCGTGAAGGCGGTTATGTGCCTTTCGGCCCCTTTCTCGCGGGCGGCGGCTTTGTCAGCCTGATCTGGGGCCCACAGGCCGTGCTCGGCTTCCTGGGCGTTTGACTGGCCATGCCCCAGCGTCAATCACCCCCTGCATTCAGACTCGGCCTGACCGGCGGCATTGGCAGCGGCAAAAGCACCGTAGCGACCCGACTCAGGGCCCGTGGAGCCACACTCATCGATGCCGACCAGATTTCGCGCAGCCTGACGGCAACCGGCGGCATGGCTCTGCCTTTTATCGCCCAGGCTTTTGGTGCTGACCTGATTGACGCCCATGGTGCCCTCAATCGCACCCGCATGCGCGAGCTGGTCTTTGCCGACTCCTCTGCACGCCAGAGGCTGGAAGCCATTCTCCATCCCTTGATTGCCGAGGAAACACGGCTGCAGCATGAGGCCGCCATCGCCGCAGGCAGCAAGCTCATCGTTGACGACATTCCCTTGCTCATCGAATCCGGGCACTGGCGCACCCGCCTAGATGGAGTGCTTGTAGTGGATTGTCGGGAAGACACTCAGATAGAGCGCGTCATGGCCCGCAACGGACTGACGCGTGATGCCGTACAAGCCATCATTCATGCCCAGGCCACACGCGCCCAGCGTCAGGCGGCAGCTGACTGGATCATCTTTAACGATGACGGCGTCACAATCGAAACCCTTCACGCATATACCGATCAAATCGCTGCATGGTTCGGGCTATGATGCAGGTCATGGCTTGGCCTGTGCGTGTGATCACCGCATGTGCACGTTGACCGCTGATTCCTGTGCGCCCCGAGGAGCCCAGCAAACGTGATCTTGTACGAATATCCCTTTAACGAGCGTCTGAGAACCTACCTGCGTCTGGAGCAGTTGTATCGCCGTCTGCGCGAGCTGCTGACGCGCACACATTCTGTCGACCAGCACTTTGCACTGGCCACCATTTTCGAGATCATGGATGTGGCCTCGCGCAGCGATCTGCGCGCCGATGTCATCAAGGATCTGGAGCGCCAGAAAAACCTGCTGGATATTCTGCGCGACAACCCGGATATCTCTCAGCACATGCTGCACCAGGTGGCGCGCCAAGTCGACGGCTGCTCGGCCAGCATCAATGCACAGACCGGCAAGACCGGTCAGGCGCTGACCGAAAACGAATGGCTAATGTCCATACGCAGCCGCATGGGCATTCCTGGCGGCACTTGCAGCTTTGACCTGCCGGCCTATCACGCCTGGCAAAGCCTTGATCCGCGCTATCGCCAGCGCGACCTGGAAGACTGGGCCAATGAGCTGATGCCCCTTGGACAAGCGCTGGAGCTGATTTTGCAGCTACTGCGCGAGACAGGTATTGCGCAGCGTGTAGTGGCCGAGCAAGGCGTTTTCCAGCAAGCCATGCCGGCCGGCCGCAGCTTTCAGCTGCTGCGCCTGCGCATTGACCCCTATCTGAATCTGGTGCCCGAGATCAGCGGCAACCGCCTGCTGGTATCCGTGCGCCTGCTCAAGCTCGCCAATGGCAGCAAGCCACAGCCCAGCAATGAGGATGCCTCCTTTGAGCTAACGCTCTGCGCCTAGGAGGCACACCCGCTTTTCAACCATTGAGCCGCCATCGCGGCTCAATTGCTTTCAGGGTCTGCCACCCGTGTTTTCCAGCTGTGATACATCTACGCCATGAGCACTGACAACCAATCCCCAACAACGGTGAAATGCCCCACCTGCGGCGGCCCCAGCGTTTTTCTGCCGACCAACAAATTCCGCCCGTTCTGCAGCGAACGCTGCCGCAATATCGACCTGGGCGCCTGGGGCAATGAAGAGTTCCGCGTGCCCGCGCAGACTCCACCCGAAGACGCACCTTTCGGTGATCCCAAGACCGAACCCTGATTTAGCCATTTCAAAAAACAGAGCGCCTCGCGCTTGCCAGTTAAGAAATTTCAGTAGTTTTCATACTGAAGTCCTTATCTAACAAGCGCAAGGCGCTCTTGTTTTTAGATACCTGAAAGCTCAGGCAGGCTGCTTGTCTTCGTAGTACTGGGCATCAAAGCTCAGCCCGCGCTCGTCGCTGAGCCACTGCAGCACGGGGTAGGAACCGGGCAGCACCGGGTGAACATCCAATGGCAGTTGCTGCCAGGCCATTTGCTGGCCTTCGCGCATTTCAAACTCGCCCGTCCACTCGGTCACCTTGCACCAGTGCAAACGCACCAGCGCATGCGGGTAGTCATGCTCGGTCACCTTCCAGGGATGGGCCGTGCCAATGGTCACGCCCAACTCCTCAATCAACTCGCGGCGCAAGGCCTGCTCCACGGTCTCGCCCGCTTCCAGCTTGCCGCCAGGAAACTCCCAAAAGCCCGCATAAGGCTTGCCCGCAGGGCGGCTGGTAATCAGCAGCGCGCCATCGGATTCGCGCAGCAGCACGCCCACTGCTACTTCAGTGTGCTTGCGCGGCGCCTGTGCTGTGTTTTCAGCCGTCACTTCACTTCTCTTTCACTCAATCCAGATCGGCTTCCTCAGCCAGGCCATCTACATCTTCAATGCGCTTGTTGCTGCTGACAGGACGCTCATTGCGCCCTGCATAGTCACGCGCAAACTGGTGGGCCACACGACCGCTGCGCGAGCCGCGCTCCAGCGCCCAGACCAGGGCTTCGGGCCTTGCCGCCTCGATGGTGGCTGCATCCATGCCCAGAGCCGACAGCCACTGCGCCACCACGCGCAGATATTCGTCCTGGCTGAAGGGGTAGAAGCTCACCCACAGGCCAAAACGCTCGGACAGGGAAATCTTCTCTTCCACCACCTCGCCGGGGTGAATCTCGCCGTTCTCGCTTTTTTGCTGCGCCAGGTTGTCCGTCAGATATTCGGGCAGCAGATGGCGGCGATTACTGGTGGCATAGACCAGCACATTGGGCGTGGCGGCAGAGACAGAGCCGTCCAGCATGGACTTCATGGCCTTGTAGCCGGGCTCGCCCTCTTCAAAGCTCAGGTCGTCGCAATAGATGATGAACTTCTCGGGCCGGCCAGCGACCACATCCACGATGTCGGGCAAATCGGTCAGGTCGGCCTTATCCACCTCAATCAAACGCAGCCCTTGTGGCGCATAGCTGTGCAGACAAGCGCGAATCAGCGAAGACTTGCCCGTGCCGCGCGCACCCGTCAGCAGCACGTTGTTGGCCGTGCGACCGCTTACGAACTGCTCGGTATTGCGTGCAATCTTTTCCTTTTGCACATCAATGTTCTGCAAATCGGACAGCCGCATCGCACCCACATGGCGCACAGGCTCCAGCACGCCACAGCCGTTGGCACGCTTGCGGTAACGCCAGGCAATGGCGTCATTCCAGTCCGCAGGCGCCTGCAGGGGCTGAGGCAGCACGGATTCGATGCGCTGCATCAGCAGCTCGGCACGCTCAACCAGGCGCTCCAGGGAATTCATCACATCTTGCACAAGCCAATCTCCATCTGTTTTTATAGCTGCCAGCGCTTGCTACTAATTGGTTTCACCATAAAAATTGGCTAAAACCGAATACATATAAGCGCTAGAAGCTTCTGAATTTGTAGCACCAGCAATGCTTAAAACCAGCACCCCTAAGCTAGGGATGCCAAGCAAGGGCCGCCCCGCAGCGATGGCATCGTCCCCCTCCCGCGAAGCGAGAGAGGGGGAAGGCGCAAAGCGCCTCAGGGGGTGTTTACGACCTGTAATCGGCGTTGATAGTCACATACTCGTGACTCAGATCGCAGGTCCACACCGTCTGCGTAGCATTGCCACGACCCAAGCCCACGCGCACCAGGATTTCTTGCTGCTTCATCACGCGCTGGCCATCTTCTTCCTTGTAGGAAGGGTTGCGGCCACCATCGACCACCACATGCACATCGTCCAGGTGCAGGTCGATCTTGGTCTGGTCCAGGTCGGCAATGCCGGCATAACCGACAGCAGCCAGAATGCGGCCCAGGTTGGGGTCAGAGGCAAAGAAAGCGGTCTTGACCAGGGGCGAGTGAGCGATGGAGTAAGCCACCAGGCGGCACTCTTCTTCCGTCTTGCCGCCTTCGACCTTGACGCTAATGAATTTGGTAGCACCTTCCCCATCACGGACAATGGCTTGAGCCAGTTTTTGCGCCACCTCCAACAGCGCTGCCTTGAGCTGCTCGCCCTCGGCACTGGAAAGCGATGTGATTTGCGCATTGCCTGCCTTGTTGGTCGCAATCAACACGAAAGAGTCATTGGTCGAGGTGTCACCATCAATCGTCACGCGGTTGAAAGAGCCGTCGGCCAGTTCCTTGACCAGGGGCTGCAGCAGCTCGGGGGCGATCACCGCGTCTGTGGCCAGAAAGCCCAGCATGGTGGCCATATTAGGGCGAATCATGCCCGCGCCCTTGCTGATGCCGGTGATGGACACGGTCTTGCCACCAATATTCACGCTGCGGCTGAAGGCCTTGGGCAGGGTATCGGTGGTCATGATGCCTTCGGCAGCCACGGCCCAGTTATCGGCCTTGGCAGCCGCGATGGCCTTGGGCATGCCCGCCACGATGCGGTCCACGGGCAGCTCTTCCATGATCACGCCGGTGGAGAAAGGCAGGATTTGCGCGGCAGAGAGGTTTAACTCCTTGGCCAGCGCATCGCAAGTGGCGCGCGCATTGGCCAGACCCGCAGCGCCTGTGCCTGCATTGGCATTGCCCGTATTCACCACCATGGCACGAATGCCCGAACCTGCAGCCAGATGCTCGCGGCAGACCTGCACAGGCGCAGCGCAGAAGCGGTTTTGCGTGAACACGCCCGCGACCGCAGCGCCTTCGTCCAGCAAGAACACGGTCAAGTCCTTGCGATTGGCCTTGCGCACACCAGCTTCGGTGATGCCGATGCGAACACCATTGATCGCCAGCAGGTCGGCAGCAACAGGGGCAGAGAGATTCACGGGCATTGCAAAAATCCTTGTGATTGAAATGTTCCCCCCTATGCCGCTGCGCGGCTTCCCCCAAGGGGGACGACATCCTTGCTGCGAGGCGGCTCTTGCTCGATGTCTCACATCGGCAAAGCACGCGCCTTGACAAGAGGCCTAGAGGGTAAAAGTTAAAGCGTTCGCCATTATCGGAACAATCGAAGCTGCGCCGCGCTTTATTGCCATTGCCCGAGTAAAAAGCCACCGCACCAATGCAAACACGGGCCTCAGCCCGTGTTGTTTGATGAAGCATGAGCCACGCCAGAGACGGCCAGCAAGGGCCGCCCCGCAGCAAAGGCCGTAGTCCCCCTTCTAGAGGGAAGCGGCAAAGCCGCTCAGGGGGTTAGGAAAGTTTTCCGTGACACTGCTTGTACTTCTTGCCACTACCGCAAGGGCAAGGGTCGTTGCGGCCCACGTGCACGCCTTCTGGCATTTCTGCTTCTTCTTCGGAAGCAGAAGCATCCTGATCCGCAGAAGAGGCATAGCTCATGTTTTCCAGGCTTTGTGCGCCGCGCTCGTTCATGGCGACAGCCGCCTCATCCATCTCTTCACGCGAGCGAACCTGCACGGTCATCAGCACGCGGGTGACTTCGGACTTGACCTGATCGATCAGCTGACGGAACAGCTCAAACGCTTCACGCTTGTACTCCTGCTTGGGCTGCTTCTGGGCGTAGCCGCGCAGATGGATGCCCTGGCGCAGATAGTCCAGCGCGGCCAGATGGTCACGCCAGTTGGTGTCAAAGCTTTGCAGCAGCACAGCACGCTGGAACTGGGTGAAGTTCTCCTGACCAATCAGCGCCACCTTGGCATCGAACAGGTCATGAGCGGCCTTCAGAACCTTCTCCAGAATGTCTTCGTCGGTGATGGACTCGGAGGCTGCGACCTCTTGCTGCAGTGGCAGATCAATCTGCCATTCGCCAGCCAGCGCCTTTTCCAGTCCGGGCACATCCCACTGCTCTTCCATGGACTCGGCAGGCACGTATTGATGCACCAGATCGGTGATCACATCCTCGCGCATGGCAGCCAGCATGCCATTCAGATCTGTCGCATCCAGAATGTCGTTGCGCTGCTGGTAGATGACCTTGCGCTGGTCGTTAGCCACGTCGTCATATTCAAGCAGTTGCTTGCGCATGTCGAAGTTGCGCGCTTCCACCTTGCGCTGAGCCGACTCGATGGAGCGGGTCACGATGCCCGCCTCGATGGCTTCGCCTTCGGGCATCTTCAGTCGATCCATGATGGCCTTGACGCGGTCGCCCGCGAAGATGCGCATCAACTGGTCGTCCAGACTCAGATAGAAACGAGAGGAGCCGGGGTCACCCTGGCGACCCGAGCGGCCACGCAGTTGATTGTCGATACGACGCGATTCATGGCGCTCGGTCGCAATGATGCGCAGGCCACCCAAAGCCACGATCTTGTCGTGTGCAATTTTCCAATCAGCGCGTAGTTGGTCGATCTGCTGCTGGCGCGCAGTCTCCGTCAGAGACTCGTCGCTTTCAATGGCCTTGATCTGCTTTTCAATATTGCCGCCCAGCACGATGTCGGTACCACGGCCCGCCATATTGGTGGCGATGGTGATCATGCCTTCGCTGCCTGCCTGGGCAATGATGTCTGCCTCTCGGTCGTGCTGCTTGGCGTTCAGCACCTGGTGCGGCAGCTTTTCGCGGTTCAGCAGTTCATCGATGATTTCCGAGTTTTCGATCGAGGTCGTGCCCACCAGCACTGGCTGACCACGCTCATAGCACTCGCGGATGTCCTTGATCGCTGCGTCGTACTTTTCCTTGGTGGTCTTGTAGACGCGATCGAGCTGATCCTGGCGCTTGCTGGGCCTATTCGGCGGCACGACCACGGTTTCCAGACCATAAATTTCCTGGAATTCGTAGGCTTCGGTATCGGCCGTACCCGTCATGCCGGACAGCTTTTTGTACAGGCGGAAATAGTTCTGGAAGGTGATCGAGGCCATGGTCTGGTTCTCGGCCTGAATTTCCACGCCTTCCTTGGCTTCAACGGCCTGGTGCAGACCATCGCTCCAGCGACGTCCTGCCATCAGGCGACCCGTGAACTCGTCCACGATCACAATCTCACCATCCTGCACCACGTAGTGCTGATCGCGGAAGTACAGCTGGTTGGCACGCAGTGCTGCGTACAGGTGATGCACCAGAGAGATATTCGAGGGGTCGTACAGCGACGAGCCCTCGGCAATCATGCCCGCCTGGGCCAGCAGGCGCTCAGCGGCTTCATAGCCCTGATCGGTGAGGTAGACCTGATGCGATTTCTCATCGACGGTGAAGTCACCGGGCTTGGTCACACCTTCACCCGTACGCGGATCGGCCTCACCTTCCTGGCGCACCAAGCTGGGGACGATCTTGTTCATGGCCACATACATGGCCGTGTGGTCTTCGGCCGGGCCGGAGATGATCAAAGGCGTACGCGCCTCGTCAATCAGAATCGAGTCCACCTCGTCAACGATGGCGTAGTTCAGTACACGCTGCACGCGGTCACCAGGCTCGTACACCATGTTGTCACGCAGGTAGTCGAAGCCGTATTCGTTGTTCGTACCGTAGGTGATATCGGAGTTATAGGCCTGCTGCTTTTCTTCGCGTGACAGATTGGGCAAATTGATGCCCACCGACAGGCCGAGGAAGTTGTACAGGCGCGCCATGGTAGAGGCATCGCGGCTGGCCAGGTAATCGTTCACCGTCACCACATGCACGCCTTCGCCAGACAGTGCATTCAGATACACGGCCAGCGTTGCGGTCAGCGTCTTGCCTTCACCGGTGCGCATTTCGGCAATCTTGCCGTAGTGCAGAGCCATGGCACCGAGCATCTGCACGTCGAAGTGACGCATCTTCATGACGCGCTTGGAGCCCTCGCGCACTACGGCAAAGGCTTCAGGCAGCAAATCATCCAAGGCTTCGCCCTTGGCTACCCGGTCCTTGAACTCCTGGGTCTTGGCACGCAATGCCTCATCGCTGAGCTTTTCGTACTCGGGCTCCATCGCATTGATGCGAGCGACTGTTTTGCGGTATTGCTTGAGCAACCGGTCATTGCGGCTGCCGAACAACTTTGTGAGGAAATTGGTGGCCATGCGTACAAAGACATTCCTCATGCACAGAATGCACATAAGCGAATGCCCGGAATCCCTTGATTGTTGGTCTTCAGATGGGGCCGGCCCAGTGGCAATCAAGTCCAGCTTCTCGAAAGAAGCAAACGACTTAAAACACCCAAACTGGTATTCGGACCAAAAAATGATTCTAACCGCCCAAGCGAGACTGGGTCTTTCGCAGTTTTGACTGCTTGGGGCGACTGTCTCCAGCCATATCAAGAGTGCTTCATCGGGCGGATGCATGAGATAAGCTCAGCGCATCGTTTGACCATTCCGCCTGCTGCCACATGACCATTGTTCGCCGCCACCATGCCGTTACCGCCATTAATGCAGTGGAGTCTTCTCCCACTCTGGCGCGTCTGGCGGCTTTAACTCAGGACTCAAGCAACCGGTTAAAAGCGATCCAGGTACTGGTTCCGCCGCTGCTGCGCAGCAGCCTGCAAGCGGGTCCTATTGAAGGCGACTGCTGGTGCCTGATCGTCAAAAACAATGCTGCGGCAGCCAAAGTACGCCAACTGCTGCCTGCCATGGCTGCACATTTGCGCACCAAGGGCTGGCAGGTCGCCAGCATTCGCATCAAAGTCCAGGCTTCATAAAGCCTTATGGAAGGCAGAAAACAAAAAAGGCCTCCGAAGAGACCTATTTGTTTGGTGCCGGTTGTCGGATTCGAACTGACGACCTACCGCTTA
Organism: Comamonas sp. FUJ_7; assembly: GCF_057369555.1. Taxonomy (NCBI): domain Bacteria; kingdom Pseudomonadati; phylum Pseudomonadota; class Betaproteobacteria; order Burkholderiales; family Comamonadaceae; genus Comamonas; species Comamonas sp. FUJ_7. The sequence continues at coordinate 94,727 of NZ_JBXXZI010000004.1, forward strand.
CAAGGCGGGTGCTCTACCAACTGAGCTAAACCGGCGAAGACCAAATCATAACGCAAAAATTCGAGGCAAAAAGAAGAATCCAACAAATTCTTCTTTCATTACCCAGCTGCTTTACTTTACTCGCTTGAGAGTCGGACGGCCGCCTGCAGGAGGCGGAGTGCGAGGCGCATCATCTTCGGGGTCCTCGTCAGACTTGCTGCTGACCAATTGGACGACCCGCTCTTGTGCTTCTTCCTCGCTCTGCTCAGTCACATCATCCTCAGCATCGACCGACTCTGCGTCATGTTCATCTGTGCCCTCCTCCTCTGGAGGAAAGGCCATACCTTGTCCTGTTTCTCTTGCATAGATGGCCATCACATTGGCGATAGGCACCATGATTTCACGCGGCTTGCCGCCAAAGCGGGCGGTAAATTGAACATAGTCATTGCCGATCAGTAAGCCGCTGGTGGCGTCATAGCTGATATTGAGCACGATCTGCCCGTCACGCACAAACTCCATCGGCACCTGAGTGTTGCGATCAGCATTCACGGCAATGTGGGGTGTAAGACCATTGTCAGTACACCATTCAAACAGCGCCCGCAGCAGGTATGGGCGAGTCGAAGTCGTTTCAGGGGCGGTCATCTCGTTTCCCGAAGAATCAAATCCAGAAGATTGCAAAGACAAAAAAGCGGGCAGATGAAGGCTTTCCTTCAGCATGCCCGCTCGGCGCTCATGTGCAATTACTTGCGCATGACCTTCTCGGAAGGAGTCAGCGCTTCAATGTAAGCGGGGCGCGAAAAAATGCGCTCGGCATACTTGAGCAAAGGTGCTGCATTCTTGGACAGCTCGATACCGTAGTAGTCCAGACGCCACAGCAAAGGAGCAATGGCCACGTCCAGCATGGAGAAGTTCTCACCCATGATGAACTTATTCTTCAAGAAAATAGGTGCCATCTGAGTCAAACGATCGCGAATATGCGCGCGGGCCTTTTCCAAAGCCTTTTCATTGCCCTTGACGTTGCGCTCTTCCAGTGCGCTCACGTGAACAAACAGTTCCTTCTCGAAATTCAGCAGGAACAGGCGCACGCGGGCACGGTCGACGGGGTCGCCAGGCATGAGCTGGGGGTGGGGGAAGCGCTCGTCAATGTACTCATTGATGATGTTGGACTCGTACAGAATCAGGTCGCGCTCGACCAGAATTGGCACTTGACCATAGGGGTTCATCACGGCGATCTCTTCGGGCTTGCTGAACAAGTCCACATCGCGGATCTCGAAATCCATGCCTTTTTCAAACAGCACAAAACGGCAGCGGTGTGAGAAGGGGCAGGTCGTTCCCGAATAAAGCACCATCATGGTGGAGACTCCTAAAAATCAAAAAGAGTGGGTTGCCCACGGCTCCCCACTCTGCACTAACACGGTTTGGCTGCAGATGGCATCTGCATGGCAGCAAAGCTTACTTCACGTCTTTCCAGAACGCGGCATTCAGGCGCCAGGCAATAAAGATGAAGAAGGCCAGAAAAATCAACACTCCAACGCCGATACGCGTACGGGTGTTCTGGGCCGGCTCCCCCATCCATTGCAGGTAATTCACCAAATCACCAACTGTCTGATCGTACTGCACCGCGCTCATCTTGCCAGGAGACAGCTGCTCCCAACCCTTGAAGACCTGGGTCTTAGTCCCATGATCATCATGCTCTTCAAAAATAGCACGGCGCTCACCTTGCAGCTCCCACAATGCATGGGGCATGCCTACGCTCGGAAAGGCAAGATTATTCCAGCCTGTGGCTTTGGTGTCATCCCGATAGAAAGTACGCAAGAAGGTATACAGGTAATCAGCCCCCGAACCACCCGATCCCGCACGCGAGCGCGCAATCACCGTCAGGTCGGGAGGATTGGCACCAAACCACTCCTTGGCCTCGTTGGGGTTGATGGCCGCCTTCATGGTTTCACCGACCTTGTCGGTAGTGAACAGAAGGTTGTCCTTGATGTCCTGCTCCGTCAGGCCAATATCCTTCAGGCGGTTAAAGCGCATAAAGGCTGCCGAGTGGCAATTCAGGCAGTAGTTGACAAAGATCTTGGCTCCGTTTTGCAACGATGCCATGTCACTGGTGTTCACAGGCGCTTTGTCCCAATGGATACCAGCTTCGGAAGCATGCGCTCCACCCACGATACCCAAGGCCGCAACCAGGGTCAGAATCAGTTTCTTCATTCTTGTTCTCTCCTGCTTCAGTGAGGCTTGAAGGTCACGCGTTCCGGAACAGGCTTGGACTCACCCAAGCGGCTCCACCAAGGCATGAGCAGGAAGAAGCCGAAGTAGAACAGCGTTCCGACCTGAGACACTTTCTCACCAATGGGCGAGGGAGGCTGTACGCCCAGATACGCCAGAACCACAAAGTTCACCACGAATACTGCGTACACATACTTGTGCCAGCTCGGACGGTAGCGAATCGATTTGACCGGGCTGCAGTCGAGCCAAGGCAGTGCAAACAGGATGATGACCGCACCACCCATGACCACCACACCCCAGAACTTGGCGTCGATGGACAGCATCATGGCAATGGCTCCCAAAGCCACGATCACCACGGCAGCCTTGGCAAAGCCGGGCAGACGCGACTTGAAGACGCCGTAGCCTGTCCCCAGCACCACGCAGGCAATCAGCACATACATCATCTCGTCGGTAATGGCACGCAGCATCGAATAGAAGGGCGTGAAGTACCAGACAGGCGCGATGTGATTGGGCGTCTTGAGCGGATCGGCCGGAATGAAGTTGTTGTATTCCAGGAAATAGCCGCCGAACTCTGGCGCAAAGAACACCACCGCCGAGAAAAGGAACAGGAACACCGCCACACCAAAGATGTCATGCACCGTGTAGTAAGGGTGGAAAGGCACGCCATCCAGAGGGCGGCCTTTTTCATCCTTGGGTGCATTGGGGCCCTTGATTTCGATACCGTCGGGATTGTTGGAGCCGACATCGTGCAGCGCCAGCAAGTGCGCAACCACCAGACCCAGCAGCACCAGCGGCACGGCGATCACGTGGAAGCTAAAGAAGCGGTTCAGCGTGGCATCACCTACCACATAGTCGCCGCGAATCAGCAGTGCCAGATCAGGGCCGATAAAGGGAATGGCGGAGAACAGGTTCACGATCACCTGCGCCCCCCAGTACGACATCTGGCCCCAGGGTAGCAGATAGCCCATAAAGGCTTCAGCCATCAGCACCAGGAAGATGGCACAGCCGAAGATCCAGACCAATTCCCGCGGTTTACGGTAAGAACCGTACAGAAGACCGCGAAACATGTGCAGATAGACCACGACAAAAAACGCCGAGGCGCCCGTGGAGTGCATGTAGCGGATCAGCCAGCCCCAAGGCACATCACGCATGATGTACTCCACCGAAGCAAACGCCTTGTCCGCATCGGGCTTGTAGTGCATCACCAAAAAGATGCCGGTGACGATCTGGATCACCAGCACCAGCAGCGCCAATGAGCCGAAGATGTACCAAAAGTTGAAATTCTTGGGAGCGTAGTACTCCGACATGTGGACGCGGTAGGCGTCAAACGCAGTCGGGAACCGGTTCTCCATCCAGTTCATAGCCTTCGCTCCAGTGGTGGAGTTCGGGTCAATTTGCTTGAATTCGTGGGCCATTGTTCTTGTCTCCCTCAGGCTGCCTTGGTGTCTTCACCAATCAGCAGCTTGGTGTCGGACAGATACATATGTGGCGGCACTTGCAGATTGTCTGGCGCAGGTTTGTTCTTGAACACGCGACCGGCCATGTCAAACGTCGAGCCATGGCAGGGACAAAGAAAACCGCCCTTCCAGTCCGCAGGCAGCGAAGGCTGAGGCCCGGCAACAAACTTGTCGGTAGGAGAGCAACCCAGATGCGTGCAAATTCCCACGACAACCAAAATCTCTGGCTTGATGGATCGCGCTTCATTCTGCGCATAGGCAGGGGTGAACTCTTCAGGATGGCGCAGCGACTTGGGGTCTGCCAGTTCAGCATCCAGTGTCGGCAGATCCTTGAGCTGCTCCGGTGTGCGCTTGATGATCCACACCGGCTTGCCGCGCCACTCGACGGTGAGCTTCTCACCATCCTTGAGGTTGGAAATATCCACCTCTACCGCAGCACCGGCTGCTTTGGCTTTTTCAGAAGGCTGAAAGGAGCTCACAAAAGGGACGGCAACTGCCACACCGCCCACGGCACCAGCACATGCCGACGTGATGATCCACGTACGCTTGCTGGAGTCGACTGAAGAGTCACTCATGGATTTCCTCGAAGTACATCGCTTGATTTGGGGTCAACTGCAAATTCTAGCGGCGGGGTTATGGTTATTCCAGCCCCCGGACGACGTTGACAACTGCCAAAGTCGCGCAATACTGCGCTATCTCAAACTCTTAGTGACTGGAACTGCTTATGGGCATGATGCAAGAATTCCGCGAATTCGCAATCAAGGGAAACGTCATGGATCTCGCCGTAGGCGTGATCATTGGTGGAGCGTTCGGGAAAATCGTGGACTCTGTGGTCAACGACCTCATCATGCCTTTGGTCGGACTGATCTTCGGAAAGCTGGATTTTTCCAATCTTTTCGTCGTTCTAGGCTCCATGCCCGAGGGTGTTCCGCGCACTCTGGATGCTCTCAAAAAGGCTGGCGTTCCTGTGTTTGCCTATGGCAATTTCATCACCGTTGCGGTGAATTTCGCGATTTTGGCTTTCATCATCTTCATGATGGTCAAGCAGATCAACCGCCTCAAGCGCGAAGCGCCTGCTGCGGAGGAAGCGCCCGCTACCCCCGAAGATATTCAACTGCTGCGTGAGATTCGCGACAGCCTCAACCGCAAGGACTGAGCGTCCTGTCAAAACGATTGAAGCCTGCCATCCGGCAGGCTTTTTTCATGGGACTGAGCAATTCACGCGACCCACTGCGATGTATGAATCAATCCTTGCGTGAGATTGAACGCCTGCGGCGCTAACTGCCGATTAAGCCTTCATCAACTCGCCAGACTACGCGCCATATGCACGGCTTCAAGCAAGCTAGCCTCGTCGGCAACACCCTGCCCGGCGATATCAAAGGCGGTTCCATGGTCCGGGCTGGTACGCACCAGCGGCAACCCCAGGGTCACATTGACGCCTTTTTCCACCCCCAGATATTTGACTGGGATCAACCCTTGATCGTGGTACATCGCCAACACTACGTCGAACTCGCCTGGATGGGCTGGCGTATTTCGAGCCCGCATAAACACCGTATCGGGTGCAAGCGGCCCCTGAACATCCATGCCTTCAGCCTGCGCCTGAGCAATTGCCGGGGCAATGATTTCAATTTCTTCACAGCCAAAAATACCTCCCTCACCTGCATGAGGGTTGAGTCCGGCAACAGCAATGCGAGGTGCACGCCCCAAACTCTTGCTCAGCGCCTGATGGGTGATGCGCAGCGTCTGCAGAATCTGCGGTCCGGTCACCGCATTGATGGCATCGCGCAGCGAGACATGAATGCTGACCAAGACCGTACGCAACTCATCGTTGGCCAGCATCATGCGCACCGGCATCTGCTCTATTGGCACACCTTCATGCGCTGCCGCTTCAGCCTGCAAAAGCTCGGTATGGCCAGGAAAAGTCACGCCAGCCAGATGCAGCGCCTCTTTGTGCAGCGGCGCTGTCACCAGCGCAGCGATTTCTTGGCGCAGCGCCGCTTGCGCAGCCCAAACCACACATTGGGCAGCAGCGTCGCCCGCAGCGGCTGATATTTCTCCATAGGGCTGAGGCCCTGGCAACCCGGGCAGAGCCAGCAAGGCAATCGTTCCTTCTGGAACCGTCCACGCCTCATCAGGGCTGGAGATGACCGCTATTGGCTGGGCGATGCCCTGTTCACCCTCAGCAGCCTTGGCTGCCAGAGCGGTTGCGCGGCGCAATGTCTGCAACTCGCCCACCACAAAGCAGCCATGTAGCGCCTGCGGGGCTAAGCGAAAAGCCTTGGCAATGATTTCCGGGCCTATGCCTGCGCAATCTCCCTGGGTGATGGCGATGGGCAAACGAGGAAGGGCAGAAGTTGCAGACATATCAAGAAAAGTGCCTCTAGCGCAATACAGTCATGCGCTAGCAGCTATCAAATTTAATCAGGCAGGATTATCAATCTCAATCCACAGATGCTCTATGCCGCACTCGCGTGCCACATAGTCGGCCACTGCTGGCGCACCATAGCGCTCGGTAGCGTGGTGGCCGGCGGCGATAAAGCTCACACCCGTCTCGCGGGCTAGATGTGCCTGAGGTTCGGAGATCTCTCCGGTAATGAAAGCATCGGCCCCGGCAGCAATCGCGGCCTCAAAAAAGCCTTGCGCGCCGCCTGTGCACCATGCCAGCTTGCGAATGGGGCGCGCTGCATCGGCAATGACCAAGGTGGTACTGCGGCCCAGCACGGTCTGTACATGGCTGTTAAGCGCATCGGCGCTGACAAAGTTGGCATCGGCCAGCCAGCCCAGGTTCTGATCGCCAAATGCAGCCTGACCCTGTACACCCAGCTTGACTCCCAGTTGCGCGTTATTGCCAAGCTCGGCGTGAGCATCCAGCGGCAAGTGATAGGCAAACAGGTTGATGTCATGCGCCAGCAGCAGGCGAATACGCTCCTTGAGCCAGCCGGTAATGCGCCCGTCCATGCCGCGCCAGAACAGGCCGTGGTGCACAAAAATGGCATCGGCCTTGGCATCAATAGCGGCTTCAATCAGGGCGCGACTGGCCGTGACGCCGCTGACCATGCGGCGGATCTCGCTTTTGCCTTCGACCTGCAGGCCGTTGGGGCCGTAATCCTTGAATCGCTCTGGCTGAAGCAGTCCGTTGAAGACGGATAGGAGGTTGTTTCGCTCAATGCTCATGCGCGCATTGTGCCCAAGCCCGTAAAGACCATCGCAGTGATACACAACAAAAAAAGAGCAGCCCAAGCTGCTCTTTTTGAATCAGGAACGACTCAGGCTCAAGCCTTCTTGGCCTGCCAGCCCTTGCAGGCCAGTGGCCAGAAAGCCATCACTACGCCCAGTACGCCCATGGCCGCCACATAGTGGGCAGGGGCCATCACATCCACCTGCTGCCAGACCGAGATGATGATGGGAGTGAGTCCCCCGAACACTGCGTAGGCCATGTTGTAGGCGAAGGACAGCCCGGTAAAGCGCACTTCAGGTGGGAAGGCACGCACACTCACCACGGGCAGCAGCGAGATAGAGCCGACAAAAAATCCCACAGTGGCATAGGTGCAGACCAGCGATGTCTCTGTACCTGGCAGGTTCAGATAGAACAGATAGGCCGTCACCGCCATGCCGCCCCAGCCAAGAATCATCGCCACCTTGGTGCCGAACTTGTCGGACAACCAGCCCCAGAACACACAGCCAATGGTCAAGGTCACGGTTGCCACAGCATTGGCCTTGAGCGCCAAAGATGGCTCAATGTGAAAGACCTTTTGCAAGTAGCCTGGAGTCATCAGAACCACCACCACCACAGCAGTGGACAGAATCCAGGTCATCAGCGCCACGATCACGCTGGCTTCACGATGGTCACGCAAAATGGTTTTCAAAGGCAACTCACGGTCAGCCGCCTTGCGGGCCTGCATCTCCTGAAAGATAGGAGTCTCTTGCAAAAACTTGCGCAGGTACACCGACACCAAGCCAAACACGCCACCCAGGATGAAGGGAATGCGCCATGCCCAGTCATGAATTTCGCTCTGGCTGTAGTTGCTGTTGAGCCACACGCCAATGATGGAGCCCAGGAAAATACCACCGGTAATGCCCGAAGTCAGCGAGCCAATGGCAAAGCCGTAACGCTTTTCAGGAGCGTGCTCGGCCACGAACACCCAGGCACCGGGCATCTCGCCACCAATGGCTGCACCCTGCAGCACGCGCATCAGCAGCAGCAGAATGGGGGCAGCCAGACCAATGCTTTCATAGGTAGGCAGCAGGCCGATGATCAGCGTGGGCACAGCCATCAGGAACACCGACAGCGTGAACATCTTCTTGCGACCCAGAATGTCGCCGAAGTGGGCAATCAAAATGCCGCCAATGGGGCGCGCCAGATAGCCGGCCGCAAAAATACCCAGCGTTTGCAGCTGACGCATCCAGTCCGGCAGCGAGGCTGGAAAAAACAGGCTGCCAATCACATTGGCGAAAAAGACGAACACCACAAAGTCATAAAACTCCAGCGTTCCGCCCAAGGCCGATAAGCCCAGGGTCTTGTAGTCCTCCCGGTTCAGGGGACGATTGGTCGCGGCTGTCGGCGCGGTAGCCGATGCAGCGTGGTCAGGCGTAGTCATGATGTTTCCTAGATCGAACAGCAGGACAGCGCGGATAAGGTCGCTGATCACGGGTCAACGTGCAGCAACAGACCGATTGCGGTGGCTTCAGGTACAAAGCCAATCCAGGCCGAACATGAAAACCTTGTGGGCGATCACTTCAGCAAACGGCGACGTAAGCGCAGTCGATGAACCATTCTAGGGTTTGCACTCATAGCTCTTGCCGCAATAAAACTTTATTAGAGAGCAGTCCTATATTCAGCCTGCGTGCAGCTGGTAACACTTTGCGCTATGCAAACAGCGGCCCACGAATACCCGCCTCCACGGCTCTGCCAGCCATGCTTCACAATGGGGGCTTGTTTTTCTTACTCTTCATACGCATTACATGAAACGCACCTGGCTGCTGTTTTCGCAGGTCGTCACCGTCTTGGTGGCTATCTATTTTGTAGTGGCTACCCTACAGCCCACTTGGCTTCAGAGCGGAAACGTCCGCAGCAATGCTGGAATTTCCCTGCTCCAAGCTCCTCCCACGCCTGCCGGCGAGGTCGCCCCCGGCAGCTTTGCTCCGGCCGCTCGCAAAGCCGCCCCTGCAGTGGTCAGCATCAATACCAGCAAGGCTGTGCGCCACCCGCGCGCCAACGACCCCTGGTTTCAGTTCTTCTTTGGCGACCAGGGCACCCAGGAGCAATCTGGTTTGGGAAGCGGCGTCATCATCAGTCCAGATGGCTACATCCTGACCAACAATCATGTGGTCGAAGGCGCAGACGATATCGAGGTCACGCTGACCGACAGCCGCCAGACCAAGGCCAAGATCATTGGTACCGACCCCGAGACCGATCTGGCTATTCTCAAGATCGAGCTGGACAAGCTGCCCGTCATCGTCCTTGGCAACTCCGATCAGGTGGCCGTGGGCGACCGCGTGCTGGCCATCGGCAACCCCTTTGGCGTAGGCCAGACCGTGACCAGTGGCATCATCAGCGCCCTGGGCCGCAGCCAGCTGGGCATCAACACCTTTGAGAATTTCATCCAGACGGACGCGGCCATCAACCCCGGCAACTCCGGCGGCGCGCTCGTCGATGCCAACGGCAATCTGCTGGGCATCAACACAGCCATCTACTCACGTTCGGGCGGCAGCATGGGCATTGGCTTTGCCATCCCTGCCTCCACGGCCAAGATGGTTCTTGATGGCATCGTCAAGGATGGCAAGGTCACGCGAGGCTGGATCGGCGTAGAGCCCAATGAGCTTTCGCCCGAGTTGGCAGAAACCTTTGGTGTCAAGGCCAATGCCGGCGTCATCATCACGGGCGTACTTCAGGCAGGCCCTGCAGCTCAGGCCGGCATGCGTCCAGGCGATGTCATCGTCAAAGTGAACGACAGCACAACCCGCAACGTCTCCGAACTTCTGACGGCCGTAGCCTCCCTCAAACCTGGCGAAGTGGCCAAGTTCGAGGTTCGTCGTGGCGACAGCGAAGTCGTGCTGGACATCACGCCAGGCACCCGCCCCGCTGCAAACACGCTGCAGCAGCAAGGCCGCCAACGTCGTTGATCGCGATCTACCCCACAAAAAGCCAGCGATTGCCGCTGGCTTTTTTCATGCCTGAGTTTCTCCCCGACAAATACACAAGGACTCTTGTGCGGCGGCCTCAAATATGCCCAAAGCGGCTCAGAAACATACAGATCAATCACACCCAGCTATCAAAACAAAAGCCCTTGAATCACTTCAAGGGCTTTGGGGTTTCAAGCAGGGCAGAAATCCGCTTCAGTCGGTGGACTTCTCCACTTCCGTGCCAGACCCTGCTTCAGCCTCAGGCGCACGAGACGCCTTGCTGAACCAGCCCGCTCCCAGGATGCCAATCTCATAGAGCAAGCACATGGGAATGGCCAGAGCCAGCTGAGAGATCACATCGGGCGGAGTGATGACCGCAGCAATCACAAAGGCCAGCACAACAAAGTAGCCACGGAAAGCCTTGAGCTTTTCAATTTCCACCAGACCAAAGCGCACCAGCAGCATCACCACAATCGGCACCTGAAACGCCGCAGCAAACGCAATGTAGAGCGAGAGAATGGCTTCCACATAAGAGGCAATATCCGGCGTTGCCGCCACACTGGAAGGCGTGAAGTGCTGGATGAACTTGAACATATTGCCCAGCACAAAGAACTGCACAAAGCCAATGCCCGCGTAGGCCAGCAAGCTGCCGAACAGAATCAGGGGCAGCGCGAATTTCTTCTCGTGGCTGTACAACCCCGGCGCAACAAAGGCCCATATCTGGTACATGATCCATGGCAACGCCAGCAGCACCGCCACCATCATCAGCACCTTGAGCGGCACGAAAAAGGGCGAGAAAACGCCCACCGCGATCAACTTGGCACCGGGCGGCATGTGCTCCTTGATGGGCATGGCGATGAAGTCGATCAAGCCATCCGGGCCGGGCCACAGCATCAGCAAACCAACGCCAATCAAAACGCCATACAGGCTATAGAGCAGACGGTCACGCAGCTCCATCAGGTGCTGGACAAACGGCTGCTCCGTGCCGGCGAGTTCGTCTTCTTTAGAGGGTTCGGACATGGTGCAAAACCGCGACAGAGCTGCAATCACTCTGCACGCTTGAAAAACAACAACGCCCGCGGATCACGGGCAATGAGCGAAATGCAAGCAGCGAGCCCGAGCCTTGAAAGCCGACCATTGCCAGCACCACGGCTGGCAAGCTGCTCAATTGCATATTCAATGGAGCTTCTTGGGGCGAAAGCGCGCCACGCGTGCTGCACCCGACTGAACCTTGCTGCGCACACCAGCCCTGGCCTTGTACCACTGAGGTACAGCAGCACGCTTGAGGCGCCAGTTCTTGCGCGGATGACGGTAGCTGGGCACCACCGTGCTGGTGCTGTATGGATCCAGGCCGGTATAGCCGCCATCAGCGTCATACGACTCATAGGACGATGCCGAAGTCATATTCGCGTCATCACGCAAGTCCTTGGTCGCATCGTTCCAGTCTTTTTCCAGACCAGAGACCTGATCGCGCATGCTGGACTCCACATCCCTCGCAGCACTCTCGACCGTATCCTTCATCTTACGCAGCTCATCCAGCTCCATGGAGCGGTTGACCTCAGCCTTGACGTCGGACACATAACGCTGCGCCCTTCCAAGCATGGTACCCACCATACGGGCCACGCGTGGCAGCTTCTCGGGGCCGATGACCACGAGGGCCACAGCACCGATCAGCGCCATTTTGGACAGGCCAATATCAAACATCTAAATGTCAGCCCTGTCGCAATCAGCTCTTTTGCTTGGCTTCCACGTCGATGGTGGTCTTGTCAGCTGCCTGCTGGTTGGCCACTTGGCCTGCAGCAGCGCTGGCATCCGCATCCGTCGAGCCATCCTTCATACCGTCCTTGAAGCCCTTGACAGCGCCCCCTAGATCAGAGCCGATGTTCTTGAGCTTCTTGGTGCCAAACACCAGAACCACGATGAGCAGCACAATAGCCCAGTGCCAGATAGAAAACGAGCCCATGAGAATCTCCTAGAAATTGCAAACCATTTTAGACGGGGCTTGTGACAGATACGAAACAATCGCCCGAAAAGCCCGCACGATGTCACTCTATAGTCACTCGCAACACCCGCTTAGCCCGGCCTCGTCAGCCCTTGAGCCAGGGGCGCGGACCGCCCATGACGTGCAGATGAAGGTGATGCACTTCCTGCCCACCTTCGCTGCCGGTGTTGACCACGATGCGAAAGCCTCCGTCCGGATAGGGGTTGCAGCCTTGTTCAAGCGCCAGCTTGGGAGCCAGAGCCATCATGCGCCCCAGCAAAGGCGCATCCTCGGCTGTTACCTGTGCCATGGAGGTGATGTGTTTTTTGGGAATCATCAAAAAGTGCACAGGAGCGGCTGGATTGATGTCGTGAAAGGCAAAGATCTCTTCATCTTCATACACCTTGCGAGAAGGAATCTCACCCTTGGCAATGCGGCAAAAAATGCAGTTGACGTCGTAATCGTGGTTGTGCATATCTCAGTCTGATCTGTATTCAGTATTTCAAGACACCGGAGCCGCAAGTCATTCATGCACCGCTCAGCCCTGAGATCAGGGGCACCGAGCAAGCGCCGCCTCGCAGCGAAGGTGTCGCCCCCTCGAAGAAGGCGCATGGCGTCTCAGGGGCTTACGTATTCTCGTTGAATCGCAGCGTCTGCTTGCGCCCCAGGCTCTCTCGATGGGTCTGCAGCCATTGCTGTCCTCGCTCACGCCCCAGTTCGAACAGCTTTCGTACCAGCGCCGTATCCGCACGCAGCTTGCTTGAAGCGCCAAAAGACTTCAGTACCTCTCCGCCATCGATGCGATGCATCAGCACATGCTTGTAACGCTCCGGGTCCAGACGCTTTTGCTCCAGCAGCTTGACCACGAACTCGATGGCTCTCAACTCGGCCAGCAAGCCTGCGTTGAAGGTGATTTCGTTCATGCGGTCCATGATGTCCCGCGCCGTATCGGGCGACACATCCGACTCCTTGGGATTGATCTGCACCAGCAAGATGTCTCTGCTCCTGGTTTCATAGATCAGCGGGTACAACGCCGGATTGCCTGAAAAGCCCCCATCCCAATAGCTCTCGCCATCTATCTCCACAGCCTTGAACATCTGCGGCAGACAGGCAGAAGCCATGATGGCGTCGGCCGTCACCTGCTCGCCCGTAAAAATCTTGCCGCTGCCGGTACGCACATTGGTGGCACAAATGAACAGCTTGGGCACGACCTCTGCATGGACAGGATTCGCCAACGTCTCAAAGTCCACCACCTGCGTCAGCAACTGGCGCAGCGGGTTGATATTGAGCGGATTGGTCTGATAGGGCGAGAGAAACTGATTGAGCACGCCCATGAACTGCTTGCTGCCTGGCAGCGGCGCAGCCCAGAACATTCGCCCAAGGCTCCCCATGGTGCCAACGCCTTCCCACAGCTCGCGCAATGCCTTTCGGGCCAGCTCACGCCCAAGGTGGCGGCCTTCTTCCACGTTCTTGACCTGTGCTGCTGCTTGCGCAAAGCCATGGGCCAGAGCTGCTGCATTCATGGCCCCCGCACTGGTGCCACTGATGCCCTCAAACACCAGTCCTTCATCTTCCAGCAAGGCGTCCAGCACACCCCAGGTCAGGGCACCATGCGAGCCGCCGCCTTGCAGGGCGAGATTCAGGGTGTGAGAGCTTGGCAAAGTCATTGCGAAATCCTGTGAAAGATGGGCGAGTCAGCAGACAGCTTATGCGTCCACATCAGCGCTGCACATGCCTGGGCGGCGCATACCCCTGTCAGCGCTCACCTGCTGCAGCGCAGCATACTGCGGACGGGTCACAAAAAAGCCCTTGCTGTTGAGCAAGGGCTTGGCAGAGAGATGGCATCGGCTCAGGACTGAATGGCGCGATTTTTGTTCATGGCAATCATGCCGCTGATGATGCGGTAGAGGAACCAGATGGAGATCACTGTCCAGGCAATCCAGCCCGGGACGAGAAAGAAAAGCCATAGCGGCGCGGTCACCACATAAAGCAATCCCGCCCAGGTCACGCTGCGCAAGCGCCAGTAAAAATGGCTTTCCTGCCAGGTGCCGCGCGCATCATCGCGCTTGACCAGATCAATGACGACGGCAATCAGCAGCAAGAACACACTGACCTGCGCGCCCGGCAGCACCGCTGCCACGGCTACGACCAAATGCAGCAGATAGCTGACCCAGCCCCAGGCTTTCAGGCCTTCCACCTCGGCAGAGGTGCTGCTGTGTACGTCAATGATGTCGCGGTCGTCATTCATCTGGTGCTTCCTTATTGCTTGGCCACCCCTTCCTGGGCAGCACGTTCATTGGCTTTGCGCAAAGCCTTTTCTTCCAGACCGCTGGTGCCTTCGCGGCGCTCCAGTTCGGTCACGACGTCTGCGGGGGTCAACCCATAGTGCGACAGCGCAATCATGGAGTGAAACCACAAATCCGCCACTTCGTAGAGGACTTTGCCCTTGTCACCGCCGTAGTCCACATCCTTGGCTGCCATCACCACCTCGGTGGCTTCTTCGCCAATCTTCTTCAGAAAGGCATCCGGGCCTTTGTGCAGCAGACGGGCCACATAGCTTTTTTCAGGATCTCCGCCATTGGCGACCTTGCGGCTTTCAATGACTGCGGCCAGACGGGCCAGTGCGCCTTCAACCGACGCAGTATTTTGTTCAGACATGGCTTTACTTATAGATGGAAGCAGGATCTTTCAAGACCGGATCGACAGAAACCCACTGTCCGTCCTTGAAAACGCTGTAGAAGCAGGAGTGGCGACCGGTGTGGCAGGCAATGCTGGGATCATGCCCCTCTTGGGTGATCTTGAGCAAAACCACATCGTTGTCGCAGTCGATGCGCATCTCGTGCACGGTCTGCACATGGCCCGACTCCTCGCCCTTGAACCACAGCTTGTTGCGCGAGCGGCTGAAGTAGACAGCGCGGCCCAGCTCGGCGGTTTTCTCCAGCGCCTCGCGGTTCATCCAGGCGAACATGACCACATCGCCGCTGCTTTGCTCTTGCGCAATCACGGGCACCAGCCCCTGCGCATCCCATTTGACTTGATCGAGCCAGCTCATGGCAGACCTTTGTTTTGTATAGCTGCCAGCGCAGGCTAACAGCCAGTTTCAGACACAAAACATATTGAAAGCCACGTCTAGCCTGCGCAAGCAGCTCTCAAAACAATGATTACAGACGCACAGGAATGCCGCGTGCGCGCATGCATTCCTTGGCCTGCTGGATGGTGTATTCGCCGTAGTGGAAGATGCTGGCGGCCAGCACCGCGTCCGCGCCGCCAATGGTCACGCCGTCGGCCAGATCTTCCAGAGAGCCCACACCGCCCGATGCGATGACGGGCACGCCCACAGCATCGGCCACGGCACGGGTCAGCTTCAAATCGAATCCGCTCTTTGTGCCGTCCTTGTCCATGCTGGTCAGCAAAATTTCGCCGGCACCGCGCCTGGCCATTTCCTCGGCCCAGCGCACCACGTCCAGGCCCACATTCTTGCGGCCACCGTGGCTGTACACATCCCAGCCAGGGCCCATGGGCGTGCCACCGGGGCCGATGCGCTGCTCGTCTTCGGACGAGCGGCGCTTGGCATCAATGGCCACGACAATGCACTGCGCGCCGTACTTGTCGCTGCAGGCGTTGATGGTGTCGGGGTTGGAGATGGCGGCAGAGTTGAAGCTGGTCTTGTCAGCGCCCGCATTGAGCAAGCGGCGAACATCGTCCACCGTACGCACACCTCCGCCCACCGTCAACGGGATAAAAACCTGTGAAGCCACCGCTTCGATGATGGGCAAAATCAGATCGCGGCCATCGCTGGTGGCGGTGATGTCCAAGAAAGTCAGCTCGTCCGCGCCCTGGGCGTTGTAGCGTGCGGCGATTTCCACCGGATCGCCCGCATCACGCAGTTCCAGAAAGTTGACGCCCTTGACCACGCGGCCACCGGTGACGTCAAGGCAAGGAATGATGCGTTTGGCAAGCATGGGCAAGTCTCAAAAAGGCAAAAAACAAAGGCAGCAAAGATACCACGCGACTCAGGAGGCTTAAACCAACTGCGCCAGGCCAGTCAATCGGTTTTGAAGATGCCTGCCTTGTCACCGTCATGTGGGTAAATCAGCTTCTTTTACTAACCTTTCACTGTATTCACGTATTTCTCAAAGCGTTCAACACAAACACGCGCACATCTAATTCAGTTGCCCGATGTTTTCAATAGAGCCCAAGGCAGGCAATGGAATATTGAAATAAAGAACAACGAAGCGATACCTATAATCTATCACGGTAAAAGTTCGCAAACATTTGGAGTAAGCAGTTGTTTATCGTATTCCGAAGTTTTTTGGTTACCGCCCTGGCTTTGCTCTCCCTCATAGCACATGCCTCACCATCGGTATCCGTTTATTACGGCAAGGGACTCTCCCCGAGTTCCCTGGCGCTCTACGACATTTCGGTCGTGGAACCAGGCCAGGGATACGATCCTGTTGCTTATCGCAAGGCGTGGCCGACTAGCGAACTCTATGCTTACGCCTCCGTGGCAGAGGTCGGTCGTGAGCGCGACTATTTCTCCAAGATCCCCACCGCATGGCAGATGGCCAGAAATGGCGCCTGGAACTCCGTGGTCATTGATCAGACTCCTGAGCAATGGCCTGCATTTTTCGCAGATGAAGTCATTGCACCGCTCTGGAATAAAGGCTATCGCGGCTTTTTCCTGGACACCATGGATTCTTATCGTCTTGCCGAGAAATTCAGCGAGGAAGATCAACAGGCGGGATTGGTGCGGGTTATCCAAAAGCTCAATGCCCAGTTTCCGGGAATCAAACTGATTCTGAACCGCGGCTTTGAAATTGTTCCCCGCGTACGCGATCAAATTCAAATGGTCGCTGCCGAATCACTGTTTCGCGGCTGGGATGCCAGCAACAAGCGCTATATCGACATAAGCCCCAAAGACCGGGAATGGATTCTGGGTCAATTGCAGAGCATCCGCGAGCGAGATAAGTTGCCCGTTCTCTCCATTGACTACGTGCCACCGCATGACAGAGAGGCCATGCGCGATGTCGTCAAGAAAATCGAAGCCCTGGGCATCATCCCCTGGGTCACGGATGCCGACTTGCGCACCCAGGGCATGGGCACGATCGAAGCTCAGGCTCGCCGCGTGCTGATCTTGCGCAATGGCGCCGAAGTTCCTGCGCTGAACCTGTCTGCGGCGCACCGCTTTCTGGAAATGCCGCTCAACTACATGGGCTACATTGCCGATTACGCCGATATTCGGGAGCCCCTTCCCACAGACATCGATCGGGACCGCTATGCGGGTGTGGTTACCTGGTTTAACGGTGCCATCCCCGACAGAAAAATCAAAGAAGTTCGGGACTGGCTCAAGGCCCAAAGTCTTAAAAAAATGCCGATTCTGGTGCTGAGCGCATCAGGTTTCCCAATCAACAAGGCTCTGCCTTTTGGCGCCAACCACACCGAAGTGACTCCGACCCTTCCACTCAAAAAAGTGAAGGAGTCGAGCATTTACAACTTCGAAACCCAAACCCTCGCTCCCGACAACGAGTTTGAAGGCTGGACATTGACGCCTGAAATTCAGCAGCAAAGCGAAGAACTGCTGTCTTTTGATGATGCCAAAGGCAGACGTTTTGTTTCTGCAGCCGTCACCCCCTGGGGTGGTTTCGTGCTCAATCCTTATCTGGTGGAAGAGCTGCCCGGCGTCGATCAAGCGCGCTGGGTCATCAATCCATTCAGCATGCTGCAAAAGGCGCTGCGTCTCACGGACTTTCCGGTACCTGACATCACTACGGAAAGTGGGCGTCGCTTGCTGCTCTCCCATGTCGATGGAGATGCATTTCCCTCCAAGGCAGAGTTGCCTGGGACCCCTTTTTCCGCAGAAGTGCTTCAGCGAGAAATTCTGCAGCGCTATCGCATTCCACACACGGTCTCCATCGTGGAAGCAGAGATTTCTCCGCAAGGCCTTTTCCCCCAGCTGTCTTCCAAGCTGGAAAACATTGCCAGAAGCATTTTCAAAATGCCGAATGTGGAAATTGCAAGCCACTCGTACTCTCACCCTTTCTATTGGGTGCCTGAAAGCCAGAAGACTTCCGTCAGCAAAGAGGTCAACCTCAACCTCAACATTCCTGGCTACACCATGAACATGGACCGTGAAATTAACGGCTCCATGGACTACATCCGCAAAAATCTGGCTCCTCCCGGCAAGCCTGTCGAGGTGATGCTTTGGTCTGGTGATACGGCGCCGGGTGAAGATGCTTTGGCCATCATTGACGCCGGTGGCCTGCTCAACATGAATGGTGGCGACACCTATATCACCCGCGCCAACCCCTCACTGACCGCTGTGGGCAGCTGGGGCATCCAAAAAGGCGGGCACCTGCAGGTATATGCACCTATCACCAACGAAAACATTTACACCAACCTTTGGCACGGGCCTTTCTACGGCTTTGAAAAGGTTATAGAGACCTTCGAGATGACTGGCAGTCCTCGCCGCCTCAAAGCCATTGACGTCTACTACCACTTCTACTCAGCCACCAAGGTCGCCAGCCTCAAAGCTCTGCACAGCGCTTATCAGTGGGCTCTGAAGCAAGACACCTACCCCATCTTTGTCTCGGAATATGTGCGCAAGGTGCAGGACTACTATGAGTTCGCAGTCGCTCGACAAGGTGACAAATGGATCTTACGCAGCCCTGGTCGTTTGCGCACCGTGCGCTTGCCTCCGTCGCTGGGCCTTCCTCTGATGGAGCACAGCAGTGGCATTGCGGGTTACAAGAATGGTCCCGATGGTAACTATGCCCACCTGGCTCAGGGTGCAGCGAGCATGCTGACCGCAGAGAAATCCTCTGCCCAGCAGCCTGCTTACCTGCAAGAAGCCAATGCCAGGGTTACCGAGTGGGAGTCTTTACCTGACGGCGGCATGCGCTTTACCCTGCAAGGACATATGCCCCTGGAATGGAAAATGTACCTACCGCCCCATTGCAGCCAGTCCTCGTCTCCAAAGGAGTTGACCACCGTCAAGGCCGGTGCCTCCAGCGACCATATCCGCAGCTTCAGAAGTAACCAAAACAGTGCCAAACTTGAAGTCCAATGTAGCGCTCAATAATGAGCGCCCACAGGCCGTTCCGCTGTGGCTGATTGCACTGCTGACTCTTCTGATCTGCGGTGCTCTGTGGCTGCTGTTTCCCAAAACAGACTTGGAACGCCGTCTGGCGACCAGTCAGGACGAGTCTGAGCTCTCGATCAACTACCTGATCAACCTGCTCCGAAGCGACCCGAACAACGAGAACCTGCAGGCTTTGCTCAAGGCCAAGCAATTGCGTCAAATGGAAATCAAGCGTGCCGCCGAGGAAGCTAGCCGCCAGGCACTGCCAACCGCCGTTGAGGCCTTGTGGAAGCAATGGCAGTCGCTTTACTCCGACTATCAGGAAGCGGAAAAGCTGAGCGCCAAGTCGACGCACCAGATTGATCAGCTGCGCCCTGCAGTCATGCAGGCACTTCGCGCCATTCCACGCCAGGACCTGAGCCAGGAGCAAATGCTTTATCTGGCTTCTTCCTCCCTGGTGCTGCGCGACACGCCTTTTGCGCTGGAGCTCTATGAAGAGCTGGCACAACACACTGCAGATGGCGCACAGCGCTCTCAGATTTATGCCGAGGCATCCCGCCAGTTGCTGGGCTTTTCTCAGTATGAGGATGCATCACGCCTGCTACAAAAAGCCAGCGTGTCGGCAGAAGGCACCCCACAAACACGCGAGTACCTGCTCAATGCCATTCAAGTGCTGCAAGCTGCCAACCGCAGCAAAGATGCACTGGCTCTGGCAGAAGCCAACCTCGAGACACTTGGCGATGAGCCATTCATCCTGAAAAAACTCGTTGAACTGGCGCGAGCCGCCGGCCAGCCAGCCACGGCCGAGAAATATGTCAAGAAACTGCTCAAGCTTTCCTTGCTTGAGCAATGGCATGCAGCACAAGCCCAGGTTGCCGATGCAGGCAACGCCTCTGCCTCTTTTGACGATGGCGCCTGGTCCTTGAAGCTGCCCATGCAGCCCAGCGATGGCTGGTCCATGCAGCAAACGGCCACCAATGCCGTCCCAAAAAAAACCAAAGAGCCTGTTCTTCCATTTGATGAGCAGACCTACAAGCTGGCATACGACGTTTTTCTGGAGAACAGAAACCTGGAAGATGCACTGAGAACCGCCCAGGCGGCCGTCAAGCAGTCCCCCCAGAACATGGTGTGGCGTGAACGCCTAGCCCATGTGGCCGAGTGGAGCGGACGCTCTCAGCTAGCTCTCGACAACTGGCTTTTCATTGCTCAAGGAACCAAGCGGGAAGATGCCTGGAAGGCAGTCATGCGCATGGCTCCCGGCCTGTTTGACGATCATGCGCTGACGGCAGGTATTCTGCACCTGCTGCACCAACGCCCCAACGATCCCGCCCTGCTTCGCTCTTTGGTGGAGAGCTATGAGCGTCAGGGCACGCCTCAAAAAGCCATCGACTATCTTCTTCACCACGGCAAGTCGCCTGAGGCTCTGGTCATGCTGGCACGTGTGGCCGAGCGCGATGGTCAAACCCGGCTCGCTCTGGACACATGGAAGCGGGTCTTTGAAATTCCAGAGCAGCGCACACCTGCCCATGCCATGGCAGCGGCTTCCATGGCGCTGCTGGAAGGACAGCCGGATCTGGGCCTGCGCTGGCTGGAAGAGTCACAGGCCTACATTCATCAGCCCATGCCCGATGAAGGCGACTACTGGCGCTTCATGGGCAGTCTGGCCCAGCGCCAAAGAGATGATCAGGTCGCCGCACAGGCGTTTCGCAAGCTGCTACAGACTCCTGATGCAAGCATTAGCGACTACGACGGAATCATCAATATCTTGCTGCGCAGCAATCGTGAAGAAGCTGCACAGCTTTCATTGCAGGCCTGGGAAAAATTTCATTCCCTGAGGCATCTGACCCAAGCCTTTTATCTGCTCGAAGAAGCCGGGGATCCCGGCAGGCTTGGCTCTTATCTGAAGCAGGTGATGTCCTCACCCGATCTTTCAGAGCGCCTGCTGAACCAACCCTCTTTTTTGCATGTTCTGGGGATGTACTACGAACGCACCAAGCAGTTCGACAAAGCCCAGGCAGCCTTCAGCAAAGGCCTGGCCTTGACACCGGAGTCGCTTCAGTTGAGGCAGTCACTGCTCTGGCTTTTGATTGATTCACAAGATTCACTGGCCCTTTCCAACCTTCTCGCACGCGTGGAGAGCAACTGGGCGCAAGACCTGGAAATGCATGACGCCCTATCCGCAGCCAATCAAAACCTGTCTCGCCCGGCTGTGGCATTGCAACGCTATCTGCAGCCGCAGCTACAACGCAAGCAAGAAGACTTTCTCTGGATGATGAGCTATGCCGACGCTCTGGAGCAAAACCAGCAAGCGGATCTGGCTTGGCGCCTGCGCCGAGAGCTCTGGCTGAAGCAACAAGCCAAAGAGCCCAAGGGCAAACGCTCGGCACAGGAATGGCTGACGCCGCAAGCGCTGGACAAGGTACAAAGGCAGGCACGTATTCGCCTGACGCTCAACCGCGCCTATGGAGATGACGAAATGGCGCTCATGCGCGAGCTGATGCGTCAGGACCTCCAGACGTCTGGCCGCAATGAATACTCTCCCGAAGCCAAAGAGCTGGCTCTGGCCTGGCTACAGGACAAAGGTGAGTACTCCGCTGAGCGCGGTTATCTCTGGCAGCA
Source organism: Comamonas sp. FUJ_7 (assembly GCF_057369555.1). Classification (NCBI taxonomy): domain Bacteria; kingdom Pseudomonadati; phylum Pseudomonadota; class Betaproteobacteria; order Burkholderiales; family Comamonadaceae; genus Comamonas; species Comamonas sp. FUJ_7. The sequence goes on from NZ_JBXXZI010000004.1 coordinate 116,190, forward strand.
ATATGCCCGTAGTCGCGGCAAAAAAGGCAATGCGCCCTTGTGGGCACAGATCACCATTGCCATCGCGGAAAAGGACACTGCACAGGCTAGCCAGTTACTGGACCGCTACGGCGACCGGCTACCGCGTCACGACTACCTCACGGCAGCGGTCATGGCTGGCGATGTGCGCCTGGCGCAGACCGCCGGCTTTGACGGCCTCTCCAATCAGCCCGACGACGACACCCTGCACACCGCTCTAACAGAGCAGTTGCTGGCCATGAGTCACTTTTCTGACTATGGATTCAGTCAGCGCCAGCTGAGCGGCATCGATGAGGCAGAGCACAAGCTGCGCTGGCATCGCCCCATCAACTCACGCTGGGCTTTGGAGCTTGAGACAGACCACACTCGCCGCACGATCAACAATTTCAGCTTTGTAAGCCGCCCTTCCAGCGAGCATGGTGCAGGCCTGCGTCTTCGCCGCTTGTCTCCCAAGGGAAGTACCGAGCTGATGCTCGGGGAAAGGCGCAGCTTGGGCACCTACCACCCTGTGCAACTGTCCCACAGCCTGCTTTTTGACAACCGATGGACCCTGGATGCATCCATCGGCAAAGAGCTTTCCATGCAAGACACTCTCGCCATGCGCATGGGGGGCATGAAGGACAGGCTCGCACTGGGCGCCACCTATCAGTTCTCGCGCCAGGATCGATTGGGTCTTGAAGTGGCCGGTGAGCGCTACTCCGTTCAAACCGGAGGATCGCGCATAGGCTCCGGCCAGCACGCCACACTGCAGTACACGCATAGCTACCGCAGCGAAACACCGAGTCTGGAGTTTGGAGTCTTTACCTCATGGCACCGCTACAGCCGCACAGATCCGGCCTCATTAAGCGGGCAACAGCTGGATATTTTCAGATACCTGCCTGCGGGAAGCAGCGCAGGCAGTGATTACCTGCTGCCCGGCAATTTCCGCTTTTCGGGCGTACAGGTCTCCACGGATACCCGCTACGCACAAGACTACACGCGGCGCTGGCGTCCTTTTGCCAGCCTGGCCTTGACGCACCACAGCCTTAATGGCGCAGGCTACGAAGCGCGTATGGGCTTCTCCGGAAGCCTTCTTGGACCCGACCACTGGATGGTCGGTTTCAACCTCTCCAAAACCGGCCTCAACAACACAGGAACCAGCCGTGAGCTGCAGCTCACCTATCGTCTGCACTATTGAGACATCAAGGAACCACCATGAACGTCAACACCTCTTCTTCATCGCGTATCCGTCGCCTCACGAATGCGGGCCTGGCGGCAGGATTGCTCAGTCTTCTAGCGGCCTGCTCCACTGTCGACCAAGCCCCCTCGCCCGTCCTGGCCAAAAACGCATCCTGGGCTGTTCTGCCTTTCGAGAACCACACGGAGACACCCATGGCTGGCAGCCGGGCCGAAAGCATTGCGACAGCCATTCTCCAGACCCGAGGTGTGAACTCCGTCAAGCGCTATACCGGCGATGCACAGCAGGAGGCCCTGTTTGATAGCCAGAGCGGAAAGCGACGCGAAGAAGCATTGAGCTGGGCCCGGGAGGAAGGCGTGCACTATGCACTGCTAGGGACGGTGGATGAGTGGCGCTACAAAGTCGGCGTAGACGGCGAGCCTGCTGTCGGCGTGACCCTGGAAATCGTCGATGTCAGCGAAGGCAAAACCATATGGAGCGCCACGGGCGGCAAAAGCGGCTGGAGCCGAGAGTCTCTTGCCGCAGTCGGTCAGAAGCTGATTCGCAGCCTGCTCGGCACTGGCGTTGCGAACGCCCGCTAAGGCCCGCTACGCACTGAGCACCCCAGACTGCAAGCCTATGCCCTCTCAAGAAACACCCGCTGTGCTCAGCCCGGCCAGCACCGCCCAGAACAGCCACCCTTCTGACGATCTCAAAGGCTCACCACTTGGGAAATTAATGGTGACGAACATCAAGCCTTGGATCGTCATTCTCGAGACGGCTCTGCTTCCGGGTCTAGCACTACTCATCAGCTATCTGGTTAGCCCCGAAAATCCTTTATGGATCGAGGCTGAATTTCCGTGGGTCTGGCTAGCCCCCATGATCATCGCCCTGCGCTACGGTCCTATTGCCGGCCTCTGTGCCTCCGGTGTGTTCCTGCTTGGGTGGCTAGGGCTGAATCGACAGGATTTAAGCCATTTTCCCCAGCAGTACTTTCTGGGTGGGCTGATCATGGTCATGATCGTCGGCGAAGTCTCCAGTACCTGGCGCCACCATTTGCGCAAGGCACGCACTGCACAACAGTATCAAGACCTGCGTCTTGAGCAGCTGGTGCGTCGTCACTACCTGCTGCGCCTGTCTCATGAACAGCTGGAGCAGCAGTTGATTGCCCAGCCTATTTCCATGCGGGATGCCCTGCTGAAACTGCGCGACCTCAGCGGCAGCTCCAACGATGTGCTGACTCTGCTTAGCCTTCTGTCACAGCTTTGCCAGATCAATACCGCAAGCATCGTGCGCCTCCAAGAGGACTCGTTGGAAAAAACACCTGTTGCCCAGATCGGAGGAGCATCTGCTCTGGACATGAATGACCCACTGATCAAGCAGGCGCTTGAGACGGGCTCAATGTGTCACATCTCGCACAGCCTGCAAAACAGCCACCAGACTCGCTACATTCTTGCGGCGCCCATGCAGGATCTATCGGGAAAGGTTTACGGACTGCTCGTTGTTGAGGAAATGCCTTTCTTTGCCTTACAGGAAGAGACGCTGCAGACCATCAATCTTTTGCTCGGCTATTACACGGATAGCGTCGCAGCCAATGATCTGGCTCGGCCACTGCTGCAGGCACACCCGGAATGTCCTGCGCAATTTGCCTCGGAACTCCAGCGTATGGAGCATGTGATCTGCACCAGCCAGCTTTCCAGCACGGCCTTGGTACTGGAGTTCTCCGCCTCCGCTGTCGCTGCCGAAACACCCCAGCTGATCATGCAAATGGAGCGCAATCTGGACCAGTCATGGCTGCTCAGCGGAGCGGAAAAAACAGTACTCGCCATTCTGATGCCATTGAGCTCGCATGCAGCCAGTGAAGGCTTCATGAATCGCCTCGCAGACCACCTCAAGCAGCGCGGCATCGACTCCCTGGACGATGCTGGCATTCGCGCTCACACCATCCCGATTCAAAAAGGCAAGACCATGGCCGTTTTGGATCAGATTGTTGGGTTCGTCCATGCTTAACCTTACCCTTGCCCTGGTCGCGACCTTGGTAGAGGTATGCGCATGGACACTGCCTCATTTGCTTAGAGCCGATGCGAACAGCGCCTTGCTGGCCTTTTTTATCATCCATGCAATGGCATCCGTGCTGTTCGGCCTCAGTCTCTATCCATTGATCCATGGCCTGCCTTATTTGCGCGATCAGCGCTCCGCCCTGGTCGCTTTGACTGCGGTGGTGTCATTTGCAGTGCCGATCGCTGGCCCGATTGGGTGCTTCATTGCATTTTTTGCATTGCTGCGCCATCGCAACCCTTCTTTGCAGCACCCCTTTCCTTCAGTGAGCCTTCCGGAGTTTGACCAGTCCCAGGCGAGCAGTCACAAGCGACGCCCTCCAGGACTGGGCACCTTCCTGAGCAACCAGAGCGTTCCGATTGCGGCTCGTATGCGCGCCATGGTTGCGCTCGGGAGCGTCTCAGGAAAGCTGGCCTCCCCCCTGCTGCGCAATGCACTGAGTGATTCCAACGACGACCTGCGTCTTCTGGCCTACAGCATGCTGGACACCAAGGAGCAGCAGATCAGCCAGGCCATCCATGAAGCACAGCAAAAGCTTGAGAAGGCACAGGAGACGGAGGGCTCCGATGTCCTGGGACCGCAAGGCATCCAAGCCTGCTGGACGCTGTCAGACCTGTACTGGGAGATGATCTATCAGGGCGTCACACAAAGTGATGTCAAAGATCACGCCATCGCACAGTCCCTGCATTACTGCGAGAGTGTTCTTGCCGTGCAGCCAAGCAATGCATTGTTGACTTTGCGCAAGGGAAGGCTGATGCAGCTGCGCCATGAATATAAGCAAGCCCAAAATGCCTATGAAGACGCTCTGACCATGGGCTTGCCTGCTGCTCGCGTCACCCCTTACCTCGCAGAGATTCACTTTCTGCAGCGTCACTTCTCACAGGCCCAGGCATTGATGCAGACACTGGATCCGGCTCAAGCCCCTCCCAGACTGCTGGCCAACATCAAGTACTGGAGTGCTGCATGAGCGCCTCGCCCCCCAAAGCCCCTCAGGCAGATATTGCCTTGCTGCTCGAAGGGACCTACCCCTATGTCAGCGGTGGTGTCTCCAGCTGGGTGCAGCAAATTCTGAATGCCTATCCGCAGTACAAATTTGCCATCGTCTTCCTGGGCAGCAAGCGCGAAGACTATGGAGAGTTTCGCTACACCTTGCCTGCCAACGTCGTGCATTTTCAGGAGCACTTTCTCTACGATGATCTCGACGAAAAGGACAAGCCTGAGCATGTCCGCGGCAGTCCGCAGAGTTTCGAGCACATCAGAAGGCTTTTGCTGCTTCTTGAGCAGGATGACGGAAAGGCCGCTTCCCGACAGGCCATTCTTGAGGAAATTCAGACCATTGCGATGGAGCTGCGCCCCGGCGGCGGCATTCCCCTGGGTGACTTCCTGCACAGCGAAGAGGCCTGGCAGTTGCTGCGCGAGAGCTATGTACGCTACTGCAGCGACCCCTCCTTTGTGGACTTCTTCTGGACAGTGCGCATCATGTTCAAGCCCTTGTGGCTGCTGGCCGAGATAGCCGAAACGCTGATCCCCGTGCGCGTGCTGCACACCGTCTCCACGGGCTACGCAGGCTTTCTGGGCGGCTTGCTACACCACCGGCGCCAGTTGCCGCTCATTCTGTCCGAGCATGGCATCTACACCAAAGAGCGCCAGATTGACCTGCTCAAAAGCACCTGGATCCGGGACAACCGCAACTTCTTCCAGCGCGACCCCATGGAAGTCTCCTTCTTCCGGCAAATGTGGATCCGCTTCTTTGAGTGGATGGGACGCTTTTGCTACGAAGCAGCCAATCCCATCATTGCGCTGTATGAGGCCAACCGGCTGCGCCAGATCAATGATGGAGCGCCACCCGAGCGCACGCTCAATGTGCCCAATGGCATACGGGTCGAGCGCTTCACTCCTTTGCGCAGCATTCGCCCCGACAGTACGCCCCCGGTACTGTGCCTGATTGGGCGGGTTGTCCCCATCAAAGACATCAAGACCTTTATTCGCTCCATGCGACGCATCGTCAACAAGCTCCCCCAGGCCCAGGCATGGATTGCCGGCCCTGTGGAAGAAGATCCCGACTACGTGCAGGAGTGCAAAAGTCTGGTCTCAAGCCTGAACCTGCAAAATCACGTCAAGTTTTTAGGCATGCAGCGCATTGAAGACCTGATGCCTCTGGTGGGTCTTGTCGTGCTGTCCTCCGTGAGCGAAGCCTTGCCTCTGGTCATTCTGGAGTCGCAGGCAGCAGGCGTGCCTGTCATCAGCACCGATGTGGGCTCATGCAGCCAGCTGATCCATGGTCTGGATGATGAAGACCAGTTGCTCGGAAGCTGTGGCCGCATCGTGAGCATCGCCAACCCCGAAGCCTTGGCCGATGCCTCTTTAGAGTTGCTGACCAACCCTGAGAAATGGCAGGAAGCCAGTGCGGCGGGTATTGCCCGTGTCGAGCGCTACTACACCGACACTTTGCTGTTTGAGCGCTATCAACAGATCTACGACAGCGCCCTTGAAAACTCCCAGGAGGCCCACTAATGGCGGGCATTGGATTTGAACTGCGCCACATGTTGCGCAAAAACACGCTGACCAGCATTTTCCAAGCCTATACCTATGCCGGTGTCATCGGTTCAGGCCCCTGGGTTTTTTCCATCATCGGCATCTTGCTGGTCGGAGTCTTCAGCGTGGGCGTTGTCGCTCCACCGCTGCTGGTCACGCAATTTCAGACCTCGGTCACCTATCTGGTGGCCTTCAGTCTGATCCTGACAGGAGCCGCCCAGCTGGCGTTCACACGCTTTATCTCGGACCGGCTGTTTCTCAAGCAGGACTCCTCGGTCCTTCCCAATCTCCACGGCCTGCTGCTGATCATTGCCTCACTGGCCGTCGCTACCGGGCTCGTTGCCCTGTTCACCCTTCTGCCAAATCAAAGCGCAACCTATCGCATCTTGATGCTGGCGGGCTTCACCCTGATGTGCATGGTCTGGACCATGGCGGTTTTGCTATCCGGGCTCAAACAGTACAAAGCCATCACCGCCCTGTTCGCCATCAGCTACATCCTGATCGTGGCTCTGTCTCTGCCCCTGCGTCACTGGGGTCTGGAAGGCCTGCTGCTGAGCTTCATCTGCGGCCATGCCCTGCTTGTAGCGGGCATGTGGGTGCTCATCCTCAAGCGCTTTCCCATAGAGAGGCGCTGGATTGCCTTTGACTTCACCAAGCGTTCGATGATTTTTACATCGCTGCTGGGTATAGGCTTTCTCTACAACCTGGGGATCTGGATTGACAAGATCATCTTCTGGTTCTTTCTGCCTACCTCTCAGGCCATCATTGGCGGTCTTCGCGCTTCGCTGATTTACGACATTCCGGTCTTTCTCTCGTACTTGTCCATCATTCCCGGAATGGCGGTTTTTCTGGTACGCATTGAAACCGACTTCGTCGAGTACTACGACAAGTTCTTCAACGCGGTGCGCGGCGGCGGTTCGCTGGAATACATAGAAACCATGCGCCATGAGATGGTCTATTCCATACAGACCGGACTGAGCGAGATCGCCAAGATCCAGACCATTGCCATTCTGGTCACCTTTGTCGCAGGCCCCAGCCTGCTGGAGCTGCTGGGTATTTCTCAGCTTTACCTGCCACTGCTGCACGTACAGGTCGTGGGCACCGGTCTGCAGGTTGGCGTCATGGCCGTTCTCAACATCTTCTTCTACCTCAATGAGCGCCGCATCATCCTGATGCTGTGCACCTTGATGCTGGTGCTCAATATTGCCTTCACCTCGATCTCGCTGGCCCTTGGCGCTGCGTTCTACGGCTACGGCTTCACACTGGCCATGCTAGTGACACTGTGCGTAGCTCTGGTCTATCTCACGCGATCCATGGACAGGCTGGAGTACCGGACCTTTATGCTGCAATAAGCAAACAAGAGCGCAAGAATGCAAACAGGCCCCGCAATCCAAGATTGAAGGGGCCTGTTTGCATTCGGCTTTAGCAGCCTGAATTCAATAACTGCGCAGAGTTTGTGCAGCCTTCCAGCACTGGGCCGGAGCTACGGTGACAGCCGCATCAATGGCCGCGGCCTCTACACACAGCATTTGCTGCCAGCTGTCAGCAGCCATATCTTGAAGAGTGGCGCACAGCTCGGGGCCTGGGTTCCAGACCACGGTCTCACTCCATGCAGCATCCTGAGCAATCTCCAGCCAGGGCCGATCGTCTGCCTGTAGCTGCAAGGCCTCCTGCGCCCTTGGATAGACACGGTCGGTCTCCACCCCAAAGCGAACCGTGCCTTGCTGCCGGGGGTGGGTGTCGGCCACCGCATCCCAGTACGTCAAATCCTGCAGGCCTTGCAAAGCCGCTTGCTCCACGTCAGGTACACGCAGATAGCTGTGCAGTGCTGCGGTGAAGGGCAGGTCTTTATCGCCAAGGTTGTTCACGGCCAGCTCTACCTGCAGCTGAGCTGGCGTGAGCTGCACGGTCAGCACCGCTTCAAACTCGTGCGGCCAGACGGAATGCGTGGCCTCGGTGTCTTTCAGCCGCAACTTCAGCTGCACGCCGTCATGACCCAGTGCCTGCGCATCATCGGCCGTCCAAGTCATCAGGCGCGCAAAGCCGTGCTTGACCAAAGGGCCGCGCTGATTGAACTGGGGAAAACAGACCGGAATGCCGCCGCGAATCGCAGTCTTGCCATCGTGGGCGGCCAACGGGCTGAGGAACAGGCGCTCCTGATCTTGGCTGATCCAGGACAGCACCTGTGCGCCTTGCAGACTGATGAGACAGCTATCACCCTGATTCAATCTCAAAGCGATAGCAGGTAGCCCTTGCCAATCAATGGCCTGGGCCTGAAAAACCATCTCACTCACCCGTGAGCTCGTCGGCGCGTTCCTGGCCGTCGGCAAAGTCCAGATCGCCGGTATAGATGGCACGACCGCAGATCACGCCCTCCACGCCTTCGTCCTGCACCTTGCACAGCGCTTCAATGTCGGCCATGCCGGCCAAACCGCCGGAGGCAATGACAGGAATCTTCAGCGACTGCGCCAGCTTGACGGTGGCGTCGATGTTGATGCCGGTCAGCATGCCGTCACGGCCGATATCCGTATAGATGATGGATTCCACACCCCAGCCCTCGAAGCGCTTGGCGGTCTCGATCACGTCCTGACCGGTGAGCTTGCTCCAGCCGTCGATGGCAACCTTGCCGTCCTTGGCGTCCAGACCCACGATGATGTGGCCGGGGAAGGCGCTGCAGGCATCCTGCAAGAAGCCGGGGTTCTTGACGGCAGCGGTGCCGATGATCAGGTACTCAATGCCCAGATCAATGTAGCGCTCGATGGTGTCCAGATCACGGATGCCGCCGCCCAGCTGCACGGGAATCTCGCCATTGACTTCCTTGAGGATGCTCTTGATGGCCGACAGGTTCTTGGGCTGGCCCGCAAAGGCGCCGTTCAGGTCTACCAAGTGCAGGCGACGGGCGCCTGCATCCAGCCACTTAGCGGCCATGGCAGCGGGGTCCTCACCAAAGGTGGTGGACTGGTCCATATCACCTTGAATCAGGCGAACGCAGTGGCCGTCCTTGAGGTCGATAGCGGGGATGAGCAACATGATGGTGATCTGCTAGCAAGTTGGGCCGTCAAAGGTGGCCGGTTGAAAAAAGGAAATATACGGCGAACCGAGATCGCAAGAGCCGATTCGCAGCGTGCTTCTAGGGCTTCCAGCCGAGGAAGTTGCGAAACAGCGCCAGTCCCTGATCCGAGCTTTTCTCGGGGTGAAACTGGGTCGCAAAAATATTATCGCGTGCAACCGCGCATGCAAAGCGGCCGCCATAGTCGGCCTCGGCTGCGCAATGTGCGCTTTGTTGCACCAGCGCATAAAAGCTGTGCACAAAGTAGTAGAAGCTGCCGTCGGCAATGCCTGCCCACAACGCATGGGGCTTGCCGCCATGCAAAGTCTGGTGCACCTGGTTCCAGCCCATTTGCGGCACCTTGAACCGGCTGCCATCGGCCTGTGTCTTGCCCGCCAGATCGAACTTGCGCACATCACCGGGGATCAGCCCCAGGCCCGGAACATCACCTTCGTCGCTGTGGTCCAGCAGCATCTGCATGCCCACGCACACGCCAAACAGCGGCTTGTTGGCGGCGGCATGCAGCACGGCTTCCTGCAGGCCCGATTCACGCAGCTCGCGCATACAGTCGGGCATGGCGCCCTGTCCGGGCAGCACGATGCGGTTGGCGGCCAGCACGACTTCAGGGTCGGCGGTGACCACCACATCCCAGCCGGTGTCGGCCGCAGCCGTGCGTACGGCCTGCGAGACCGAGCGCAAATTGCCCATGCCGTAATCGACCACGGCCACGGTGTTGTTCTTCAAACTCATAGCATCTACCGCTTGTTGAGATTGCGTTTCAGCATTGAATCTCATTGAAATTCAATGCTGATGTGCATTAGCAGCTCTTGATTAAAGAGCGCCCTTGGTCGAGGGAATCACACCCGCCATGCGCTCGTCCTGCTCCAGCGCAAAGCGCACGGCGCGGGCAAAGGCCTTGAAGATGGTTTCGCACTGATGGTGGGCGTTGAAGCCCTTGAGATTGTCGATGTGCAGCGTGACACCGGCGTGGTTCACAAAGCCTTGGAAGAACTCATACACCAGCTGTGTGTCGAGCTGGCCGATGCTGCCGGCGGTGAATTTCACATCCATGTGCAGGCTGGGGCGACCCGAGAAGTCGATGACCACGCGGGAGAGCGCTTCATCCAGTGGCACATAGGCGTGGCCGTAGCGACGAATGCCCTTCTTGTCGCCAATGGCCTTGGCAAAGGCCTGACCCAGCGTGATGCCGATGTCTTCCACTGTGTGGTGGCCATCGATGTGCAAGTCGCCCGCACATTCAATGTCCATGTCGATCAGGCCGTGGCGGGCAATCTGGTCCAGCATGTGGTCGAGAAAGCCGATGCCGGAATTGAGGCTGGCCTTGCCCGTGCCATCGAGGTTGATGCGCACGGCCACGCGGGTTTCGGCCGTGTTGCGTGTGACTTCGGCAGTACGCAGCAGCGGGGCTGCAGGGGTGGTCACCAAATTGTTCATAAAGACTCCTTGAGGGCCGCCAGCATCTGGGCGTTTTCTTCGCGGGTACCTACGGTCAGGCGCAGGCAGTTACTCAGCAGCGGGTGCATGGCCGATACGTTCTTGACCAGCACGCCGCGTTGTTTCATCTCGATCTGGGCCTTGCCGGCATCGCGCACACGCAACAACACCATATTGGCTTCGGAGGGCCAGACCTTTTCCACGCCATCGAGCGCAACCAAGGCATCGATCAGCGGTTGGCGCTCGGAGCGGATGGCGGCGGCCTGCTCGGCATACAGCGCTTCATGCTCCAGCGCAAAAATCGCCGTCTCGCAGTTGAGCACGCTGATGTTGTAGGGCGGGCGCACCTTGTCCAGCTCATTGACGATGGCCGAAGGGCCGATCAGATAACCGAGGCGCGCGCCAGCCAAGCCGAACTTGGAGAGCGTGCGCATCAACAGCACATGCTGGTTGCGCGCAGGGTCGGCCTTCATACGTGTGATCCAGCTGCGGCTGGCAAAGGGCTGGTAGGCCTCATCCATCACCACCAGTCCGCCGATCTGGGCCACGGCGTCGATCACGGCCTGCACCTTGTCTTCGGCCCACAGCGTGGCCGTGGGGTTGTTGGGATAGGCGATATAGGTGATGGCGGGCTGATGCTCGGCAATCGCGGCCAGCATGGCGGGCAGGTCCAGATCGAAGTCGGCCGTCAGATCGACGCCCACAAAGTCCAGCCCCTGCAGCTTGGCCGACAGCGGGTACATCACAAAACCGGGCATGGGTGCCAGCATCTTGGCGCGGCCTGCGGTATCGGGCTGGGCCGTGGCCAGCGCAAGCAATGTGATGACTTCGTCCGAGCCATTGCCCAGCAGCACCGAGGTGCCTGCGGGCGCGCCCGCGTAGTCTGCCAGCATTTTCTTGAGCACTTCCTGGCGCTCGCCGGGATAGCGGTTAATCTCCAGGCTGCCCAGATGTTCACCCAGCTTTTTCTGCAGCTCCAGCGGCAGACGGTAGGGGTTCTCCATCGTGTCCATCTTGAGCAGGCCTTGGGCGGGCTGCACATGGTAGCCCTGCATGGCGCGCACATCGGCGCGAATGCGTTGCAGGGCTTTGGTCTGGATGTCTTGAGCAGTCATGGGTTCACTCTTTCACACAGGGCTTGCGTTGGCCAATGCAGTCGATACGGATCGCTGCAATTCAGGCGCTCAAGCCTCAAGATTTTCGGGGGCGGCTTGCTGCAGCGGGTGGACGATGGTCACGCCGCCAAACTCCGCCCCATGGGGCAGGTGCAGGCTCAGCATATGGTTGCAGCCGCTGTGCTGGGCGCAGGCCACGGCCAGGCAGTCGCCAAAGTCCAGCGCATGGCGGGCCTGCACGGCCCAGGCTGTCTCCAGCGTGGCGGCGTCGGTCTTCCACGGCGCCCAGGTCTGGTAGCGGCGAATGGCGGCACGGGCATCGCCTTGGGGCAAAGGGGTAGCAGCGGTGGTCGCTTGGTCATAGAACTCGACCAGCGCCTGATTGCTGGTGCGCCCCGTGCGACTGCGCCACAGCAAGTCCAGCCAGGCCAGCGTGGCGGCATACAGCTCACCGCCGGCGGCATTCTCTGCGGCGATCAGCACCGAGGTATCGACAAACACGGTGGTCATGGCACTCATGCCCCGGCTCCAGAATTCAAGTCTTTTTGCAGTGCAGCCCTTTGAGGACTTGCGCTACGCGCTACAGACTTCGTAGCTTCTTTCGGCTGTGCCTGCCAGCTGCGTTCGTCCGTGCGCCAGGCCAGGTAGGCACGCTCATAAGCGTCTTCACGCTGCATCAGCTCGGCCATGAAGTCACCCAGCATGCGCGAGACACTGCTGCCGCGCCGCGCCGCTTCGATACGGGCCCAGTCAAGCACGCTGTCTTCGACGGTGATGGTGACGTTTTTCATGCCATGAATATTACACGAAATTCGTGTTGCACTAAATTCGTGTCATCTTATGCAGAGCCACTCATGGATGAAATGTGTTGTGCAGCCGCTAGGATGCTCAAACCCATCGACTCACCCTTATACGAGACATACCTTCAATGCACCTCAAAACACTGAGCTCCGCGCTTTGCCTCACTCTTGCATCGCTATGGTTTGGCCCGGCCCATGCCAACGAGCAACCGCAGTACTCCAAGCAATACGAGGACTGCATGGAGGCGGTCGACCTGGGCGCCATGAAAAACTCGCAATGGATGGCTTGCGCGGAGCAAGAGCTCAAGAGGGTCGATGCAGACTTGAACGCCAACTACAAGAAGCTGCAGCAAGCCCTGAACATAGAGCAGCGCGAAACTCTCAAAAAAGCGCAAAGAGCATGGCTGCAGTACCGCAAAGAGCGCTGCGACTTTGAATACGTCGCACCGACGGCCCCAGGCGGCGAGGCCAATCGAAGCTTCTGCCTGCTGGAAATGACAGCCCAGAAATCCCAGTACCTGCGACAGATGCACAATTAAAAGCGGTTCGAAGAACCACTCTTGGAACAACTCTTAGCGACCGTATTGCGGAGGCGGGGCAAACGCTGCGCCATCCGCAGGAAATGCCTTGGGGTTGTTTTTTCTCATCCACTCCGACTCTTTCCCCGCCTTCTCACCCAGGCTCACCTCGAACAATGCCGTGCCAATCACGCCCACATTGCGGGCATCGCCTGCAGGCGTGTTATTGGCATAGGCACGACCTTTGCGCTTATTCGTGAAACGAAATGCCGCCACTTCTTGCAGACTTTTTCGAAAGCCCTCAATCACCAGATTCTTGCCGGGGTGCAGCAGATAGCCGCGGTTTTTCACGCTGCCGACCTGCCCGCTGATGACATCCAGGCCGTCCACGCTCGCCACGACTTCATAGATTCGCTGGCTGCGATTGACATACAGCAGTTCATAGCGCTCCCCATTGCTGCCGGCCAGATGAAAGCTGTGGTTGCGAAAAGCGTAAATAGGGAACTCACTCCCGCTGTAATTGAGCACATACAGCTCCACATCGCCATCGGCCAGCAGCATGTTTTTTTGTCGCTGTGAGTGCTCCCCCAGCGAGCTGCGAATGCTGTCTTCATCCGAGTAGTGCAGCTCACGCACATCACGCGGCTGATTCGGGGTCACGCGCCAGGCTGTCACCGGCTTGCTCACAGACTCTCGCCCCTCTCCCCACTGGGTTCCCAAGGTAGAGCGCTCCTTGGCCAGCATCGGGCGGCTGATGCGTAGCTGCTCATGAATCGACCTCCTTTTTCCGTCACCAGCCGCAGGCGCAACAATCTCAGGAATAGGCGCAGCCTCGGCCTGAGCTAGCTCAGACTGCGAGGGAGCCACAGAACCACAGGCAACCAGACTGGTCGCCAGCAACAGCCCCATTAGCCAAGCTGCCAGCCAGCGCCACCCACTGATGCTTTTTATGTCTTGGTTTGCTTTCATTTTTTGGCGCCTCGCTGGTTCATAAAACTTGGCAGTATCTCCACTCAGCCTTCAAATCACGAGCCTTATAACATTTTGAAATCAATTACCAACCCCAGTAGGGGCGTAAAAAAGCCGCGCTCAATGGCGCGGCTTGGCGGAAGTGCGGAGAAGCTTTACTTCAAGCGCATTTCAGCAGCACGGGCGTGGCCCTGCAAGCCTTCACCATAGGCCAGCACCGCAGCGGTCTTGCCCAGAATCTGCGCGCCAGCTTCGCTGACTTCGATGATGGAGCTGCGCTTCTGGAAGTCATACACACCCAGAGGCGAGGAAAAACGCGCCGTGCCGCTGGTGGGCAGCACGTGGTTGGGGCCTGCACAGTAGTCGCCCAGCGATTCGGAGGTGTACGCGCCCAGGAAGATGGCGCCGGCGTGCTTGAGCAGCGGCTCCCACTTGTGCGGATCGCGGCTGGAGACTTCCAGGTGCTCGGGCGCAATGCGGTTGCTGATGGCGCAGGCTTCTTCCATGTCACGAGTCAGAATCAGCGCACCGCGGTCATTGAGGCTCTTGGCGATGATGGCCTTGCGTGGCATCTCTGGCAGCAGGCGGTCGATTTCGCGCTGCACGGCGTCGATATACGCCGCATCGGGGCACAGCAGGATGGATTGGGCCAGCTCATCGTGCTCGGCTTGGCTGAACAAATCCATGGCCACCCACTCGGGCGGCGTCGTGCCATCGGCCAGCACCAGAATTTCCGAAGGGCCAGCAATCATGTCGATGCCCACCATGCCGAAAACGCGCTTTTTGGCGCTGGCCACATAGGCGTTACCGGGGCCGGTGATCTTGTCCACCTTGGGAATGGTGGCTGTGCCGTAGGCCAGCGCAGCCACGGCCTGCGCACCACCAATGGTGAAGGCACGGTGCACGCCCGCCACATAGGCAGCAGCCAGCACCAGCGGGTTCTTGGCGCCTTGGGGCGTGGGCACGACCATGATGATGTCCTGCACACCGGCCACATGGGCAGGGATGGCATTCATCAGCACGCTCGATGGATAGGCCGCCTTGCCACCGGGCACATAGATGCCCACGCGGTCCAGCGGCGTGACCTTCTGGCCCAGCAGCGTGCCATCTTCGTCGCGGTAGCTCCAGCTTTCGCCGTTGGCTTTCTTCTGCGCTTCGTGATAGCTGCGCACGCGGCGCGCAGCAGATTCCAGCGCTTCGCGCTCGGCTAAGGGCAGGCTGTCGAAAGCAGCCCTCAGCTCGGCCTGGGTCAGCTCCAATGCAGCCATGGAATCAGCGCTCAGGCCGTCAAAGCGGGCGGTGTACTCCAGTACGGCGGCATCGCCGCGCTTTTGCACATCGGCCAGGATGTCGGCCACGCGCTGCTCGATGGCTGCATCCGTGTCTGCCGACCAATGCAGGCGTTCAGCAAAATCATGCTCAAACTGGGCATCAGCGGTTGATAGACGGGCGGGAGCAGCTACGAATTCCATAGTATTTACCAGTAGGGAAGGTCAGTTATTTTTGGCGGCGACAGCTTGCGAAAACGCATCAATGATGTGACGCAGCGGTGCCTGCTTGAGTTTCAGCGAGGCCTGGTTGACCACCAGACGCGAGCTGATGTCCATGATGGGCTCAACCTCGACCAGATCATTGGCCTTGAGGGTGTTGCCGGTGGAGACCAGATCGACGATGGCATCGGCCATGCCGGTCAGCGGTGCCAGCTCCATGGAGCCATAGAGCTTGACCATGTCCACGTGCACGCCCTTCTTGGCAAAGAAGTTGCGGGCAATCTCGGGGTATTTGGTCGCGATGCGCAGACGCGCGCCTTGCTTGACCGCATGCGCATAGTCAAAGCCGTTGCGCACAGCCACGCTCACGCGGCACTTGGCAATCTGCAGGTCCAGCGGCTGGTATAAGCCCTGACCACCATGCTCGATCAGCGAGTCCAGACCCGAGACCCCCAGGTCCGCACCGCCGTACTGCACGTAGACAGGCACGTCGGAAGCGCGTACCAGCACCACGCGCACATTGGGCTGGTTGGTGTCAAAAATCAGCTTGCGCGACTTGTCCACATCTTCCGTGACTTCAATGCCGGCAGCGGCCAGCAGAGGCACGGTTTCTTCAAAAATACGGCCCTTGGACAGGGCAATAGTCACAGGCGTTGCGGTGCTCATGCGGAAATTCTCTCGATATCGGCGCCCAGGGCGCGCAGCTTGTCTTCCATGCGGTCGTAGCCACGATCGAGGTGGTAGATGCGATCGACAATGGTCTCACCCTCGGCCACCAGACCGGCAATCACCAGACTGGCGGATGCACGCAAATCGGTCGCCATCACGGTGGCCCCCGACAGACGCTTGCCACCCTCGATGGTCGCCACGCGACCATCGGTGGTGATGACTGCGCCCAGACGCATCATCTCGTTGACGTGCATGAAGCGGTTTTCAAAAATGGTCTCCGTCACCACGCTGGTTCCTTCGGCCACCAGATTCAGGGCCATGAACTGGGCCTGCATGTCGGTGGGAAAGCCGGGGTACTCCGTCGTGCGAAAGCCTTGAGCCTTGAGCTTGCCGTTCGAGCTGACCTTCAGGCCGCCCTCCACGCACTCCACGTTCACACCCGCGTCCTTGAGCTTGTCGATGACTGCACCCAAATGCTCGGCCCGCGCATGATGCAGCACTGCCTCGCCGCCCGTGGCCGCCACGGCACACAGGAAAGTACCGGCCTCGATACGGTCGGCCACCACCTGATGCTCACAGCCATGCAGCTTGTCCACACCCTCAATCACGATGCGGCTGGTGCCATGACCTGTGATGCGGGCACCCATCTTGATCAGCATTTCGGCCAGATCGGTGATCTCGGGCTCCATGGCCGCGTTTTCCAGCACGGTCTCACCGTCGGCCAAGGCCGCAGCCATGAGGAAGTTCTCGGTGCCGGTCACGGTCACCATGTCGGTGGTGATACGTGCACCCTTGAGCTTGGTCCAGCCCTCTGGCAGGCTGGCGTTCATGTAGCCGTTTTCCACGGTGATGACGGCACCCATGGCCTGCAGGCCCTTGATGTGCTGATCCACAGGGCGCGAGCCAATCGCACAACCGCCAGGCAGCGACACCTTGGCCTGGCCAAAGCGTGCCAGCAACGGACCCAGGGCCAGCACCGAGGCACGCATGGTCTTGACCAGCTCGTAAGGCGCTTCAGGGTTCAGGCTGTCAGGAGAGACAAAGCTCATGCCGCCGCGCTCACCATGGGTTTCGGTCTGCACACCCATATTGCCCAGCAGCTTGCGCATGGTGGCCACATCATGCAGGCGCGGCACATTGTGCAGGTGCACTGGCTCGGCGGTGAGCAGTGCGGCGCACATCTCAGGCAACGCGGCGTTTTTGGCGCCGGAAATCATCACTTCGCCCTTGAGGGGACGACCACCGTGGATCTTGAGTTTGTCCATGGCTTCAAGCCTTGAGGTTTTATGTATAAAAAACGCCTCAAGCCGTTATGAAGAAACGGCTTGCAGCTATCGATTTTGATTTTCGCAGTCAGGCCTGAGTCGCCGCCCATTCAGCAGGCGTATAGGTCTTCATGGACAGTGCATGCACCTCATCGGTCGCCATGCGGTTACCCAGCGTGGCATACACCAGACGCTGGCGGCCCAACAGACGCTGGCCTTCAAACTGTGCCGAGACAATGGTGGCAAACCAATGTCGGCCATCGCCTTCCAGCGTGATGTGCTCGCAGGGCAGGCCGGCGGTGATCAGGTCTTTGAGTTGGTCTGCAGTCATGGGTAAAGCCTCTCAGCGCAAGGCCGGCGAAACCGGTAATTGTCTCGCATGCGAGCCTCGCATCAATCCAAAAATTAGTTACGAATCTTGTAGCCAATGCGCAGCAGATGCACCGCCAGCGCGCTCACCGCCACCCAGGCTGCACCTACGATGGCGACACTGATCCAGGGCGAAACATCGCTCTGCCCGAAAAAGCCATAGCGAAAGCCGTCAATCATGTAGAAGAACGGGTTGGCATGGCTGACGGTTTGCCAGAAGCCCGGCAGTGAGTGAACGGAATAGAACACGCCTGACAGAAAGGTCAGCGGCATGATCAAAAAGTTCTGGAAGGCTGCCATCTGGTCAAATTTCTCGGCCCACAGGCCTGCAATCAGACCCAGCGTTCCCATCAGCGCACAGCCCAGGAAACCAAAAACCAGAATCCACAATGGCGCGGCAAAGTCGGGAATGGCAAAGAACAGTGTGACGATAAACACACCAGCGCCCACCAGCAGACCGCGCAAGACCGCTGCACCCACATAGGCACTGAACCAGGCCCAATGCGACAGCGGTGTGAGCAGCACAAAAATCATATTGCCCATGATCTTGCTCTGCACCAGACTGGAGGAGCTGTTGGCAAACGCGTTTTGCAGCATGCTCATCATCACCAGACCGGGAATCAGAAATGCCGTGTAGGGGATGCTGTCGTAAACCTTGACCCGGCCTTCAAGCACATGGCCAAACACCAGCAGATACAACACGGCCGTGAGCACGGGCGCGGCAATGGTCTGAAAGCTCACCTTCCAGAAGCGCAGCACTTCCTTCTTGAGCAGGGTCTGCCAGCCGTTCATGCCACACCTCCGCCCTGCTGGCCTTCTTCGTTCATGACATGGATGAACACGTCTTCCAGATCCGCGCGGCGGATTTCCACATCTTCTGGCGTCACGCCACCTTCGCGCAGCGCGGCCAGCAGTTGCTCCACATCGCCCGCATTAGCTGCGGGAATCTGCACAATTCGGCCCGTAATCCGGGCGCGATTGGCCAGGGGATTGGGCAATGCGCTATCAGTCTTGAACTGCAGCACATTGCTGGAAGCCGACTTGAGCAGGTCACTCATAGTCGAGAGCTTGATGATCTCACCGTGCTTGAGCATGGCCACGCGGCTGCACAAAGCCTCGGCCTCTTCCAGATAGTGCGTGGTCAGCAGCACCGTGTGGCCCTGCTTGTTGAGCTTGGCGATGAAGTGCCACAGCGTCTGGCGCAGCTCTACGTCCACGCCCGCCGTGGGCTCATCCAGCACGATGATGGGTGGCTTGTGAACCAGCGCCTGCGCCACCAGAACGCGGCGCTTCATGCCGCCCGAGAGCTGGCGCATATTGTTGTGTGCCTTGTCTGTCAGGCCCAGGCTGTCGAGCAGCTCGTCAATCCAGTCGTCATTGTTCTTGACGCCAAAGTAGCCCGACTGGAACTTCAGCGCTTCGCGCACACTGAAGAAAGGATCAAACACCAGCTCCTGCGGCACGATGCCGAGCTTGCGGCGTGCATCAGCGTAATTCGCCTTCACATCGCTGCCCTGCACCAGCACACGCCCGCCCGTGGCTTTGGACAGGCCGGCCAAAATACTGATGAGGGTGGTCTTGCCTGCGCCGTTGGGGCCTAGCAAACCGAAGAATTCGCCCTCCTCAATATCCAGGCTCACTGATTTCAGGGCCTGAAAGTCCCCCTTGGGGGTGCGGTAGGTCTTGGAGACGGATTGAAATGAGACTGCGGACATGAGCCCATGATTCTATGGCTTGACCACAGCCCGTGCCGCAACGGGGCTTAGAGCATTCTGAAGATCGACTCAGCCTTGCTGGGCCACACCGTCAGCGCCTGGCATCAGAGGTGGCAGCAAAAGGCCATCAACGCCATAGAGGGTTGCCATGGACAGCAAGCCCTTGGGCAGACCCTGAACCACGAGCTGTTTTCCCACTTCCTGCGCTGCGCGGCGGCAGGCCAGCAGCACCGCCAGGGCTGCCGAGTCAAATACCTTGACGGCACTGGCATCGACCACCACCTGGGTATCTGCATGCGCCGCCACCAGAGGGCGCAGGCGCAGCAGACAGTCGCGCCCCTGACGGTACGTCAGTTCG
Source organism: Comamonas sp. FUJ_7 (assembly GCF_057369555.1). Taxonomy (NCBI): domain Bacteria; kingdom Pseudomonadati; phylum Pseudomonadota; class Betaproteobacteria; order Burkholderiales; family Comamonadaceae; genus Comamonas; species Comamonas sp. FUJ_7. Next base: position 135,729 of record NZ_JBXXZI010000004.1, read on the forward strand.
CTGGGTAGTTGCAAAGGAGAGGTCGCAGAGCGGGCCATGAGGAATGAGCTACCTTATTTGTTGGCAGTCGCAGGCATGGAGCTGCGCGAGGCCAGGGTCTTGATCAGACCATCGATGCCGTTGGCATTGATTTCCTGCGCGAACTGGTTGCGGTAGGTTTCCACCAGCCACACACCCAGCACGTTGAAGTTATAAAGCTTCCAGCCCGTGGCCTGCTTTTCCAGACGGAAATCCAGTTGCACAGGGTCGCCGCGTCCGTTGACCTGGGTTCGCACCAGAACATCGGTGTCACCGGCAGCCATACGCAGTGGCCTGACTGTAATCGTCTGGTTGCTGACCTGAGACAGTGCGCCAGCATAGGTGCGCACCAGCAAGGCCTTGAACTCGTCTTGCAGCTTCTGGCGTTGCTCTGGAGTGGCCTTGCGCCATGCCGGACCCACGGCCGCCGAAGTCATGCGGCGGAAATCCACATAGGGCATGACCTTCTCATTGACCAGCGCATTGATCTTGGCTGCATCGCCATTGCGCAGGGCCGGGTCATTCTTGATGGTTTCCAGCACATCAGCAGAAACGCGCTTGACCAGCGCATCAGGGGCTTCCTCTGCCGCCTGAGCAGCGGGCAAACCCAGATTCAAGGCCAGCATGGCACCAGCCGCCATGCCCCATATACGACGATTCATCTTCATTGTGTTTTCTCCTGGCTGGCAAGTGTCACAGCAAACGTCCAGCCCATGCGTCATCTTTGTAACCAACTGCGAAGTGCTCACTGACCTTCAGGCGGCAGCTGACCGGCATCGTCGTCATCATAGTTTTCGAGACGGCCATCATCGCCAGACGCGGCCCCGCCAATGCGTGAGCGCAGATACACATCGCGCACCAGGCTGTATTTATCCAGCGCCACAGAGTCCAGCACATCGCCCGCCTTGAGCAGGTTGGCCCGATTGTTGACCATACGCAGGCCAAAAAGGCTGTTGCGCCAGCGCACATCGTCAATCGTGTTGGCCGGGTAGCCGAAGGCGTCAACTGCCAGACCAGCCGAGTCGCGTATCGTGGAAGGTCCCCAGAAGGGAAGCACAAGATAAGGCCCCGTCGGCACACCCCAGCGACCCAGAGTCTGGCCGAAATCCTGCTTCTTGCGCTCAATGCCCGCTTCGCTGGCGATATCGAAAAGGCCACCAATACCGAAAACCGTGTTGACGCTGAAGCGCACCATGGAGTTATAGGCATCGCTGCCTTGGCCTTGTAGCAGGTTGTTGACAAACGACCAGGCATCTCCCAGGTTGTCGAAGAAGTTGGTCACGCCTTGGCGCGCCACACGCGGGGTCACTGTTTGATAGGCCGTAGCCACGGGCTTGAAAACGGCCTCGTCCAGTCCATCGTTGAACGCATAAATGCTGCGGTTCATGGACTCCAGCGGATCGGCCGGATTGGCCGGGCCTGTCGCTGTGGTCGTGGCACAGCCAGACAGCAAAGCCGCTACGGAAACGCTAGCTACCAGCACCCCACGCTTCAGGGCTTGGTCCTTGTTTGAAGACAATTTCGTTTGTGGGTTTGTAGTCGTCATCATTCTTTCGCTCCGCCAATGCTTGCAGAGCCTCCCGAGTCACCGCCCTGCTCTGCCTTGCTGTAGAGGAATTGGCCAATCAGGTTTTCCAGCACAACTGCAGACTGAGTGGCCGTCACACGGTCACCGGCCTGCAAGTTGTCCTCGCTGGCACCGGCCTCAATACCAATGTACTGATCACCCAGCAGACCACTCGTCAGAATTTTCAGCGAGCTGTCCTTGGGGAAGGCATAGCGGTTTTCCATATTCATGACCACATCGGCTTGGAAAGTCTGGTCATTGAAGGTAATGGACTCCACACGACCGACAACCACGCCTGCACTTTTGACCGCTGCTTGAGGCTTGAGACCACCAATATTGTCAAAACGTGCCGTCACCTGATAGGTCTTCTCGAAGCTCAGCGTCAGCAAATTGGCCGACTGCAAAGCCAGAAACACCAGAGCCAGCGCTCCGATCAAGACAAACAGGCCAACCCAGACATCACTTTTCTTTTGCTGCATGATTTTTTACCTTTGATCTGCTGTGCAGCCTTAAATGCTGAACATGGTTGCGGTGAGCAGGAAATCCAGCCCCAGCACAGCCAGCGAGGCCACCACCACCGTACGCGTGGTGGCACGCGAAACGCCTTCAGGCGTGGGCTTGGCGGCATAGCCCTGAAGCAATGCCACAAAAGTCACGGCCAGACCGAACACGAAGCTCTTGAGCACTCCGTTGCCCAGGTCTGCCCACCAGTCAACGCCCTGCTGCATCTGCCCCCAGAAAGCGCCGCTGTCCACACCAATCAGAACCACCCCCACCAGCCAGCCGCCGAGCACACCAACAGCGCTGAAAACCGCAGCCAGCAAAGGCATGGTGATAAGTCCCGCCCAGAAGCGCGGCGCCAGAATGCGTTTGACGGGGTCAACCGCCATCATTTCCATGGCCGAGAGCTGCTCGCCGGCTTTCATCAGGCCGATTTCAGCCGTCAAAGCCGTACCGGCGCGGCCAGCAAACAACAAGGCTGTGACCACGGGCCCCAGTTCGCGCAGCAGGCTTAACGCGACCATCATGCCAAGTGCCTCTGCCGAGCCATAGCGCTGCAGGATGTAGTAGCCCTGCAGGCCCAGCACAAAGCCGACAAAAAGGCCCGAGACACCAATGATGGCCAGCGAATAATTGCCCAGAAAGTGGATCTGGTCGCCAATCAGGCGTGGCCTCTTGAGTGCCGGCCCCAGCAAGGCCAGCAAGCGAAGCAGCAACCGTGCGCCAATGCCCATATCGATGAGCTGAGTGCGCACGGCCAGACCAATGCGTGCGAGAAAGTTCATGCACGCCTCCGGCTGCCAAAGTCCTCGTCGGCACTGACGCCGGGATAGTGAAACGGCACAGGCCCTGTCGGCCTGGCGTTGATGAATTGCTGCACCAGCGGGTCTGTGCTGGCACGCACCTCTTCTGGAGTCCCTTGAGCAGCAACACCGCCGGAACCCAGAATCACCACATGATCGGCCACGCGGAAGGTTTCTTCCAGGTCGTGAGACACCAGAATCGAGGTCAGGCCCATGGCGTCATTGAGCTGACGAATCAGCTGCGCCGAGGTGCCCAAAGAAATAGGATCCAGCCCGGCAAATGGCTCGTCATACATGATGAGTTCAGGGTCCAGCGCAATCGCACGCGCCAGTGCGATGCGGCGTGCCATGCCGCCTGAAACCTGGGATGGCATGAGATCACGCGCACCGCGTAAGCCCACGGCATGCAGCTTCATGAGCACGATGTCGCGAATCAGCTCTTCGGGCAAGTTGGTATGCTCACGCAGCGGAAAGGCCACGTTATCGAACACACTCATGTCAGTAAACAGCGCACCGAACTGAAACAGCATGCCCATGCGACGGCGCGCCGCATAAAGCTGCTGCGAATCCATCGTCGTTATATCTTGCCCATCGAACAGCACCTGGCCTTGCTGAGCATGGTTCTGGCCGCCGATAAGGCGCAACACAGTCGTCTTGCCACCGCCCGATGCCCCCATCAGAGCCGTGACCTTGCCACGCGGCACTTTCAAAGAAAGATCGCGCAGGATGACGCGCTCACCATAGCCAAAGGTGACATTGCGCAACTCCACAAAGGATGCGTTAGGTGACATGCGTGAATAGCCGCTCAAAAGAAAGCAAACAGGTATTGTGCCGACAAGCTCGGCAAAAAGCGCGGGTTAGCCCGAAGTAAACATACATCCACGAATGTTTCTTTGAGTCTGAATTGCTGCAAACATAGTCTTCACTCTTGTTTCAGGAGCTTCCAGTGCTTGCTGGTGAAGCGAAAACCACCATTTTTGCAATATGAAACCGCATTGACAAGTGCGACTTATTTACAACATGTTGTGCAAAAACGCGCGCGTGCGCTCATGCACCGGAGCCGCAAAAAAGGTCGCCGAAGGCCCTTGCTCGACGATATGTCCACCATCCATGAAGATGACGCGGTTGGCCACTTCACGGGCAAAGCCCATTTCGTGGGTCACCACCAGCATGGTCATGTGCTCTTCGGCCAGCTCGCGCATGGTGCGCAGCACTTCCCCCGTTAGTTCAGGGTCCAGCGCCGAAGTGGGCTCGTCGAACAGCAGAATATCGGGCTCCATGGCCAGCGCACGCGCAATGGCCACGCGCTGCTTCTGGCCGCCGGAGAGGTGATTGGGGTAGGCATCGCGCTTGGCCGCCAGTCCCACCTTGGCCAGCAGAGCCTCGGCCTTGGGGATGATGCTTTCGCGCTTCATGCCTTTGACAATCATGGGCGCTTCAATGATGTTTTCCAGCACCGTGAGGTGAGGGAACAGATTGAAGGACTGGAACACCATGCCCATCTTGCGACCGATCTTGCGAATTTCGGCATCGCTCACGTACTGAGCCTTGGCCCCACCTTTCGAGCGGGCCAGCACTTCGCCTTCGATGGTGATAGTGCCTCGGTCAATCGTCTCCAGATGATTGAGGCAACGCAAAAACGTGCTCTTGCCCGAGCCAGAGGGGCCAATCACCGCCACGACCTCACCGCGCAGCAAATCCAGCGATACACCGCGCAGCACTTCGTTATTGCCAAAGGCCTTGTGAATACCTTTGGCGGAAATCATTACGTCAGCTGTATCTGCCATTACAAACTCTCCATGACTCGGCCACTCACGGGATCACGCCTCATACTTTGCATATTTCTTCTCCAGATACTGGAAGCCCCAGGTCAGCACCAGCGTCATGATGAGATAGAAGGCGGCAGCCACAATAAACGGGGTAAAGCTGAAGTCGCGCTGCACCACGCCACGCGCCACGCGCAGCAGGTCGTTCAGTGCCAGCACATAGATCAGCGAAGTGTCCTTGACCAGCGTGATGGTCTCGTTGCTGACGGGCGGCAGAATACGGGCCCACATCTGGGGCAGCACAATGCGGCGCATGGTCTGTGCATACGTCATGCCCAGCACCTTGGCGCCTTCGTACTGACCGCGATCCACGGACTTGATACCAGCGCGGAAGATTTCAGCGAAATATGCAGCGTAGTTCAGCGCAAAGGCGACTACGGCAGCCTGAAAGTCGGGCAGGCGCACACCGATGTAGGGCACAAAAGGCAGCGCGAAATAGACAAACAGCAGCTGCAGCATCAGCGGCGTGCCGCGCATGAGCCAGATATAGGCGCCTACGGCGCTGCTCAGCGGCTTGATGCTGGAGATGCGCATCAGCGCCAGCGCCAGCCCCAGAGGGATGGACAACACCAGCGTGATGAAAAACAGCTTGAGTGTGACAAGGGCGCCAGCCGACATGGGCCCCAAAAGCGAAATTACATAGTCCATGGTAGGCCTGCACCGGGAATGACACAGGGCCACCACGGCGAATCAAAAAACAAGGCGGTGCAAGCACCGCCCATACCCTCAGCTGACGTGCCCCAAACCAGGGCACCCAGCAAGGGCCGCCCCGCAGCGCAGCTGCCGTCCCCTTTTAGAGGGAAGGCGCACAGCGCCACAGGGGGTAGTCAAATTAATGCTTGATGACGTCAGAGCCAAACCACTTCTGGGCGATTTCAGCAGCCTTGCCATCCTTCTTCATTTCGGTCAGAACATCGTTGACCTTGTTACGGGTAGCTTCGTCGTCCTTGCGGAAGCCCACGCCATAGTCTTCAGTACCGAAGTCTTCGGCCAGCACCACATAGTTGTCAGGCTTCTTGTTAACCAGGAAACGGCCCACCACCTCGTCCACCACGACCACGTCCAGACGGCCTGCTTCCAGGTCCATCAAGGCGGTGATATTGTCACCAAACAGCTTGGTTTCCTTGAACTGGTCGGACAGCTCCTTGTCCTTGGCCATGGCGGTCACGGCGCTGGAGCCTTCCTGGGCACCCACCACCTTGCCAGCCATGTCAGCCTTGGTCTTGATGGGGGAGTCCGCCTTCACGATGATGATTTGCTTGTTCACCATGTAGGGGTCGGAGAACAGAATCTTTTCCTTGCGCTCTTCCAGAATGGTCAGGCCATTCCACAGTACGTCCACGCGCTTGCCCAGCAGCTCGGCTTCCTTGGCGTTCCAGTCGATGGGCTTGAATTCCACTTCGATGTTGGCGCGCTTGGCCACTTCACGGGCCATGTCGATGTCGAAACCGACCAGCTCGTTCTTCTCGTCACGGAAACCCATGGGAGGGAAGTTGTCGTCCAGACCCACCACCAGCTTGGTGGCAGCCACGGGAGCCGGTGCAGGATCTGCAGCGGTATTGGTCGCAGCGGGCTCGTTCTTGCCGCAAGCAGCCAAAATTGCAGTCAGGGCCACCGAGGCCAGCAGGGTACGTTTTTTCATGGCGTCAAAGTTTGAAGTGGAAAAAGCGGAGGCAGGGGCTTTGTCTCCCGCCCGAGGCCGCTACAGCAGCCGCAGAGCCGGGCTGCCGCCAGCGCCGAATCCGCTATTGTCGCGCAGACAAGGCCCAACGTCACTCGCCCTCGGCAAAACCATGCGTGCTCTTCAAAAACTTTCTTGCCATGCCTGCCACCTCCTACCGCACCAGCCAGCTCCCTGCCCCATTGCAAGCGGCTTACCGCTCAGCGCTCTACCAAATTGACTCCCAGACCAAGACAGGCGTTGTCGCGCAGACGCTACGTGTGGGCCAGCGCAATGACTGGTTGGCACAGCAGCTGAGCCAGTTGCCCATACCGGCTGCCTGCTATCTGACGTCCTGCAATCCCAGGGGACAAGTTTTGAGTGCCGCCCAGAATGCCAGCCGCATGCGCGTTCTGCGTCAGGCTTTGCGCCTTGAAGACTGGCAATACCTCAACGGCTGCGGCCAGGACCCCGCGGGCCAGTGGCCCGGCGAGGACAGCGTGCTGATCTGGTCCATGGATGTCGACACGGCCGTGCAATGGGCAGAGCAGTGCGAGCAGAACGCCGTGCTCTGGATAGGCGCCGATGCCATTCCCCAACTGCTATGGCTGAGGTAAATCAAATTTGATAGCTGCCTGCGATCTAGATTCAATGAACTCCGCATCGAATCTCATTGAAATCAAAGTAAAGCCAGCGCCAGCCGCTATCAAAAAACAAAAGGCATTCCGGGGAATGCCTTTTGTGTGATGACCCGCTGTGAATGATCAGCGAGGCAGTTCGCTAGCGCCCATCAGGAACTCATCCACGGCACGCGCTGCCTGGCGGCCTTCGCGAATCGCCCACACGACCAGCGACTGGCCGCGGCGGATGTCGCCGGCGGCGAACACCTTGGGCACGCTGGTGGCATAGCCGCCGATGAAATCGGTGCTGGCCTTGGCGTTGCCGCGAGCGTCCTTGTCGATGCCGAACGCCTCCAGCACGGGCGAGACGGGGTGCACAAAGCCCATGGCCAGCAGCACCAGATCCGCTTCCCAGGTTTTTTCGGTACCTGCGACTTCGGTCAGCTTGCCTTCCTTGAACTCAACCTGCACAGTGGTCAGGCTCTTGACCTTGCCCTTTTCGCCGTTAAAGCTCTTGGTCGAGATGGCGAACTCGCGCACCACACCTTCTTCGTGACTGGACGAGGTACGCAGCTTGATTGGCCAGTAAGGCCAGACCAGGGGCTTGTTTTCCTGCTCGGGCGGCATGGGCATCACCTCGAACTGGGTCACGCTCTTGGCGCCATGGCGGTTGGAGGTGCCCACGCAGTCGGAGCCGGTGTCGCCGCCGCCGATGACGATGACATGCTTGCCGTCGGCACGGATCTGGCCCTTGAGCTTGTCGCCCGCGTTGACCTTGTTCTGCTGGGGCAGGAACTCCATCGCGAAGTGCACGCCTTCCAGATCGCGACCGGGCACGGGCAGATCACGCGACTGCTCGGAGCCGCCGGTCAGCAGCACGGCATCGAACTCGGCGTTGAGCTGCTCGGGGCTGATGGTTTCCTTGGCCCAGTTGGTGACCTTGGAGTCCTTACCCAGACCGTCCTTGCCGGCAATCAGCACGCCGGTGCGGATCTTCAGGCCTTCGGCCACCATCTGCTCGACACGGCGGTCGATCAGCCCCTTGTCCAGCTTGAAGTCGGGAATGCCGTAGCGCAGCAGGCCGCCCACGCGGTCGTTCTTCTCGAACAGGGTCACGTCGTGGCCGGCGCGCACCAGTTGCTGGGCTGCCGCCATGCCTGCAGGGCCGGCACCGACCACAGCGACTTTCTTGCCGGTCTGGTGCTTGGGCGGCAGAGGCTTGACCCAGCCTTCGCTCCAGGCGCGGTCGATGATGGCGTGCTCGATGGATTTGATGCCGATGGCGTCGCCATTGATATTGGCCACGCAAGCCGCTTCGCAAGGTGCGGGGCAGATGCGGCCCGTGAACTCGGGGAAGTTGTTGGTGCTGTGCAGCACCTGGATGGCATTGGCCCAGTCACCGCGGTACACGAGGTCGTTGAAGTCCGGGATGATGTTGTTGATCGGGCAGCCGTTGTTGCAGAAAGGCGTGCCGCAGTCCATGCAGCGTGCAGCCTGCACCTTGGCCTGATCGGTGGTCAGGCCGATGACGAATTCCTTGTAGTGCTTGAGACGTTCCGCAACCGGGGCATAGCCCTCTTCGATGCGCTCGTATTCCATGAAGCCGGTGGTCTTTCCCATGATCTTTAATCCTTGAAATCTGTGTTCGCTGGCGGTGCGGTGCCGAACTGGGCACCGCTTCTCAGGCTGGCTTACTTGGCAGCCACCGCTTCTTTTTGAGGAGCTGCTGACGCTTTCGCAGCTTGCGAATTCACCATTTCAGCCTTTTGCTTGCGTTCATAGATCTCGCCTAGAGCACGCTGGTACTCGGTCGGAAACACCTTGACAAACTTGGCACGCGCAGCGGCCCAGTTGTCCAGCAGGTCACGGGCACGCTTGGAGCCTGTCCAGCGGCTGTGCGCTTCAATCAGGGCGCGCAGCTGCTGGTCATCGCTCTGGTCGTTGTGCCAGACACCACGAGGCATGCTGGCCACGAACTCGTCATGCGGCAGCACTTGGTCCAGCTTCACGGAAGCTTGATTGCAGCGCTTGGAGAACTGGCCGTCTTCGTCATACACGTAAGCCACGCCGCCGCTCATGCCTGCGGCAAAGTTGCGGCCGGTCTTGCCCAGCACCACCACAGTACCGCCGGTCATGTATTCGCAGCCGTGGTCGCCCACTCCTTCGACCACCGCCGTGGCGCCCGACAGGCGCACCGCAAAGCGCTCACCCGCCACACCAGCGAAGAAGGCTTCACCACGGGTGGCACCAAACATCACGGTGTTGCCCACGATGGTGTTGCGCACGGATTCACCACGGAATTCATGGCTGGGGTGCACCACCACACGGCCACCAGACAAGCCCTTGCCCGTGTAGTCATTGGCTTCGCCAGTCAGGTTCAGCGTGATGCCGTTGCACAGGAAGGCACCGAAGGACTGGCCGCCCGTACCTTCGAAGTGGATGCGGATGGTGTCGTCTGGCAGGCCTTCGGCGTGATGCTTGGTCACCGCGCCCGAGAGCATGGCACCGACAGAGCGGTTGACGTTGCGCGCCACTTCCATGATGCGCACCTTCTCGCCGTTTTCGATGGCGGGCTTGCAGCGCTCGATGAGCTTGACGTCCAGCGCCTTGTCCAGCAGGTGATCCTGGCTTTCCACGTGATAGCGGGCCACGTCGGCAGGCACTTCGGGCTGGGCAAACAGACGGCTGAAGTCCAGGCCCTGAGCCTTCCAGTGTTCGATGCCCTTGCGGGTGTCGAGCAGGTCGGAGCGGCCGATCAGGTCATCGAACTTAGCGATGCCCAGCTGGGCCATGATCTGGCGCACTTCTTCGGCGATGAAGAAGAAATAGTTCACCACATGCTCTGGCTTGCCGGTGAACTTGGCACGCAGCACGGGGTCTTGCGTGGCCACGCCCACGGGGCAGGTGTTGAGGTGGCATTTGCGCATCATGATGCAGCCTTCTACCACCAGCGGAGCCGTGGCAAAGCCGAACTCATCCGCACCCAGCAATGCACCGATCACCACGTCGCGGCCGGTCTTCATCTGGCCGTCGGCCTGCACACGCACACGGCCACGCAGGCGGTTCAGCACCAGGGTCTGCTGGGTCTCGGCCAGGCCGATTTCCCAGGGACCACCCGCATGCTTGATAGAGGACCAAGGCGAGGCGCCGGTGCCGCCGTCGTGCCCTGCGATCACCAGGTGGTCGCTCTTGCACTTGGTCACGCCTGCGGCAATCGTGCCCACACCGACTTCGGACACCAGCTTGGTGCTGATGCTGGCGTGCGGAGCCACGTTCTTCAGATCGTGGATCAGCTGTGCCAGGTCTTCGATCGAGTAGATGTCATGGTGGGGAGGAGGCGAGATCAGGCCCACACCGGGTACCGAGTGGCGCAGTGCACCGATGTAGTCGGAGACTTTGCCGCCGGGCAGCTGACCGCCTTCACCAGGCTTGGCACCCTGAGCCATCTTGATCTGGATCTGGTCCGAAGAGGCCAGATATTCGGCAGTCACGCCGAAACGACCGGACGCGACCTGCTTGATCTTGGAGCGCAGCGAATCGCCGGCCTGCAGTTCGATATCGGACTCGACCTTGTCCTTGCCGATGATGGAAGCCAGGGTTTCGCCCTTGCTGATGGGGATGCCCTTGAGCTCGTTGCGATAGCGCTTGGGATCTTCGCCGCCTTCGCCGGTGTTGCTCTTGCCGCCGATGCGGTTCATGGCCACGGCCAGCGTGGCATGGGCTTCGGTGGAGATGGAGCCCAGCGACATGGCACCCGTAGCAAAGCGCTTGACGATTTCCTTGGCCGACTCGACCTGGTCCACGGGAATCGCCTTGGCGGGGTCGAACTTGAACTCGAACAGGCCGCGCAGCGTCATATGGCGCTTGGTCTGGTCGTTGATCAGCTGGGCGTATTCCTTGTAGGTGCTGAAGTTGTTGGCACGTGTGGAGTGCTGCAGCTTGGCGATCACGTCAGGCGTCCACATATGCTCTTCGCCGCGGGCACGCCAGGCGTACTCGCCGCCGGCATCCAGCATGGTTTCCAGCACAGGATCGTCGCTGAAGGCTGCCACGTGGTTGCGGATGGTTTCCTCGGCGATCTCGAAGACGCCGATACCTTCCACGCGGCTGGCCGTGCCCGTGAAGTATTTATGAACGGTCTCGCTGTTCAGGCCCACGGCTTCGAACAGCTGGGCGCCGCAGTAGGACATGTAGGTGGACACGCCCATCTTGGACATGATCTTGGACAGACCCTTGCCGATGGCCTTCACATAGTGATAGATGGCCTTATCCGCAGAGATGGGCGCACCTTCACGCCTAAAGATGTCTTCCAACGTCTCCATTGCCAGATAGGGGTGCACGGCTTCTGCACCGTAGCCTGCCAGCACCGCAAAGTGATGCACTTCGCGGGCCGTGCCGGTTTCCACAACCAGACCGGCAGTGGTGCGCAGGCCTTCCTTGACCAGATGCTGGTGGATGGCCGACAGCGCCAGCAGCGCAGGAATGGCCACCTGCGTGGCGCTCAGATTGCGGTCGCTGATGATCAGGATGTTGGCACCGCCCTTGATCTCGTCCACGGCGTGGGCGCACAGCGAAGCCAACTTGGCTTCCACACCCTGCTTGCCCCAGCTCAGTGGGTAGGTGATGTCAATCGTGGCGCTCTTGAACTTGCCGTGCGTGTGCTTTTCGATCTCGCGCAGCTTGGCCATGCCTTCGAAGTCGAGCACGGGCTGCTGCAGCTCCAGACGCATGGGCGGGTTGACCTGATTGATGTCCAGCAGGTTGGGCTTGGGACCCACGAACGACACCAGCGACATCACGATCGCTTCGCGGATCGGGTCGATGGGGGGGTTCGTCACCTGGGCGAACATCTGACGGAAGTAGTTGTACAGCGGCTTGTTCTTGTCGGACAGCACGGCCAGCGGGCTGTCGTTGCCCATGGAGCCAATGCCTTCCTCGCCCTTTTCGGCCATCGGGGTCAGCAGGAACTTGATGTCTTCCTGCGTGAAGCCGAAGGCTTGCTGGCGGTCCAGCAGGGACAGCTCGGTCTTGGCGGCAGGTGCCTTGAAGTCGGCGGGGATTTCCACCTCGTCGAGCTTGATGCGCAGGTTCTCGATCCACTGCTTGTAGGGCTTGGTGTTGACAACGTTGGCCTTGAGCTCTTCGTCTTCGATCATGCGACCCTGCTCTAGGTCGATCAGCAGCATCTTGCCGGGCTGCAGGCGCCACTTGCGCACGATCTTGCTATCGGGCACGGGCAGCACGCCGGCTTCGGAAGCCAGGATCACCATATCGTCATCGGTGATGCAGTAGCGCGAGGGGCGCAGGCCGTTGCGGTCCAGTGTGGCGCCGATCTGGCGGCCATCGGTGAACACGATGGAGGCGGGGCCGTCCCAGGGCTCGATCATCGCAGCGTGGTATTCATAGAAGGCGCGGCGGCGCTCGTCCATGGCTTCGTGCTGCTCCCAGGGCTCGGGAATCATCATCATCACGGCCTGGCTGATGGGGTAGCCGGCCATGGTCAGCAGTTCCAGGCAGTTGTCGAAGGTGGCGGTGTCGGACTGGCCGGCAAAGCTGATGGGATAGAGCTTTTGCAGGTCTTCGCCCAGCACGGGAGAGGCCATCACGCCTTCGCGCGCCAGCATCCAGTTGTAGTTGCCGCGCACGGTGTTGATTTCACCGTTGTGCGCCACATAGCGGTAGGGGTGAGCCAGAGGCCACTCGGGGAAGGTGTTGGTGGAGAAACGCTGGTGTACCAGGCCGATGGCCGAGACGCAGCGCTCGTCGGCCAGGTCACGGTAGTACACACCCACCTGGTCGGCCAGCAGCAGGCCCTTGTAGACCACGGTGCGGCTACTCATGCTGGGAACGTAGTATTCCTTGCTGTGCTTGAGCTTGAGGCTTTGAATGGCAGCACTGGCCGTCTTGCGGATCACGTACAGCTTGCGCTCCAGCGCGTCCTGCACGATGACGTCGGTGCCGCGGCCGATGAAGACCTGGCGCAGGATGGGTTCTTTTTCCTGCACGGTGGGCGACATGGGCATGTCGCGGTTCACCGGCACATCACGCCAGCCCAGCAGCACCTGGCCTTCGGCCTTGATGGCGCGCTCCATCTCCTGCTCGCAAGCCAGGCGCGAAGCATGTTCCTTGGGCAGGAAGATCATGCCCACGCCATATTCGCCAGCAGGAGGCAGAGTCACGCCCTGCTTGGCCATCTCTTCGCGATAGAGCTGATCGGGAATCTGGATCAGGATACCTGCGCCGTCACCCATCAGAGGATCCGCGCCCACAGCGCCGCGGTGATCGATGTTCTCCAGAATCTTGAGCGCACCCAGCACGATGTCATGGCGCTTCTGACCCTTGATATGGGCCACAAAGCCCAGACCGCAGGCATCGTGTTCGTTGCTCTTGGAGTACAGACCGTGGTCCTGGAGATGCTTGATCTCGGCAGCCGTCGTCATGGGGAATCCTCTTATATCAATCGCAGGGAATGCGAGATTACGGCAATGCATAACCTCATGCAATATTTTTTAATTGGGGTCAGATACCAATTAAAGGTAGAGTTTTTTTATTGGAATTTAATTGGGGACATATAAAAGCAAAGGCAGCTATTCAATAAAAACAACGAGATAGCTTTTCAATTTTTAAGAGCTGTGTACCGAATCTGTGCGTACTGCAGGTCTTCCGGCTTGCTGGCGCTTCAAGCGACGCTCGGTTTTGCGTTGCAAATCTTCAATAAAGTCTGCCTCACCCAAGGCCCAGCCATGCAAAGCTGCGTGGCTGATTTGCTCTTGCGCATCAGCACTCAGTCCTTCTTCAACTGCTTTGACATAGGCAGCGTCTCGTGCAAACGGCGTATTGCCCAGAGCCCAGAAAACAGCATGTGGACTGATCAGCGCATCGCTTTGCAAACCCGCGTTGTGCGCATAACTGGACCAAGGCCAGTCCACTGCTCGCGACACCAGTCCCGCACGCACGGGGTTGAGGTCCATGGAAACCATGGTGGGCAGCAACCACTTCTGTGCCTGCAGCACAGTGCATCGGTAGCGCCCCTCCCACAAAGTGCCCGTACGCCCATGCCGGTTGTTGAAGTAACGCACGTAGCTTCTTCCTACCGCCTGCATGAACTGAGGCACACCTTGTTCCGTTTGGGGTGTCGGCAAAAGATGGAAATGATTGGGCATGAGCACATAGGCATGTACATCAACCTTGAAGCGCCTAGCCATCTCCCGCATCAAATCAAGCATGGCCAACCTGTCTTGTGCATCCACAAAAATCTCGCCGCTGTTGTTGCCGCGCTGAATGATGTGGTGCGGCATATTTGCCAGCGTAAGACGAGGAAGACGGGCCATGGTGTTGTACGACTGCAGTGACTTGCAATTATCTGGCGCATGAGCAGTCACGCAAACTGCGAAATTTGCAAAGACACTGTCACAGATGGGCAAGGCAAAGCCAGAGCGCCTCGCTAGACTGGTCAGCACAAACCGCCAGCACACCGGAGGCATCCAATGAATAGCACGACACAAGCCTTTATCTGCGATGCAATCCGTACCCCCATCGGGCGTTACGGTGGCGCACTCTCCTACATTCGCACCGACGATCTTGCAGCCCTTCCTATGAAGGCCTTGATGGAACGCAACCCTGGCGTGGACTGGAAGGCTGTGAGCGATGTGATCTATGGCTGCGCCAATCAGGCCGGCGAAGACAACCGCAACGTGGCACATATGGCCTCCCTCGTGGCAGGCCTTCCTGTGGAGGTGGCCGGCGTCACCATTAACCGTCTGTGCGGCTCAGGTCTGGACGCCGTAGGCACAGCAGCACGCGCAATCAAGGCCGGCGAAGCCCGTCTCATGATTGCCGGCGGCGTGGAAAGCATGAGCCGCGCCCCCTTTGTCATGCCCAAGGCTGAGTCGGCCTTTGCGCGCAGCAATGCGATTTATGACACCACCATCGGCTGGCGATTCGTCAATTCACAGATGAAGGCCATGTACGGCGTGGACTCGATGCCCGAGACCGCTGAAAACGTCGCCATCGAATTCAAGATCGAACGCGAGGCACAAGACCGCATGGCGCAGGCCAGCCAGGAAAAAGCCGCTGCCGCCATTGCCGCAGGCAACCTAGCACGGGAGATTGTTCCCGTTCATATTCCCAGCAAAAAAGGCGACCCCATTGTTATGAGCCAGGATGAGCACCCAAGAGCTACCACGCTGCAAACGCTGGGCAAGCTCAAAGGCGTGGTTCGCCCCGATGGATTGGTGACCGCTGGCAATGCGTCGGGCGTCAATGACGGCAGCTGCGCCCTACTGCTGGCCAATGAAGAAGCGGCCAAGCAATATGGTTTGACACCCAAGGCACGCGTAGTGGGCATGGCTGTCGCAGGCGTGCCGCCGCGCATCATGGGCATAGGCCCCGCGCCAGCCACGCGCAAAGTGCTGGAGCTGACCGGCTTGAAGCTGGAGCAGATGGACATCATTGAACTCAACGAAGCCTTTGCCGCCCAAGGGCTGGCTGTGCTGCGCGAGTTGGGACTGAAAGACGATGACCCACGCGTCAACCAATGGGGTGGCGCCATTGCGCTGGGCCACCCGCTGGGCGCATCCGGCGCTCGTCTGGCCACCACAGCCGTCAACCAGTTGCATACCTTAGGTGGCCGCTACGCCCTGTGCACCATGTGCATAGGCGTAGGCCAAGGCATTGCTGTGATTCTGGAGAAGGTCTAAGCCTTCAAATAATCATTTTGATAGCTACTATCCCGTGTAGCGCTTGGCTCTGAGGTTGTTTTTCATCTGCTCCAGCGCTGGCTGCAGCGCTGGTCCGATGCGCAAGGCCACGCAAGTCGCCAGCACGTCGATGATCAGCAAATGCAGCAATCGCGACACCATAGGGCTGTAGCGGTCGTAGCCTTCCGGGTGGTCGGCTGCCAGGTGCACCTGGCAGGCCGATGCCAGAGGGGAGCCGCTGGCCGTGATCGCAATCGTGGTGGCCCCGTTCTTGCGGGCGATATCCGCAGCATCCATCAGGTCTCGTGTGCGCCCGGAGTTCGAGATGATGACCACGCAATCGCCCGGACCCAGCAAGGTCGCACTCATCACCTGCATATGCCCATCGCTGGTAGCAAGGCTGGTCACACCCAGACGGAAAAACTTGTGCTGTGCATCCAGCGCCACGATGCCAGAGTTGCCGGCCCCGTAAAACTCGATGCGCTTGCCAGTCTGCCAGGTTCCGGCAATGGCCTGAGCTGCCTGCTCAATGGCCACGGTGCTCGCCGCATTGCGATACTGCAAAAAAGCAGCCACCGCGTTGTCCACCACCTTGACCATCACATCACTGGTCTTGTCATCACTGTCGACACTGCGGTGAATAAAGGGCACGCCTTCGCTAACGCTGCCAGCCAGCTTGAGCTTGAAGTCCGCCAGGCCGTCATAGCCCATGCTGCGGCAAAACCGCACCACGGTCGGCTTGCTGACATGAGCACGTTCCGCCAGCTCCCGCACCGGAAGATGGGCAAAGGCCCTGGGGTCAGCCAGCACCAGACGCGCAACACGCTGCTCTGCAGGCGCCAGGGACGGAAGTGAGGCGGTGATGCGATCGAGCATATAGGCGCAGGTAAGGAAGAGTCAGTGAATGAGCACAGAAGATGGCAAGCATAAGACCGAAGCCTTGAGCGTCTCGAAAAATGGCAACAAAACTTGAATATTTCGGCAAATAAAGACAAGAGCCGTCATATCCAGCAGGGTTTGCCTGAGTGCTCTCTGGATAATCTGCTTTGCAGGATCATTCTCATTCATGATTTCGCACCCTACACTTGCTGATTCGTTTGAAACACAGCAAAGGATGGACATGAATCAGTTGGAGGCTCTCAAGCAATTCACCACCGTAGTCGCGGACACCGGAGATTTTCATCAGCTGGCGCAGTTTCAACCGCAAGATGCCACCACCAATCCATCCCTGATTCTCAAGGCCGTTCAAAAGCCTGAATATGCTCCGTTGATGCGCGCGACTGTGGCGCAATTCAAGGATCGAGGCCTTGATGAAATCATGGACCGGATTCTTGTGCGCTTTGGCTGCGAAATTCTGGACACCATTCCTGGCCGCGTCTCCACCGAGGTCGATGCCCGCCTTTCCTTTGACACCGTGGCCACAGTCACACGTGCCGAACGTCTGATCGAGCTTTATCAGGCTGCGGGAATTCACACCGAGCGCGTGCTCATCAAGATGGCCGCCACCTGGGAAGGGATTGAAGCGGCGCGCATTTTGGAGCAACGTGGCATCCACACCAACCTCACACTTCTGTTTTCCTTCTGCCAGGCCGTTGCCTGCGGCCAAGCCAAGGTGCAATTGATTTCCCCCTTTGTCGGCCGTATTTACGATTGGTACAAAAAGCAGGCTGGGTCCCAGTGGGACGAATCAGCCATGGCGGGAGCGAACGACCCAGGCGTACGCTCGGTCAAAAAAATCTACGATTACTACAAGCACTTCGATGTCTCCACCGAGGTCATGGGTGCAAGCTTTCGTAATACCGGCCAGATTTTGGCTTTGGCGGGCTGCGATCTGCTTACCATTGCACCTGAACTGCTGGCTCAGCTGTGCGCACAGCAGGACGAGGCCACACCCGTCGCCCGCGCCCTGGATCCGGGCAAGGCCAAAGCCCAGCCGCATGAGCGCGTGTTGCATGACCAGGCCTCGTTTCGCTTTGCGCTGAACGAAGATGCCATGGCTACCGAAAAGCTGGCAGAAGGCATTCGAGCTTTCACCGCAGACACGCTGAAGCTGGAAGCATTGATGCAGCAAGCCGCAGCATGATTAACTGGAATTTCTTTTGACGCCTCTTTGTCACGAACTGCCTGCCTGGCAGGCTTTGCAAAGCCATTACCGGTCGCAAATCCAACACCTGGATTTGCGACAAGCCTTTGCGCAAGATTCAAAACGTCTTGACGACCTGAGTCAGCAGGCGCCCCATGTCTTTGCCGACCTGTCGAAAAACCTCTGGACTAAAGATACCGAGGCCTTGCTACGACAGCTCGCGGTTGAAAGTCGGCTTGAGCAAAAGCGCAACTCCATGCTGGCCGGTGAGGCCATCAATACCAGTGAACAACGCAGTGTCATGCACTGGCTGCTGCGCACTCCTGTAGGTGGCGGTCAGCTGGCTTCATCCTCTACCGCTCAGTCTTGGACACCAGAAATACATGCAGCCCTGGATGAGGTTCACGGCACTTTGAAGCAGATGCTTGCCTTGGCCGAGCAGATCAGAAGCAACAAGCAGATCACCGACATTGTGAATATCGGTATTGGCGGCTCGCATCTGGGACCGGAAGTCGTAGTCAACGCCCTGGAGGACTGGACCGACGCCGGAAAGAGTTTTCATTTTGTCTCTAACGTGGATGGGCATGAATTGGGTCATGTGCTGCGCAGGGTCAAGCCTGAAAGCACGCTGTTTCTGATCGCCTCCAAGTCATTCACCACGGCCGAGACCATGCTGAACGCACGATCAGCCAGGCAATGGTTTCTGGATCATGGTGGAAGGGAAGATCCACAGGCACACTGCTCCATCGACCAGCACTTTATCGCCCTCACCACCAACGTAGAAGCAGCCAAAGAATTCGGTATACAGCGCTCGCTGGGCTTCTGGGACTGGGTGGGCGGACGCTTTTCACTCTGGTCCGCCATTGGGTTGCCGATTGTCATCGCCATAGGCTCAAAGCAGTTCAGGGCACTACTGGATGGCGCACATGCGATGGATGCCCACTTTTTCACTGCCCCTCTTAAGAGCAATCTCCCGGTGCTCCTGGGCTTGCTGGACGTTTGGTATCGCAATTTCTGCCAATTTCCCAGTCGCTGCATTGCACCGTACAGCCATGGACTGCGGCGCCTGACGGCCTATCTGCAACAGCTGGAGATGGAAAGCAACGGCAAAAGCATCAGCAAACAAGGCGCTCGACTCTCTGCCGCGACCGCGCCGGTGATCTGGGGCGAGCCCGGCACCAACGGTCAGCATGCTTTCTTCCAGATGCTGCACCAGGGCCAGGATGTCATACCGGTCGAGTTCATTACCCTGCGCGATGGAGGAAAGTACCTGGGCAAGCACCATCAAAGTCTGGTGGTCAACGCCATTGCCCAAGCCCAGGCGCTGATGGTGGGACGCCACGGAGAAGGTCTGGAAAAGGACTGCCCCGGCAATCGCCCCAGCAGCTTTCTGATGCTTGAAAGACTGGACCCAGCCTCACTGGGCGCCTTGATCGCGCTGTATGAACATCGCATCTTTGTCTCGGGCGCCATCTGGGATATCAACAGCTTTGACCAATGGGGCGTGGAGCTTGGCAAGAAGCTGGCCACTCAGTTGCATGCCCGCCATAACAGCGGTGACTGGAATGGCATTGATGCTTCCACACAGAAGCTGATGCAGCGCTTGACCCAGGCTTGAGCCTGGATTGCTGACGTGCATGTCTGCACTTCAGCAATGCTCGCGAACTCCTGAAACAGAAGCAGCCAGCGCTTGCCATATAGTGGTTTCAGATCATTTCTTATCTGAAATCTTTATACTGCAGGCGCTTCACGCTCACTTTTTTGTAGCTCCGGCAAAGCCCTGAAACGGCTTTGCAGCAGGGCCTCGATACCGAACTCGGCTAGCAACTGACGCAAGCGCTGAGCTGCACTGCGCTTTTTCTGTCCCGTATAGCGGGCCACGATCAGCTCGTTTTTCATGCTGTGCTCCCAGCCCACCAGCTCGGTGACCGTGACCTGGTAGCCGCAGGCCTCCAGGTACAGACAGCGCAGCACATTGGTGATCTGGCTGCCCATCTCGCGGGTATGAATCGGGTGGCGCCACAGCTCGGCCAGCGGAGTGCGCGCCAGACTCACAGCCTTGGACTGGCGCAGGCATGCTGCCACTTCCGCCTGGCAGCAAGGCACGAGCACCATGGCCCTGGCCTGCTTTTCCAATCCAAAGGCGATCGCATCGTCCGTCGCCGTATCGCAGGCATGCAAGGCCGTGACCACATCGAACCGCTCAGGCATGAAGTCAGCGCGCGTGGACTCAGCCACCGACATATTGAGAAATTCCATGCGCTCAAAGCCCAGCTCAGCCGCCAGCTTCTGAGAAGCCTCGACCAGCGGTGCGCGCGTCTCAATGCCGTAAATCCGCCCCTGCCCCAAGGCCTTGAAATACAGATCGTAAAGAATGAAGCCCAGATAGGACTTGCCTGCGCCATGGTCGGCCAGTGTCACGGCATGCCCATCCTTGGATAATTCATTGAGCAAAGGCTCAATGAATTGATAAAGGTGATAGACCTGCTTGAGCTTGCGGCGCGAATCCTGGTTGAGCTTGCCTTCACGCGTGAGG
Organism: Comamonas sp. FUJ_7; assembly: GCF_057369555.1. Lineage (NCBI taxonomy): Bacteria > Pseudomonadati > Pseudomonadota > Betaproteobacteria > Burkholderiales > Comamonadaceae > Comamonas > Comamonas sp. FUJ_7. The sequence continues at coordinate 156,042 of NZ_JBXXZI010000004.1, forward strand.
ATGTGCAGAGCCTTGAGCAGCTCTACGCTCTGGCCGGGCTTGAGGCCCAGCTGCTCAGCAATATCTTGCGCGCCTGTCTTGACAGACTTTGGCAGGCTCTGTTTTTTTTCGGTCTTGGCCATTACTTCTCAGTCTTCATCTCAGCATGACCGGTCACCGGGCAGCGGGCCCCGACATCCAGATCCAACCAACCCTCAATGCCGATCTTTTCCAGCGTTTCCATATTGCGCTCATAAATCGTCTCGGCTTCCGGAAACACCTCCACCGCCTTGTCGATGCTTTCTTCGCGCAGCAAATGCAGGATGGGATAGGGGGAGCGGTTGGTGCAGTTGGTGACATCGTCCACATCCGTTCCCTCGAACTGGAACTGAGGATGAAACGAGGCAACCTGCAAGATGCCGCCCAGGTCCAGCTCTTCGACCATGGCATCGGCGACTTCCAGGAAATCATTGAAGTCCAGAAAGTCCTGCAAGGCGTGGGGCAAGATCAGCAGCGTGGTGTCGCGCTTCTCTGCATTGGCTTCTGCCAGGGCCTCGAGCTCGCGATGCAGGGCATCGGCCACACCCTGTGCATCGCTTGCATCGCTGACGGCATAGTGGATCTGCTCTTTGACATGCACGCCTTTGGCAAAAGGGCAAAGATTGAGGCCGATGACTGCCTTTTCCAGCCAGCGCACGGTATCCGCAATCACAAGCTCTGGCGGGAAAGCCTGATCGGCGATGGTTGAAGTTTCGGTCATGACAAAGCCCTCCAAAATGCAAACGGGGGCGCATCGCCCCCAAAGAATGCGCACTGGGCGGGAAATATTCCGGCTCTAGATACACAGAGCCGTTATTTTAGCGATCCGGACTGGGCCATGCTCGCCACTGACAGCAAGACCGTTGGCAAGCACTCTTCAGTCTTGTGCCAGCAATCTCACCCCGGTGATGCGCTCATGCTCGTGCGCCGCATAGCGGTCTGTCATACCCGCAACAAAGTCAGCGACCACGCGCGCGCGCTCATGCAGAGTGCCTGCAAGATGGGCACGCTGCACAAAGCGCGGCTTCATGCGCTCAGGCTCCTGCATATAGGCAGCAAACAGCTCTTTCACCATCTGCCGGGCATGGTTCATGGTTTGCATGACCTGGGGGTGCCGATAAAGCTGCCTGAACAAAAACTGCTTGAGCTGCAGCGACTGCGCCTTCATCTCAGGGCTGAAACCTATCAGCGCCTGCCCATGCTGACGCACCTCCTGCACCGAGCGCACGCCCGCCTTCACCAAACCGGCAGATGAGTGATGGATCACGTCATAGACCTGGTCGCTGAGCATGCGACGAATGCTTTCGTAGAGCAGTTTGCGCTGGGCATCCGGTACTGCCAGATCGGGCCACTGGGCCAAGGTCGCCGCATGGTAGCGAGCAAACAAAGGCACGGCATCACGCAGCTGAGTCATGGTGATCAGGCCCGAGCGAACACCATCGTCCACATCGTGTGCGTTGTAGGCAATCGCATCGGCCAAATTGCATAGCTGCGCCTCCAGCGAGGGTTGAGTGCCATCCAGAAAGCGCTGTGCCACGCCACCAGGCTCACGGGCTTGCAGCAGCTGGGCGTTACTGCGCGAGCAGTGTTTGAGAATGCCTTCTCTCGTCTCAAAAGTCAGATTCAGACCATCAAATGCGGGATAGCGCTCCTCCAGCCTGTCCACCACCCGCAGGCTTTGCAGGTTGTGCTCAAAGCCACCGTGAGGCTGCATGCACTCATTGAGCGCATCCTGCCCCGCATGGCCAAACGGCGTATGCCCGAGGTCATGCGCCAGGCAGATGGCTTCCACCAGATCCTCATCCAGGCGCAAGGAGCGTGCAATGGAACGACCCAGCTGCGCTACTTCCAAGGAATGCGTGAGCCGGGTACGGAACAGATCACCCTCATGATTGACAAAGACCTGGGTCTTGTAGACCAGCCGCCTGAAGGCCGAGGAATGAACAATACGATCCCTGTCACGCTGAAAGTCGCTGCGCGTGGGAGCCTGGGGCTCGGCAAAGCGACGACCGCGGCTTTGCTGGGGATGGCAGGCATAGGAAGCCAGAGCAGTCATGCAAAGTGCCTCAACAAATCGATGCAATGACTCTAACAGCCACGGCCCGCATGCCACTGAGCCCACTCACATAGCGCAAGCGATCAAGCGCAGCAACTGTCGATCACTTCGCGCACGAGCGCATCCGGAGCCGAGCGCATCACAGCCTTGCCGGGCCCATCAATCAGCACGAAACGGATTTCACCCGCTTCCGACTTTTTATCGACCCGCATCAAATCCAGATATCGCCCCGCGTTGTCTTGCTCATCGATGACCGCGCCACGCACCGGCAACCCAGCTCGCTCAATCAGCGTACGCAGACGCAATACAAAGCTCGCATCCACCATGCCAAGGCGTTGAGACAGCTCCGCTGCCATCACCATGCCGGCGGCTACGCCTTCGCCATGCAGCCAGTTGCCATAGCCCATTCCAGCTTCAATCGCATGACCAAAGGTATGACCGAAATTGAGAATCGCGCGCAAACCGCACTCCTTCTCATCCTGCCCCACCACCCAGGCCTTGATCTCCACACTGCGCTTGACCGCATGCATTAGCAAACCACTTTCGCGACGTAGCAAGCCATCCATGTTCTGCTCAAGCCACTCGAAGAACTGCATATCTGCAATCGGACCGTACTTGATGATTTCGCCCAGACCAGCACTCAGCTCACGTGCAGGCAGTGTCTCCAGAGTCGCCAGATCACAAACTACCAACTGCGGCTGGTAGAAAGCTCCGATCATGTTCTTGCCCAAAGGGTGATTGATGGCAGTCTTGCCTCCTACCGAGGAATCGACCTGGGACAGCAGCGTGGTCGGCACCTGCACAAAAGGCACGCCACGCATATAGCTGGCGGCGGCAAATCCGGTCATATCGCCCACCACGCCTCCACCTAGAGCAAACAACACCGTTTTACGGTCGCAGCCGCGCTGAAGCAAGGTGTCAAAAATCAGATTCAGAGTCTGCCAATCCTTGTGCGCCTCACCATCTGGAAGCACCACTTCATGTACCTGTGAATATTGGCCGCTTAAAGCCTGCTTAAGAGCATTCAGATACAGGGGAGCGACGACATCATTAGTCACAATCAAAGCAGTAGCAGCTTTGGGCAATGCGCTCCAAGTGTCTGCCTGTTCCAGCAAGCCCTCTGAAATCACAATGGGGTAGCTACGCTCACCCAAATCAATATGCACTTTTTCCATGTTCGATACTTCACAAAATAAATAGCACTCACCCATGACTGGACTGGCGTAGAGCCTTCTCAGAAATCAAGAGTGTTGACCAAGCTCCACCTGCATCGCCACGCGCTGCGCGACCTGAGTAGCTGACAATCCACTGCCCGCCACGACAAAGTGCGCTACCTCCTTATAAAGCGGATCCCTGATGGCATGTAGGTCCAGCATGCGCTGCAAAGGATTGTCCACTTGAAGCAAAGGTCGCTGAGTGTCTCGCTGCAGGCGCCTAGCAATTTCATGAGGTGAGGCGCTTAAATAAACCACTTTGGCCCGTCCCGCCAACTGGCGTCGGTTTTCCGCCCTTAACACCGCTCCTCCACCTGTCGCCACCACCATGTGTTCAGATTGCCCAAGTAGCTGAGAGAGAACTTCCTGCTCTACATCTCTAAAGCGGGCCTCACCCTCCCTGGCAAAAAAATCACGGATCGTGCAGCCAATACGCTCTTCTATCGCCACATCCACATCAACGAAAGGCACAGACCAGCGCTTGGCCAAATATCGCCCTATCGTAGATTTACCTGAACCGGGCAAGCCCACTAGCGCAATATGAAAATCGTTTAGAAAAGTCATGAAAAATCGGTATTTGCCAAACTAACCTCTCCTAGATTTTCGCAGCTTGTAGCGCCTAAAAATAAAGGCCTGCATTCATTCATGCAGGCCTTATGAAAAAGAAAAGGTCTATAGCGCTTTAAGGATTGGAATTCCTTGCTTGATTAAGCATCTTGGGCGTAATAAAGACCAGCATTTCACGCTTGCTTGAAGCCTTGGTGTTATTGCGGAAGAGATGCCCCAACACAGGCAGATCACCGAAAAGAGGAACCTTGTTGACCTGGTTCGTTTCTTCCAGCTCAAAGATACCGCCAATCACCACCGTTCCACCGTTCTCCACCAGAACCTGTGTCTTGATGTGCTTGGTATCAATTGCAACCCCTTGAGTAGTCGTCTCACCGCGGCTGTCTTTATTGACATCCAAGTCAAGAATAATGTCTCCTTCAGGAGTTATTTGCGGAGTCACCTCCAGCTTCAGCACTGCTTTTTTGAAGGAAATCGTGGTAGCTCCATTAGGCGCCGTCACCGAATAAGGATATTCCGTACCTTGCTCAATCAATGCCTTGTTCTGGTCAGCCGTCACCAGACGGGGATTGGAGATGATCTTGCCATCGCCTTCAGCCTCGAGAGCAGAAAGTTCTAGTGACAAGAAGCGCGACATTGAGCTGTTGAACACCGAGAAGGCCATCTGTCCCACCGTGTTCATACCAGAGATGCTTGCAGGCAGGTTCACGAAATTATTATTGGCAACCACACTTCCAGACGAGCCAGAAGCACTACTGCCTGGCACCGATGCCTGATTCGTGCCGAACGCAGCATTGCTTCCAATCGCTCCACCACCAAATTTGACGCCCAGCGAGCGGCCAAAAGTATCACGAGCCTCCACAATCCGAGCCTCAATCATGACCTGTCGCACAGGCACATCAAGAGTTGCCAGCAAAGCCTTCATTTCTTCCAGCTTGGAAGGAGTGTCCGTCACAAATAGCTGGTTGGTGCGAGGCTCTGAAATGGCAGATCCACGCGAGGACAAAAAGCGTGTACTGGTGCCTGTAGCCCCAGAGCCACCTCCAGAAGATGTGGTGATTTGCTGCAGGATGTCTGCAGCCTTTGCATAGTTCAGCTGAAAGCCCTGTGTACGCAAGGGCTCAAGCTTCTGGATTTCCATGGCGGCTTCATAGTCGCGCTTGGTGCGGGCATCGATTTCGTCCTTAGGAGCAATCCAGAGCACGGAGCCTGACTTGCGCATGCCCAGTCCCTTGGCATCCATGATGATCTGAAGAGCCTGATCCCAAGGAACATCCTTGAGTCGCAAAGTCAGAGCCCCTGTCACAGTGTCCGAGGTCACGATATTGAAGTTGGTGAAGTCGGCAATCACCTGCAAAAGCGACCGTACTTCAATATTCTGGAAGTTGAGCGATAACTTCTCACCGCTGTACCCTGGCCCCTGCGTCAGCTTGCTGGTATCCACCTTTTTCTGACGTACCTCGACCACAAACTGATTGTCACTTTGATAGGCGCTATGTTCCCAGTCCCCCACCGGTTCAATGCGCATGCGAACGCGATCACCTTGTTGATTCGTCGATATCGACTGTACAGGCGTGCCGAAATCTCCTACATCGAGCTTTTTGCGTAAGTTTTCAGGCAAGGTCGTACGCAAGAAATCGACTGTCAGGCCCTTGCCTTCCTTTCGCAAGTCAACGCCTACTTGGCTACTGCCGAGACCGACCACAATCCTGCCTGAGCCATCGCTACCACGACGAAAGTCAACGTCACGAATCGACTCCACATCAGAGCTAGCGGTCTTACTTTCAAAGACGGGAGGCATGGTCTGAGTTGCGGCCATTGCGGAGGCCGCAGCACCCGCAGGATCCAGCAGGATCAACAAAGACTTGCCTTGTCGCTGCAAGCGATAAGTCGTCGCAGTCTTAAGATTTAACACCAAGCGCGAACGGCCTGCGGCTTCCACCAAGTTGGCAGAGCGCAGATTGCCTTGGTTGAATTCCAGCAATGACTTCCCTGATCCGTTGGTCACGCCAGGGAAATCCAGCGCGATTCGCGCCGGAGATTGAACGACAAACCCTGTCGGATCTACCGCCAGCGGCTCGGACATTTCCACGCGGATCACTTCAGAGCCTGACTGCAAAGCGCCTGTTACCGCTTCAATGCGAGCTTGAGCCCAGGCTGCCGATGACAGAAGAAAGCCGCCAAGAGCCAGTCCCCAACGGGCCTTCGCCATAGTGCTACGGTTAATACCCATCATTTACTGACCTCCTGCAACTCTAAAGTGCTTGTTCTTTCAATCCAGTCACCACCACCATCCTGAACAATCTCTCTGAGTTGGATGGAGTTTTCAGTGATCTTGGTAATCTTTCCGTAGTTCTGCCCCAGGTAGTTGCCGACTTTCACCTGATAGAGCAGACCACCGACCTTGACCAAGGCCGTGGGCACATTCTTTTTATCAAGACTACCGACCATGGTCATTGCATCCAAAGGCTCCGCCTCCAGTGGCTCCTTGCGGCGACTCAGCTCCGGAGTCAGCAAAGCCGTGCTGATATTGGACTGCGCAGATTCCTTGCGCAGCACCTGAATCAATTTGAGAGAGTTGAAGGGGTCCATTCCTTCAGCCCCTGTGTAAGCCTGAGGGGTAAAAGGCTTTGGCTCTTCCAGAGGAGTCACACGCGGCCTTGCATTGGCCCGCTCCTGCGCCATCCACTCACGCAGCTGATCCTCTTCGGAAGAGGTGCACCCCACCATCAGCACACTGCTCATCAGGGCCAGCGAAAGAGGATTCAAGAATACTGCTCTCATTTCTTCTTCCCCTTGGATGCGTCTCGCTGAGCCTTAACCTCATCCGCATCCAAATAGCGGAAAGTACGTGCCGTAGCATCCATGGTCAGCACATCTGTGTCCTTGCCACTGGGCGCAATCGACAGATTGTTCAAAGTCACGATACGAGACAGAAAGGCAACGTCCGATGCGAATGCACCAATATCGTGATAGCGCCCTGTCACCTTCAGGGTAATGGGCAGTTCAGCGTAATACTCTTTGGCCACCATGGCTCCGGGACGGAACACTTCGAACTGCAGGCTTCGGCCCAGGCCGGCTTGGTTGATATCAGAGAGCAAAGCCGCCATCTCAGCCTTGCTGGGCAGCTGCTTTTCAAGCTGAGTCACATACTGCTGCACCTGCTCGCGCTGCTTTTTCAGCCCTTCCAAGCTCACCGCCTTGATCATCTTCTTGGAGTAATCTGCGCGCAGCGTGACTTCGGTTGCTCGCTCCGTCTCCAGCTCTTCCTCATAGTCCTTGAGCATTACGAACCACAACAAAGCTGCCACCGCCACTGCCACTGCGATATAGAGCAAAGCCTTGGGCAAGGCTGGCCATACCGATGGATCATTCGGGTCTAGGTTGCGAAATTGGCGCTGAACTTTTTCCTGCAGTGCAGCAAAATCAAGATCCAGGGATTTTTTCTTTTTCCTTGCCATTACTGCACCTTCACAGAAGAGGCTGGTGCAGGCAGATTTTTCTCTGCATCGCTGGCCCGGTTCAGATTGAAGCGCAATGTAAACGCCGCAGCGCGACGCTTGTCCTTGGCACTTACTTCTACGGTCTTTGCCACAATTTCCTGCAGCTCCGGCTTGGAGAACCAAGGGGAGCCATCCGTGAGATTTCGCAGCATCTCGGAAACACGCTCATTCGACTGCGCCGTCCCTTGCATAGTCACAGTCAGTCCTTCCTGCTTGATGCTGCTGATGTAGACCCCATCGGGCAGCTGCCTCACCAACTCATTGAGCATGTAGACAGGCAGGTTGCGATCAGACTGCAGGTCTTCCACAGCCTTCTGGCGCGCACGCAATGCTGTGATCTCCGCCTCCAGTCCCTCAATTTCCTTGATCTGTGTTTCGAGTACCTTTATCTCGGAGCGCAGCAAATTATTTTTATTTTGCTGCCCTTCGATCATCATTTGAAAGTACCAATAGATCAGCCCTGCAATCAGCAAGCCACCTAAAGCTGCCAGCACCATATTGATCTGAAACGCCTCTTTACGGCGTTTCTTAGCCGCTTCGCGGTGGGGTAAAAGATTAATCAATATCACTCTTGAAACCTCCGCATGGCCAGACCACAGGAGGTCAGATAGGACGGCGCTTCACGGGCCATTTTTTTCAGACGAATCCCGCTGCCAATCTCCATACCATCAAACGGATTTGCAAGACTACAAGCGCAACCGGTTTGCTGACTGACAGCTTCAGCCAGTCCAGGCAAGGAAGAAGAGCCCCCAGCGAGCAGAATATGGTCAACACGGTTGTAGGGTGTGCTGGTAAAGAAGAACTGCAAGGCACGGGCTACTTCTTGAGTCAAGCTCTGCACAAAGGGCTTGAGTACTGCACCAGCATAGTCGTCGGGCAATTCGCCACTGCGCTTTTTTGCCTCAGCCTCTTCCGGAGAAAAGCCATACTGCCTTGCAATCAGCTGCGTCAGCTGTGCGCCACCAAAGGCTTGGTCGCGCTCATAGAGCACTTCTTCATTGCGCAGCACCTGCATGCTGGTTGTCATTGCACCCACTTCAAAGAGTGCAACAACGGCATCCTGCCCGGAGTTAGGCAAGCGTGACACCAGACGCGCTGCTGCCATACGCGCGGCATAAGGCTCAATGTCAATCACTATGGGCTTGAGGCCTGCTGCCTCTGCAAGACCCTGCCTGTCCTGCACCTTATCTTTGCGCGATGCGGCAATCAGCACATCGACATCACCGGGTGCAACAAGTGAAGGCCCGATCACGCAAAAATCAAGACTTACCTCATCCAAAGAAAATGGAATGTACTGATTGGCTTCGGACTCGACCTGGACCTCCATTTCCAGTTCCGTCAATCCTGCAGGCAGTGTGATTTTTTTGGTAATCACAGCGGCTGCCGGCAAGGCCATGGCCACTTGCTTGGTGCGCGTGCCGCTTTTCTTGACCAAGCGGCGTACAGCTTCGGCCACCTCATCGAATTTTTCGATATTGCCGTCGCTGATCCAGCCCTTCTCCAAGGGCTCAATCGCACAACGCTCAAGTTGCCACTCGCCAGATTTGCTCTTAGACAACTCCACCAGTTTCACACTGGATGAGCTGACATCAATGCCAAGCAAAGGCGCAGGCTGACGGCTGAATAAAGAACTCAGAGCAATCAACGTGCCCCCCCTAGGTTGTAAAAATAGAAACAAAAGCTAGCAATACAGGGGAATCCTAGCAGCAAGCCATAGCAGCACATGCTTTGCTGCAGTGCTTTGGGACAAATTTCGTGGTCAAAAAAAGACAACCTTGTGTAACGTCAAACACAAAGCAGAACATCCCCAACACCAGAGCCAGCTTGCCACGTGCTTTAGGATTCACTTCGTATGCGCACTGCGCACTGCGCACTGCTATCGAGATGCTTTCCGGGGGGCGCTTTTTATAATGCCCCATCCCTTGCAAATACTGCGACATGCCGCCACCAGAACATTCTGCTCACCAGGCTCAAGCTCCTGGCTCTCAAGCTTCCAAAAAACGCATGCACTGGCTGCCCCGCTCCATCTTCTGGCTAATCGGTCTTGCTGTCGCCGGCACCCTCGCTATCATGCTGGCCGTGGCCGTTGCCTTGGCCATGGCCTATCCCAACCTACCGGATGTCTCTGAGCTTGCGGACTATCGCCCCAAGCTTCCACTGCGTGTTTACTCCAGCGAAGGAGCTCTTCTGGGTGAGTTTGGTGAAGAGCGCCGTACTCTGACCCCTATCAGTGAGATTCCCAAGGTCATGACCGATGCGGTTCTGGCCATCGAAGACACTCGCTTTTTCGAACATGGCGGCGTGGACTACAAGGGCATGCTGCGCGCGGCTCTCGCCAATCTGGGCAAGGTGAAAAGCCAGGGAGCCTCAACCATTACCATGCAGGTGGCTCGTAACGTGTACCTGTCTTCCGAGAAGACCTACACCCGCAAAATCTACGAAATCCTGCTGACCTTCAAACTTGAGCACCTGCTCACCAAGGAGCAGATCCTCGAGATCTACATGAACCAGATTTTCCTGGGCAACCGTGCTTACGGCTTTGCAGCGGCAAGTGAAGCCTATTTCGGCCACCCACTCAAAGACATCACGGTTGCAGAAGCCGCCATGCTGGCCGGCCTTCCCAAGGCTCCTTCCGCATACAACCCGATCAGTAACCCCAAGCGCGCCCGCATCCGTCAGCTCTACATCATTGAGCGTATGGAAGAGAACGGCTTCATCACCGCAGAGCAAGCAAAGCAGGCCAAGGAAGAGCCCCTGAAGCTGCGCACGGCTTCCAACTCCACCCGTATCCATGCGGAATATGTGGCCGAGATGGCCCGCCAGCTGATCTTTGCCCAGTATGGTAATGACGCCTATACCCGGGGACTGAATGTCTACACCACCCTGAATGCAGGCGAGCAAGAGGCCGCTTACAAGGCGCTGCGCGAAGGCATCATGAACTATGAACGGCGCCAGAAGTACCGCGGCCCTGAAAAGTTCATCAACCTGCCTAGCAACGCTCAAGACCTGGAAGATGCCATTGACGATGTGCTGGCCAACCACCCCGACAATGGGGACGTGATTGCTGCTGTGGTGCTTGAGGCCTCACCTCGCAAAATTGTGGCTGCACGTGCGGATGGCACCCAGTTCGAGATCACCGGGGCAAACCTCAAGCCAGCCGAGTCTGGTCTCAGCCCCAAGGCGCCGCCCAACACCAAGATTCGCCCAGGTGCCGTGATTCGCGCCGTCAAGACAGCCAAGGGCGCTTGGGAGATTACTCAGTTGCCCGAAGTTGAGGGCGCATTTGTGGCCATGTCCACCCAAACAGGCGCCATTCGCGCACTGGTTGGCGGCTTTGACTTTGAAAAGAACAAGTTCAACCACGTCACACAGGCATGGCGCCAGCCGGGTTCCAGCTTCAAACCTTTCATCTACTCTGCTGCGCTGGAGCATGGTTTCTCTCCTTCCACCTTGATCAATGACGCGCCGATCTTCTTCAGCGCAGCCACCACAGGCGGTCAGCCATGGGAGCCCAAGAATTACGATAGCCGCTACGACGGCCCCATGACCATGCGCACGGGCTTGAACAAGTCCAAGAACATGATCTCCATCCGCTTGCTGCAGGCCATAGGCCCCAAAGTCGGCCAGGAGTGGGTCACCCGCTTTGGCTTTGAGGCCGCCAAGCAGCCTGCCTACCTGACCATGGCACTGGGCGCAGGTTCGGTTACACCACTGCAGATGGCTGGTGCCTACTCGGTATTTGCCAATGGCGGGCACCGCGTCAACCCATGGCTGATTGCCCGAGTGACCGACCACAAGGGTCGCGTGCTTTCCGAATTCACCCCCCCCCCCGTCAAAGAGCTGCCCCAGGCCATCCCCGAGCGCAACGCCTTCTTGACGGGCACCTTGCTCAACGATGTCGCCCGCGTGGGCACCGCTGCGCGTGCCCAGGCAACGCTCAAGCGACCTGATCTGTATGGCAAAACCGGCACTACCAATGATTCTGTGGACGCCTGGTTCACCGGCTATCAACCCACTTTGGCTGCCGTCTCCTGGATTGGCTACGACACTCCCCGCAACCTGGGCTCACGCGAGACCGGTGGCGGCCTGAGCCTGCCCATCTGGATCAGCTTCATGCAGCACGCTCTCAAGGGCGTACCTGTGGCCGAAGTGCAGGCCCCTCCTGGCGTGGTCAATATGGGAGGTGACTGGTACTACGAAGAAAATGCCCGCAACGGCGGCGTCTCCAGCCTGGGTATGGAAAGCGTTAACACGGATGAAGGAGCCCCGTTGCCCGGTGGCACGCCCGCACCTGCAGCCGAAGAGCGAAGCCGGATCCTGGACCTATTCCGCAACTAACGCAACAAAAAAGCCTGCCTCTCATCGAGGCAGGCTTTTTTGTTTCAGCATTCGGAAGACTCAGGCCAGGGCCTTAAACTCCAGTGCAATGCCACCTTGCTCACTCGCATACTGCGTCAGGTTTGCGAAGAACTCACCAGCCCCCTTGGTATCCATCCAGGCCTTTTTTTCTTCGTCAAAGCGATAGTGAAAACCACCCGCCTTGGCAGCCAGCCAGATTTCATGCAGAGGCTTTTGCTGGTTGATCACAATCTGGCTGCGGTTTGCAAACACCAGCGTCACCATGCCACCTACGCGCTGTGCATCAATGTCCGCATCGGTTTCATCGTTGATACGGTCACAGCATTGCTCCACGGCCAGCAGAAGTTGGTCAGCGCGATCCAGATATTCAAGGTCAGTCATTACAATTTGCCCATGTTGAAAGCCAACCAAATTCTAGTCAGGAGCATTGCCCTTGCGGCTTGTGCGGCGTCCCTCGCTGTCCTTTCCGCCTGCGGACAAAAAGGTCCGCTCTATCTGCCTACCGATCCTGCCGCGCAAAATCGGGCAACCTTGCCTGAATCTCTTGGCATCTCCAGCACGCCATCGGGCACCCTCAAGCCTGCGGCCCCCACACCCTCCTTGACGGAGGAGAACACCAGCATCGAGCCTGATGACAAGCCCTGAGACTTGATAAACATCAACACGCAGCACTGGATTCAACCCTAGAGTGGCGGCATCTTGTCCTTTGGCAAACCGCCATGTCCATTGAGCTCTACCGCGACAAAACCCATGCCTGCCTGATGTTCTCCGACCTCATCGAAGAGGACGGTCAGGCCATTCAGGCCAACCAGTTCCTGATTGTGGACAACGGCACGGGGGCCATCATCGATCCAGGTGGCAACCTGGCTTTCAACGAACTGTTCATGGGCATGTCACGGCATTTCCCGCCGCAAAAGCTGGCCTATGTCGTGGCCTCGCATGCGGACCCGGACATCATTGCTTCGCTGGATCGCTGGATGACCAGCACGCGCGCCCAACTGGTGATCTCGCGCATCTGGGAGCGCTTTGCGCCGCATTTCACCAAGGTCGGCAAGACCGAAAACCGCGTCATTGGCGTGCCCGACTCTGGCGGGCGCCTGCCGCTGGGCAAGACCGAGCTGGTGCTGCTGCCAGCGCACTTTCTGCATGCCGAGGGCAACTTTCACTTCTACGACCCCATCAGCAAGATTCTGTTTACAGGCGACCTGGGCGTTTCTCTGACTACCGGTGCCGAAGCGCAAAAGCCCGTCACCGATCTCATGCCGCATATCGCACGCATGGAAGGCTTTCACCGTCGCTACATGGTGTCCAACAAGATTCTGCGTCTGTGGGTGCAGATGGCGCGTCAGCTTCCGATTGACATGATCGTGCCCCAGCATGGCGCCCCCATCATGGGCAAGCAGGCCATTACGGATCTCTTCAACTGGCTGGAAGGCTTGCAGTGCGGCATCGACCTCTTCGATCAGCGCGCTTATCAGCTGCCTTCTGCTGAGATCGACCCGGTTTCGCGCCAGGTGCGAGCCCCACTGCAAGCGGTCAGCTAATTACTTTTTGATAGCACGCACTGCACGCCAGCCAAGCAAGGTAGCCAGAATGGCTGCATAAATGGCCACTTCGGCAAAGTTGTTCTTGCCAGCTCGCATCCAGAAAAAATGCAGCAGTGCCAGGGGCGCCACGGCATAGACTGCACGGTGCAACCACTGCCAGCGCTTGCCCCCCAGACCCTTGAGCACGGCTTTGGGCGAGCTCGCCGCCAGCACCAGCAAGATGGCCCAGGCCAGAAAGCCCACCAGAATGAACGGACGCTTGGGGATATCGGCCCAGATATCGCCCCAGTCCAGCCCCATGTCAAACCATGCATAGCAAAGCAGGTGCAGACAGGCGTAGAAAAAGACATACAGGCCCAGCATGCGGCGATAGCGCGCCAGCAGATTCCAGCCTGTGATCTGGCGCAGCGGCGTCACCGCCAGCACGATGCACAGAAAGCGCAGCGTCCAGTCACCGGTACTGCGCAGCAAGGCCTCGGCAGGATTGGCGCCCAGCCCATCGGTAAACGCCGCATAGAACAGCCAGGCACAGGGCAGCAGGCATAGCGTGAAGACTAGCGGCTTGGCCCAAGGCAGCAACAGCAGCTTTTGCAACCCAGCCTGCATCAGTAGAACTTCTTCAAATCCATGCCTGCATACAGCTGCGCCACCTGATCGCCATAGCCGTTGAACAGCAGCGTCTTGCGCTTTTTGGCAAACAGCCCTCCTTCACCAATGCGACGCTCCGTCGCCTGACTCCAGCGCGGGTGGTCGACCTCGGGGTTAACATTGGAGTAAAAGCCGTACTCATTACGCGCCGCCTTGTTCCAGGCCGTTCCGGGCTCCTTGTCCGTCAGGCGAATCGCCACCAGCGACTTGGCGCTTTTGAAGCCATATTTCCACGGCACGACCAGACGCAGCGGCGCACCGTTCTGGTTGGGCAGAACCTCGCCATACATGCCAAAGGCCAGCAGCGTCAGCGGGTGCATGGCCTCGTCCAGCCGCAGGCCTTCGGTATAGGGCCAGTCCAGCACGCCGCTGCGCAGCCCCGGCATCTGCGATTTGTCGGCCAGGGTGACGAATTCCACATACTTGGCGCTGCCCAGCGGCTGCACCTTTTTCAGCAGCTCGGACAGCGAATAGCCCACCCACGGGATGACCATGGACCAGCCCTCCACGCAACGCAGGCGGTAGATGCGCTCCTCCATGGGCGCGAGCTTGAGCAGGCTGTCGATGTCCAGTGTCTGCGGCTTTTGCACCAGCCCTTCAATGCGCACCGTCCAGGGCCTAGTCTTGAGTGTGTGGGCATTGCGTGCAGGCTCGTCCTTGTCCAGGCCAAACTCGTAGTAGTTGTTGTAGCCGGTGACATCCTTGTAGCTGGTCACCGCCTCCATGGTCATGGCACCCGCCACCTTGCTGGCCGCGCCTTTGAGCGCGGGCAAATGCACGCGATCGGCCGCCGCCAGCGCATCGCGCCCGGCCCAGCTGGCCAATGTGGCACCTGCCGCCCCCATGGCCAGAGTCTGCATAAAGGCTCGGCGCTGCAGATACTGGGCCTGCGGCGTGATCTCGCTGCTCAGCGGGTGCTCAAAGCCTTGGTGGTTAGGGCGTATCAGCATATGCGTACCTTGTGCTTTTCTGGATGAGACGGTCAAGCGTATTGCCATTTGGAAACGTCCTGCGCCAGCAAAGTTCCTGAGCACATGCAAATAAAAAAGGAGCTGCTTGCGCTTGGTATCAAAGCATTTCAAGCCTGTTTTAGCTTGAAATCCTTCTCCAACCAGCGCAAACAGCTCCTTTTATGAGAGTGTTTGATTCGAGGTTTACAGCTCGCCGTAGCTATGCAGACCCGAGAGGAACATGTTCACGCCCAGGAAGGCAAAGGTGGTGACAGCCAGGCCGACCAGCGCCCACCATGCGGACACCGTGCCGCGCAGACCCTTCATGAGTCGCATGTGCAGCCAGGCCGCGTAGTTGAGCCAGACGATCAGCGCCCAGGTTTCCTTGGGGTCCCAGCTCCAGTAGCCGCCCCAGGCTTCGGCCGCCCACAGCGCGCCCAGCACGGTGGCAATGGTGAAGAAGGCAAAGCCCACGGCAATGGCCTTGTACATCACGTCATCCAGAATTTCGAACGAGGGCAGACGGGCAGCAATGCGCTTGCGGGCGAGCAAAATGCCGGCCACGATCAGCGCCGAGATGCCGAAGTACACCATCCAGTAGCTGCCACCGTTTTCGGTCGCACCCTTGCGAAAGACGATGGGCTCAAAGCACAGCACCACGCCCAGCAGCCACAGGGGAGCCAGCTTGTACCACTTGGTCTCGGTCGCCTGCTGCTTGATCAGGTAGGCAAAAGCCACCATGGCCGACAGGGCAAACGTGCCGTAGCCAATGAAGTTGGCGGGCACGTGCAGCTTCATCCACCAGCTCTTGAGGGCTGGCACCAGGGGCTGAATTTCATGGGCCTGACGCACCAGCGTGTACCAGAGCAAAAAGCCGACGGCCGCGCTGACCACCAACATCACAAAGCCGCCCAGCGCACGCGTGTCGTAATGCTGCTCGTAATACAGGTAGAACAGCGCCGTCATCCAGCAAAACATCACGAACACTTCGTAGAGGTTGCTGACGGGGATGTGTCCAATGTCCGGGCCCAGCAGATAGCTCTCGTACCAGCGCACCATGGTGCCCACCAGCGCCAGACCCACGGCCAGCCACGCCAGGCGAGAGCCCAGCAGCGACATGACGGAGTTCTCGCTCTTGGCAAACACGCCCACCCAATAGAAGGCGGTGCTGATGAAGAACACCATGCTCATCCACAGAATGGCGGACTGGCTGGAGAGGAAGAATTTGAGGCCGAAGACCGTTTCCGAGCGGGCCAGATCGCCACCATCTGCCCCCTGATACAGGCCCACAGCCATGAGAGAGAAGCCGGCCACCGCCAGCATCAGCACGGCCAGCGGACGCCAGAACCAGCCCAGCCAGATCATGGCGGGAATGGAGGCGAGCAAGATGCCCTTCTCATACACGTCCATATAGGCGGCGTAGCGCTGCAGCGCAAAGCCCAGGCCTACAGCCACCACGACCGCAAACAACCAGTCAAACCAGTTGCGGCGGGCGAAATAGCCTTCGTTCAGAGTCATTGTCGTGGTTGCGGTGTTCATACAGAACCTCCGGGAGTCTTCTTTTGCAAGGGTTTTGCCCCAATCAGCTTATCAGCCAGCATGGTGAATTCGCGGTCACCATCCATGGTCTTGCGGTTGGTGGACAAGGCCATGTTCGCATGGCTTGCACCGTTGGCGGGTGTCAGCCAGATCCAGATACGGCGGTCACGCACGTACAGCATGGCAAACACGCCAATGATCAGGAAGAGGCAACCCAGGTAAACAATGTTCTTGCCAGGGGCACGCGCCACCTGGAAAACGCTGGCCTGCACCTGCGTGAAATCCTGCAGCATGAAGACCACAGGTGCAGGATAGAACTGCGCATCGCTGAGCGAGAAAACCGACTGCGTCATGAAGGCCTGGGTCTTTTCGTCATTGTCCAATGGCTTGAGGCCAGCCTGCTGGCGCACTTGCTGGGTCAGCTCAAACAGCACGCCATTGAGAATGCGCACCAGCACCTCGCCCGCACGTTCACGCTCGGCCTCGGGCACATTACTGTCCATGAAGTCCGAAATGGCTTGCAGACCGCCAAGCTGGCGGCCATCGGGGCCCTTGATCTTGCTGTCCTTGCCGGCAAACAACTCCAGCGCCTTCAGGGCGGACTGGGTCAGCGGCTCGGCCAGCTCGGGCTTGGAGACATCAACCGCCCGCTGCACATAAGCACGCGCGGCCTTTTCGGCCAGGGTGGCATTTTGCATGGCCTGACGCACCTGCAAGAATGTATTCATCGTGCCCTCAGGGTCGGCAGGCACACGCAGATAGCGCATCTCATCGGCCTGGTTTTCACGCACGCCGAGCAGGAAGACCGGCTGACCTTCGCCTGTATCCACAGGCACCATGTAGTTCTGGAATTCGCGCGCCTGACCCGAGGCATCACGCAGCTTGTAGCCCACGCTGGGGCCGATATTGCGCAAATCCTTGGTCTCGGTCGTCTTGTGGCCCGCGCCCAGGCGGTCTCCAATGGCCTGCTTCAGATCCACCTTGCGCACATCGGTGCTGCCATCTTTGCCCTGGCCGCCAAAGTTTTCCACGTTGATGGTGCGCAGTGCCGTGTATTCCAGCGTGACCTTGTCTTGTGAGCCATCGGCCAGCTTGCGTACGAATTCGGTGGAGTTGCCGATCACGCCTTCTACATCGAAAGGCTGGGAGATGCCGTCCATGGGCACGGCATGCAGCTTGACGCTGGAGCCACCATCATCAAAGCTGGATTGATAGATTTCAATGCCCTTGTAGCTGGCCGGATGGTTGACCTCGATGCGCTTTTCCAGCTTTTCGCCGGTTTCACGGTCATGGATCACGACCTCGCTGGCAAACAGCTTGGGCATGCCGGTGGAGTAGTACTCCACGATGAACTTCTTCAGCTCTACCGAAAATGGCAACTCTTGCAGCAAGATGCCGTCCGATTGCGCCAGGATGGCAGTACCCGACTGCGTACCTTCGGAGACCATGAGGTTGCCGCGGAAGGTGGGGTTCTTGGGCGACAGCCTGTGTTCGGGCGCCACTTCGGAAATCATGCCGCCGCCGGTGTATGGCGTCTTACCACCCAGCAGCATCTGGGCGCGCACGATCAAGTCACCGTCGAACAAGCCACCCAGGCAGATCAAAATGATGGCCGTGTGCGCCGCGATATAGCCCAGCTTGTTGGCCGCACCAGCCTTGGCTGCCAGCATCCAGCCGGTACCGGGGCCTGCAGCCGTGTCGCGCTGCTGCAGCTTGACCTTCCAGCCACCCGAGGCCAGTTGCTGGCCAATGCGCTTGGCCGCTTCTTCGGTGGTACCGGGTACATCGGCCTCGGCACGATGGCCAAAAGCCTTGAGGCTTTGCTCGCGAATGTTTTCCTTGTAGGTGCGGATATCTGCCAGATATTTAGGTGCGTGGCGTGCCACACACAGGCCGGTGCTGACCACCAGAAACGCCAGAATCAGCAAAAACCACCAGGCGCTATAGACCGCATTGAGCTTAAGCGCCAGAAACAGCTGCGCCCAGAACGGGCCGAACTGGTTGACGTAATTGACCAGAGGCTCATGCTGTTTGAGCACCGTGCCAATGACCGATGCGATACAAATCACCGTCAGCAGTGAGATGGCAAAACGCATGGAGGCCAGCAACTCCAGGGTCGCGCGCACTGCCTGTGAGCGAGAGGAGTCACGATCGCGAAGTGGAAGGTCTGACATGAACGATTAGATAGGTCCGGACGCAAAAAGGCGGGGCCATCTGCCGCATTAGCCGATGGACCCGCCTGACTTGGGGTGTGACAGATGCCTGAAAGTTCCCGGAGTCACCCGAGCATCTGCCGTAAAGGATTTTTAACGCAAGCCAGCTATATAGTCTGCCACGGCCTTGATTTCGCGATCATTAAGCTTGGCAGCAACCTGAGCCATGGGAATGCTATTGGTGCGCTTGCCATCACGGAAATCAATCAGCGACTTGACGGTGTAGTCGGCATGCTGTCCCGACAAGCGAGGGTATTGCGCAGGAATGCCGGCGCCATTGGGGCTATGGCAGCCCGCGCAGGCAGCGATCTGCCGCTCCTGAATGCCACCGCGATAAATGCGTTCGCCCAAGGCAATGGAGTCCTTGTCCTTGGAAAAGCCATTCTTCGGTGCCTGAGCATGCAGCCAGACTGCAATGTTCTGCATATCGCCTTCGCTCAGCATGGAGGCAAAGCCCTTCATGACCGGGTCATTGCGCTTTCCATCCTTGAACTCGCGCAGCTGCTTGACCAGATATTCTGGGTGCTGGCCTGCAAGTTTGGGCTGAAGAGGGATGGTGGAATTGCCGTCAGCGGCGTGACAAGAGGCACATACGGCCCCATAACTGGCTTGCCCTTTGGCGGCATCTGCCTTGACAGGTGTTTCTCCTGCGGAAAGTGCAGGGAAGGCAGGTGCTGCGAGAATGGCAGCAGTCAGCAAAGAGGCAAGCAACTTCATATCAAGGGGCTGGGTCTATTGTTGAGAGCGCGAATCGTCCAAATTCTACAATGGGCCTCCCTGAAATAGTTACCGTCATGACCCATGCTTCCCCGGATACCACTACCGGAAAACCACTTTCTTTGATCGACAGCAAGCTTGCGATGGGCTGGATGCACACCGCCCGCTTCTTTACGACCGCTGCCCAGCTCAATCAGCTGCCCAAGGTCGATGTTCCCGAAATCGCTTTTGTGGGTCGATCCAACGCGGGCAAATCCACCGCCATCAATACACTGACCCAACAGAAACAGCTGGCTTTCGCCTCCAAGAAGCCCGGCCGCACCCAGCACATCAACCTGTTTGCCCTGGGCAAGCAAGGCGTGACCGATGCCGTGCTAGCTGACTTGCCCGGCTACGGCTACGCCGCTGTGTCCCGCGAGGACAAGGCCCGCTGGCAGCGCGTGATGCTCAACTATCTGATGAGCCGCGAAAGCCTCTCTGCCGTGGTGCTGCTGTGCGACCCACGTCTAGGCCTGACCGAGCTGGACGAAGCCCTGCTGGATGCGATTCGCCCCCGCGTAGAAGCAGGCCTGAAGTTCCTGATCGTGCTGACCAAGGCTGACAAGCTGACTCGCGCCGAGCAGGCCAAGATTCTCTCCATCACCAAGCTCAACGCTGGTGGTGGTGAGGTGCGTTTGTTCTCGGCCCTCAAAAAGCAAGGTGTGGGCGATGTGGCCCAGCTGCTGTGGCATTGGTGCCACCCCGAGGGTTTGCCACAAGCAGAACCCGTCGCCCAAGCGACGCCCGCTGACGAAGCATCTGAGCAAAATCAGCCGTAGGCGCTGACCTTGCAAGCGCCGGAAGCTACAAAAAGGAGAGCTTCATGGGCACGACTTGCATGCATACGCTTCCCACAGGGGTTGAACTGGAATGCCGCACCAGCGGCGCGCCGGGGCAGCCCCTGTTGTTGTTTCTGCACGGTTTTCCCGAGGGCGCTTTCATCTGGGATGCGCTGCTCAAGGAATTTGGCAGCAGCTACCGCTGCGTGGCCCCCAATTTGCGCGGCTACGGCAAATCCAGCCAGCCCACAGCCATCAGCGACTACCGCGCCAAATATCTGGTGGAAGATCTGGCCGCGCTGATTGCCATCGAAGGCGCAGGGCACGCAGCCTGCGTGATTGCCCATGACTGGGGCGGCGCTGTAGCCTGGGGGCTGGCCAATCGTTACCCCGCGCAGGTTCAGCGCTTATTGATACTCAACTCCCCGCATCCCGGTGCTTTTCTGCGCGAACTTCAACAAAACCCTGCTCAGCAGGACGCCAGCCAGTACATGCATTTTCTGCGCCGGCCCGATGCACCCGAGCTGCTGGCCGAAAACGACTGGAGCCGCATGCTGGGCTTTTTCCAGCACCCCGATGGGAGCCTGCCCGACTGGCTGACGCCAGAGCGCCAACAGCAATATCGTGAGCATTGGAGTCTGGGCGTACATGGCGCCTGCAAGTTCTATGCCGCAAGCCCCTTGGTGCCGCCGCGCCCAGGCGCTAGCGAAGATGAGCTGCAGGACATTCGCGGGCTGAGCCTGCCCGACGAAATGCTGCATATTCCCGTACCCGTGCGCATTCTGTGGGGCGATAGTGACCGGGCACTGCAGCCCACCCTGCTTGATGGACTGGAACAATGGGTGCCACAACTGGAAGTGAAGCACCTGCAGGGCTGCAGCCACTGGGTGGTGCACGAAAGGCCGGAAGCGGTGCAGCGTGCGCTGAAAGACTTTCTGGCTCAGAATTACTCCTGAAAAAGGAGCTGCTAGCGCTTTACCATCAAGGGCCCGAGGCCAATTTGACTCTTATTTTTTGGTGTAGAGCGACGGCTCTCCGTCCGGCCGCGTCTTGAAGCGCTTATGTACCCAGTAATACTGGGGAACCATGGTCATGATGGCAGCTTGCAGTTCGCGGTTCATGCGGGCGGTGTCTGCCACATGGTTGTCCGTGGGGAAGTTTTCCCAGGCAGGCGTCAGCTCGGCCAAATAACCTTCGGGCGTCATGCGGTTGTACAGCGCCACCACCTTGGCCTTGCCCAGGCGCGCAAAGCGCGAGAGCGACGGGATGGTTGCGGTGTTTTCCACAGCAAAAAACGGCACGAATACCGAATCCTGCTTGCCGTAATCCATATCGGGCAGCAGATACAGCAAGCCGCCCTTGCGCACGCAGGAGATAATGGGTTTGACACCATCGGCACGGTTGAGCATCTTCACATGGCCAAAGCGCTGACGGCCCGCCATGAACCAGGCATCCAGGTCTGGGTCAGGGTTGGTGGCGAAGATAGAGGTGAACTCGCGCTCGGTGTTCAGCGGCAGCGCCAGGCCGCCCGCATCCATGCTGTAGAAGTGCGGTGCGAAGACGATGGTGGGCGTATCGCCTTCCAGCTCATGCGTGGCCCCCACCAGCTTGACGCGGCTGCGCACCAACTCTTCCGAGCCGAACCACAGCCAGCTTCTGTCCAGAAACGTCTGGCAAAAGACTTCAAAAGACTCTTTCGCCCAGGCTTTGCGCTGCGCTTCGGGCACATCGGGAAAGCACAGCTCCAGATTACGCAGCGCAATGCGGCGGCGCTGCCCGGCCAAGACAAACAGCACACGACCGATGAACTTGCCCAGACCGCGCAGCATGGGCAGCGGCAGCTTGGCCAGCACATGCATGAATCCAATGGCGATCTTGCTGGCACTCATGCCTTTTCCCCCTGCAATTTTTCTTCACGCGGCTGCTTGTAGCGACCGTAGCCCCACAGGTATTGCTGCGGACACTGGCGAATCGTGGCTTCCATGGCCTCGTTGATTTGCTGAACCGTGGCTTCCAGCGTCTGAGATTCGGGCACAGGCAATTCCTCTAAATACAGCGCATAGCCCCGCCCCCAGGACTTGCGTTCGCACCGGGCCACGATCACCGTGGCCCCAGTTTGCAGCACCAGTCGCGCTGCCAGCGTCATCGTATACGCATCGCGGCCAAAGAATGGCGACCAGATGCCCAGCCCATCGGGTGGCACCTGATCGGGCAGCAGGCCCACGGCCTTGCCTTGGCGCAGTGATTTGATCATCTGGCGCACACCTGCCAGCGTAGTGGGTACGGCCTGCACACCGGGTCGGTTGCGTGCGGTTTCCAGGATTTCAGCCAGCCAGCCCTGGCGTGCCGGGCGGTAGAGCACAGTCGTATCGCCATGCTCGGCCGACCAGCGACGGGCTGCGGCCTGTACCGACATCTCGAAGCAGCCCAGATGCGGTGTGAGATAGACAATGCCCTTGCCTTTGGCATAGGCCGCTTCTGCACATGCAGCATTCACAAAATCACAGGCAGGCAGTTGGCCCAGCCAGATACGCGGCATCTCAAACACCATGCGCCCGGCGTGCCCTACGGCTGCACTCACTTGCCTAAAGCTATATCCAGCTTGCGCCGCATTAGCCGCAAATCGACGCCGATAGGTGGGAGATAGCACCCAGGTCACCCAGCCCATAGCAGCACCCAGGCCATGCAATAGCCACAAAGGCAGTGCAGCAAACAGTCGAAACAGGGAAGGCATTAGAATAGAGGGGTCGCTGAGTTAAAGAGCAACTTGCAGGGCGACGTTAAAACAAAACTGCTAAAGCGTTCGCCAAGCTCCTGAAGGGCCCGGGCAACGCAATTGCCCAAGTTCTGAAGGAGTTTTTTCATTTATGGCAAACAGCGATTTTCTGTTCACCTCGGAATCGGTCTCTGAAGGCCATCCAGACAAGGTGGCGGACCAGATCTCCGACGCGATTCTGGACGCTATTTTCACCCAAGACCCGCACAGCCGCGTGGCAGCCGAGACACTGACCAACACCGGTCTGGTGGTATTGGCTGGTGAAATCACCACTGGCGCCAATGTGGACTACATCCAGGTGGCCCGCGACACCATCAAGCGCATTGGCTACGACAACACCGACTACGGCATTGATTACAAGGGCTGCTCGGTACTAGTTGCCTACGACAAGCAAAGCCAGGACATCGCTCAGGGCGTGGACAAGGCCAGCGATGACGAGCTGAATACCGGCGCTGGCGACCAAGGCCTGATGTTCGGCTACGCCTGCGATGAAACGCCCGAGCTGATGCCCGCGCCCATCTACTATGCACACCGCCTGATGGAGCGCCAGTCGCAGCTGCGCAAGGATGGCCGCCTGCCCTTCCTGCGCCCTGACGCCAAGTCGCAAGTGACTCTGCGCTATGTGGATGGCAAGCCCCACAGCATTGACACCGTGGTGCTCTCCACTCAGCACAGCCCCGACCAGTCGGAAACAGCGACCAAGATGAAGGCCTCGTTCACCGAAGCCATCATTGAAGAGATCATCAAGCCCGTGCTGCCCAAGGAATGGCTGCTGGACACCAAGTACCTGATCAACCCCACCGGCCGCTTCGTCGTGGGCGGCCCTCAGGGCGACTGCGGCCTGACCGGCCGCAAGATCATTGTGGACACCTACGGCGGTGCCTGCCCCCATGGTGGTGGTGCGTTCTCCGGCAAGGACCCAACCAAGGTGGACCGATCGGCCGCCTACGCTGCCCGCTACGTGGCCAAGAACGTCGTGGCCGCCGGCCTGGCACGCCAGTGCCAGGTGCAGGTTGCCTACGCCATCGGCGTGGCCCGCCCCATGAACATCACCGTGTACACCGAAGGCACAGGTGTGATTCCCGATACGGAAATCGCCAAACTGGTGGCTGCGCACTTTGACCTGCGCCCCAAGGGCATCATCCAGATGCTGGATCTGCTGCGCCCCGTCTACAGCAAGACCGCCGCCTACGGCCACTTCGGTCGCGAAGAGCCCGAGTTCACTTGGGAAAAGACGGACAAGGCAGCGGAGCTTCGCGCAGCAGCCGGTCTGAAGTAACACTTCAGACGCCCCGCACAAGTGGGGGCTGTCGGTGAGCGGGCGAAGTTCATATCGCGCAAGCGATGTGAACGCAGACCAAAAAACCGATAAGGCCGCTGAACTGCGCGCCGCTGCTGGCCTGAAGTAATTCAAGCTTCACCTCATAAAGCCACCTTTGGGTGGCTTTTTTATTGCAGGTCTGAACCTACGAAGAAACGCCAAAAAGACGCACCACCCAAGCGCTGAGCAACACCTAATCTTGCTTTATCAACGCAAACAAGGAGTCTTTATGCTCAAGTGGGCCATTATTTTTGCCATCATCTCTCTGGTGGCAGGTGTGTTCGGTTTTACCGGTGTTGCTTCCGGAGCCGCTGGCATCGCCAAAATACTGTTCTTCATCTTTATTGCGATTGCAGTGATCTTTGTCGTACTGGCCCTGCTGGGCATTGGCGCGGTCAGCTAGCCTAGCCGGTTTGCACTCCATGAAAAATGCCTGCAAGTACGCAGGCATTTTTATTGATAAGTCACAACCCTCTGGGGCTCAGTGCCAGCTCCTGCCTGAACGCAGGTTTGACGCGATACAGCTGCGCCGGTCTGTGCGCCGCACCGCTTTGCATGGCGCCAGGCACGGCTTCCAGCCAATCCATTTCATCCATCTTGCGGCGAAAGCTGACCTTGTTCAGCGGCTCGCCCAGGATGTTTTCATAGACCTGCTGTAGCTGCGGCAAGGTAAAGATCTCGCCGCACAGGTGCACAGGCAGCGAGGAATACAGGCTTTTGCTACGCACCCGCGCCAATGCAGCATCGACGATGGCGCGGTGGTCAAACGGCAGCTGCGGCAGGCTGGATACAGGAACCACGCTGATGTCCTCACGTCCCTTTGGCAAGCTTTGCTGCGGCAGCAGGGCGCAATAGGCAATCGCCACTGACCAGCCACGCGGGTCGCGCGCCGGGCCGCTGAAAGTGGCCAGTTGCTCCAGATATGCACCCTCTATGCCCACCTTGCTGCGCAATACGCGTGCCGCGCTGGCTTTGGCGTCTTCGTCCTCCTGCGGGTGAACGTAGCCGCCGGGCAGCGCCAGCACACCGGCAAATGGTGCGGCAGCACGGCGCAGCAACACGGCGTGCAACTGCTGCTCCACCAGGGTCAGCAGCACCACATCCACCGTCACATGCAGGGGCTCACGATCTTCGGCAGTTTGATTCATTTATTTACCAAGTCATTTTCTCTTTCAGAGATTATTTCACAATGGATTCAATTAACTTAGTTGCATTTTTATTTTAAGTATTTTAGACTGCAGCCATCGCACAATGCACGGAAGATGAAAACCATGAGCACTCGCCGCACACAGCTACTCATCATTGATCCGCAAAACGACTTTTGTGATCTGCCGGACGACTGGCTGCCCGCATACACCAATCCCAGCCAGCACCCGGATGCCGTTCAGGCCCCGGTGCTGCCAGTTGCGGGGGCGCATGCAGACATGCTGCGATTGGCTAACTGGATCAGCGCCAACGCCGCCCATATTGACCAGATCACGGTGACCCTGGATTCGCACCAGAGCTATGACATTGCCCACCCCGCCTTCTGGCAGCAGGGCAATGGCGCCATGGTGAAACCGTTCACCCAGATCACGGCAGCGCAGGTGCGGGCTGGTGAGTTTGTACCCCGCAACAGTGATGAACTGCCCCGCACCCTGGCCTATCTCGATCAGCTCGAAGCCCAGGGCAGCTACACGCTGATGGTTTGGCCCATGCACTGCGAAATCGGCAGCTGGGGCCACAGTGTGCACGCAGCCGTGCTCAAGGCTTATCGCGATTGGGAAGAAAGACAGCTGCGCGCAGCCAACCATGTCTTCAAAGGCATGAATCCGTTTACCGAGCACTACAGCGCCATCCGCGCCGAGGTGCCCGACCCGACGGACCCCGAAACTGGCCTGAACACGGCTTTGCTGGCTCAGTTGCGCGACTGCGACACGCTGGTAATTGCGGGCGAGGCCAGCAGCCACTGTGTGCGTGCCACCACCGAGCACATTGTGGAAAACTGGGGCAGCGACGACTTCTCTCGTATCGTGCTGCTGACGGACTGCATGAGCCCCGTGGGCGGCTTCGAATCCGCCCACGCCGACTTCCTGCAGCGCATGGCGGCAATCGGTGTACGCTGCGAAACCAGCGCCAGCTTTGGCCTATAAGACAAATTGACCTCTAGCTCTTACCCATCAAGCGCTAGCAGCTCATATTTTTGAAAAGAAGACGGCATGACTCCCATCATCACCAGCCTGCTGGATACAGACCTCTACAAATTCACCATGTGGCAGGCCATGCTGCACCGCCACCCTCAGACCGAGGCGGAGTATGAATTTGTCTGCCGCACGCCCACCGCCTTCCCGCTGGCCGACCTGCTGCCCGAGGTGAACCGCGAGCTGGATGCCCTGTGCAGCCTGCGCTTTGACCAGAGCGAGCTGGACTATCTGGCCAGCCTGCGCTTCATGAAAAGCGACTTCATCGACTTTCTGCGCATCTTCCAGTTCCAGCGGGCCTTTGTTCAGGCCTGGGCCGAGGGCGACACCCTCCATATCGTGGCACGCGGCCCGCAGGTGCATGTGATGGGCTTTGAGATCTATGTGCTGGCCATCGTCAACGAGCTGTACTTCCGCCGCTTTGATGCCGAAGCTGCACTGATCGAGGGCCGCAAGCGTCTGGCGCAAAAAGTCGCACAGCTCAAGCATCTGGCCCTGGAAGCCAAGCTGCGCAACCCCTTTGAGCTGTTTGACTTTGGCGTGCGCCGCCGCTTCTCGGGCACCTGGCAGCGCGAGGTCGTTCAGGCCTTTGCCGACGAAACCTCACAATGGTTCAAAGGCACATCCAATGTGCTGCTGGCGCGCGATCTGAATCTGGTGCCCATCGGTACCATGGCCCACGAATATCTGCAAACCTACCAGGCGCTGGGCGTGCGCCTGCGTGACTTTCAGGTGGCCGCGCTGGAAGACTGGGTGCAGGAATACCGGGGCGACCTAGGTATCGCCCTGACCGATACCGTGGGCATGGATGCCTTTTTAGCCGACTTTGATATGTACTTTGCCAAGCTGTTCGACGGCCTGCGCCACGACTCTGGCGACCCATTTGAATGGGGCGAAAAAGCCATCGCCCACTATGAAAAGTTGCGCATTGCCCCGCAAAGCAAACGCCTGGTGTTCTCGGACGGCCTGAACCTGGACACGGCTCTGGCGCTCTACCACCGCTTTGCCGACCGTATCCAGTGCGGCTTTGGTATTGGCACCCGCCTGACCAATGACATGGGGCTGGAAACCATCAATATCGTGATGAAGCTCACCCACGCCAACGGCCAGCCCGTGGCCAAGATTTCAGACTCGCCCGGCAAAACGCTGTGCAATGACGAAACCTATCTGGCCTATCTGCGCCAGGTCTTCAGCATTCCTGATCCTGCCGTCAAGCCAGCCTGAACAGCCACCTGAATTCACCGGAGAGCGCGCATGTTGAAAGTCACACTGGCCCAACTGAACTACATGGTGGGCGATATCCGCGGCAATATCCGTCGCATGACAGAGGCCGCCGCCAAGGCCGCTGCCGATCAGGCCGATCTGGTGGTCTTTTCCGAGCTATCGCTGTGCGGCTACTACCCCGGCGACATGCTGGATGAGCCCAGCTTTTTGCAGCGCCTGGACGAAGGCCTGCAAGACCTGCTGGCCGCCACGCGCCAGTACCCGGATCTGCACTGGGTTGTGGGCGCCCCCACGCGCCACAAAGGGCCGGGCAAACCGCTGCACAACAGCCTGCTGGTGCTGAAAGACGGCCAGATTCGCCTGCAGTACGACAAGCAGTTGCTGCCCACCTACAACATCTTTGACGAGCGCCGCCATTTCGAGCCCGGCGCGGACACGGCCAAGGTGCTGCGCATTGGCAACTGCCAGGTGGGCTTTCTGGTCTGCGAAGACGGCTGGAATGATGAGGGCGCCGATTACGCCACCAACCCGTTCTCGCGCATGGGCGATGCCGCGCCGGATATGGTCATCAGCATCAACGCCAGCCCCAGCCACCTGGGCAAGCGCGAGCAGCGCCATGAAGTGTTTACGCAGGCGGCAGCGCGCCACAAGCTGTCCATCCTCTATGTGAACCAGATCGGCGGGCAGGACCAGATCGTGTTTGACGGTGCCTCGTTTGCCGTCGAACCCGAGGCCGGTGTGGTGTATGAAGCCAAGCGCTTTGTGGAAGACATCTACACACTGGAGCTGGGCGACAACGGCCACTTCCAGCGCGTGGATGGCACGCAATTCCCCGCCGTGCCCGTGCAGGGTCTGCCCACCATGGAGTTCTACCGCCAGCAAATCGTGCTGGGCCTGCGCGACTATGCGCGCCGCTGCGGTTTCAAGCAGATAGTAGTGGGCAGCTCGGGCGGCATTGATTCGGCGCTGACGCTGGCCTTGGCGGCAGATGCACTGGGTCCGGACAACGTAGTGGGCATCACCATGCCATCCAACTATTCCTCGGCTGGCTCGGTCGATGACTCTGTGGACTTGTGCCGCAATCTGGGCATCAAGCTGTACGAGCACCCGATAAAGGAACTGGTCACCACCTATGCGCGCCAGTTCGAGGCCAGCTTTGGCGAGCCACTCAAGGGGCTGGCGCTGGAGAACCTGCAGGCCCGCGCACGCGGCACCACGCTGATGGAGTTTTCCAACGCCTTTGGCCACCTGCTACTGACCACAGGCAACAAATCCGAAGTGTCCGTGGGCTACTGCACGCTGTACGGCGACACCAACGGCGGCTTGGGCCTGCTGGGCGACCTGTACAAGACCGAGGTGTTTGAGCTGTCGCGCCACATCAATGAATACGCGGGCCGCGAGCTGATTCCGCAGGCCATCATCGACAAGCCGCCCTCGGCCGAACTGGCACCGGGCCAGCGCGATGATGACAGCCTGCCGCCTTACCCCGTGCTGGACGAGATCCTTAAATGGCATATCGAAGGCCAGCACCTGTCCAGCAAGGAATATGCCCAGGCTGCCGCCTTTGTGGAGCAGCTCAGAATGCAGGCCGGCGGGCCCGAGATCATTGCCCACGTTCAAAAGCTGGTGTTCCGTAGCGAATACAAGCGGCGCCAGGCCCCGCCCATGCTGCGAGTTCGCCCACGCGCCTTTGGCACCGGCCGGCAAATGCCAATTGCGGCACACTACGAGTAAGCTTCCATCTATCAAAAAGTGAGCTGATAGCGCTTACCCATCAAGCGTTTCAGCCACTTTTCATCTATTTCCTGCCCGTAAGGGCCGTGTTTTCAGTACGGGTTTCGCTCACATGCCTCAAGCCAGTTCCCATACCGCCAGCAAGCGCGTCATCTCTCCCGCTCCCGAGACTTTGCCCACCTCCATGCCGCTGCACACCGCCGTGCTGATTGGCCGCTTTCAGCCGCTGCACAACGGCCATATGGCACTGCTGCACGCCGCGCTGGAGCGCGCAAGACAAGTTGTGGTGGTGCTGGGCAGCGCCTGGCAGGCACCCAACCCAAAAAATCCGTTCAGCTGGCAGGAACGCGCGCAGATGATGCGCGACGCGCTATCAAAAGAGGACGCCGAGCGAGTGCACTGCGTGCCCGTGCGCGACTATTACAACGAGCCGCTGTGGGTGCAGGCCGTGCGCGAAGCCGTGGCGTCCCGCGTGCCAGAGGGCGCCAGCGTGGCCTTGGTTGGCCACTTCAAGGACTCCAGCAGCAGCTATCTGGCGCGCTTTCCGGGCTGGGAGCTGATCAGCCTGCCGCGTCTGGGTCAGTTTGATGCCACGCCGTTGCGCGAAATCTTCTTTGGCGAAGGCTCAGTCTCACCCGAAGCCATGGAGGCTGCCCTCGCCAAGCTCTCCAGCCAGATGCCCGAGACCTCGCTGGCCTTTTTGCGCCACTGGGCGCATACGCCGCTGTATGTGCGCATGCAAAAAGAGTGGCACATGCTGCAGGCCTATAAGCAAGCCTGGGCCAAGGCACCGTATGCACCCATGTTTGTCACCGTGGACGCGCTGCTGCGCTGCCACGCCAAAGGCAAGGACCAGGTGCTGCTGATTCAGCGCGGCCACGCGCCCGGCCAAGGGCTGTGGGCCATGCCCGGCGGCTTTCTGGAGCAGCGCGACAGCCTGTGGCAGTCCTGCGTGCGCGAGCTTCGCGAGGAAACCTGCTCCGCCGTTAGCGAGGCCGACTTGCTGGCCGCCCTGCAAGCCGTGCAGGTGTTTGACCACCCCGATCGCAGCCTGCGCGGGCGTACCATTACCCATGTGCACTATCTGGACCTGGGCGTGCAGCCCAGTCTGCCGCCGGTGCAAGGCGCAGACGATGCCGCCCTGGCCCGCTGGGTGCCGATTGCCGATCTGGCGCAGATGGAGGGCGAGTTCTTCGAGGACCACTTCCAGATCCTGTGCCAATTCCTGCCCATTACCCTGGCGCATCACGAGCCAGCGCTGCAGGTGGCCTAAGGCAGAGAAAACATTAAAACCATAGCTACAAGCGCTTACCAGGAAAGCGATTGAGGCACTTTTTATATAAATTTCATGAGTCAACTCAACATTCGCCCCGCTACCGAGCAGGACATAGACCTCATCCTGCACTTTGTGCGTGAACTCGCCATTTATGAAAAGGCCGAGCATGAAGTCAAAGCCACACCAGATCATGTGCGGCGTACTCTCTTCTGCGACAACCCCGCCGTCTTTGGTTTGATCTGCGAAGTCGATGCAAAGCCTGTTGGCTTTGCCGTTTATTTCTTCAACTATTCGACATGGCAAGGCCAGCACGGCCTGTACCTGGAAGACCTGTACGTGACACCCGACTCGCGCGGTCACGGCGCAGGCAAGGCTTTGCTCCAACACCTGGCACAGATTGCGCTAGAAAAAGACTGCGGCCGCTTTGAGTGGAGCTGCCTGGACTGGAACACCCCCTCCATCAAGTTCTATGACAGCCTCGGAGCACTTCCCCAGAAAGAGTGGATTCGTTACCGCATGACAGGTGACGCACTGCAAGCCATGGCACGCGGCGGGCAAAACCGCTAAGCACGCTCCAGCGCAGCATCCTCAGACAGAGCTGCCCAGGCGTGCGGCGCGCCCCAAGCAGCACCAAGTGTGTACGCAGCTTCAACAATGCGAATAGGTTTGGTTTGCGTCAAAATATGAAGTTTCCAAAAGCAACAACAAAGGCGGCGCTCAGGGCTGGCCTTTCACACTTATCCTCTGGACTCCTGGATGCCTAGCTCTCAAGAACTCAAAGCTAAAAAAGATGCGCTGGACAAGCTCATCGAAGAAGCACGCCTCGCCGAAGCCAAAGAAGCTTTGGCCACCATCAAAGAACTGATTCAGACCTTCGGCTTCACTTCTCAACAAGTCTTCCCCTGGAAGCCCGAAGAAAAGAAAAAGGTTACAGCCAAGTACTACGATCCCGAGAGTGGCTCCACTTGGTCAGGTCGCGGCAAGCCACCAAAGTGGATTGAGGGCAAGGATCGCGAGCAGTATCTAATCGACACCACACCGACCTACGACTTCAACGCCCCGCGCGACGAAAAAAACCCATTCCCGGTCCAGTAAACACCAAACTCATGCGATGCTGCGCTGCAGGAGTGGATACAGAAGCGAACTCTTGCAACAGTAATGCCGCTACGCCCCGCCCAGGCCTACATGGTCATCACAGTCTTATGTACTTTGACCTCCCACTGAGCTTGCAATGAGTTCTCGCAGCACACCACTTGCGTGCTGCTTGGGGTATTCAAGCCCCTTCCATGGCTACCGCCACCTCTCTTCCATCCCATTAGTCATGAGTTCTGTGCCATCAACACAGACCAGCTCTTGAAACTCCAGAAAATTGCCTTATTATTAGCACTCGATGGGGTTGAGTGCTAACAACTTAATCCCAGCTATTCCGAATGCCAGCTAGGATGGCTGGCAAGTCTTGTTTCAACTTTGTTGATGTATTAGGAGTTGGTATGAACCTGCGTCCCCTGCACGATCGCGTGATCGTCAAGCGCCTCGAAAACGAAACCAAGACAGCCTCGGGCATCGTGCTCCCTGATGCTGCCACCGAGAAGCCTGACCAAGGCGAGGTGCTGGCTGTGGGTCCCGGCAAGCGCAATGACAAGGGCGAGCAAATCGCTCTGAACGTGAAGGTCGGTGACCGCGTTCTGTTTGGCAAGTACTCTGGCCAGGCCGTGAAGATCAACGGCGACGAACTGCTGGTCATGAAGGAAGACGATCTGTTCGCAGTCGTCGAGAAGTAATTCGCTCAAGCGATTTACTTCATTCAAACACTGAATTTCATAGCTGCCAGCACTTACCAGATAAAGGCTGGCAGGCAATTTGAACCCAATTCTTTAGGAGCCAAAAATGGCAGCAAAAGACGTAGTTTTCGGCGGTGAAGCACGTGCACGCATGGTTGAAGGCGTGAACATTCTGGCTAACGCAGTCAAGGTTACATTGGGCCCCAAGGGTCGCAACGTGGTGCTGGAGCGCTCGTTCGGCGCTCCTACCGTGACCAAGGACGGTGTGTCCGTGGCCAAGGAAGTGGAACTGAAAGACAAGCTGCAGAACATGGGTGCTCAGCTGGTTAAGGAAGTCGCTTCCAAGACCAACGACATCGCTGGTGACGGTACAACGACTGCTACCGTGCTGGCACAAGCCATCGTGCGCGAAGGCTCTAAGTACGTAGCCGCTGGTCTGAACCCCATGGACCTGAAGCGCGGTATCGACAAGGCTGTTGCAGCCCTGGTGGAAGAGCTGAAGAAGCAATCCAAGGCCACCACCACTTCCAAGGAAATCGCCCAAGTGGGTTCGATCTCCGCCAACTCCGACGAGTCCGTGGGCAGCATCATCGCTGAAGCCATGGATAAGGTGGGCAAGGAAGGCGTGATCACCGTGGAAGAAGGCAAGAGCCTGGCCAACGAACTGGATGTCGTCGAAGGCATGCAATTCGACCGCGGCTACCTGTCGCCTTACTTCATCAACAACCCCGAAAAGCAATCCGCTGTTCTGGACAACCCCTTCGTGCTGCTGTTCGACAAGAAGATCAGCAACATCCGTGACCTGCTGCCTACTCTGGAAGCCGTCGCTAAGGCTGGCCGTCCTCTGCTGATCATTGCAGAAGACGTTGAAGGCGAAGCCCTGGCGACTCTGGTGGTCAACACCATCCGCGGCATCCTGAAGGTTGTGGCTGTGAAGGCTCCTGGCTTCGGCGACCGCCGCAAGGCCATGCTGGAAGACATCGCCATCCTGACTGGCGGCAAGGTCATCGCTGAAGAAGTGGGCCTGTCGCTGGACAAGGTGACTTTGGAAGACCTGGGCCAAGCTCAACGCGTCGAAATCGGCAAGGAAAACACCACCATCATCGACGGTGCTGGCAAGGCTGACGAAATTGAAGCCCGCGTGAAGCAAATCCGCATCCAGATCGAAGAAGCTACTTCCGACTACGACCGCGAAAAGCTGCAAGAGCGCGTGGCCAAGCTGGCCGGCGGTGTGGCCGTGATCAAGGTTGGCGCTGCCACCGAAGTCGAAATGAAGGAAAAGAAGGCCCGCGTGGAAGACGCCCTGCACGCTACCCGCGCTGCCGTGGAAGAAGGCATCGTGGCCGGCGGTGGCGTGGCACTGCTGCGCGCCAAGCAAGCCGTGGGTGAAATCTCGACAGGCAACGTCGAGCAAGACGCTGGCGTGAAGCTGGTGTTGAAGGCCATCGAAGCGCCTCTGCGCGAAATCGTGGCCAATGCCGGTGGCGAGCCTTCCGTGGTGGTGGATGCTGTGCTGAAGGGCCAAGGCAACTTCGGTTTCAACGCCGCTAACGAAACTTACGGCGACATGCTGGAAATGGGTATCCTGGACCCCACCAAGGTGACCCGTACAGCTCTGCAAAACGCCGCTTCCGTGGCATCTCTGCTGCTGACCACCGAGTGCATGATCGCTGAAGCCCCCAAGGCTGAAGGCGCACCTGCCATGCCCGACATGGGTGGCATGGCCGGTATGGGTGGCATGGGCATGTAATTGCCTGGCTGCTGACTGGGTGGTTTTTACTACTCAGTTCCGCAAACAAAAAGGCCGCTTTCGCGGCCTTTTTTGCGTCTGCTTGATCTTCTCAAATACCTTGGGCAATAAAAGCCAGAAAATCAATTAGCTGGCTTTTAGTTTTAAATCAACTGATGATTAGAAGCGATGGCGCAGGCCAATAGTGATACCGGTACGCTTCTTGGCCCCATATTGATCCAGCGCCACTTGACTGCCACCTTTCACCTTGGTGTGGTCTACACCAAAGTAAGCATCAGTTCTCTTCGAGAACGCATAGTCAACGACTGCGACCATAAAGTCTGCCTTACCGTTGTAGCTTCCGCCAGCAGATCCAGATTGTTTGGCATGGTAATAATGCAGTCCAGCATTAATCTGAGGCGTGATTTGATAGCCCGCTCCAATCTTGTACATTTCACGCTTATCGGCATTCCCTGCCATAAAGCCGCCGTTAGATGAGCCTTGCCAGTAAAGGCTCAAGAGAGTGGAGTCAACCGCTGCATCAATGGGATTTGTCGCAGAGTATGCGTCTTTGCGCTTATTCACACCGTATCCCAAATTGACATACAAGGGACCAGATCGATAAGAGCCACCCAACGTCCAAGCATCGACTGCCGTACCTGCTGGCAATGTAGTTCTCAAGAATCCACCACCCAAAGAAATTCCACTTTGGGAGTAACGCAAATAGCCACCTGCTGTTTTTGTAGGCCCACCAACCGCACCCGCCACATCAGCAGGAGAAGTAAATGGGCCTTTATTACCCTCATCAAAAGAGTATTGCAAAGCCCCACGCACAGGGCCGAACTCAGCCACATATTTCAGCATGTTATTGGCGCGCGCCCCCATGGACATACCAATTTCAGGCTTATAGGCCTCCATATAAGGAGAGTATGGAAAAGAGGAATAGGTTGAGGTCACCAAATCAAACAACATGTTGTATTGGCGGCCCATGGTTATCTGACCAAAACTCTTGCTTCGCAGCCCAACCCATGACTGCTGAAAAAAATTAGTACTAGCCGAGACACCAGAATCCGTCAGAAAGCGGGCCTCCAGGTTTGCAATCGCCGATAAGCCTCCACCCAAGTCTTCGGTCACATTAATACCCCAACGACTTTGCGACATACCGCCACCAATCATTTGGGTTAATCCACTTTTATCTGCCCCTTCATTAGTAGTGTGACGAATCGCAGCATCCACAATTCCATAAAGCTGTACGCTGCTTTGCGCATAAGCAATGCCTCCAAGAGAACCCAGTACCGCCAAAGCCAATGTCTTTTTCACAAACGAAGCTGTCATTGTGTTGCCTCTCTCAGTTCACAAACAGTTGGTGGAAATTTCATTCTAGAAATGCTTTTCACAACTGAGCGTGCATTGGCGCAAGCGCAACACAGGCCTTCCCCTCTTAGGGATTACCTTCTCGCCACCACTCTTTAAGGCCTAACCCTTTGGTAAGGCAAAATAAAAAAGGCCTGTCTTTCGACAGGCCTTTTAAGCTTTAAGCAATGACTGGCTTATGCCAGCAACTGATTAGAAAGCGTGGCGGATACCAACTTGCACGCCAGTCTGGTTGCGAGCAGCGCCGCTGTCCTTCAGACCGATGTTGTTGCTCACACCCTTGGAAGCCAGGGACATGTAAGAACCTTCCTTGTTCTTCAGGTAAGCCACAGTACCGTACACAGCAGTGCGCTTGGACAGGTTGTGGACATAACCCAGGGACAGTTGGTGAGCCTTGGTGTCAGCAGCCTTCTGGTCGTACAGAGCGTACTGCAGCTTCACTTCGCCAACGCCACCCACAGGAGCGGACACGCCCAGCAGGTAGTTGTTGAACTTAGCGCTGGAGCCCAGTTCGGGCTTGTACTTGATCTGCTGAGCCAGACCTGCAACCTTGGCCACACCAAAGTTGTAAGAGGCACCGATAGAGTATTCGTCACGGTCAGCCTGCAAGCCAGCAACAGCAGTCTTCGCTGTACCGTAAGCAGCTGTCACGCTCAGGGGGCCGTTGTCATAGCCAACGTTACCACCGACATAACGGCCTTGCTTGGTACCAGCAACTTGCTTTTCATCAAAAGCATAGCTCACGTTAGCTGTGAAGCCGCTGAAGTTAGGCGAAGAGTAGGACAGCATGTTGTCCTTACGGATGGTGTTGCCATCAGCCAAGCCTGTACCAGCCCAGTCCTTGTAACCCATGTTCTGGCCGATACCGGTAGCGCCGAACAGGTCATACTTCAGACCAGCACGGAATGTGGGTGTTGTTTCACGACCCAGACGAACTTCACCGAAGTTACCGGACAGACGGACTGTGGATTCGCGCTTGAAATTGAAGCCGGAAGCATTGCCGTCGTCACCGAAGATTTCGCCTTCCAGCCAGAAACCAGCCTTCAGACCGCCACCCAGGTCTTCTGTACCGCGCAGGCCCAGACGGCTGGTTGCGTTACCGCTGGTGTGCATACCGTAGTTGCTGCCGTTGCCGCCGTCAGCATTGCTCACGTACGACACGCCAGTGTCAACGATACCGAACAGGGTCACGGAAGATTGAGCCATTGCGGCGCCGGAAGCGGCCAGCACTGCCAGGGCGATCAGAGATTTTTTCATTACGAGTTACTCCAAGGTTTAGAAGGGCGCCGGTTCTATGGGAGAGAGACTTGAGCCTCGAGCTCCACCGGTTTCCCGCGCCAACCTCCTGGTGGGGAAGTTGGGTCTATTGCACCAGACCCCCGAGCCCAGCGCAAAGGAATTCACCCAAAACCGCTCGATTCGGCGCGTTTTCGTTGCAGCACCGCAACAAAGTACAGCGCTATACAAGAGGCAACCTCTTGAGGGTTCGCACCTGGCATTGCCCCAGCACAAATGATGGATGCAGTGCTCTGGTGTACCTTACGGGCATTGGCACGTCTTCTGTGCCTTAGCAAATTTTAGTCATGGATCAATTTCTGACCGCTGCCGATGCAGCTCTTCGCACTCTGTTTGCCGACCCGGTGGCCGCAGAGCGCTCGCCTGCAGCTGGGATCGCCGAAGCCGATCTGAGCGATGAACAGCGCAAGCTCTCTGCAGCCTTGATGCGCGTCAATCATGTGGGAGAAGTCTGCGCGCAGGCTCTCTATAACGCTCAGGCAATGGTGACCAAAGATTCAGAGTTGCGCGAGCACCTGCTGCAGGCAGCCCGTGAGGAAATGGATCACCTGGCCTGGACACGTGAGCGTCTGCACGCCCTGGGTGATCGCCCGTCCTTGCTCAATCCTTTATGGTTTGCTGGCGCCTTCGCCATAGGCACAGTCGCTGCAAAGATCAGCGATGCCGCCAGCCTGGGCTTTGTGGTTGAAACAGAAAACCAGGTTTCCTCTCACCTGGAAAGCCATTTGGGTCGTTTGCCCGAAGAGGATGAGGCCTCGCGCGCTGTGGTGGAGCGCATGAAAGAGGATGAAGAGCGCCATGCCGCAGCCGCCATTGACGAGGGCGCGATGCAGTTGCCTCCGATCGCTCAAGGTCTGATGCGCATGGCGGCTAAGGTCATGACGACCACGGCGCACCGCATTTGAATTTGCCACAGTGACAAAAACGCAAACGGGCCGCTCAGGCCCGTTTTTCATGGGTGAAGTGAAGATCAGGCTTCGACGATATCAAAGCCCGTGGTGATCTCAGCAGTCTTGCCCAGCATGATGGTCGCCGAGCAGTATTTGTCATGGCTCATGGCAATCGCACGCTCGACCGCTGCGGCGGGCAGGTTCTTGCCGCTGACCGTGAACTGCATATGAATCTTGGTGAACACCTTGGGCTCAGTCTCTGCACGCTCTGAGGTCAGTTGAACGCTGCAGCCCTTCACGTCATGACGGCCACGTTTGAGGATGAGCACCACGTCGTACGCAGTGCAGCCACCAGCACCTGCCAGCAGCATCTCCATGGGGCGCGGCGCCTGGTTAAGACCGCCGTTGGCAGGATTTTTTTCATCAGGAGCACCATCCATGTTCACTACATGGCCGCTGCCAGTCTCTGCCACAAAACCCATGCCCGAGCGCGTTCCGACAGCCGCGCCAGTCCAACTCACTGTGCATTCCATTGTTTCTCCTCTCAAAGCTGTTGCAATTTTGCATCAAATACATAAAAACCCGAATCTTTTGATGCACAGAAATTTCAAGCCCTCTACAATACAACTCAAGCGTTACCTGTGAGGTCAAACCCGCAGGCAGACTGCAGATTAATGGATAGTCCTAGTCTGTATCGCATCAGTTGTCTCCTCCACCTCCTCTAATGGTGGATTCAGCCCCTAGCTTTTTAGCTAGGGGCTTTTTTTCGTCCCTGTGCATCCTGCTTCTCTGACCACCAGCCCTCACCTCTTGAGTGAGTACTGCAGCGCAGCATTCAAGCGCCTATCATGGTCGGCTTCCATGCACCTGGCAGGCAGATTGCCCTGACTTCGGTGCAATGCTCTCGACTCGCACCATGACCCAAGCCCTCACCCCTGCCGATTATCTGACTCGCATCCTCAATGCACGCGTCTATGACGTGGCCGTGGAATCGGATCTGGACATCGCCAAAAGCCTCAGCCGCCGCCTGCACAACAAGGTGTTGCTCAAACGCGAAGATCAGCAGCCTGTCTTCAGCTTCAAGCTGCGCGGCGCCTACAACAAGATGGCCAACCTAACGGCCGAGCAGCTGCAAAAAGGCGTGATTTGCGCCAGCGCGGGCAACCATGCCCAAGGCACGGCCCTGAGCGCCAAGAAACTGGGCTGCCGCGCCGTGATCGTGATGCCCACCACCACGCCTCAGGTCAAAGTGGATGCCGTGGCCGCACTGGGCGGCGAAGTGGTGCTGGCCGGCGAGAGCTATTCCGATGCCTACAAGCACTCCGTCAAGCTGCAAAAATCCGAAGGGCTGACCTTTGTCCACCCCTTTGACGACCCCGATGTGATTGCCGGCCAGGGCACGATTGCCATGGAGATGCTGCGCCAGCTGCAGCAGCTGGGCAGCCAGCGGCTGGATGCGATTTTTGTACCCATCGGCGGCGGCGGTCTGATTGCCGGCATTGCCAACTACATCAAGGCCGTGCGCCCTGATGTCAAGGTGATTGGCGTGCACACCAAGGATTCCAACGCCATGATGCAGTCCGTGCAGGCGGGCGAGCGCGTGGAGCTGGCCGATGTGGGCCTGTTTGCCGACGGCACAGCCGTGAAGCTGGTGGGCGAGGAAACCTTCCGCATCACCCAGGGCCTGGTCGATGACTATGTGACCGTCGATACCGACGCCGTCTGCGCCGCCATCAAGGACATCTTTACCGACACCCGCTCCATCGTGGAGCCCTCGGGTGCCTTGGGTGTTGCCGCCATCAAGCAGTATGTGGCCAAGCACAAGACCAAGGGCGAGACCTATGCCGCCATCCTGAGCGGCGCGAACATGAACTTCGACCGCCTGCGCTTTGTCGCCGAGCGCGCCGAAGTGGGCGAGGAGCGCGAAGCCCTGTTTGCCGTGACCATTCCCGAAGAGCGCGGCAGCTTCAAGCGCTTTTGCGAAGTAGTAGGCAAGTTGCCCGGCGGCCCGCGCAATGTGACCGAGTTCAACTACCGCATCAGCCACGAGAGCAAAGCCCATGTGTTTGTCGGCCTGACCACGCCGACCAAGGGCGAGAGCGAGAAGATCTGCAAGAACTTCCAGAAAAACGGCTTCGAGGCGATTGATCTAACCTTTGACGAAATGGCCAAGGAGCACCTGCGCCACATGGTGGGCGGCCATTCACCGCTGGCCCAGGACGAGCGCCTGCTGCGCTTTGTCTTCCCCGAGCGCCCCGGCGCGCTGTTCAAGTTCCTCAGCCTGATGGCGCCCACCTGGAACATCTCGCTGTTCCACTATCGCAACCAGGGCGCGGACTACGGCCGCATCCTGGTGGGCATGCAGGTGCCGGCCAAGGACAGCAAGAAGTTCGACAGCTTCCTTAAAAACCTGGGCTACCCCTGGGTGGAAGAGACCGGCAACCCGGCTTATCAGCTCTTCCTGAAATAAGGACTCCCATAACAGGAGCTGTCGCCGCTTGCTAGCAAAAGATTTCAGATACAAAACTATCTGAAACCTTGATGCATCAAGCGCAAGCAGCTCTTCTTTTTATTCATTATGCAAGCCCTGCGCCACTATCTGCTGGCCATTCAGTTCTTCAGCCGCATCCCCGTGGCCGGACGTCTGGCCGCCTGGGTGGGCTGGAGCCCCGAGATGCAGCGCGCCAGCGCCGCACACCTGCCGGGCGTGGGCTGGCTGGTCGGGCTGTGGGCGGCTCTGTTGCTGGGCGGCCTGCTCTGGCTGCTGCCAAGCAGCCCCTTCACCCCCTTGGTGGCCGCCCTTATCAGCACTGCCGCAACGCTATGGCTGACCGGCGGATTTCATGAGGACGGTCTGGCCGATGTGGCAGACGGACTGGGCGGCTTTGTCGCCCCCGAGCGCGCACTGGAGATCATGAAAGACTCGCGCCTGGGTGCCTACGGCGTGATGACGCTGATCATGGCTTTGCTCACCAAGGTGGCACTCATCGCCTTGCTGCTGTCTGTGATGCAGCCTTTCTGGGGGCCTGTACCTGTTCTGGCGCTGATCTGCAGCATTCATGTGCTGTCGCGCTTTGCCCCGCTGGTGCTGATGCGCAGCCTGCCGCATGTCGGCCTGGCCGCGACCAGCAAGACCCTGCATATCGCGGGTCGGCAACTGGGCTGGAAAGGGCTGCTGACCGGCGCCCTGTGGTGCCTGCCTGCGCTGGGCCTGCTGATCTGGATGAGCGGGATGAGTGCCTGGAGCTTTGTGCCTTGCCTGCTGGCCGCCATGCTGCTGACCACCTGGCTGCTAAAGCGCTGGTTGCACCAGCGTCTAGGCGGCATGACAGGCGACTGCCTGGGCGCCTGCCTGCAGCTCAATGAACTGGCACTGCTGCTGGCAAGCTGCATCTACCTGCGTCATTGGCTATAACAGGGGTATGAAAACACTCTGGATGGTGCGCCACGCCCGCCCCCTGATAGACACCGACCGCTGCTATGGCCGTCTGGATGTGGCCGCCGATGATCACACCACCCATCAGGCCGCACAGGCGCTGCAAAGCGCACTGCAAGCACTCCGAGGCGATTTGCAGATATGGCATTCCCCGCTACAAAGATGCAAGCAGCTAGCGCTGCAGCTGCAATCATTGGAGCCTGATTTCGTCTCCAAGCCGGACAACCGCCTGGCAGAGATGGATTTCGGCCACTGGGAAGGCCAGCGCTGGGACGAGATCGGCGAAGCGGCCATCCATGCCTGGTCACAGAACCTGGCTGAACACGCCCCTGGCGACGGTGAGTCGCTGGCACAGATGCTGCAGCGCGTGTCTCTGGCACTGCGCGATGCCAAGGACAGTCCCTGTCAAAACATCGTCTGGATCAGCCATGCGGGAGTGGCCCGTTGTGCACAGTGGCTGGTGCAGCACGGCCCGCAAGAGCCACAAAGCCAGGAGTGGACCTTGCCCGCCCCGAGCTACGGGCAGTGGATGAAGATCACCCTCAGTTGAACGAGGCCATGGGCGGTTTGGGCAGCTGCAGCACCGTGCTGACAGGGCCTCCCACAGCGCCCAGTCTGGCTTCGCGCGCAGCCAGTGAATGCAGGATGACGCCGTCTTCCACGGCCTCTCCTACGCGCACGGCCTTGCTGCCTTTGCCCTCTACAGCAATCACGGCAGCCCCGCCACCCGAGTCATGCCCGGCCAGCACGCCCAGCAGCGCATAACGGCTGCTCACCGGCGCAGTGGCGACGGTCGTGGCGGGCAAGGCCACGGCTCCTAAAGCCTTGGCCATTGCTTGGGCATTGGCCTGCACAGGCTGAGCAGGAGTTACAGAATGCAACTGCTCACTGTCACCACCTGCAAATCGCAGCGCCCAAAACACCACAATGGCTGCCGCAGCAGCCCACAGCAGCAAGGTTGTCAACTTGACGGGCATGGTCTGGAGTGAACCGGTATTGAAAGATTGCAGTCGCATTCGACGATTATGATCGCGCAATACTGCATTTTTCCTACAGTTCCCCATGAGCACCAACAGCCGCCGCCCTCTGTCTGCTATTCGTCACGCTGCCTCGCGTGGCTTCACCCTGATTGAGCTGATGGTGGTTCTGGTCATCATCGGCGTACTGGCGGCTCTGATCGTGCCCAATGTGCTGGACCGCGCCGATGATGCGCGCGTGACCGCTGCCAAGACCGATATCGCCAATATCAATCAGGCACTCAAGCTGTACCGTCTGGACAACCAGCGCTACCCCACTGGCGAGCAAGGCCTGCAGGCACTGGTGGCCAAGCCCACTTCCGGCCCCATCCCGCAGAACTGGAAGCCCTATCTGGAAAAGCTGCCCAATGACCCCTGGGGCAATCCGTACCAGTATCTGAACCCCGGCGTGAAGGGCCCCATCGACATCATGTCCTTTGGCGGTGACGGCAAGGCAGGTGGTGAAGGCAAGGATGCGGATATCGGCTCCTGGCAATAGCAATGCGCCCCCACGAGAGCATCGACCCCACGCTCCCTCACTGCGTGTGGTCGCCGCCCCAAGGGGCCCTGACCTGCTAAAGCCGAGTTTCGCCTTGGGGCTGCCCGGCGGCGAAACGTCCTCCGTCTAACCCGCTTCACATCAGCAATTCGGCCGCTCACTCCTTCATGGCTCAACTCAAACACGCCGGATTCACTCTTTTAGAGTTATTGGTGGTGATTTCCATCATGGCGCTGGCAACCGCAGGCGTGAGCTTGGCCATTCGCGACAGTGGCGAGCAGCAATTGGAGCGCGAAGCCCAGCGGCTGGCAACGCTGCTGGAGTCGGCTCGTGCACAGGCCCGCACCAATGGCACGCTGGTCGTCTGGCGTCCCATGCCGCAGGGCTTTCGGTTTGAGGGCCTGCCCAAAAACGTGAACATGCCCACGCAATGGTTGCAAGCAGCCGTTCAGGTGCAGCCCGACACCCCTTTAGTACTAGGGCCTGAGCCCCTGATTCCCAAGCAAAACCTGACCTTGTCGCTTCCGGGCAGCAACTCAGCCGCACTGCAGCTGAGCACCGACGGCCTGCGCCCCTTTCACATTCAAAGCCTGCAGGTGGCGCGATGAAGCGCCGTTTGACTCAGCGGGGCTTTACGCTGATTGAAGTACTGGTGGCCGTGGGCATTGTCGGCATCACCTTGCTCGCTGGTCTTCAGGCCAGCAGCGCCCTGACGCGCAATGCACAACGCCAGTCCGACGTCATCCTGGCACAGCTGTGCGCGCAAAACGAGCTGGTGCGCCTGCGCCTGTTCAACCAGATGCCTGCCGTGGGCGACACCAGCGTCAACTGCCAGCAGGCGGGCAGACAGATGCAGGTGCAGGTCAGCGTGCGCCCCACCCCCAACCCCAGTTTCAGACGCGTCGATACACAGGTTTTTTCAGAAGCCGCTGCGGTGCTGCGTGTCTCCACTATCGTCGGCCGCTATTGAGTCATGAGCAGCATGCGCCACAGAAACAAGGGTTTCACGCTGATTGAGCTACTGGTTGCACTGGCAGCCATGGCGCTGCTGTCCATCATGAGCTGGCGCGGCATCGACGGCATGCTGCGGGCTCAGGAGGTCACTCGCGCGCAAGGCGAGCAACACGCCATCATGCAAACTGTGCTGGCCCAGTGGAATGCCGATCTCAACGCGCTGATGCCGCTGCAAGGCCGTCAGGTGCTGGACTGGGACGGGCAAGTCCTGCGCCTGACCCGCAAGACCAGTGCCCCCATCGACAACGGCGCCCTCGTCGTGGCCTGGAGCCGCCGCAATGTGGATGGCCAGTTTCAGTGGGTGCGCTGGCAATCGCTGCCCACACGCACCGTCAGCGAGTGGAATGATGCCTGGGGGCAGGCTGCGCAATGGGGACGCAATCCCTCCAGCGACCAGATACGCCGCGAAACCGTGCTCCTGCCTCTGGAGCTGTGGCGTGTGTATTACTACCGCAGCAATGCCTGGACCAACCCGCTCTCCAGCGATCAAAACAACGCCGGTAGCGAAAAGTCCCGCATCCTGCCCGCTGTTCCGGACGGTGTGCGCATAGAGCTGACCCTGCCTGCCGGCCAGGCGCTCCATGGCGTGATGACGGTGGACTGGGTCAATCCGCTGCGCTCAAACTCTAGATCATGACCCCCTGTGTCGCTTCGCTCCTTCCCCCAAGGGGGACGACGCCTTCGCCGCGAGGCGGCTCTTGCCTGGCGTCCCTCGCTTGTGCTTCGCGCGCTGCTGGCAAGCGCCAGCGCGGCGCGGCACTGCTGGCCGCCATGCTGACGGTGGTGCTGGTGGCCACCCTGGCTTCCGCCGCCCTCTGGCAGCAATGGCGCGATGTGGAAATCGAGACCGCCGAGCGCAATCGTGTGCAAGCCAACTGGCTGCTGCTGGGGGCACTGGACTGGTC
The DNA here is from genome assembly GCF_057369555.1 of Comamonas sp. FUJ_7. Taxonomy (NCBI): domain Bacteria; kingdom Pseudomonadati; phylum Pseudomonadota; class Betaproteobacteria; order Burkholderiales; family Comamonadaceae; genus Comamonas; species Comamonas sp. FUJ_7. The sequence continues at coordinate 200,642 of NZ_JBXXZI010000004.1, forward strand.
GCGCGTGGTGCTGCAAGAAGATTCACGCGCCAACCGCCGCAACCCTGTCGATCACCTGGGCGAGCCCTGGGCCGTTCCGCTGCGCGAGTCGAGGCTGTCCACGTTTCTGGCGGCCACCAACAATGTCAGTCAGGTCGATGACGGCATGGCTGATGTGCAAGATGCCTTTCTCTCGGGCGAGATCGTGGACTTGCAGTCCCGCCTCAACCTGCGCAACTTGCTCAGCGGCCTGAACAAAACCATCTCCGAAGAGGACTTGACCAGTGTCATGCGCCTTTTCGAGCGGCTGGGCGTCCCCTCCAGCTCCGCCACGCAGATTGCCACGGCCATGCAGCAGGCGTCCCGGGGCAACGCACAGAACGCATCGCTGATGCCCCGTACCGTGGCGCAACTGACCTGGCTGGGCATCGATGCCCGCCTGATCGCTCGTATCGAGCCCTATGTCACCCTGCTGCCTCAACGCACACCAGTCAACCTCAACACCGCCAGTGCGGAAGTCATCTGGGCCACCACCGAAGACCTGGACTGGTCACGTGCCAACCAGCTGGTGCAGTTACGCAACGCTTCACCTTTCAAATCCCTGAACGCGGCAGCGTCTGCCATCGGTGCATCCGGCCTCTTCAAATCGGGACGCCACTCTGTCACTACCGACTATTTCGAAGCGCTTGGGCGTTTGCGGCTGGGCGATAACGTCCTGAGCCAGCGCTCACTGATTGAGCGCAAGGACATGTCTGTCAATACCGTATGGCAGGAGCGTGCCGATTGGGGTATGCCCTTAATTACTGGACGTTGACACCTTGCCGTCATACCGCCCCTCTAGAATGCGGCTTCTTCCCTCATGAGCACCTTGCTAATACAGCTGTCCGCAGAGTTCGCCAGCCCTGCGACGGAATACTTATACGTCCTCAGCGATGATGGTCAAAGCGCACAGAGCAGCGGCCAGACTGCGGCGTCCCTGCTGCCGGCCTCCGGGCGTACCGTGCAGGTCACAGCCGTCATTCCTTCCAGTCAGCTGTCCTGGCACGCCATCTCCCTGCCTCCGGGCCTGAACGTGCAAAGCCGCCGCCAGCAGCCGCGCCTGCGTGCCGTGCTGGAAGGGCTGCTGGAGGAGAAGCTGCTCGATGACCCTTCTACCCTGCACCTGGCGCTGGATAGCGCAGCCTCCAGCGGCCAAGCCTGCTGGGTTGCCGCTTGCGACAAGGCCTGGCTCCAATCCCATCTGCAGGCTCTGGAGAGCAGCGGTCGCCCGGCCAGCCGCCTGGTGCCCGAGCAATGGCCCAGCGCCCAGCCCCAGCTGCTGCTTTGGGGCGACAGCCACAACCCACAGCTCAGTGCCACGGGCCTGGAAGCGCAAAGCACGCTGCTGACCCTCCCTTTGCATGCAGATGCCAGCTTGCTCCAGCAACTGCTGGCAGCTCTGCCTGCCGAGCTGGGCGTACAGGCCGAGCCGCAGCTGAGCCGTGCTGCAGAAGTGCTGCAGCGCCCGGTCTCTCTTTTCACGGCTGCCCAACGGCTGCTGCAAAGCCAAAGCTACGCGGGCGACCTGGCTCAGTTCGACCTGGACCTCGGTGGCAGCACCCGTGCCAAGCGGCGCCTGCTGGACGCCTGGCAAAGCTTTGCCAAAGCGCCTCAGTGGCGGGCCGCACGCTGGGCTGCCGGTCTGGCCATCGTGGCCCAGCTCATCGGTCTCAACGCCTGGGCCTTCAAAGAAAACCGGGCCATTGCCCAGCGCCAGCAGCAAGCCAAGCAAGTGCTGCAGACCACCTTTCCCCATGTGCCGGTCATCATCGATGCGCCCGTGCAAATGCAGCGCGAGCTGGACCTGCTGCGCAGCCATTCCGGTGCACTTTCCAGCAGCGACCTGGAGGCGCTGCTGGCCGCCAGCGCCGGCATTCAGGGCATACAAAATGCCCAGAGCCTGCAATACCAGGACAAGCAGCTGCGCATGACCGGGCTGGATCTGAGCGCCGAAGCGCTTGAGGATGCCCAACAAAACCTGCAGGCCGATGGCTATCTGCTGCAACGAGAAGGCGCAGAGCTGCTGCTCAGCGCAAAGGCTCAGCCATGAAACCGCACAACGCCCTGAACCACGCCCTCGCCCCGCTGCGCCAGCACTGGGCCGCCATGGCGGCACGCGAGCAAAACCTGGTGCTGGTCGCCGCCAGCGTGCTGCTGATCGCCCTGATCTGGTGGATCGCTCTGGCCCCTGCCCTGCACAGCCTGCGTACCGCACCGGCACGCCATGCAGCAGCCGAGCAGGAGCTGCAGACCATGCTGCAACTGCAAGCCCAGGCAGAGCAGTTGCGCCAGCAGCCCCAGGGCAAGCTGGGCGACGCCCGCACGCTGCTGGAGCAAACCCTCAAGACAGAGTTGGCCGGCACTGCACAAATACAGTGGCTGGGCGATCGCGCCCAGGTCACGCTGACAAATGCCCCGGCCCCGGCCCTGGCCCGCTGGCTCAGCCAGGTGCGCGACAACAGCCATGCGGCCGTGGCCGAAATGAAGCTCAACCGCATTGCCGGTGATGCAGCCGACGCCGCCATCACCCGCTGGAGCGGCAGCCTGCTGCTGGACATGCCCGGCAGCCTGGGCGGCCCCAACTGAGTGGCTGCCATGCGTCTGCGCCGCCTCAGCCCCTCCCCAAAAACCTCCCGCCCTCCTCGCTCGGCCGGCACTTTGCGCTCGCCCCGCAGCTGGGCGGTCTGCGGCGCTGTGCTCGGCGCCCTGCTGACCACCCTCGTCTTCGCGCCGGCAAGCTGGCTGGCCGCTGGCGTGCAGTCGGCCACAGCCGGCCAAGTGTTGCTGCAAGAAGCGCGAGGCACCGTCTGGAGCGGCTCTGCCCGCCTGGTGCTGACCGGGGGCGAAGACAGCCGCGACCACACCAGCTTGCCCACGCGCCTGAACTGGACACTGCGCCCTGGTCTGCACGGCGCTAGCGTGGCCCTGCAAAGCGATTGCTGCACCCAGGCTCCCATGCTGGCCCGGCTGGTTCCCGGCTGGAATGCCATGACACTGCACATGAGCGATGCCGCCCTGCAGCTGCCGGCCGATTTGCTGGCCGGCCTGGGCACGCCCTGGAACACCGTGGCACTGCAAGGCCAGTTGCGCCTGTCCACAGTCGGCCTGTCCTTGCAGTACCGCGCGGGCCGCGCCAGCAGCCAGGGCCTGACCCGACTGGAGGCCCTGTCCGTGTCTTCGCGCCTGTCCCCGCTCAAGCCGCTGGGCAGCTACCGGCTGGATATTCAAGGCGGTGACAACGCCCAGCTCACTCTCTCCACCCTCAACGGCGACCTGCAGCTCAGCGGCCAGGGCCAGTGGGTGGGATCGCGCCTGCGCTTCCACGGCGAGGCCTCTGCCAGCCCGGAGCGCGAAGCTGCGCTGTCGAACTTGCTCAATATTCTGGGACGACGCCAAGGGGCGCGCTCCATCATCACTTTTGGTTGAACCATGACTCAGCATTCACGCACCGCCTGGCACAACACTCTGAATTCAATAGCTGTTGCCGCGCTTGCCGTCTGCATTTCAGCACCGATTCATGCGCAAACGCAGCCTGTACCTGCGAACACTACTCCTAGTTTGAGACCCGGTGAACCCGTCACACTGAACTTCACCAATGCCGACATCGAGGCCGTCTCGCGCGCCATGGCCGCCATCACCAACCGCAACGTGGTGGTGGACCCGCGCGTCAAAGGCCAGATCACGCTGCTGACCGACAAGGCCGTCTCCCCGGCAACCGCCTACCAGCAATACCTTGCGGCGCTGCGCATGCAGGGCTTTACGGTGGTGGAGTCGGCCGGTCTGTTCAAGGTCATTCCCGAAGCCGACGCCAAACTGCAGACCAACGAAGTGGCAGTGGGCCACGGCGGCCGCAGTGGCGGCGGCATCGTCACGCAGATCTTCAAGCTCAACTACGAAAATGCCGCCAACCTGGTGCCCGTGCTGCGCCCTCTGATCAGCCCCAACAACACCATCAACGTCAACCCGGGCAATAACTCGCTGGTCATTACCGACTATGCGGACAACCTGCAGCGCATCTCCCGCATCATCGCCAGCACCGATGTCTCCAACGCCACCGATGTGGAGGTGATTGCCCTGCGCCATGCCGTGGCCGGCGACATGGTGGCCCTGGTCAGCCGCCTGATGGAAGGCGGCTCCATGCCGGCCGGTGGCACCGTGGCCACCGCCAATGCCGCCACCGGGCAGGCCGACACCAGCTTTCGCACCTCCATCCTCGCCGAGCCCCGCAGCAACTCGGTGCTGATTCGCGCCGCCAACCCCGCTAAGCTGGCACAGATCCGCTCGCTGATCGCACGACTGGATCAACCCGCCATGACGGGCCAGGGCGACGACGGAAACATCCATGTGGTGTACCTGAAGAACGCCGACGCCGTATCGCTGGCGGCCACGCTGCGCGCCGCCATCAGCGCCCAGACCAGCGCCAGCTCGGCCCTGGGCAGTCAGGTCGGCATGGGCGGCGCTGCTTCCGGCTCCACAGGCAGCAATGCAGCCATGGCCCAGCCCACCATTTCGCGCGGCACGGACGGCAGCGCCACCGTGGGCCTGGGCGGCGGCAATGCCGGCCCCAGCTCACGCTTTGGCACCGCCCAGCAGCCGTCCACGGGCGGCATGATTCAGGCCGACCCGTCCACCAATTCGCTCATCATCACGGCCCCCGGCCCCATGTACCGCCAGCTGCGCGGCGTCATCGACAAGCTCGACAGCCGCCGTGCCCAGGTTCTGATCGAGGCACTGATCGTTGAAGTCTCTGCCGACAAGGCGGCCCAGCTGGGCGTGCAGTGGAGCTCCATCATCCGCAACAACGGCAAGGTGCTGGGTATGCTGGGCAGCGGCAGCTCCATCAACGGCATCACCAATATCTTCGGTGTGGCCGGGGCGGTCGGCGACCTCGTCAACAACGGATCAGTCTCCAGCGACAATGCGGCGGCCATCGGCGGCCTCAAGGGCACCAACCTGGGCTTTACCCAGACGGTCAACGGCAACACCAGCCTCGGAGCCCTGGTCAACCTGATGCAGGGCGATGGCGATACCAACATCCTCTCCACCCCCAACCTCATGACGCTGGACAATGAAGAAGCCAGCATCATGGTGGGCGAAAACGTGCCCTTCCCCACAGGCTCCTACACCAACACCGGCAGCTCTGGCGGCACCGTCAACCCGTTCACGACCTATGAACGCAAAGACGTGGGCACGCTGCTCAAGATTCGCCCCCAGATCAACGAAAACGGCACCATCAAGATGGCCGTCTATCAAGAGAGCTCGGCCGTCAAGGCCACCTCCTCTGCGGCCAACGCCAACTCCGGCCCCACCACGACCAAACGCTCCATCGAGTCGAATGTGCTGGTGGAAGATGGTGCCATCGTGGTGCTGGGCGGGCTGATCGCCGACGAGTACGCACAGCAGCAAGAACGGGTTCCTTTGCTGGGCGATATTCCCATCGTGGGTAATCTGTTTCGCAACACTGCGCGTACCCGCAAGAAGACCAATCTGATGGTGTTTCTGCGCCCCACCGTGCTGCGCGATGCCAGCTCTACCAACCAGTTCTCTCAAGACCGCTACGAGGCGATTCGCGGCATACAGCAAAAGGCCCAGCCAGACCCCAATCTGCTGATGCGCAATGTCAGCGCAGCCCCGGTGCTGCCCGTGCTTGGCGGCACAGCCTCCATGGCACAGCCTGATGTCGTGATCGTTCCCGGTGCCAAGCCCGAACTGGTGGACTTCACCCACCCCGGCCACCCCACCGTAGACGGCCGCCCCATCACCCTGCCCCCCACAACGCCTGCTGCGCCTGCAGCGCCCGTGCAGCCCGGCACTCTGTAAGCAAAGGCCTCGCATGCGCTACCCCCTGCCCTATGCCTTTGCCCGTGCCAGCCAGTTGCTGATCGAGGACGATGGCAATGAGCCCGTGCTCTGGCACGGCCCGCAGCCTGACTGGTCGGCCATCTCCGAGGTGCAGCGCAAGCACGCCGTGCAGCACTGGCAATTGCTGGACAGCGCAGCGCTGGCCCACCGCATCAGCGCCGCCTATGCGCAAAGCGACTCCAGCGCCGCCATGGTGGTCAGCGAGGTCGAATCCGACGCCGACCTGACCCGCATGATGCAGGACCTGCCCGCCGTGGAAGACCTGCTGGAGACCGCTGACGATGCGCCCATCATCCGCATGCTCAATGCCCTGCTCACGCAGGCCGCACGCGACGGGGCATCGGACATCCACATCGAGCCTTACGAGCGCCATTCCAGCGTGCGCTTTCGCGTGGACGGCGATCTGCGTGAAGTCGTCCAGCCCAACCGCGCCTTGCACGCGGCTCTCATCAGCCGCCTGAAGATCATGGCCGATCTGGACATCGCCGAAAAGCGCCTGCCGCAAGATGGCCGCATCAGCCTGCGTCTGGGCACACGCGCCATTGACGTGCGTGTCTCCACCCTGCCCAGCGTCCACGGCGAGCGCGCCGTGCTGCGTCTGCTGGACAAGAGCGAGAGCAAGCTCAGCCTCGAAGCCGTGGGCATGGGCGGAAAGACACTGGAGCGCTTTACGCACCTGACAGCTCAGCCGCACGGCATTGTGCTGGTCACCGGCCCCACGGGATCGGGCAAGACCACCACGCTTTATGCGGCGCTGCAGCGCATGGATGCCCAGCACAACAACATCATGACGGTGGAAGACCCCATCGAATATGAGCTGGCCGGCGTGGGCCAGACCCAGGTCAACGCCAAGATAGACCTGACCTTTGCCAAGGCTCTGCGCGCCCTGCTGCGCCAGGACCCGGACGTGATCATGATTGGCGAAATCCGCGACTTCGAAACCGCACAGATCGCCATTCAGGCCTCGCTCACCGGGCACCTGGTGCTGGCCACGCTGCACACCAACGATGCCCCCAGCGCAGTCACCCGCCTGATCGACATGGGCGTAGAGCCCTTTTTGCTGTCTTCATCGCTGCTGGGCGTGCTGGCTCAGCGCCTGGTGCGCAAGGTCGATCACAGCGAGCCCAGCGGCTACAAGGGCCGCACCGGTATTTTCGAAATGCTGGTGGTGGACGACACCATCCGCGCCCAGATTCACCGCGGCGCCAGCGAAGCCGAAATTCGTGCAACCGCACAGGCCAGCGGCATGCAGCTGATGCGTGAAGACGGCGACCGCCTGGTGCGAGAAGGCATTACCACCGCCGCCGAAGTGCTGCGCGTCACGCGGGACTGAGATAGCTGTGCTGTGCCGCCTGCTCCCGCCAGAGCAGCATGGCCGGGCCAGTCAGCAGCACGCGCACAAAATCTGCCTGCCGCCTCACGCCCACCTTGGCCGCCGCAGACTTGAACTGACTGCGTGCCGTGTGTTTAGAAGGCAGTTGGTGGTCTGCGAACAATGCCGATGAATTCACCACCTTCCCCGCTTTGTGCAGGCCAGGATCCTGGAGCCAGACATTGCGCTGGCGGTAGCACTCGGCAAAGCTTTGCAGTTCCGCCTCTGCAAAGCCACGGCTGCTCGCAAAGCTGCCAAAGCCTCCGTCCAGATTCACCGTGCGTTGCGCAAAGTCATTGTCCCAGATGACCTGGGCCGGGGACTGCAAGGCCGCACCCAATTGATCCAGAAAACCGCTCCATCTTTGACAGTCCAGAGAGGCCTCATAAATGGAGGCGATCAAGCCAGGCACTTGTTCCTGCAGCCGGGATGAAAGATGAGCATCAGCCATCGCCCCCTCCTGTCGAGGTATGACGGGTTATCGCGAGACCGCACACATTTACCCACACTTCCGCAGCTGTGCAAACTTTTATCGATCTCCCAAGCGCCTGCGGCTTTTCTAAGCAGTTCCGCCAGGCGCAGGCTTGCTTCTTCATGGCCCCACTTTTGCCCAAATTAACGGCTGTTTTCCTGCTCCCGAGTACACAAGCCAGTCTCATGGCCCTGAAGGGCAAAGCCTTTTGGGCTTTGTCACAATGAATCCATGCTTGAAAACCTTCGCTCTTTCGCCCAGCCCTATGGCGGCGATCTTTTTCTGGTGCTGATTGCTCTGGCTCTGATCAGTTTCGGCATTCTGCTGAGCATCCGCCAGCGCCTGCCTGTTGACCAGCTGCGCCGCGTGATTCGCGTGGCAGCACTCGTGGCCTTGCTGGGCTCCGTCTTTGCCATGCAAACCGGCAGCGCCTACTACGCCATCGCTGGCGTATTGTTGGTCTGGGGCATGTTGGTGGGCATCTTCTTCGGAAGACAAATTAGCCTCAAGCGCTGACCAGCCAAGCACCAGAAGCTATCTTTTTAAAAGCATTGAGTCTGTCATGAAACCTCTGAACAACGTCAAGCTGTCCATGCTCGATCTGGTGGCTGTGCGCGAGGGCAATACCGTCGCCCATGCCCTGCAGGTTGCCGTACGCACCGCCCAGCAGGCGGAAAAGCTGGGCTTTACCCGCTACTGGCTGGCCGAGCATCACAACATGCCCGGCATCGCCAGCTCCGCCACTGCCGTGCTGATCGGTCATATCGCTGGCGCGACGCAGAAGATTCGCGTGGGCTCTGGCGGCATCATGCTGCCCAACCATGCACCACTGGTCGTGGCAGAAGCCTTTGGCACGCTGGCCGAGCTGTACCCTGGCCGCATCGACCTGGGCCTGGGTCGTGCGCCCGGCACCGACGGCCCCACCATGCGCGCCCTGCGCCGTGACCGAGTCGAGACCGAAGAGGACTTTCCCCGCGATGTGCAGGAGCTGCAGCGCCTGCTGGGTGACGAGCAGGACGGCGCACGCATCATCGCCATGCCAGGCGCGGGCACCAACGTCCCAATCTGGCTGCTGGGCTCCAGCCTGTTCTCGGCCCAGCTGGCCGCCCACCTGGGCCTGCCCTATGCCTTTGCCTCGCACTTTGCGCCGCGCATGCTGCACCAGGCCTTGGCGATCTACCGCCAGATGTTCAAGCCCAGCGCTGCGCTGGCCAAGCCTTATGCCATAGTGGGTGTACCTGTCATTGCTGCACCTACGGACGAAGAAGCACAGTACCTGGCCAGCAGCACCTACCAGCGTGTTCTTGGCATCCTCACCGGCAACCGCAGCCGCCTGATGCCGCCTGTGGAAAACTTCTGGGAGCAGCTGGATGCGCGCGCCCAGGCTGCCATTGCCGATTTCCTGGCTGTAGGCGCCATCGGTGGCCCGCAAACCGTGCGCCAGAGTCTGCAAAAACTGGCCGATGAAACACAGGCCGACGAATTCATGATCGTCAGCGATGTCTATGACGCCGACCTGCGCCTGCGCAGCCTGGAAATCACGGCACAGGCCATGCAGCTGACTTGAACATGCTCTGCGCAGAGTGCGCGTAGTGACATCAATAGCCGCTACCATCGAAGGCAATCATTACAACGCCTTTGCCGTGCATGCCTGCCTTTACCTTTGAAGCCCTGGATGCCCAGGGCCAGACCCGCAAGGGAACCCTGGAAGCCGACAACGCCCGTGCTGCACGCAGCCAGCTGCGCAGCCAGGCTCTGGTTCCGCTGCAGGTGCAAGCCGTCACCGCCGGGCAGAGCAGAGAAGGCGGCAGCGCTTCACGCTGGCTCACACGCCCGGTCTTCAACTCCACCAGTCTGGCAGTCTGGACGCGCCAGCTCTCCGGGCTGGTCAGCTCGGGCCTGCCCATCGAGCGCGCGCTGGCCGCGCTGGCCGATGAGGCCGAAGACGAGCGCCAGCACCAGTTGCTGGCAGCGCTGCGCGCCGAGGTCAATGCCGGCTCCAGCTTTGCACGGGCGCTGGAGCAGCACCCACGCGAGTTTTCCGAAATCTTCTGCGCAGTGATTGGCGCAGGCGAATCCAGCGGCAGTCTGGCCCCGGTGCTGGAGAATCTGGCCGATGATCTGGAATCGCGCCAGGCCTTGCAGTCCAAGCTGATTGGCGCATCGCTGTACCCTGCCATCGTGACACTGGTGGCCATCGTCATCGTCATCTTTCTGGTCAGCTACGTGGTGCCGCAAGTGGCCGGTGTGTTTGCCGGCACCAAGCGCTCTTTGCCCTTTTTGACCACGGTCATGCTCAACGTCAGCGACTTTGTGCGCAACTACGGCTGGCTCATGCTGGGCCTGCTGGTTGTGGGCGCTACAGGCTTTCGCATGGCGCTCAAGAACGAGTCCTTTCGCGAAAGCTTTGATGCCCAGTGGCTGAACCTGCCGCTGGTAGGCCGCCTCTCGCGCAGCTACAACGCGGCCCGCTTTGCCGGCACGCTGGCCATGCTGGCAGGCGCTGGTGTACCCATACTGAAAGCACTGCAGGCCGCTGCCGAAACCCTGAACAACCGCGCCCTGCGTGCCGATGCCATGGACGCGCTGGTGCTGGTGCGCGAAGGCGCGCCGCTGGCCTCGGCCCTGGCGCAGAAAAAGCGCTTTCCCGGCCTGGTTGCCATGTTTGCCCGTCTGGGCGAGCAAACAGGCCAGCTGCCACTGATGCTGCAGCGCGCCGCGACCCAGCTTTCCACCGAGGTACAACGCCGCGCCATGCACCTGGCCACGATTCTGGAGCCGCTGCTCATCGTCGCCATGGGCCTGGTCGTCATGCTCATCGTGCTGGCCGTGCTCATGCCCATCATTCAGCTCAACCAGTTTGTGAAGTGAAGCACCCCCTGAGCGGCTACGCCGCTTCCCCCTCTCTCGCTTTGCTGCGCAATGCGGGAGGAGGACGAAAGCCTCGCTGCGGGGCGGCCCTTGCTTGCTCTCTCTGGTTTGGGATTGTGTCCATTTTTTAGCTCTTATCCTTGGACAACGCATATGTCTCCCTCTCTCAGTGACAAACTCGTCGTCGCCATCTCTTCGCGCGCTCTGTTCGATTTTGAGGAAGAAAACAGCGTCTTTGAAGACAGCGACCCCGCCACCTATCTGCGCCTGCAGCGTGAGCGACTGGACATGCCCGCAGCGCCGGGAGTGGCCTTCTCGCTCGTCAAAAAATTGCTGGCCTTCAATACCGAAGGACAGCAACGCGTAGAGGTGGTTCTGCTCTCGCGCAACGACCCCGTCAGCGGCATGCGTGTGTTTCGCTCGGCCCAGGCCCATGGCCTGCACTCCATACAGCGCGGGGTGTTCACGCAGGGGCGCGACCCGTTTGGCTACTTGCGCCCACTGGGTGCGCAGTTGTTTCTCTCTGCCAATGCCGATGATGTGACGCAGGCCCTGGAGCTGGGCTACCCCGCCGCCCATGTCTTTACCGACTCCATGCGTGCCAGCGACCGCCACCCGCAGGAAGTGCGCATTGCCTTTGACGGCGACGCCGTGCTGTTCAGTGACGAGGCCGAGCGCATATTCCAGTCCGAAGGGCTGGAGGCCTTTCAAAGGCATGAACAGGAAAAGGCCGCCCAGCCGCTGCCCGAAGGCCCGTTCAAACCGCTGCTCACAGCTTTGCACCGCCTGCAGCAAGTGGAGGTGCCCGGCATGCGCATTCGCACGGCCCTGGTCACGGCGCGCAGCGCCCCCGCGCATGAGCGCGCCCTGAACACGCTGATGGATTGGAAGATCGACGTGGACGAAGCCATGTTCCTGGGGGGCCTGCCCAAAGGCGCTTTTCTGCGTGAGTTCGAGCCCGACTTCTTCTTTGACGACCAGACCGGCCATGTGCGCAATGCGGCCAGCCATGTGCCATCCGGCCATGTGCGCAGCGGCATCGCCCATGCCAAGGCCTCAGGCCGCACGTAAAGCTACGCAAAGTCCGGCAAGCGAATGCAAAACTTTGAAAGCATGCAAGGGCTGCGATTGAGAATACAGGCCTAACCCTCACCTGCTTCACCATGCATACAGTCAAAAACAAACCCATTGCCGCCCGCAGCACTTCGGTCGTGAAGACCGCCATGGGGGTTTTGCTGACCAGTGCGGTCTTGCTGCTGCCTTCTGTGCGAGCCGAGGAAGCCGCCAATGGCAAAGCACAGGATAAGCCGGGCACCCAGCTCTCCAAGGGAGAGATCAAGGCCCAGCAACAGTTCAAGATGCTGGACTTCAATCAGGATGGCAAGCTCAGCCGCAGCGAAGTGGCCATCATCCCCAAGCTGGCAGCCGCCTTTGACGAGACCGACACCAACAAGGACGGCTTTGTCACCTATGAGGAAGTACGCGCCTTTGCCGTGAAGTACCGTGCAGCGCGCGAAAAAGCCAAGGCCGCCGAAGCGCTTGCATCCGCTCAAAGCAGCGGCACCACCGAAAGCGCTCACAAATCAGAAGCTGAAGGCGCAAGTCCCTCCAACAATTGATTGAAGATTCGTACTTAATTCTTTAACTACCAAGCGCCTCAAGCTATCAAACTTGATAGTTACTGGCTTCCACCCGTGCGCTTGACCTTGGGTTCTGCGTAAGTCAGCGGCTCGCTGCGAACCATTTGCTTGCTCTGCAGCACATCTTCGGCCTTGCTGGTTTCCTGGGCCTGCTCCACCGCCTGCGCGCTGGCGCGCCACATGGACTGAATGAACTCAATGAGCTGCTTGGAGATAGGCTCCTTGGGCGGCTCTTCCACCACTTCTTTCTGCTTGACCTCTTCCGGTCGCGTCCAGTCGCGGTTTTCGGTATCAGGTGCCGAAGGCTTCTCGGGCTCGCGCACCGTCCGCCCTTCACCGAGCTTATCCACAGATTCGGCCGCGTGCACCGCATTCACCGGCCTGACCGGTGCAGCCCCCGAGGCGCCTGTGGAATACAAATCAGCACCTTGCGTACGCCAAGGCGTCTGGGTCCGGTCTAGAGGTGGTATTTGCATGGCTTGGCCCTCGGATGTTGAAAGATGCAGGCGAAAAAACAGCTATCTCGCCTTGTTATCGGCCATGCTTGAGAAATCTTGAGTACTTTTTTTCCGTTTCAGTTTGATAGCAGCCAGCGCTTGCTGGATATGAGCCAGGGCGCTATTTCATGTCAATTGGCACGCCCCTGTATCAAAAAGACCTCGCCGGTTGCCCGCGAGGTCTTTGTCTTGGAGAGCCTGCTTTCTCAGCCGCTCAGAGAAAGCGCTCCAGCAGCTTGCGCGAATGCTTGTCCAGCTTGTTGCTGTCGGGAATGCGGTACTGCACGCCGTCCTGGCCCGTGATCTGCAGCTTGGTGCGGCCCGCCAGCTTGCGGATGTCTTCCTCGGCCTTGAGCACCATCTGCGTCAGGCCGCGATCGGTCTGCAAGTCCCAGGTGCTGGGCGTGGAGAAGCTGGAGACCTTGAGAATGCGCTCAATGGTGGGCACGAATTCGCGCACCGCTAGGTCCTGCTCAATCAGCTGACGGTGCTCTGGCTGCAGGTCAGCCATGCGCGGCACCCACAGCGCTTCCTTGCCATCGACGGCAATCAGCGACATACCTTCAGTAGGCGCGGCAATCGGAAAGGCACGCACGGGCACCACGGCCTCGAACACCGTGCCATTGCCCAGCGTCAGCACCAGTCGGCCATGGGCGTTACGCACCAGCTGCATGCCGGCCAGATCGGAAATAGGGGCTTCAATCATGCTTGCTCCTTGCTCTGCAGCTTCAGACCGGCGGCCTGTGCATCTTCTTCGGCGCGGCGGGCCTGGGCGTCGTAGAGGCGGAAGTAATGGCCCTTGAGCGCCATCAGCTCGTCATGCGGGCCGACTTCCACGATCTCGCCACGGTCCATGACGACCAGACGGTCGGCCTTGCGCAGCGTGGACAGACGGTGGGCAATCGCAATCGTGGTGCGGCCTTGCACCAGGTTGTCCAGCGCCTTTTGAATCTCTTTTTCGGTCTCGGTATCCACGGCCGAAGTGGCTTCGTCCAGGATCAGAATGCGCGGGTCGATCAGCAGCGCGCGGGCAATGGAGATGCGCTGGCGTTCGCCACCCGACAGGCCCTGACCACGCTCGCCCACCAGCGAATCGTAACCATGGGGCAAACGCAAAATGAACTCATGGGCGTGGGCAGCGCGCGCCGCAGCCACCACTTCTTCGCGTGTGGCGCCAGGCTTGCCGTAGGCAATGTTCTCGGCAATCGTGCCAAAGAACAGGAAGGGCTCCTGCAGCACCAGGCCGATATTGCTGCGGTAGTCGGACACGGACATGCGGCGCACATCCACACCGTCCAGCTGAATCGAGCCCTCGCTCACGTCATAGAAGCGGCAGATCAGGTTGACCAGCGTGCTCTTGCCCGAGCCGCTGTGGCCGACCAGGCCAATCATCTCGCCGGGTTGGATCTGCAGATCCAGATGCTTGATGACGGCGCGACTGCCATAGCGGAAGCTCACGTCTTCCATGGTAATGGCGCCCTGGGCCCTGCCGGGCAGCTTCACGGGATTGGTGGGTTCGGGCACGTTGCTCACGTGGTCGAGGATGTCGAAGATGCGCTTGGCACCTGCAGCGGCTTTTTGCGTGACCGAGACAATGCGGCTCATCGAGTCCAGACGGGTATAGAAGCGGCCGATATAGGCGATGAAGGCCGTCAGCACACCAACCGTGATGGAGCCACCGGCCACCAGATAGATACCAAAACCCCAGACGACCAGGATACCGACCTCGGTCAGCAGCGTCACCGTAGGGGTGAACAGCGACCAGGTCTTGTTGACCTTGTCATTGGCCTGCAGGTTGACCAGATTGGCATCGGCAAAGCGGTCGGCTTCGCGCTTTTCCTGGGCAAAGGCCTTCACAACCCGAATGCCGGGGATGGTATCGGCCAGCACATTGGTCACCTCGGACCAGACGCGGTCAATCTTCTCGAAGCCGGTGCGCAGACGGTCGCGCACGGTGTGGATCATCCAGGCGATAAAGGGCAGCGGCACCAGAGTCACCAACGCCAGCCAGGGGTTGATGGAGAACAGGATGGCCGATGTCATGACGATCATCAGCACATCGGTCGCGAAATCGAGTGCGTTGAGCGATAGAAACAGGTTGATGCGATCGGTTTCGGCACCAATACGCGCCATCAAGTCGCCCGTGCGCTTGCTGCCGTAGTAGTCCACGGACAGTTTCAGCAAGTGGTTATAGGTGGTGGTGCGCAAGTTGGAACCAATGCGCTCGGACACCTTGGCCAGCACAAAAGTGCGTGCCCAACCCAGCCCCCAGGCTACAACGGCCGACAGCAGCAGCATGCCCAGGTAGAAGAACACCAGATCCTGATCGATCTTCTCACCGTTCTGGAACGGGATCAGGATCTTGTCCATCAGCGGGATGGTCAGGTATGGCGCCACCAGTTGCGCGGCCGTGGTGGCCAGCGTCAGCAAAAAGCCCAGCAGCAACTGGCCCTGGTAGGGCTTGGCAAAGCGCCACAGGCGCAGCAGCACCCAGGTCGATGTCTGCGGTGCCTGCTGGCGGGCGCAGGCGGGGCACTCCTCGGTATCGGGTGGCAGCACGGTATGGCAGACCGGGCAATGCGGCTGATCCTCATCGCTGACGGCGCTGTAGCTCTCTTGCTTGGCAATGCGCTCGCGCTGGCGATCAAACTGTTGCATCAGTTGCAACATCGAGGTCTGGTGCTTGAGCGTTACAAACCATTGCGCCAGACGAGCGTCATGGTTGTGCAGCTCCAGATTGCCCACGCCGCCATGGTCTTGCAGCTTGAGGCTTTGGTCCACGGTCAGCGGCCATTCGGCCCATTGATGCGTCTGGGAATCGCAGGCCAGAAGACGTTCCTGTGTCAGGGCCAGAAGGCCACTGCCAAACTGTAATTTCGCACTCAGGTCAACCGGGACGACAGCTAATACGTTTTCATGAGAAGCGAGCTTGGCTCGCAGTTCGTCCCCCAAGGGACCGGCAAAGACTGCCGAGGCGTCCACAGTATGGTGATGTTGCATGTTGAGTTATTTTTCTCCGCCGATGACGGCTCCAAGTGTCATGCGGGCAACCGCATCGACATGGTGAACGTGGCTGTGCCTGACGCCCAATACACTCTGGTTAACGCGCCAACCTGCATTTAGGCTGACAAGCGACACAATGCAAATTCTGAGCGCACAATGCCAATCCATCTTGGGCAGGATTCTAAAAAATCCTGCTCTCCCCCCATTTATCCGCTGACGCACATGGCGAAATTCAACGACATCCAACTCTTACGCACTACTTTCCTGCGTGGCCCCAGTGTCTGGACCTACCGCCCGGTTCTGGAGGTCTGGTTGGATCTGGGAGAGCTGGAAGACTACCCCTCCAACAAGATCCCCGGCCTCAACGAACGATTGACCCGCTGGCTGCCCGACCTCGTCGAGCACACTTGCGGCGTGGGCGAGCGCGGCGGCTTTATCCAGCGTCTGGAAGGTGGCACCTGGATGGGTCATGTGATGGAGCACGTGATCATCGAGCTGCTGAACCTGGCCGGCATGCCTGCCGAGTTCGGCCAGACGCGTGAAATCTCCAAGCGCGGCGTCTACCGCATGGTGTTCCGCTGCCCCGAAGAGGCCGTGGCCCGCGTGGCGCTGGAATATGGCCACAAGCTGTTGATGGCGGCCATCAACGATGAGCCATTTGACCTCAAGCCCGCCATTCACGCCATCAAGACCGCGATCAATGACCGTTACCTCGGCCCGTCGACCGGCTGCATCGTCGATGCTGCGACCGAGCGTCGCATCCCCCATATCCGCCTGAACGACGGCAACCTGGTGCAACTGGGCTACGGTGCCGCACAGCGCCGTATCTGGACGGCAGAATCAGACCAGACCAGCGCCATTGCCGAAGGCATTGCCCAGGACAAGGACTTCACCAAGCGCCTGCTCGCGGCCTGCGGCGTGCCCGTGCCCGAAGGCCAGATCGTGTCTTCGCCCGAAGAGGCCTGGGAAGTGGCGCAGGAGATTGGCTTGCCCGTGACCGTCAAGCCCTCGGACGGCAACCACGCTCGTGGCGTGACGCTAGAGCTGTCGCACGAAGCCGATATCAAGGCCGCTTTCGCGCTGGCTCAGCCCGAAGGCTCGGACGTGATTGTTGAAAAATTCATTGATGGCGTGGAACACCGCCTGCTGGTTGTGGGCGGTAAGGTCGTCGCCGCCACCAAGGGCGAGACCGTTTCCGTCTACGGTAACGGCAAGTCCACACTGCGTGAGCTGGTCGAAGTGCTGAACCAGGACCCCCGCCGTGGCCCCGAGCAGGAGTACCCACTGGACTGGATCAATCTGGAAGCCGGTGCCGTCAAGCTCGAACTCAACCGCCAGCGTGTGACACCCGACAGCGTGATTCCCCAGGGCCAGGCCGTGCTGCTGCAGCGCAACGGCAATATGGCCATTGACTGCCTGGACGATGTACACCCCGACGTGGCCTACTACGCCGTGCTGGCCGCCAAGATTGTCGGGCTGGACATTGCCGGCATGGACATGATCCTGAAGGACGTGTCCCAGCCCATGCAAGGCCAGGGAGCCATTTTGGAAGTCAACGCCGGCCCCGGCCTGCTGATGCACTTGAAACCCACCAGCGGCGCACCCCGCCCTGTAGGCATGGCGATTGCCGACCACCTCTTTCCTCGTGAAGACGGCCCCGGCGCTGGCCGTATTCCTATCGCCGGTATCGTCGGCACGCGCAACAACGCCTTTATCGCCCGCCTGGTGGGCTGGCTGCTGCAGCTGTCGGGCAAGCTCACGGGTGTGGCCAGCAGCGAAGGCATGTTCATTGCCAACCGCCAGACCCAGAAGACCAATACCGGCAACTGGGCCGGTGCGCACCGACTGCTGACCAACCGCCTGGCGCAAGCCGCCGTCATCCAGACCACTGCCCGCTCCATTCTGGAAGAAGGTCTGGCCTACGACCGCTGCCTGGTCGGCGTAGTCACCGACATGGATGGTTTCGAGCAGCTGGCCGACCACGATGTGCTGGAAGCCGGTCAGATGCGCCGCGTGATCCGCACCCAGATCGACGTGGTGTTGGACGAAGGCGCTGGCGTGCTCAACGCCGATCTGCCCGAAGTGGCCGATCTGGCCGAGCTCTGCGACGGTGAAGTGATTTTCTACGCCACCAGCGCCGACAACGAGTTTGTCGCCGCCCACCGCGCCAACACCGAAGCCCGTCATGAGGGCGGCCGCGCTGTCTTCGTCAAGGGCCAGAACGTGGTGATGGCGACTGGCGCTCAAGAGCGCGTTCTGGGAACGCTGGATGCATTGAGCCTGCCCGGAGGCAAAAAGCCTGATACCTCGGCCCTGCTGGCGGCCATTGCCACGGCTTGGGCACTGGACATCACGCCCGATCTGATCGGCGCTGGCATCAAGACCTTTGAATACCAGGCTTGATACCGGCCTGAAGACAAAACGCTTCAATAAATATAGCTGCTAGCAATTATTCAATAAGCGCTAGACCAAGAAATAGCTTGAAATTCAGCTGAAAGAAACACTATGCAGATCACCCGCACCAGAGCCCTGCGTGGCCCCAACCTCTGGACCCGCAGCACCGCCATCGAGGCCATCGTGCACTGCGCGGACAGCGAGCTGCTGTATACCGCCATGCCCGGCTTTGAAGACAAGCTGCGTGCGCGCTTCCCCACCATCGGCACGCTGCAGCCCCATGGCGCGGACCAGCGCCTGTCTCTGGCCCATGTGCTGGAAGTTGCGGCCTTGTCGCTGCAGGCCCAGGCGGGCTGCCCCGTCACCTTCAGCCGCACGCATGAGACGGTGGAGCACGGCACTTTCCAGGTCGTGGTCGAGTACACCGAAGAATCCGTGGGCAAGCTGGCCATGGAGCGTGCAGAGGCGCTGATACTGGCTGCCCTGAACGACACCCCCTTCGATGCCAGCACAACAATTGCGCAGCTGCGCGAGCTGGACGAAGACGAGCGCATTGGCCCATCGACCGGCGCGATTGTGGATGCTGCGGTGGCCCGTGGCATACCGTTTCGCCGCCTGACGACTGGTTCTCTGGTGCAACTGGGCTGGGGCTCCCGTGCGCGCCGTTTCCAGGCAGCCGAGATTGATTCCACCAGCGCCGTGGCCGAATCCATTGCGCAGGACAAGGATCTGACCAAGCGCCTGCTGCACGCCGCTGGCGTGCCCGTGCCCATGGGCCGCCCCGTCACCGACGTGGAAGACGCCTGGGCCGTGGCCCAGGAAGTGGGCCTGCCCGTGGTGGTCAAGCCCCAGGACGGCAACCAGGGCAAGGGCGTGGTGGTCAACATCACCAGTCGTGAAGGCCTGGAAGCCGCGTTCAAGGTAGCCAGCGAGTTTGGCGACGAGATTCTGGTCGAGCGCTTTCTGCCCGGCCACGACTTCCGCCTGCTGGTCGTCGGCGGCCAGCTGGTCGCCGCTGCCCGTCGCGAGCCACCGCAAGTGCTGGGTGACGGCACGCACACGATTCGCGAGCTGGTCGAGATCGTCAATCAGGACCCTCGCCGCGGCTCGGGCCATGGCACGGCACTGACCAAGATTCGTCTGGACGAGATCGCCATCGCCCGCATTGCCAGCGAAGGACTGACGCCTGAATCCGTACCAGCCCAGGGCCAGCGCGTGGTGCTGCGCAACAACGCCAACCTGTCCACCGGCGGCAGCGCCACCGATGTGACCGACGACGTGCACCCAGAAATCGCCGCCCGCGCCATCGAGGCTGCGCAGACCATCGGCCTGCACATCTGCGGCGTGGACGTGGTCTGCGAAACCATGCTCAAACCCCTGGAAGAGCAAAACGGCGGCATTGTGGAAGTGAACGCCGCGCCCGGCCTGCGCATGCACCTGGCGCCTTCGTTTGGTCGCCCCCGCAATGTGGGCGTCCCCATGGTGGACGAGCTGTTTGCCCCCGGCGACGATGGTCGCATCCCGCTGGTCGCCGTCACCGGCACCAACGGCAAGACCACGACCACGCGCGTCATTGCCCACCTGTTCACTTCTCACGGCTGGCGCACCGCCATGACCAACACCGACGGCGTGTGGGTCAACGGTCGCCAGATCGACAGCGGCGACTGCTCCGGCCCCCGTAGCGCCCGCAATGCCCTGGCCCACCCAGAGACCGATGCAGCCGTGCTCGAATGCGCGCGCGGCGGCATTTTGCGTGAAGGCCTGGGTTTTGACCGCTGCCAGGTCGCCGTAGTCACCAACGTGGGCGAAGGCGACCATCTGGGCCTGAACTTCATCACCACTAAGGAAGATGTGAGCGTCTTGAAGCGCGTCATTGTCCAGAACGTGGCTCCCACCGGCTACGCCGTGCTCAACGCCGCCGACCCGCTGGTTGCAGCCATGGCCCATGTCTGCCCCGGCAAGGTCATCTTCTTTGCAGCCGACCGCCACCACCCCGTCATGGCCACGCACCGAGCCCAGGGCAACCGTGTGGTCTATGTGGATGGCGATTCCATCGTGGCGGCTGAAGGCTCCTGGCGCGAAACCATTGCGCTGCGCGACATTCCGCTGACACGCAACGGCACCATCACCTTCCAGGTGGAAAACGTCATGGCCTCCATTGGTGCCGCCTGGGCATCCGGCCTGCCATGGCAGACCATTCGCCGTGGCCTGGCAGGCTTTCTCAGCGACAGCGACAACGCCCCGGCCCGCTTTAACGTGATGGATTACAAGGGCGCGACCATCATTGCCGACTACGGCCATAACCCCGATGCCATTCGTGCCCTGACTCAGGCCGTGGAGGCCATGCCAGCCCAGCGCCGCAGCGTGGTGATCTCGGGCGCCGGCGACCGCCGCGATCAGGACATCACCGAGCAGACACAGATTCTGGGCAAGGTGTTTGACGACGTCATCCTCTACCAGGATGCCTGCCAACGCGGCCGTGAGGACGGTGAAGTGCTGGCCTTGCTGCGTAAGGGGCTGGAAGGCGCTGTCCGCACCAGCTACAGCACAGAAATCCACGGCGAATTCCTAGCCATCGACCACGCTCTGGCCCGCCTGCAGCCCGGCGACCTGTGCCTGGTGCTGGTGGATCAGGTGGAGGAAGCACTGGAGCATCTGCGCAAGCATATAGAGCAGCAGTAACCCCCTGAGGCGCTCACGCGCCTTCCCCCTTTCTCTACGCGCTTCGCGCTAAGGAAGGGGGACGACAGCTTCGCTGCGCGGCGGCGCTTGCTCGCTGTCTCCGACTGGGGAGCGTGCCAGTGTTTCAGGTCTTGAACGATGCCTGGATCACTGATTCCTCACCCGGCTCAGGCCGGTTTTTTGGTTTTTGAAGAGGCAGAGCATGCGGCAGAGGGAATGCCTCATGCGGTGCAGGAATATTCACGCAACTGGGCAGCCGTTATGAGGCGGCATACCAGTCAAGCTCAATAAAGGAAGCACATAGCGCTTACCTGCATTGAATTTCAGATAGTTTTTCACCTGAAATCAAGCAGTGACGAGCGCCTTCAGCTCCTTTTTTCTTCTATATATTCAGCGAGATCGCCAACAGATTCTCAGGCTGCACGGGTCTGCAGGCGGGGCGTCTTGCGCATGCCTATCGTGCCAAGGCCTGCCATGCATGCCAGTACCAGTCCCAACGCGCATGCGCCTTGCCAGCCGTTCATGCGCCAGGCCAGCGTCCCCAGCGCCGAACCTGCAGCAGCCCCGGCGAAATATCCCGTCATATAGACCGCATTCATACGGCCACGCGCTGCAGGCAGCAGCTGGGCAACCGAGGCCTGATTGGTGATATTCAGGCATTGCAGCCCCAGATCAATCACCACCATGCCCAGCACAAACCAGCCCAGATGCGCACCGCCCACCCACAGCATGGGCCAGGACAGCAACAGGGCCAGCGCACCGATGGCGCAGCTCAACCGGCCCAAACCCTTGTCCACCAGACGACCGGCCTGCGTGGCCACCAAAGCGCCGGCGGCACCGGCCAGGCCGATCAAGCCGATCTGTCCGTCATTCAGCGCCAAGGGGCCGCTGGACAATTGCAATGCCATGGTTGAAAACAGCACGCTGACCGAGGCAAACGCCAAGGCGCTGACCAGGGTGCGCTGGCGCAGCGCTGGCTGGGTGCGCAACAGCCCCCACATGCTGGACAGCACCTGGGGATAACTGACCGGGCTGGGGTTGCGCGATGCAGGCAGTGCCTTCCACAGCCACAGCGCCACCACAGCCATCACCAGTGCCGCACCTTGATAGACAGCCTGCCAGCCCCAGACATCCGACACCATTCCCGCCACGCTGCGGGCCAGCAAAATGCCCAGCAGCAGCCCGCTCATCACCCAGCCCACGGCACGCCCGCTCTGGCCCGGCTGCGCCAGCGCCGCTGCCATGGGCACCAGCACCTGGGCCGCGACGGAGAACAATCCCGCCATCAGCGTGCCCAGCAAGAAGCCGTTGAATTCGCCAGCCAGCCCGCACAGCGCCTGCCCCAGAGCTGCGAGCAGCATCAGGCTGACCGCCAACCCACGGCGCTGCAGCTTGTCGCCCAGCGGTGTCAACAGCAGCAAGCCTGCGGCATAAGCCACCTGGGCCAAGGTGACGCTGGCGGCAGCCGTCGCTTCACTGACCGAGAAGTGCCCGGCAATCGAGTGCAGCAAGGGCTGGTTGAAATAGTTGCCGCCTGCGCAAAGTCCGCAGGCCAAGGCCATCAACAGCAAGGAAGAAGCGCTCAATCCGGGCGCAGAAGCTTTGACCGACATGAATAAAACCAGCTACACCCGATGGGTGAGGCATTTGCATGAAAGAGGTGATCAGACAGAAGCGGCTAAGACCGCAATAGCGCCCCATGCCAGCTGGGGCAGCTCAAAATCAGGAGCACCGGCACTGAAGACAAGGCGCGTCAGCAGCGGTTTCGGCCAAGGCAGATGGCTGCAAGAGATGCAGCCATCCGGGATGGAAAGCACGTTGAATGGGGGCCGGGCCATGCGGCCGGGGTGTCCCAGGTGCCGGATTGAGGCATGGGACCATGCACTCTGCGAGTACCCTTGTCACCCGGCTCCGCTGCAGACCTGTATTGTCTTAAGAGTCCGCCCCGCACCCTTGCATCAGGCACAATGCCCTAGCAACAATCAAGGGTTAACCCTTTATTCAATCCATGCGCACCACTATGAAATTGCTTTCCGCCGTCCTGGCCGTTGCGGCCGCTACCGTTGGAACCATGGCCTTTGTCGGCATGAGCCATGCCGAGCAGATCGGCGCTGTGGATACCGTCTTCAAGTGGATTGGCCCGGATCACAAAATCGTGGTCGATGCCTATGACGACCCCAAGGTGCCGGGCGTGACCTGCTATGTCTCGCGCGCCAAGACGGGCGGCATCAAGGGCGGGCTGGGCTTGGCCGAAGACCGCTCGGAAGCCTCGATTGCCTGCCAGGCCACCGGGCCCATACAGTTCCCCGCGCCGCTCAAGCAGCAAGAAGATGTGTTTACCGAGCGCACTTCGCTGCTGTTCAAGCGCCTGCGCGTGGTGCGCATGGTGGACGCCAAGCGCAATGCGCTGGTCTACATGACCTACTCGGACCGCGTGATTGAGGGCTCTCCTCAGAACAGCGTGGCCGCCGTGCCTGTGCCGCAGAGCACGCCCATCCCCTTGAAGTAAAAACGCTGCAGCAAAAACAAGAGCAGGCTGCACTTTGGCTGCCTGCATCTGGAGGCGTTTTGCCTCGAATCACGAGATGGGTCAGTGACTGAGGCTCAGCCCCTCGGCATCCAACGCCGGCGGGCGCAGCAAATCCTCATTCACCCCCATGACCTGGCTGGCGCGCTCCACGGCCTGCCATAGCGGGGCGGGCATTTGCAAAATGGCCTCGGGGGTCTGAGCATCCTGGATCCAATGGCTGATCTGCAGGTGCTGCTCATGCGTGAGCAAATCCAGATGCAGCATTTCATCGATGGTTTTCATGGCATTCCTCCCAGCCTGTGCTTGTCGCCACATCCTGCTGGAGCGTGGCTTGTCTATGCAATATAGGGGCAAAAGCAGAGCGCACAAGCAAAATCATTCCTATGAAAACCATAGCTATCAGCCCATGCTGCTGTGAGTAGATGTCTGGTTACTGGCCTTGGTTAATCGGCCAGCGGCTGCGCGCTGGCCTTGCAGGCATCGACAAAGGCCTGCAGCGCGGGAGAGCGGCGCTTACCCTCGCGCTGCACCAACGAAAAATGGCGCCACATGCGCGGCAAGGTGGTGGGAAGAATCTCCAGCGCCTGCGTCTGCAGCTGGGACTGCACCAGCACGCGCGACAGGCAGCTGATGCCCAGCCCTTGCTCCACGCAACGCGCAATGGCTTCGGAGCTGCCCAGCGTGGCCGCCGCAGGCAATTGGTGCAGATGGGGCAGCAGCGCATGCTCGACCATCTCGCGCGTGCCCGATCCCGCCTCGCGCAGCAGCCAGGCAGCCTTGCGCAACGCTGCCACGCCCAGGGGCTTGCTGCGCGCCTGCTCTGTCAGCGGGTCTTGCGGCGATGCGACGATGACCAGTTCATCGCGCAGCCAGGGCTCCACCTCCAGACCCTGCCAGTGGCTGCTGCCTTCGATCAGGCCCATGTCCACCTCCATAGCCAGCACGGCGTCTCCCACTTCCTGAGTATTGGCGATCTGCAGATCGACGCGCACCAGCGGATGCGTGCGCGCCAGCCGCGCCAGCACTTCAGGCAGGGCATAAGTCCCGATGGTGGTGCTGGCCGCCACGCGCAGCCGCACCGGCATATTCGCGGTGCGGGCAGAAAAGGCCTGCTCAATGCTGCGCGCCTGCTCCAGCATGGTTAGCGCCTGTGGCAGCAGGGCGCGCCCCGCATCGTTGAGCACCAGACGCTTGCCCACACGCTCGAACAATTGCACGCCCAGGCTTTGCTCGAGCTGCTGCAGCGCAGCGCTGGTGGCGGACTGCGAAAGCGCTACCGCTTCTGCAGCAGCCACCGTCGTCCCGCTCTGGGCTACAGCGCAAAAAATCTCGAATTGACGCAGGGTCAGGTGCAGCATGCGGCTTGTCGCTTCAATGAAATCAATTGCTTAGAACGCCCAAGAGAATTCCTCACGGGTCTCTCGAGGGCAATCTACCTATTCTCTCGATTGATCTTACAAAAACTATTCGTTATACAAATATAACCAACAAATCTAAAGTGAGCGCCAAGCCCGCTGTCAGACCTCACACCTCTGCGGTCCAGCCGACTGACGAAAGCTCACCATGAATACAACAACACTGAAAAATTCTCCGCCCGCACAAGGTTGGCTGCAAAAGACTGCGGGCCTGATCCCCGGCCTGCTGCTGGCCGGATCGATTGCAGCCCTCGCCACTTGGGCGGCGCAATTTCCCGCCATCCAAAGCAAGGGACTGAGCGCGCTGACGTTGGCCATTCTCATCGGCCTGGTCATTGGCAACACTCTCTATCCCGCCGTTGCCAGCCAGTGCGCCAGCGGCATTGCGTTCACCAAGGCCCGCCTGCTGCGCACCGGCATCGTGCTCTATGGCCTGCGCCTGACGTTTCAGGACATCGGCCAGGTCGGCATGGCCGCCGTTGTGATTGATGCGCTGGTGCTGTCCAGCACTTTCTTGCTGGCGCAATGGATAGGCCAGAAGCTGCTGGGCATGGACAAGCGCACCACCATCCTGGTCGGTGCCGGCGCTTCCATCTGCGGCGCTGCCGCCGTGCTGGCCACCGAGCCCGTGGCCAAGGGCCGCGCAGAAGATGTGGCCGTAGCCGTGGCCACCGTGGTGGTGTTCGGCACCATCGGCACCTTCCTCTACCCTGCGCTGTTTCACTGGAATACCGAATTCGGCTGGCTCAATGTGGATACACAGCAATACGGCGTGTTCGTAGGCTCCACCATTCACGAAATGGCCCAGGTGGTGGCTGCCGGCGAAGCCATTGGCAGCCAGGCCGCCGATACGGCCGTGATCTCCAAGATGGTGCGCGTGATGATGCTCGCCCCCTTCCTGCTGATTCTGTCCATGTGGCTGTCGCGCAGCGAACGCGCCGAGAGTCAGCAGGCGGGCGGCAGCAAGATCACCATCCCCTGGTTTGCCGTGGGCTTTGTGGTCATGGCCGGTATCAACTCTCTGGGCGTGCTGCCCAAGCCCGTGGTCAGCGCCGGCATTCAGCTGGACAACATCCTGCTGACGCTGGCCATGGCCGCCCTGGGCCTGACCACCCACATCCGCGCCGTGCGCGCTGCAGGCACCAAGCCCCTGATTCTGGCGCTGGCCCTGTTCATCTGGCTGCTGACCGCCGGTCTGGCTCTGAACCTGTGGATTCCATCTTTGTTTTGAGAGCGCATAGCGGCTGATGGACTTCAGTTTCAGGCCCAATCAATACTGAAACCCTTGCAAAGAGAGCGCTAGCCGCTCTCTTTTTTTACGCCAACTCAAAATCAAGGGAATACCCTATATATCAATGCAGAATCAATTAGTTTGAATTGCAAATTAATTGAGAGGCAAGCAAAATTCATCCCCTATGTCTTTTGCTGATTCCCCCTCCCGCGACCGTCTGGGCTTTCTCATGGTCACCCTCACCCGCCAATGGCGCCGCTTTGTCGAAGAGCAGTTGGCGGCCAGCGGCCTGACCGATGCCACCTGGACGCCGCTGCTGCACCTGCGCGCCTGGGGCGATGGGGTGACGCAAAAGGAACTGGCCGAACGCGTGGGCCTGGACGGCTCCAGCCTGGTGCGCCTGCTGGACATTCTGGAAGGCAAGGGCTGGGTGGAGCGCCGCGCCGATGTGGCCGACCGCCGCAGCAAGCGCATCTTTCTCACGGCCGAAGGCAACAGCGCCGTGGACCGCATTCGCGCCACCATGTTGGAAGCCGAGCTCAGCATGCTCCAGGATCTGGATGACGCCGAGGTCGAGACCATGCTGGGCAGCGTCAACAAGATTCGCGCCCGCATGGAGCAGTTGCACGCCCAGCGCTGCGCGCAACCCCATCCCGAAGCCGAGGAGCGCGCATGAGTGTGGCTGCCTACGACCGCTTTCTGGAGCGCACCACGCGCTGGGGCTTTGACAGCGCCCGCCTGCGCCAGCATCTGCGCACGGCCTTTGCCGCCTGCCTTGCCGTGTTTGCAGCCTGGGCCCTGGGGCTGGAACATCCGCAATGGGCGGGCATGACGGTCTGGGCCGCCTCCCAGCCGCTGCGCGGCCAGTTGCTGGAGAAAAGCTTTTTCCGCACCACGGGCACCGTCATCGGCACGGCCGCCGGTGTGGTGCTGGTGCTGGTGGCCAATGGCGATCTGCTGTGGCTGGTCATGGGCCTGGCCGTGTGGATGGGCATTTGCGCCGGTCTGGGCAATCTGCAACGCAGCTTTGCCAGCTACGGCACCATGCTGGCCGGCTATTCGGCCTCCATGGTGGCCCTGCTGGACAACGGCAACCCCGCCCATGTCTATGAGCTGGGCTGGGACCGGCTCTTTACCGCACTGACCGGCGTGGCCGCCGCCCTCATCGTCGGCTGGCTGTTCACCCCCGTGGGGGCCGAAATCCCCGGTGACGGCAAGGTACGGCGCCTGTGCGCCCGGCTGCTGCGCGACATCGCCGCCGCATCACAGGCCGCTGCGCGGGGCCAGAGTGCTCTCGGCCCCAA
The DNA here is from genome assembly GCF_057369555.1 of Comamonas sp. FUJ_7. Lineage (NCBI taxonomy): Bacteria > Pseudomonadati > Pseudomonadota > Betaproteobacteria > Burkholderiales > Comamonadaceae > Comamonas > Comamonas sp. FUJ_7. Next base: position 227,933 of record NZ_JBXXZI010000004.1, read on the forward strand.
GGAGCTGGCCGAGCGCCTGGCCGTCATGGCAGCCATCGAGGAGGGACTGGATCCCCATGCCGCCGGTTCACAGCGCTCGCGCCGTGCCGTGCGTGCGCTGCGTCGCCTGATCAACACGCAAATCTCGGCGCTACTGTGGCTGCGTGACAGCACGGGCAAGACCATCACGGCCGAGTTCACCGCCGAGCAAGCCCAGATCATGAGCGCAGGCCTGGAAGAAGCGGCACGGTTGCTGGACACCCAGCCCGCGCCACTGGCGGCCATCGATGCCATTGCCAAGGCACGGCAGGCGGCTGCAGGCTGGGGCCATGCCGAAGACATTCTGACCAATCTAGGCCTGGCTCTGCAGGCCCACTTTGTCGCTGCCAGCGACCTGCCCCTGCCCGCCCACCACCGTGCACGCCAGTTGCCCGTGGTGCTGCACAGCGACTGGGTGGGCGCACGCCGCGCCATGCTGCGCGCCTTTAGCGCCATTTTTCTCGTCGGCCTGATCTGGGTACTCACAGGCTGGCATGGCGGTGCCTATATGCTGCTGGGCCTGTCGGTGATGATCACCGTGTTCTCCTCGTTCGAGAACCCGGTCTTCACCATGCGCTTTGTCACCCTGGGCCAGGCCATGGGCGCGGGCGTGGCACTGGCCTGCCAGTGGTTTGCCTGGCCATTTGCCAGCAGCCAGATGCAGATGGTTCTGATGATGCTGCCCTTCATCTACATCGGCGCACTGCTGTTCAGCCACCGTCGCACCATGGTGGCCGGCTATGACTGCAATATGGTGCTGCTGCTGGCGCTGTCACCGCATTTCCCGTATCAGCTCGATATGGGGCACTCGCTGTCCATGGCGTTTGCCATCGTCACCGGGCCGCTGGCCGGCTGGGCGGCCTATCGTTTCATCCTGCCCGTCACCGTGCAGGGCCGTCTTGACGGCCTGCGCGCCATGATGGTGCACGAGCTGCAGGACATGGCCGCTGCGCCACAGCACGCCCGTGAAGTGCGCGTCTGGCGTGCCCGTCTCTATCACCGCCTGCTGCGCCTGATACGTGCTTCCGAAAAAATCAGCGCCACCGCTGCACAGGAGGCCGCCGACTGTGGCCTGGCGGCTTTGCGCGTAGGCAAGGCCATCTTGATTCTGCACACGCTGGAGAGCGATGTGCTGTTATCCGAAAGCACCTTGCGTGCTGCGCGCAGTGCGCTACAAAGACTGCAGCAGCTCCCCAGCGCTCCCGCCAAGCCCATCCCTTTGCTTCAAGGCCTTGCCGAGCGCATTGCCCAACGCCAGCCGGAAGAGGCATTGCAGCTTCAGCTGGCGGCGCAGGACATCGCCTCCCACCCGGCCTTCTTTGCCTCCAGCGCATCCTTGCATTGATGACTGAAAACGTCTTGCCTAGAGTCCGCCCGCCAGATGGGTGGAGAAATGGCTGGCAATCGCCGTCTCGCTGACGCCATAGAGATCGGCCAGCACCCGGGGCGTTGCTACGGCGGCAGGCGTGCCCACAGCCAGCAGCTTTCCGCGCCCCAGCATGGCCATTCGATCCGCCACACGCAAGGCATGCTCGGGTTGATGGGTGGACATGCCCGGGGCTCTTAACACGGCAATCTGCTCCAGCACGCGGATCTGGTTGCCCATGTACAGCGTCTCAAAAGCCCTCCGGCCTGGGCCTGAGGCACATAGCCCACCGCATATTCATCCGGGGCATTGCGCGTCAGCCCCAGCTTGAAGGACAGGCGCTTGTCTGTGCGCTCTTCTGCATTCTCACCCTTGCTGGCGGTATCAGGAGGCTGCTTTTGGCAATCCTTGAAGCCTTTGGGCAAGGGAAAGCTGTCGGCATCCAGATAAGAGATGACCAGTTGGTAATACCAGCAGCCTTGATTGCCTCCCAGGTTGAAGTCCGCCTTGCGCTCGCTGGCGTTGGCAAAGCCCAGTCGTACATCTGCCTCGAACGACTTTCTTGGCTTGCGCGTGACCAGATTGACCGCGCCACCCAATGCATTGGGGCCGTACAGCAGCGAAGCACCTGCCTTGGCGACATTGATCTCGGCCAGATCAAAGGTGGTGAAACGACCCAGGTCCACATAGCCGTCATAAGGTACATCCAGAGGCAAACCATCGACGTCAATGCCTAACTGGCGCGAGTGGAAGCCGCGCAGATTGACCATTTCCTCGTTGCGAGTGGGGCGCGACAGACTTACGCCGGGGAGGCTGTGCGCGGCATCGGCCACGGTGTTGGCATTGGTGCCCTTCATCTCGCCTACGCCAAGCTCATGCGCATCACGACGTGCGCTAACTTCGACCGTTCACAGCGTGGAGGACTAGCGGACGGACTCTGCAACATCTCCAGCAGCCACTTGCACCAGACCCTCCGCCAGACCCTCCTCATGGCAACGCTGGACAGAGCAGCACAGAGCCAGCTACGGCGAAGAACAAAACTCTGAGGATAAACCTGAGAAGCAGTGAAATGCGGTGACCTGGCGCGCGTTATACGCTGTTATCGAATGTAAAGGACGTCGACCCCATCCATTGCTATTCATTTTGAAATAACGATAGACAAACAGCCTTCATAAGCCAAACGGCATCGACAGCCCATGAAAAAGGCCACCCTGGGGTGGCCTGGTCTCAAATGCCTTGCCAATCAAACACAGCTGATGGCGACCGCCTTGGACACCAGATAGGCCTCCAGCGCCTCGGGGCCGCCTTCGGAGCCATAGCCCGAATCCTTGATACCGCCAAATGGCAGCTCGGCCGATGGCAGCGCGGGCTGGTTCACCCACAGCATGCCGGCCTCCACATCCTGCGACAGCTGGTGCGTGGTCTTGAGTGAGCGCGTGAACGCATAGGCCGCAAGTCCATAGGACAGGCGATTGGCCTCGGCAATCGCATCTTCAATCCTGTCAAAGCCGCGAATGGCGGCCACGGGGCCAAAGGGCTCCTGATTGAAGATATCGGCCGTCAAAGGCACATCGGCCAACACCGTTGGAGCGAAGAAGTTGCCTCCAGAGCCAAAAGCAGCGCCACCGGTCATCAGCTTGGCCCCGCTTTGCTCCGCATTCTGAATCAGCTGAGTCAGCGCAGTGACGCGACGTGGGTTGGCCAGCGGGCCCATCTGCGTGCCCTGCTCCAGACCATTGCCGACCTTGAGCGCCTCGGCATGGGCCACCATGGCTCGGGTGAACTCCTCGCGCACGCTGTTGTGCACCAGAAAGCGCGTGGGAGAGATGCAGACCTGGCCCGCATTACGGAACTTGGCCGCGCCTGCCGCCTTGACGGCCAGTTCCACATCGGCATCTTCGGCCACGATCACGGGGGCGTGACCACCCAGCTCCATGGTGCTGCGCTTCATGTGAAGTCCGGCCAATGCGGCCAGTTGCTTGCCCACCGCGGTGGAGCCCGTGAAAGTCACCTTGCGGATGACCGGGTGGGGAATCAGATATTCGGAAATCTGCGCGGGATTGCCATAGACCAGGCCCACGACGCCAGCAGGAATGCCCGCATCAACAAAGCACTTGAGCAGGGCTGCGGGCGAAGCCGGAGTCTCCTCGGGGGCCTTGACCAGAAAGGAGCAGCCCGATGCCAGTGCCGCGCCAATCTTGCGCACGATCTGGTTGACCGGGAAGTTCCAGGGTGTGAAGGCCGCCACAGGGCCGACCGGGTCTTTGATGACCAGTTGCTGCTGCTCGGGTCGTCGCGATGGCACGATGCGGCCATAAACACGCAGCGCCTCGTCTGCAAACCACTCCAAAATGCCAGCGCCGGCAATGATTTCCACCTTGGCTTCTGCCAGGGGCTTGCCTTGCTCTTGCGTCAGCAGCGCAGCAATATCGTCGGCACGCTCTTTCAGCAAAGCTGCCGCACGGCGCATGATGGCACCGCGCTCATGGGCCGACACCTTGCGCCAGACCTGAAAGCCCTTGTCGGCCGCAGCCAGAGCGCGGTCCAGATCGGGAATATCGGCATGGGCCACCCGACCAATGACTTCGCCCGAAGCCGGGTTGCGCACCTCAATTTTCTTGCCGCTGGCAGCGTCCTGCCACTGACCGTCGATCAAAAGCTGGGTATCAGGATATGCAGTGCTCATCGCATGTCTCGTCTGTGCCGACCCTCATCCCCCTGCAGATGTGCAAGGCCGGGCATGGTGAATGACCAGGGAATTCAAAAATTCTAGCCATCCATGCTAACGCGCCATGACAAGTGCGAGACCGAGATCGCGCCCCCCTGTATCATCCAGCGCTCAGAAAAAACCCTGTAGGCGGGCCTGTGCCTTAGAGCAGCTAACACCACCCAGCAAATTGAAAATTTGCGGTTGAGACGAGGCGCGAAGCCGCAGGCAGTACAAGCGTACGACAAGGCGAAGCAGCGACGTATCAAGGGTTGTCTTAGCGGCTCTTAGTCGATGTGCGCGCCAGAGTCCTTGACCACCTGCTTCCAGTACGCCAGCTCGCCCGGCAGCATGGCCTTGAAGCTTTGCGGCGTGGACTGCACGCGCTCCGCTCCCAAAGCCTTGAGTCGTTCCCCCATCTCGGGCTTGGCCAGCACGGTCTGGACAGCTCGATAGAGCTTGTCGACCACGGGCTGAGGTGTACCGGCAGGTGCAAACAGGCCATACCAGCTGGTCACGGCCAGACCTTTGCCCAGCACCGGGATCTCGGGTGCCAGCGCAGTGGGCTTGTCGGAGGCCACGCCCAGCACACGCAGCTTGCCGCTGCTGACAAAAGGCATCACACCGGGGAAGCTGCCAAAAGTCACCGGCAGCTGACCAGCCACCACATCGGTAGCCGCAGCCGATGCGCCCTTGTATGGCACATGCAAAAGCTCCACGCCCTTTTGCTTTTTCAGCATCTCGCCCAGCAGATGGTTGAGCGTGCCGTTGCCCGCCGACGCATATTCCACCCTGCCCGGATGGGCCTTGGCATAAGCCACCAGCTCGTCCAGATTCTTGGCCGGGAAGCTGGGGTTCACCACCAGCAGATAAGGCGCAACCGCCAGCTGCATGACGGGGGTGAAGTCCTTGATGGGATCAAAGGGCACCTTGGAATACAGCGCCGGGTTGATGGTGTAGGCGCTCTGCGCCGTCACCAAAAAGGTGTAGCCGTCGCCCGCGCTGCGCGCCACCTGGCCTGTGCCCAGGTTGCCATTGGCTCCTGAGCGGTTTTCCACAATCACGGGCTGACCCAACGACCTCTCCAGCCCCTGCGCAATAGCACGTGCAATCACGTCATTCGCGCCGCCCGGTGCCTGAGGCACAACAAAGGTAATGGGCTTGACAGGCCAGTCCGCCCCCTTGGCCTGCGCCTTAGATAGAGGAGTTGCAACCACCACTGCAGCCATCGCTGCCAGTAGCAGCGAGCGGCGTTGATTCTTGGAGATAAAAACAGCGTTCTGCGCAATCACAGTGCGCGCAGCAGTATCAAACTTCATAGCAAAAACTCCGAGTGGTGGTTGGCATAGATGCTGCCAGCCCTCCGTGCTGGCATTTCGTTCCATGCAACAAATCATTCTTGCACCCCCTCAGCGACGGACTGGGGAGCACTCACTCTTTAGCCATCGTGTTTGGCAAGGTCTGCCTCCTGCAAATGCAGCGACCAGCGCTGGGGCTACAGCAGCACCAGGCCTGGCGGCAGGCTGTCGCCCAGGCTGCGCTTGTGGTCTTCGGCCTCCATCTGCACCACCTGCTCGACCATGGCCAGCCAGCGCTCGGGCGCACCGCTGGCGCGCATCTTCTGCAGCACCTGTGCGCGAACGGTATCGGGAAAATCACGCGCACGGTCGCCCGTCATGCGGGTCATTTGCACGGCAGCAAACATGGCGGTTTCGTTCTTGCGCCAGTCCTGCGTCAGCGTAGCATCGAGAAACTCCTGCGCAGCATCGGGCGGCATCACGAGATGTGCATTGGCCGCCAGCGACTGGCGTGCCGCCAGCCTGCCAATAGCCCACCAGGTCTGCACGGTTTCACCCTCACGCTTCAAGCGCTGCAGCATCCACTGCCCCATCTCCTGGCGGTACTGCCAGGGCACGGCCTCCATGGCCGCAAACAAGCGCAGCATGTCGTCATAACTGCCATGGCTGCTCTTGCCACCGCTGCGTGTGGTTTGCTGCACGGCTTTTTGCATGTGTCCGGCCACGTCTTCCAGCAACTCCATCTGCTGGGCCTCGTTCAGGCCCGCTGCCACACGGCGCCAGAAGACCCACCACTCCGTCCAGTTGGCAGCCTCCTTGCCATGGCCCAAGCCCTGGGCATACAGCGCCCAGACCTGATCCATGCGCCAGCCATCCAGCTCTGCGCCCACGCCAGGGCGCAGGCACCAGCCCGCCAGATTGAGCCACACGCGCTCATGCTCTGCCGTGCGGCGGCGGCGCTTGGCACGGGCCAGCAAGGCATCGAACAGCGCACGCAGCAAGCCCACATCCCAGGCATCGCGCGGGCCTATGGTCTTCTCCAGCGTCTGGCGCAACTGGCGCACCTCCTTGGGCGTCACCTCCCGGGCCTGGTTGCCGAAAATGCGATCTATCAAATCAATAGCTGCTTGCGCATGCTGTCCTTGACTTTGATATGGCTTTTTATCTGAAACTGTTTGCTGCTGATCGCTGGCAGCTATGGTTTCAAAATCAGCAGTGCTTTCTTTCGCCACGACACGCACGGCAAAAGGCAGCAGCCAGGATTGCGCCGCATCCTGCACAGCCACGCAGCGCACCTCCAGCGTGCCCACTTCGCTCATGCAGGCCTGCAACTGCACTTCGACCTGAGCCTGCCCTCCCGTCTGCACCTTGTCTTCTGGCGCGGGCAGTACGGTGGTCAACGGCGGCAGCTCCACCCAGCCATCGCCCGTCAATGGTGCAATCTGGCCTGCTTGCACCGGCAGATGGCTCTGGCTATTGGCCAGCAGATTGAATCGCACGGCCTGCCCCAGCTTGAGCGCAAAGCGCCGACCCGAGAGCACGATGCGCACGCCCTCTTCGGTGCCACGCGGCAGCAGGCAGATGCCTTGCGGAGCCTGGCCTTTTTTGCCGGGAAGCAGCAACCAGTAGCTGCGCGCCGAGCCGCCGCCAATGCGCGGCAATATGGTTTTGATAGCTGCTGGCGCTTTCTTCGCCTTATTCTGGAGCTGATTTGACTGTGATTCCGCCAGTTGCTGCTCGTCCAGTTGCCCAGCGATCTGTTCCGCCTGGTGGCGCGCCAGGCCATAAGCTGCTGCACCACGCGCCACGGCCCAGTCGGGGTGGGGGTTGTGCAGCACACGCACGGCACTGCCACGCCAGCGGCTGAGCAAATCCGTCAGTCGCTGGGCAATGGCGTGGGCATGAAACACACCGCCATTGAGTAACACCGTATCGGGCAGCGCGCCGTCGGCATGCAGACTCAGAAACTGCGCCAGATGGCGGCTGATGGCGGCATCGGCCGGGTAAGGCAGGCCAAAGCCGCGCAGCGCGCTCTGGCGTTTGATGGGGGTATCTGCCAAGGCGACATCTGGCAAAAAACCTTCCACCACCGTTTGCCTCACCTGCTCGCGGGTCAGCGTAGCGCTTTGGGTTGTGGCCAGCAGCTTGCTGCCGCTGCCCAGCAAAGTGATGCTGACCTGCTCGGGCGCATCCTGTGCCAGCAGCTGCTCCTTGGCGGCGCGGCAACGCTGCACCAACTGGGCAAAGCGCTGCGGGGGCAGTTTTTTGCCCTCGCCTGCAAAAGCCGGCTCGAGTTGATGGGCTAGCGCCAAATCCATGTTGTCGCCACCCAGCATCAGGTGCTCACCCACAGCGGTACGGGTCAGCGTTGGCATGCCACCCTCTGCAGCAGCATCCACACGAATCAAGGTCAGGTCAGTGGTGCCGCCGCCCACGTCCACCACCAGCACCAGTCGGCTTTGCGCCAGTTGCTCAGCCAGCGCATCGCCTTGCAGCAGCAGCCAGTCATGAAAAGCGGCCTTGGGCTCCTCGAGCAACTGCACGCCGGGCAGGCCAGCCAGTTGCGCGGCCTCCAGCGTCAGCGCACGCGCGCCTTCGTCGAACGAAGCAGGCACGGTCAGCACCACGCTTTGCTGGTGCAAAGGCGCGGCAGGATGTGCCTGGTCCCAGGCCTGCCTGACATGCGCCAGATACGAGGCCGATGCTGCCAATGGCGAGACCTTGGCCACATCCTCGCCCGCGCCCCAGGGCAGGATGGCCGCCGTGCGATCCACACCGGTGTGCGAGAGCCAGCTTTTGGCGCTGGCCACCAGTCGACCTGGCACAGCCACTCCCAGATCACGCGCCCAGCGGCCAATGACGGCGGGCGCCGCATCATCCGCCCCCTGAGGTGGCCAGGGCTGCTGCCAAGAATCGCCCAGCTCCCCTTGCGCCGCCTGATAACGCACCGAAGGCAGCAGGGGCTGGGACACCAGCTCTGCAGCGGTGCTGCGCTGGGCAATATCGAGCAGCGTAATGGCCGCCTGCTTTTCTCCATGCAAGGCTGCGCTGGCCACCACGGTATGGCTGGTACCAAGATCGATTCCAACGACAAAGGCTGAGGACGAAGAAGAGACGGTCATGAAAGCAGAAAAGCAAGGCGCGCAAAGGACTGAATCGTAACAACTGCTTGCATGACCGGGATTGGGCGAGCTCTAGCCCTTGCTCTGCCGGGAGGGATTGCCCTCGCAAGCCTTGCTGAGCTTCAGGCAGCGCCCTGCCTCAGGGCACAAAGCTGAAGAACAGGTACACCGCAAAAATCACCAAATGCACAATGCCAGGCTGCATGGTGGTATTGCCTGTGCGCAGTGTCAGCGCCACCACGAATAGCGACAGCATCAGCATGACGGTGGAGACCCCATCCAGCCCCAGCTGCAGCGGCCAGCCCATAAAGTTGGCCAGCAACGCGACCACAGGAATGGTCAGGCCAATGCTTGCAATCGCCGACCCTATGGCCAGATTGAGGCTGGCCTGCAGCCGGTTGGCCGAAGCATTGCGCATGGCGGCCCCAAACTCCGGCAGCAGCACAATCGCCGCAATGATGATGCCCAGCGTGACCGCAGGGGCTCCCCATCTGCCCAGCAAGCCCTCCAGCGTAGGCGAGATGCCCTTTGCACTGAGCACCACCGCCACCAGAGACAGCAGCAGCAAAGCCAGGCTGATCCAGGCTGTGCGTGCATCAGGCGGCAGGGCAACCGCTTCCTCATCCTTTTGACCAGGCTGCTTGACTGGCAAGAAATATTCTCGGTGCCCCATGGTCTGAAAAAAGGTGAATGCCACAAACAGCACCAAGGTCGCGACCGCCACAAAGCCTAGTTGAGTAGGGCTGTACGTGCCAGCCGCAGAGCTGCTGACATAGTTGGGCAGGATCATGGACAGCACAATGATCACGGTCATGGTGCACAAAGCATCCGTCATGCCTTCCACATGAAACTGCTGCACGTGTTTTTTGCGCCCGCCCACCACCAGGCACAGCCCGATGATGGCGTTCAGAATGATCATCACTGCCGCAAAAATCGTGTCCCGCGGCAAGGCCAGTGCATCTGCAGGATCGCCAGAGAGCATCATGGAGACAATCAGCGCCGCCTCAATCGTCGTGACGGCCAGCGCCAGCACCAGGGTTCCAAAAGCCTCTCCCACCTTGAGCGCAATCACCTCCGCATGGTGAACGGCGGCAACCACGCCCCCCAGCAGACCCACGCACAGCAGCACCACCACGCCCGGCATGCCCGGGGCAAGCACATAAAGCAGCAGAAATGCCCAGCTGATCAGGGGCACGGCCCAGGTCCACAGCGGGTTATGGGAAGAGTTCTCTGAAGCCATGCTTGATCCTTAGTGAAAAAAATGAGCGCTCTCGAAAAACACCCTCTGCAGAAATGCGTCTCGCCTCTTTCGCCACACCCAAGGCAAGGCTTCAGGCCATCCGTTTACAGCACAGCCCTCATGAACGAGGGCAAGGAGCTCTGCATCCAGCGCTGAATACGCATTCTGGTGACAGCCTCTGCAGGCCAACTCTTTTCAACTGTCATCCTCTCCCGGCTACAGCTGTCAGCCAACGGGCGGTTCGCTTTGGTCGGTCGATGCATCTGGGCTGCTTTAAGGCATGGACCCGCAAGCTTCCGCCCTCGCTAACGCGGACGCCAAATCGGTGCATGAGTGCTGGCACGAGATTTGCCTTGTTACAGGTGCGCAAAGTCGCGCAAGTTTCATAGCAACGTCCGAAAGCCAGTCGCCACATGCCTGTAAAAACAACAACGCTAGCTCGCACTCTTCTTGTCATTCTGGGCTCTGCCCTCGCCTCTGCAGCGCTCGCGCAAAGCAGCGTGCAAATCTATGGCCGCATCAACACTTCTGCCGAGCACCAGAAGGTCGGCAGCAACAGCCTCACGGGGCTTTTCAACAACAACTCGCGCTTTGGTTTTGTGGGCAGCGAAGATCTGGGTGCCGGCCTCAAGGCTGGCTTTCAATTGGAGTCGGGCTTTGATTCCGACACCGGCGCAGGCACCGGCAGCAGCGGCGCACTGGCCTTTCAGCGCCAGAGCGAAGTGAACCTCTCCGGTCACTGGGGCAAGCTGCGCGTGGGCCGCTTTGGTGCGGCGACCTATTTCGGCATTGCCGACTATGGTGCGCTGGACGAACCCAATCACGACACGGGCTCCATCGCCGATGCGCTGTACGACTATGTCATGCGCAACACCAACAAGGTCGGCTACCGCAGCCCCATCATGGGCGGGCTGACGGTGGAGGCCCAGGCCTCGCTGCACGAAAAAGCCGCTGGCGCGGTGCAGAAAAATGGCTACGACCTCTATGCCAACTGGGAACGCGGCCCGCTGGCTCTGGGCGCTGGCTATACCCAGCTGGGTGACGACAAGCAATTCGGCCTACGCGGCCACTACCGCTGGAGCGCGCTGCAAATCGGCGCCTACTACCAGCGCTCTGACAACGGCTCTGGCTCCATGTGCAGCCATGCAGGCGCAGGCTGCGGCACCCGCGATGCGGCCCGCGTAACGGCGGCATATCGGGTTGGTGCTTCAGAAGTTGCGCTCGGCTATGGCTGGGCCAGCCGCTGGAGCCATGTGCCCGGCAGCGGCGCACGCCAGTGGATTCTTGGCTACAACCACCACCTGAGCCAACGCAGCAAGCTGTACGCGGCCTACACCCATATCGACAACGGAAGCGGTGTGGCCTATGGCTACAACTTCAAGGGCGGCGTGGGCTACGGACAGAACGCCAGCAGCTTCAGCGTGGGCCTGCGCCACGCGTTCTAGGCCATTTCAGTCCAATTGCAGTGATGGGCGCGCACCATGTTCTGGTGGGAGTGGTGTGCGCGACCTCTTCGCAAAAATTCTTCACAAAAAGATGAGCTACTTGGGCTTCATAGATAAGCGCCAGAGCAGTATTTGACTAATGGCTTGGTGATAACTCAAGCAGCAGAGACACCACAAACGTCCAAACAAAAAAGCCTGCCAACCGGTCGGTCAGCAGGCTTCTCAAGCCAAAGCGTGAAGCAGACTTTACGCGTCTGCTGCAGTCTCCGCCCGCACATCCAGCTCCACCTTCCAGCGCTCGTTGCCGCCCACTGGAATAGCGTTGAGTTCCAGCGTGCCGATATCAGTCACGCGCGCAGCCAATGTCACCGGCACCACCTCGCCAGCGGCACGGCCTTCGGCGGGCAAGTTGAGTTCAATCTCTTGCAACTCGATCAGCTCTTCCGCGCCCCAGAAGTCCAGCATGGTGCCGACGGTATCGGCGCGGCGCACGCTGGAGCCGAAGAAGCGCAGGCGCACAGGCTCGCCCACGACCAAGCCAAATTCTTCATCGGGCAGCGCCACTTCGGTGCCTTCTTCCATGCCAAACGGGGCCAGGCACAGGGCGGAGATGGGCGGCTCCATGCCGGGGATGGCGGGCATGTTGCTCTCCACACCCACGTAGTAGCTCTGCGCCGTACCGCCGCGGATGCGTACGCCGCGGCCGCTGGTGGCGATGTGGCCGTAGTAAGCCGCGCCGCGGGCCACGGCCAGGTCGAGATTGGCACCGACCAGCAGGCGGGCGGGCTCGCAGGCCTCTTCGTCCAGCCAGCCGTTGATGACTTCCAGAATGCGCTGCTCAATCTGCGAAGCCTTGAGCACACCGCCATTGAACAGAATGGCCGTGGGGTGCAAGAAGGTGGAGCCTTCCACCTGGTCACCGTTCAGACCATCGATCTCAGCCAATGCATTGACTTGGCGGGAAAGGAATGCCGCCAGGTGCCGCGTGACCGCAGCATCTTGCGCATAGGGCAGGCCCAGTTGCGTGAGCGCACCACGGGCCCGGGTTTTGGGCTTGTCGCTGACGGCCACCTTGGGGAAGAAGCCTTCGACCAGCATGGCCAGCACTTCATCGCGTGTGACTTCGGTACGGATGCTTCCGCCGATCAGCTTGCTGCCCCGGCTGGGCACGACCACGGGCACGGATTGCAGCGAGCTATCCGCCAGCAACTGCTCCTTGGCGGCGCGGCAGCCGTGCGACAGGGCACGGGTTTGCCAGGCATCCAGCTGCTTGCCCTCGGCGGCCAGCTTGCGGGCCACGCCATAGGCCAGCGCCAAATCCATGTTGTCGCCGCCCAGCAAGATGTGCTCGCCCACGGCAATGCGTTGCAGCTCCAGATTGCCTTCGCGCTCTAGCACGGCGATCAGCGAGAGGTCGGTGGTGCCACCGCCCACGTCCACCACGAGGATGATGTCGCCATGCTTGACCTGCTTGCGCCAGTTGCCGCCGCTGGCCTGAATCCAGCTGTACAGCGCGGCTTGTGGCTCTTCCAGCAAGGTCAGATTGTCAAAGCCGGCAGCGCGGCAGGCCTCGGCTGTCAGCTCGCGTGCAGCGGGGTCAAACGATGCAGGGATGGTGACGGTAATGTCCTGCTGGGCAAACGGTGCTTCAGGATGCTGCTGCTCCCAGGCCCAGCGCAGGTGCTCCAGATAGCGGATGGAGGCCGTGAGCGGCGAAATACGGCTGACTTCCTCGGGCGCATCGGCGGGCAGAATTCCTGCACGGCGGTCCACGCCGGGGTGGCACAACCAGCTCTTGGCGCTGCTCACCAGTCGGATGGGCGTGGCAGCACCACGTGTGCGGGCAAATTCACCGGTGATGAAATCGGTGGCGGCCTTGCCGGGCAGAGTGCGCTCGGCTTCGGTCAATTCGCTTTCATGCGGCAGGTACAAAAACGAAGGCAGCAGCGGCAGGGCTTGCACGCTGGCAGGGGCTGTAATCTGGGGAACTTCCAGCACGCCTTGCACGACTTTTTCGCCATCGCTGGCGCTCTTGTTGACAAAGGACAATGCGCAGTGCGTGGTGCCCAGGTCAATACCAATACTGTACTTGGCAGCGGTTGACTTCAGATCATTTTGACCTGTAGCGCTTTCTGGTTGCGCACCAGCAGCTGCAGAATCAGGAGTGGATGCAGCGGTATTAGCGGCGGTATCAGCAGTATTGGCCGTGCCGGATGCGGCAATGGAGGCAAACATATTCATGGCTTACAGCTCCACTTCGGCTTGCGCAATGACCTGGGCGGCCTTGCTGTCGGTCAACTGGGGCAGCTTGACTTCCGTGGCTTGCCAGCCGCGATGACCCAACGTGCCGGTGAACGGGGCCTGGCCCACCACATTGCCGGTCAGGCGCACGGCAGCGGCATCAAAACCCTCTTGCAAGGTGATGCGCGAGCCTTCGGCTTCGGTGCGCACAGGGGCAATGGTGAAGTTATCGCGCAGCACCTTGCGGCAGCCTTCGTGCACCACGCGGGCGGCGGCTCCGATTTCGGCATCGGTGTAGGGAGCCACATCTTCCTGGATGAAATCCACAAAGCGCGCTTCGCGCTGCATCAGGCCCAGCAGTTGCAAGGCAGCGGCGTTGTTGGTGACTTCGACGGTTTTCTCAACCAGCTTTTCAACCACTTTTTCAACGGGAACCTCAACGCGCTTTTCGACCGTTTTTTCGACGATTTTTTCCACGGGCACTTCCACGCGGACTTCGACGATCTTCTCAACCGGCACTTCCACGCGCACTTCCTTGGGGGGCACATCGGCGGCAAAGGCTTCACCTGCACGCACACGGCTCACATCGGCGGCCAGACGGCCATTGCCCAGAATGGCAAAAAAGCTGCCGATCGCAATGGCAATGCGGCTCAGGAACGAAGGAGGGGTGGATGGTGGGGTGTTTTGAGTCATGACTTGTCTCAAGACCGCAGGCCGGGGCATCCGGGCCTGGGGCTGCAATTTCAGGGCATGGCACTGCGCATACAACAGTCTTGTTTCCAGCTTGTGTCCAGAAAATGCGCGCGCCCGCAAGGGTGCCGATGTTACCCAATGCATGGATGTCTTGCGCGACACACGGAAACCCCTCAGCCGGCCGTAACACGCATCGCATACCTGTACGCAAGACTGCAAAAAAGGCCTGAAGGCATAATTGAGGCCAAATTTTCACCCTGTCCATGGCCTGTCTGCACCTGTCCACCACCGCCCGCTTGCGCCGCTTTGCCCTCGTTGCAGAGCTGCCTGCGCGTGCCCGTGCGCTGCGTGCCTTGCACACCTGCCGCCATGGCATTCCTACCGCGTTCGTGAGCCTGAGCGGTGTCACGGCCATGCTTTCCGCCGCCGTGCGGATGGCTTGAAGCACACAGCTCACATCCTCCGCACGGCCTTCCCACACAGCACAAACCCAGGTGCACGGGAGAGGTACGTTCACGGCCGCCAAGGCCATGCTTGAGTACGACCCGGCACGCATCGCACTGCTTAACGGACGACTCGGAGCTCAGCCATGGACATGGAACTCACTCAAAATTTTTTGCGCGGTAAAAACCCTTGCGCTATGGGGTATCGCTGGTTTGTGCGCAACAACCTGGCGGGCGGTGACTATCAGGCCGCCATGGACACCCAGGTCGCTGCTGGCCGCGTGGAAGATGCCCGCTGGCTGCTGGAGAACTTTGGCTCCACCCACAGCGTGCTGGAGCTGGAGCACCTGGAGGCCGAAAACTTCGTCTACGCAGGCACGCTGATCGTGCACGGCGATGTACGAGTGTCCGGCCAGTTGCTGGTGGGACGCAGCCTGCAGGCCGGTGGTGGCATACGCGCAGGCAAGCTGGAGGTGGGCGAGGACATTCAATGCGGCGGTGCCATCTTCTGCGACGAGCTGCTCAAGGCCGGTGGCAATATCAAAGCCGCCTGGAGCATCGAGGTGCAAGGTGACATTCGCGCCGAAGACCTGCGCGCCGGCTGGGAGCTGATGTGCACAGGCGATGTGGACCTCAAGGGCAATGGCCAGATTGACCGTGAAGTCGATGTGCAAGGCGCTTTGCGCTGTGCCAAGGGCTTGCGCTCGGGCAGCAAGCTGCAAGTGCAAGGCTTGCTGGATGTAGGCCACGGCATTGCCTGCAACGACCATATCGAGTGCGGCAACCATATTCAGGCTGGCTGGGGTATCAAGGCCCTGGGCGATATTCGCGCAGCCTGCAGCATTCGCGTAGGCGAGACCTTGCAGGCCGAAGGCGAGATTGCCGCCGGTTCCGGCTACGGCGTATTTGCCGGCATGAATGTGCAGATGGAAGCCTGGCCCGACTGCGCCTGGGTGCGGGCACTGAAAAAGCCACAAAGCCTGATCAGCGGATGGTGGGAAAACGCTGCGCTCACCCCCTGAGCCGCTGCGCGGCTCTTGCTCGGTGTCTCTGAGGAAGAGCCCACACAAACACACCCGTCACGACATCCCTGCAACACAGGCAAAATAGCCGTTTTGGCCCCTGGTCTGCGCCTGGCGCGGGCCTGTTGATAAGAGAGTCTGCCCCGTGTTTACCGGCATCATTCAGGCCGTGGCAACCATTGCCGCGCTGCGCGACCAGGACGGTCTGCGCACCTTCACCATGGAATTCCCCGAAGGCTTTTGCCAGGATCTGGCCATTGGCGCCAGCGTCTCGCACGATGGTGTGTGCCTGACGGTGACGGAAAACCTGTCCCCCACCAGTGCCACCTTCGATGTGATGCAGCAAAGCCTGAACATCACCACGCTGGGCAGTTACCAGGTGGGTGATGCCATCAATGTGGAGCGCGCAGCCAAGGATGGAGCCGAGATTGGCGGCCACCCGCTGTCGGGCCACGTGGACTTCACCGCGCCGCTGCTGGAGATTGTGAAGACCGACACCAACCACAAGATCCGCTTTGGCATCCCCGAAGCGTTTCGCCCCTATGTGTTTGCCAAGGGCTATATCGCCGTTAACGGTGCCAGCCTGACAGTGGCCGAGGTGAATCGCAAAGAAGGCTGGTTCGAGGTCTGGCTGATTCCCGAGACCTTGCGCATGACGGTATTCGGCAGCAAGAAAGTGGGCGACATGGTGAATATCGAGATCGAGCGCAGCACCCAGGTGGTGGTCGATACCGTGCGCGAGACGGTGGAAGCCAGCCTGGGCCGTTTGAAGCCCGTGCTGGAAGCCTTGCTCAAAGAAAAAGGCCTGAGCCTTGATGATTTTATGGACGTGCCGCCCAGCATCCAATAAGCAAGCTTTTAAAGATATTGATAGCTAAAGGCGCTTACTCAGCGCCTTTTTTCATATCAAATTTGCTTCAAAACCATATATTGAAAGCGGATGAAGCTCGCACATTCATAGCGCCTTCACTCAGCTTCTGCAGCGGCCGTCAAAATCTTGAGCTGTGCTGTCAGCTGCGTGCTGCCGGGCTGCGACTGCACCTGCAAAGTACCGCCCACACGCTCCACCCGGGTCTGCATGCTGCGCATGCCCACGCTAAGCCTTGCCTGCTGCACCGCTCCCCAGTCGAAGCCCACGCCGTCATCGTGCACGCTCAAAACCCAGGTGTGCACATCCGGCTGCGTGCAGGTCACCGCCACCTGCTGCGCACGCGCATGCTTGATGACATTGGTCAGCGCCTCTTCCAGAAAGCGCAGCATGCCCAGACACTGCAGCGCCGAGGGGGTGGTTTTCCATTCTTCGTCCACCAGCCACTGCGCATGCACACCCAGCTCGTCAAACACATGGGTAAAACGATGACGCAGCGGTGCCAGCCAGCGCCTGGGAGTTTCCGGCGCGGCTGCACCACTGCTGGAGCCAGAGTCAATCACCTGACGCAAATCGTCGCGCAGCGACTTGAGCAGCGACATCACGCGGTCATTGCTCAGCTGCTGAGGCGCCTGCTCCACCAGCGCCATGGAGCGCACCAGACTGCCGCCCAGCCCGTCATGCAGGTCGTGCGCCAGTTGCACGCGCTCCTGCAGCTTGGCATTTTGCAAGTCTCTCGCGTGCTGCAATTCCAGCACCTCAGCCAGCTCGGCTCTGGCTTGCGCCACATGTTCGGTCAGCTCGGCATTGAAGCCATCCACGCGGCGCATATGACCGGCAACCTGCCAGCCCAGCAGCACCGCCAGCACCAGCATGTTCAGCGGCCAGCTGAAGTAAGACCAGGTCTGGTCGTTATTCCAGTGCTGCAGCGCCACCACGATGTCGTGGATTGCCACCACCACCATCACGGCACAGGCCGCAGCCAGCAGCAAGTGCTGAGGCTTGCGCGTGCGCAGGGCGCGATAGATGGCATACAGACAGCCGGCATTGAACATCACAACACCCCAGACCAGTCCCAGATCGCTCATCTGCCGCGAAACGCTTTCGCTCATCACCATGGCCACAACCCACAGCCCCAGCCCGCCCCAGATCACACGCTCCAGGGCGATGCGGTGCTGCTCATGAAAGCGCAGAACAAAGATCAAAAAACAATGCCCATAAAGCATGAAGAAAAGCAGGTTCAGCAACGCAAAGACCTCGCTGCCAATCCCCGGCCAGGGCTTCAGGCTGAGAATCACGGACAGATACAAAGTCCAGAAAACCTGCATCAGCCCCATCCAGAGGTAGATTTTTTCGCTGCGCCGCCACAGCCATACCACCAGCGCTATGCAGGCAATGGTCAAAGACAGACTGGCGGTGATGACATAGCTGGTGCGCTGACGCCATTCGCGAGCCGCATAGTCTTCCTGAATGGCGGCCATGTCTCCCAGTTCCACATAGCCCACCCCTTTGAACGCTGCTTGCGCCGCCACCACTCGCACCCAGACGGTCTGCACATCGCCAGCGGCCTTGATCGATACCGGCCACCAGCGCGGCATATTCCAGCTGCGCGAGAAGGGTTCGACCAAAGACTGGTCACTCCACAGCAGTTCATCATTCCAGTACACCGTGCCAGCCAGGCGAATGCCGGAGATGGCCAGCGCCAGATTGCCCGGCCCAGCTGCGCCCTGCTGCGTGCAGCTCAGCCTCCAGTCCAGCCGGTACCAGACAGCCCCCTGCCAGCCGGGCCATGAGGCTGAAGAGCTGTGCGGAATCGTCACTGGCTCCCAGCCTTGCGCGGGGCGCTGCCCCTCGTTGACCTCCTTCGCCCCCCAGCTGCCCAGCAACTGCGGCGCACACGGGTTCATGCTCGCACCAGATGCATTGGCATACGGAGTTCCACCGAGCAGAAGTGCGAACACCATCAAAAAACGCAGCAGCCAGGGATGAAGAACAGGGAGCATGAAACACCACACCGAAGAAAAAGGCACCTCCAAATGGAGGTGCCTGCACTATTGTGGCTCAGTCAAATTAAGTAGAGCCTGCTCACAGGCTTATCTGGGGCAGCTGCAATCAAGCCCATTACAGCGGCGCCTTGAAGCGCTTGAGGCGCAGTGCATTCGACAGCACAAACACGCTGGACAGTGCCATGGCACCAGCCGCAAACACGGGCGACAGCAACATGCCGTTGAACGGGTACAGCAGGCCCGCCGCCACCGGAATCAGCGCCACGTTGTAGGCAAAGGCCCAGAACAGGTTTTCGCCAATGTTCTTCATCGTGGCCTTGGACAGCGCAATCGCATTGGGCACGCCAGAGAGGTCGCCCGACATCAGCACCACATCAGCGGCCTCAATCGCAATGTCGGTGCCGGTGCCAATGGCAATGCCCACATCGGCCTCGGCCAGCGCGGGCGCATCGTTGATGCCGTCGCCCACATAGGCCAATGTGCCGTGCTCGGCCTTGAGGCGCTGCACTGCCTCCACCTTGCCGCCGGGCAACACCTCGGCCACCACCTCGTCAATGCCCAGTTGCTTGGCAATGGCTTCGGCCGTGTGGCGGTTGTCGCCGGTAATCATGGCCACCTTCAGGCCCAGCGCATGCAGCGCTTCAATCGCTGGCCGTGTCGTGTCCTTGATGGGGTCCGCCACGGCAATCATGGCCGCCAGCTGGCCGTCAATCGCGGCATACAGCGGTGTCTTGCCTTCGCTGCCCAGGCGCTGGGCCTCGGCGGCAAAGTGATTCACATCCAGCCCCAGCTCGCGCATGAAGCGGTCGGCACCAATCTCTACCTTTGAACCATCCACCACAGCGCGCACGCCAAAGCCGGTGACGGATTCAAAGTCGCTGATGGCGGGAATCTGCAGGCCTTCGGCTTTGGCCGCATCGACGATGGCGCGGGCAATCGGGTGCTCGCTGCGGTCTTCCACCGCAGCCACCTGCGCCAGCACTTGTGCACGCTCAAAAGCATGACCCAGCACCAGATCCGTCAGCTCGGGGCGGCCTTTGGTCAAGGTGCCGGTCTTGTCCACGGCCACCACCTTGGCGTCTTTGAGCTGCTGCAAGGCCTCGCCCTTGCGCAGCAGCACACCCATTTGCGCAGCGCGGCCCGTGCCTACCATGATGGAGGTGGGCGTAGCCAGACCCATGGCGCAAGGGCAGGCAATGATGAGTACGGCCACGGCGTTGACCAGCGCAAAGCTCAACGCGGGCTCTGGCCCCCAGATCAGCCAGACGCCAAAGGTCAGCAGGGCCGCAGCCATGACGACCGGAACAAACCACATGGTGATCTTGTCCACCAGCGCCTGTATTGGCAGCTTGCTGCCCTGCGCCTGCTCCACCATGCGGATGATCTGGGCCAGCAGCGTATCGGCCCCCACCTTGGTGGCCTTGAAGGCCAGCGCGCCACTCTGGTTGACGGTGCCGCCCACCACTTCAGCACCCGCGGTTTTTTCAACCGGCACGGGCTCGCCGCTGATCATGGATTCATCGACAAAGCTCTGGCCTTCGATGACCTCGCCATCGACGGGAATACGCTCGCCAGGGCGCACTTCAATCACATCACCGGCACGCACCTGGGCAATGTCGATTTCCAGCACCGCGCCATCTCGGCGCACGCGGGCCGTCTTGGCCTGCAGCTGAACCAGACGGCGTATCGCCTCTGAGGTGTTGCCCTTGGCGCGTGCTTCCAGAAAGCGGCCCAGCAAGATCAGCGCCACGATGACGGCTGCCGCCTCGTAGTACACATTGACCGTGCCTGCGGGCAAGAGAGACGGTAAAAAGGTGGCTACCACCGAATAGGCAAAGGCTGCCGAGGTGCCGACAGCCACCAGCGAGTTCATATCGGGTGCACCGCGCAGCAAGGCCGGAACGCCTTTTTCAAAGAAGCGGCGGCCCGGGCCAAACAGCACCAACGCTGTCAGCACAAACTGGATGTACCAGCTGTTTTGCGTACCAATGCTGCCCGCGATCCAGTGGTGGAACGCAGGCACCATATGACCCCCCATTTCCAGAATGAACACGGGCAGCGCCAGGACTGTGGCGATGAGGAGAGAGCGCTTGAGCGCTTCACGCTCTGCAGCCTGGCGCTGGGCCGTGGCATCCTCGCCCGTCGCAGCTGCACCCTGCACCACTGGCTGCGCTTCGTAGCCGGCTTTTTCAATCGCCGCAATCAGGCTGGCCACATCCGTGCCGCCCTGAAGTTGCACGCTGGCACGCTCGGTGGCCAGATTGACCACTGCGCTTTGCACGCCAGGCACCTTCTTGAGCGCACGCTCCACACGCCCCACGCAAGATGCGCAAGTCATGCCATCGACCCGCAAATCCACGCTTTGCACGGGCACGGCATAACCGGCTTTTTCAATCGCGGCCACGGCCTGCGGCAGGATGGTCGCGGCCTGCGCCGGGTCATCCACCGTCAGGCTGGCTTTCTCGGTTGCCAGATTGACCGCCGCATCCTGCACACCGGGCACTTTCTTGAGCACGCGCTCTACCCGGCCTACGCAGGATGCACAAGTCATTCCTTCCACCGACAGCTCAAAGCTGCCGTTCTTGATACCGGGCTGCCTCAGTGCATTCATACGATCTCCATTCACAATGAATGCCACTGTAGAGATTGACATCATGTCAATGTCAACCGCCTTGGTTTAGCCCTTCAGCACAAGGGCCAAAACAAGGCCAAGCCCTTGACTGGCTTGCACGGATCGCTATCAATCCAGCACAGAAGGATCGCGGCGAATTTCTTCGCGGCACATGGCTTCCCACAGGAAAGGAAAGCCATTGAGGTCGGTACGAGCGCCTGTCGCCTGAATCACGGCTTCGCTCAAGGGGTTGCCGCCACCCAGCGCCTGCACGCGCCAGGCCAGGCGGCAGCGCCACTCCAGCGTAATGGCACGCAGATGTGCCTGACGGATGCTCTCACCCACCACCACCGCGCCGTGATTGGCCAGCAGCGCCCATTTGCTCTGCCCCAGCGCATTGGCCACGGCATTGCCCAGCTCGCGCTGCTCCACCGTTCCGCGGTACTCGTCATAGACCACTGGGTCGGTGTCGACCAGGGCCGAGGTCTGGTCATACACGGGCGGTACCTTGCCGGTGGCAGACCAGACAGAGGCCCACTCGGGGTGGTTGTGAATCACCACGCGCACATCGTGGCGCTTGTTGTGCACGTCGATATGCAGCTGAATGGCTGGGGTGATATTCCACTCGCCGTCGAGAACCTTGCCATTGGCATCGAGCTGCAGGATGTCGGATGCGGTCAGCTCGCTCCAGGTCAGCTCCCATGGATTGGCGAGATAAGTGCCATCGTCAAGCCTCAGCGTGATGTGGCCAGCAATATGGTCGTTATAGCCTTCGCGCGACAGCACGCGGCATAGCAGCGCGACCTGCTGGCGCTCATTCAGTGCAGGCAGCAAGGGCCTGCGGCCGGGGCGCGAGGCGTACTGGACCAGCAGGACCTGATTCAAACCGTCGTGGCGCATGCGGCCTCCTTGTTGCCTTGTTGGGTTGTGACTTCTGTCTGGCGTGCAAACACCGATGCGCGGTGCATGCGGCGCTGGTGCGGGGCGTAATCCATGATGGCGTTATGCACCACACTGCGGTTGTCCCAGAGCACCATGTCGCCCAAGGTCCAGCGGTGCTTGAACAGAAATTCAACCTGCATGCAGTGCGCATGCAGATAGGCCAGAATCGCGCGGCTTTCGGCCTGCGGCAGGCCGTCGATATGCGTGACATAAGTGGGACTGATGTACAGCGCCTTGCGGCCCGTGACCGGGTGCTGGCGCACCACCGGGTGCAGATGACGACGGTTTTGCGACACCACCTCCACATAGCGCTCATGCGTGACGATGCCATGCTGCAGAGCCGCCGTCATGGGCTTATTCATGTCATGCCAGGCACTCAGGCCATCGAGGTACTGCTTCATGCGCGGCGACAGCGCATCGTAGGCACTGGTCATGCTGATCCAGCAGGTATCGCCACCCGTGGGCGGCAAGATCTGCGCATGGGTCATGGTGACTATGGGCGGGCTGGGCAGAAAGCTCTCGTCGTGGTGCCACATATCGGCACGGTCGCCCAGCTTGGAGTCGATCACTGTGATCTGCTCGTGACCCTCCCCCAGATTGGGGTAGTAGGTATGCACCTCGGGTTCGCCAAAATGGCGGGCAATGGCCAGATGCTGATCGGGCTTCATGTCGGGCACATGCAGCACCAGCGCCTCATGCTGCACCAGTGCGGCCTCGATGGCCTTGAGCGTCTGCGCGGACAGCTGACCGCTCAGGTCTAGCTGCGATGCCTCTGCGCCTATGCGCGGCCCCAGCGGGCGAATCGTCAATGAACTTGGCATGATGATGCTTGTCTCCTTGGTCTTTGATCTCTTGTGCGGACAGCCCAGTCTAGGCAGCCAGAGGCGCTTTTTCCACTCGCATTCCGCGCCCGCAAAGAAGCACTCAAGTCATTGAAAGACAAAGAAAAATAACGACCGCCCCTCCACTCAAAAAACAGGACTTGCATTTCATGGATTCGACGCCAGCGCAGCGCCCCAAAGATCTTCTGCCCCAGCCCCGCAAGCAGCCCACACAGGCCCGCTCCAAAGCGCTGGTTGATGCCGTGGCACAGGCCTGCCTGCGCATTCTTGAAAAAGAGGGTGAAGATGCACTGACCGTGAACCGCATTGCCGAGGTATCGGGCGCAACCGTGGGATCGATCTACCAGTACTTTCCCAACAAGGAGGCCATGATTGCCGCCGTGTATGAGCGTCTTCTCGATCAGGAGTCCGAGCAGCTGTTTGCCATGCGCGAGCAACTGCAGGGCTTATCGCTGGAGGCGCTGCTGCGGCGGGTGTTTGCCAACATGATCCGGGTGGAGCAGCGGCTGCATGGCCTCAGCAGCGCCTTTCATGCGCGCTACCGCTCGGCCCTGCACCTGGGCCTGTGGCATGCGCCGCAGGCCAGCCGGCAGGCCTTCATCAACACCACCTGGCTGCCGCTGCTGCAGATGCATGGCTCAGAAGTGCAGACCGACAATCCGCAACTGGCCGCCTACCTGATGGGACAGGGCCTGCGCGAGATCATTCACAGCGCCGTGCACGATGTGCCTGAGCAGGCCCAGTCGCCCCAGTTTCTGGATGCGCTGGTGGCCATGGCCATGAGCTGCGTGGGCAAACGCTGAAACAAAAAAGCGCGACAACGTGGTCGCGCTTTGGGTAGGCAGAAGCCAGAAACGCGCTTAGCGAATCTGTGCAATCACAGCGCCCAGCGCTTGTGCAGAGCCCGCCTGCGCCGCCAGCGTGATGCGGCCATTTTTATGGGCCGACACCTGCATCTCCATCTTCATGGCTTCCATCACTGCGATCACATCGCCCTCCTTGACCTCATCGCCATCAGCCACCTTCCAGGCATGCAGATTACCGGCAATGGGCGATGCCACGGCATCGGGGTCCACACTGCTTGGCTGCACGGCTTGCGGGGCTGCAGCGCCTGCGGCCGACAGACCTTGCAGCAGCATGGCGGGCAGGCCCAGCTGCACGCGGCGGCCATCAATTTCAATGGCGGTGCGCAGCAAGCTGGTGTCGGCCATGGGCTCTGCGCGGGCGGCAGCGGCCAGAGGCTCGGCAAACTCAGTCTCGATCCAGCGCGTGTGCACCTTGAAGCCCTGCCCCGCCGAGGCATCCGCCACAAAATCAGCTTGATTGAGTACAGCCTTATGGAAGGGCAGCACCGAGGCCACGCCTTCGATCTGAAACTCTGCCAGCGCACGGCGGGCACGCGCCAGCGCCTGCTCGCGCGTTGTGCCGGTGACGATGAGCTTGGCCATCATGGAGTCAAACGTGCCGGGAATGATGGAGCCCGTTTCCACCCCAGAATCCAGTCGCACGCCAGGGCCAGAGGGCGGCGCAAAGCGCGTGATCAGGCCGGGCGTGGGCAAGAAGCCACGGCCCACGTCTTCGGCATTGATGCGGAACTCGATGGCGTGCGCACGCGGCGCGGGCGTCTGCATGAAAGACAGCGGCAGGCCATCGGCCACGCGCAGCTGCTCCTGCACCAGATCAATGCCCGTGGTTTCCTCGGTCACCGTGTGCTCTACCTGCAGGCGGGTGTTGACCTCGAGGAAGGAAATTGCACCCTCTTGCTGGCCGTTCTCACTGAGTAGAAACTCCACGGTTCCCGCACTGACATAGCCCGCCTCCGCACAGATATTGCGCGCGGCGCTATGAATTTTTTCACGCTGCGCGTCGCTGATAAAGGGCGCAGGCGCTTCTTCCACCAGCTTTTGGTTGCGGCGCTGCAGCGAGCAGTCACGCGTGCCCACCACCACCACGTTGCCGTGCGTATCGGCAATCACTTGGGCCTCGATATGGCGGGGCTTGTCCAGAAACTGCTCCACAAAGCATTCGCCACGGCCAAAGGCGGTCACCGCTTCACGCACGGCGGATTCGTACAGCTCGGCCACTTCATCCATGCGCCATGCGATCTTCATGCCGCGACCGCCGCCGCCAAATGCCGCCTTGATGATGATAGGCAGCCCATGCTGCTGGGCAAAGGCCAGCACTTCATCGGCGCTCTTGACGGGGTCAGGCGTGCCGGCAACCAGCGGCGCACCCACCTTGAGCGCGATCTTGCGCGCCTCGACCTTGTCGCCCAGCTGGGCAATGGTCTGCGGGCGCGGGCCAATCCAGATCAGCCCCGCATCCAGCACGGCCTGCGCAAAGGCCGCGCTCTCCGACAGAAAACCATAGCCGGGATGCACGGCGTCGGCACCGGATCGCCTGGCAACGGCCAGCAGCTTTTCGATGTTCAGATAGGTCTCGGCAGGCTTGTCACCCTCGAGTCCATAGGCCTCATCGGCGCGGCGCACATGCAGGGCATCGATATCGGCATTGGCGTAGACGGCCACAGACTTCACACCGTAGTCGGCGCAGGCTCTTGCGATACGGACGGCGATCTCGCCACGGTTGGCAATCAGAACTTTGGTAATCATGGCTGCCACCTCAGGAAGCAAAAGACAGGAGTGCGAGATCACCGCCTGCTTCGCAGGCACGGCAATGTGGTGAAACAACAGCTGCGCAGCTGTTTTCGCCGCGGTTGGCAATCAGAACTTTTTTCATACAACTTCCTCAATCCGCCGCCGCAGGAGTCAACTCTGCAAACGCACGAATAGGGTTAAAACGAATCCATGCGCCTACAGGAATCTGTCCCGCAAGATCCAGATGGTGGGGCGCAACACAGCCGATGACGGGGTAGCCGCCGGTCAACGGGTGGTCGACCAGAAACAACACGGGCTGACCACTGGGCGGCACCTGAATAGCGCCCAGCGGCGTGCCTTCGCTGGGCAGCTCGCTGGTGATGGCGCGCGTCAGGGGCTGCTCTCCTACAAGGCGCAGGCCCACGCGGTTGGACTGGGAGGTGACTTGCCAGCGCTGACTGGCCAGCAGGGCTACGGCCTCTGGCGTGAACCAGTCGGTGCGCGGGCCAAGCTCCACATCCAGCACCACCTCCGCACCGGCGCAGGGCAAGCCTTCGGGCGGCAGGGCTGCATCCGCCACCACCGCATGCAGGCTGGGGCGCACCGGCAGCAACTGCCCGTTGTGCAGTGCCGGCGGACCCACATGGGCCAGCGTATCGGTTGATGCACTGCCCAGCACGGGCTCCACGGCGTAGCCGCCGCGTACCGCCACATAGCAGCGGGCACCGGCAGTGGGCTGGCCCAGGCTCAGCGTGTCGCCATCGGCCAGCGCAATGGCGGCATAGCGCGGCGCAAGCCAGCGATGGCCTTGCGCGGTGGTGATGGTGATGGGCGCATCCGCGCCGGTGATGGCGACGACGTTCTCTCCCACGCTTTGCAACGACAGGCCACCGCCCACGGTCTCCAGCACCGGCAGCTGACTGGTATTGCCCACCAATCGGTTCGCAGTTTTAAACGCAGCCTGATCCATGGCGCCCGAGGCGGAGACACCCTGCCCGGCCTGACCATGGCGACCTCTGTCCTGAAACAAGGTGAGCAAGCCCGTGGCACGCACCTGCAGAGCGCACTCTTTTAAATTGGTAGCAGCTTGCGCTTGCTTTTCATTGGTTTCAGATACTTTAATTACTGAAACCAAATCAGAACCAGCGCTAGCAGCTATCTTTTGCGCAGCAGCATCCACAAACTGCACGCGGTAGCCGGGCTGCAGCAGCGCAGGCAAATCACGTTCCAGATCCCACATGGCGGCATCGGTCACGCCGATGATCTGCCAGCCGCCAGGGCTGGCCTGTGGATACACGGCACTGAATGTGCCGGCCAGCGCCACAGCACCCGCAGGCACCTTGGTGCGCGGCGTGGCGCGGCGCGGCACCTGAAAGAGCGGGTCGCCGCCGCTCAGGTAGGCAAAGCCCGGCGCAAAGCCGGTAAAAGCAACCGACCATTCACTGCCCGTATGGCGACGCACAACTTCTTCAGGGCTGACGCCCAGAATTTCGGCGACTTCGGCCAGGTCTTCGCCGTCATAGCGCACGGGAATCTGCACCAGCACATCCGAGCGCTGCACCGCGCCCTGCAGATCGCAAGCGGCAATGCGCCGCACCAACTGCGCCGCGCTGATGATGTGGGGCGCGAACTGCACCAGAATCGTTCGGGCGGCAGGCACCAGCTCTTGCACACCGTCGATGGGCTCGGCCTGCAGCGCGCTCAACAGCACCAGCGTCTGCTGCAGGTCGGCCAGCTCCACCAAAATGGCATGGCGATTGACGGGCAAAAAACGCATGTCGGAGCGCTTGAAACTCATCGCGCCACACCCACAAACGAGGCGATCTGCACACCTTCGCTCTCAAAGCGCTGGCGAATCTTGCGGGCGATGGCCACTGCACCGGGGCTGTCGCCATGCACGCAGATGGAGTCCGCATCCACCCGCACCATGGAGCCATCCACCGCTTCAATCACGCCTTCGCGCACCAGCGTCAGCATGCGCTGCGCAATCAGTGCTTCATCGTGCAGCACGGCTCCCGGCTCGCGGCGCGACACCAGCGCTCCGCTGGGCGTGTAGGCGCGGTCGGCAAAGGCCTCTGCCACTACGCTCAGGCCGGCATCACGCGCCCAGCCAATCAAGGGCGAGCCGGCCAGCGCCATCAGCACCAGCGAGGCATCAATCGCCAAAATCGCGTTGATCACATCGGTGGCCTGACGCCGGTCCTGGGCAATGGTGTTGTAGAGCGCGCCATGGGGCTTGACGTATTTCACCGCTGTGCCCGCCGCCTGCGCCAGCCCCTGCAGGGCGCCGATCTGATAGATCACATCAGCGACCAGATCGCTGCTGGCCACATCCATGTTACGGCGGCCAAACCCCGCCAGATCACGATAGGCCACATGCGCGCCCACCACTACGCCGCGCGCCTTGGCCGCCTTCAAGGTGGACAGAATGCCCGCCGCATCGCCCGCATGAAAGCCACAGGCCACATTAGCGCTGCTGACAATGTCCAGCATGGCCGCATCGTCGCCCATGCTCCAGGCACCAAAGCTTTCGCCCAAATCGCTATTCAGATCCATCTTGTATGCTCCTTGCACTGGATACCTTTTGATTGTTCAACAATCGTTAGCAAGATTCTTACCAAAACGCCATGCAAGCCATTCGCACCAGCAAGCACGCTGACACTCCCAGCCTGACGGACACCATTGCCGACCAGATTCGCCAGCAGTTGATCAATGGCGAGCTGCGTGCCGGTCAGCGCCTTTCGGAGGCGGCCTTGAGCCAGCAGCTCGATATTTCTCGAAACACCTTGCGTGAGGTTTTCCGCACGCTGATCAAGGAAGGACTGCTGCACCACGAGCCCAATCGCGGCGTCTCCGTGGCTACCCCGTCGATTGCGGACATCATCGACATCTACCGCGTGCGCCGCCTGATCGAGTGCCAGGCCCTGGAGAAAGCCTGGCCTCTGCACCCAGCCCACAAGCGCATGCGCCAGGCCGTGGACGAAGCACTGGCAGCACGCGAGCAACGCGACTGGCACACCGTTGGCTCGGCCAATATGTGTTTTCACGCGGCCATCGTGGCCCTCAGCGACAGCGACCGCCTGTCCACCATGTTCGAACACCTGGCCGCAGAGTTGCGCCTTGCTTTTGGCATGCTGGACGACCCCGAGTACCTGCACGCCCCCTATGTGGACCACAACGCCCGGCTGCTGCAGCTGTTCATGGAGGGCCGCACCAAAGAGGCGGCGCAGGAGCTGGAGAACTATCTGGTCCTGTCCGAGCGCATGGTTCTGGCGGTCTACGCCCGCCAGGTTCCATAGCCGGAGATCACAGATCACAGCCCCAATCCGGTGCATGCACCAGAGTCTTGCACCAATTTGGTTGAACAATTTCAAATCACTCCTTCAACAATCTAAAACTAAATCACCAACACTTAAGACGCATCGTTGAAATCCCCTATAGATGGTTGTTGAAGCAAATGTTACTTTTGGCACGCTAATTGCCTAGCTATTGCCTCTCAGCATTTCTCAGCCTTTATCAGGAGTCCTCATGAAGCGTCGAATCTTTTGCGCCACCGCCACCTTGATCGCCAGCCTCGGCTTTGCCACTGCCGCAGCCGCCCAAACCAAATGGGACTTCGCCACGGCTTATGGCCCAGGTAACTTTCACTCCAAGAACAACGAGCTGTTTGTGAAGGATGTGGATGCAGCCACCGGCGGCAAGCTCAAGATCACGCCGCATTTCGGCGCCTCGCTGTTCAAGATGCCCGAGATCAAGCGCGCCGTGCAAACCGGCAATGCGCAGATGGGCGAGTTCTTTCTGGTGAGCTTTCAGAACGAATCGCAGATCTTCGGCGTGGACGGCCTGCCATTTCTGGTGAGCAACTATGACGAGGCTTACAAGCTCTATCAGGCCCAGAAGCCCGCACTGCAAAAGCTGCTGGACAAGCAAGGGCAGGTTCTGCTGTATTCGGTGGCATGGCCTCCCCAGGGCATCTACACCAAGAAGCCCATCCTCTCAGCGGCTGACCTCAAGGGCATGAAGTGGCGCGTGTACTCGCCCACCACGGCCCGCATTGGCGAGCTGATTGGCGCCCAGCCTGTGACGGTGCAGGAAGCGGAGCTGTCTCAGGCGCTGGCCACCGGCGTGGTTGACGGCCTGATTACCTCCAGCGCCACGGGAGCCGACAACAAGCTGTTTGAAAGCCTGAAGTACTACTACAACGTTCAGGCATGGATTCCCAAGAACGCCGTGACCGTGAGCAAAAAAGCCTTCGGCGCACTGGACAAGGCCACTCAGGATGCCGTACTGAAGGCCGCAGCCGCTGCCGAAGAACGCGGCTGGAAAGAGTCCAAAGAGGTGGATGCACGTTCCCTCGCCACGCTCAAGCAAGGCGGCATGCAGGTTGAGCAGCCTTCTGCCCAGCTCAAGGCAGACCTGAGCAAGATCGGCGAAACCGTCATCAAGGAATGGACGGACAAGGCCGGCGCGGATGGCAAGGCCATTCTGGACGCCTACAAGGCCGCCAAGTAAGACGCCGCCACCCTCCGCTGGCATGCCCTGAAGGCGCACACCAGCGGAGCCTTTGCACGGAAAGACAAGCATGCGCAAGTTACTTAACGGCCTATACGAAGGCAGCGCCTGGATTGCGGGCATCGCCATGGTGGGCGTGCTGGCCATGGTGCTTCTGACCATCACCAGCCGACTTTTTGGCTTCAGCGCTCCGGGAACAGACGCCTATGCCGGATACGCCATGGCAGGCGCGGGCTTCATGGCGCTGGCCAGCACATTGAAAAAAGGCGAGCATATCCGCGTCACCCTGATTTTGGGCGCACTCAAAGGCAAGGCCTACAAGACTCTGGAAGTCATTGCCCTGCTTATCGCCACCATCCTCTCCGGCTTTCTGGCGTTCTACGCGTCTCGGCTAGTCTGGCAATCTTGGGAGATTGACGACATCTCCGTAGGCATCGACGCCACCCCTTTGTGGATTCCTCAGATTTTCATGGCCCTCGGCACCCTGGTTTTTTTCATTGCGTTTTGTGATGAGCTGGTACTGGAGCTGATGGGCAAGCGCAAAGCGGTAGAAAAGGAGGGAGCCCCTCATGAATGAAATTACCGCAAGCATTGCACTGGTTGTGGTGCTGCTGGCCCTGCTCAGCGGCGGGGTCTGGGTCGGCCTGACTCTGGCCGGCGTAGCCTGGTTTGGCATGGAGTTCTTCACCCCACGCGCAGCTGGCGATGCCATGGCCATGACCATCTGGGGCTCTGCCAGCAGCTGGACCTTGACGGCCCTCCCTCTGTTTGTGTGGATGGGCGAAATTCTTTACCGCACCAACCTGTCAGAGAGCATGTTCCGCGGCCTGGCCCCCTGGGTCAACGCTCTGCCGGGCCGCTTGCTGCACACCAACGTCATTGGCTGCACGATCTTTGCAGCAGTCTCCGGCTCGTCGGCCGCGACCTGTGCCACGGTTGGCAAGATGAACGTGCCCGAGCTGCGCAAGCGCGGCTACCCAGAAAATATGGTGATTGGCTCTCTGGGAGGCCCTGCCACACTGGGCTTGCTGATACCGCCCTCCATCATCCTGATCGTCTATGGTGTATCGGCCGAGCTGTCGATCTCCAAGCTTTTCATGGCGGGTGTGCTGCCCGGCGTCATGCTGGCTCTGCTGTTCAGCGGCTGGATCATGGTCTGGGCGTTGCTGAATCCCAGCAAAATCCCAAAGGCCGACAACTCCATGAGCTTCAAGCAGAAGGTCTATGAGTCCCGCCATCTGATTCCCGTGGTGCTGCTAATCTCCGGCGTGATTGCCAGCATCTACAGCGGCATTGCCACCGCGACAGAGGCCGCCGCCATCGGCGTGATGGGTGCGCTGATTCTGTCGGCGCTGCAAGGCGCTTTGACGTGGAAGAACTTCAAGGATTCTCTGTTCGGTGCCACGCGCCTGTACTGCATGATTGCCCTGATTCTTGCGGGCGCAGCCTTTATGACGCTATCCATGGGCTATATCGGTCTGCCACGACAGCTGGCCGAATATGTAGGCAGCCTGAATCTTTCGCCAGCCATGCTGATTGTGGTGCTGGGCCTGTTCTACATTCTGATTGGCTGCTTTCTCGATGGCATCTCCACCATCGTGCTGACCTCCAGCGTGGTGCTGCCCATCATTCAGGCCGCAGGCATTGATCCGCTGTGGTTTGGTATCTTTTTGGTCATCACAGTGGAGACCGCTCAGATCACGCCCCCCGTGGGCTTTAACCTGTTCGTACTGCAAGGCATGACAGGCAAGCAGATCACCTATCTTGCTCGGGTATGCGCCCCCTACTTTCTGCTGATGCTGCTGGCACTGGTTCTCCTGTGGTTCTTTCCACAAATTGTGACCATGCTGCCCAACAATATGTAAGCACAGTGAGTTGACTCAAGCGCCCTTCGGGGCGCTTTTTCATAGGGCTGGCTGCAGAGGATCAATCAGCCCCATACCACCGGATAGCGACAAATATGGAAGCCGAACCCATCTGACAGGGTGTTACTTCAAAGACAAACAACCCTGTTAGATTGCCGAAGTCCGTCATCCAAATGCATCGCAATGAAAGAAAAAATCAACTTCATTGAGAGGGAACGCCTCTACCGTCAGGAACTCAAGCGCCGTCGCGTGAAATTTTTGCCCATGCAGGTCTTGCGGCGCGTCTTTCTTGCCGCAGGGGTCTAGGGTCTAGCCTTGGACTTTGCTTGCAGCCCATGAAAAAAGCGCTCACAAGAGCGCTTTTTTGCGAGATCCCAATGGCTTATTCAACCGTTACGGATTTGGCCAGGTTGCGCGGCTTATCAACGTCCGTGCCACGTGCCACCGAGGTGTGATAGGCCAGCAACTGCAGCGGCACCACGTGCAGGATGGGGCTCAGGGAGCCATAGTTCTCTGGCATGCGAATCACGTGCATGCCTTCGCTGCTTTCGATATTGGATTTGGCATCGGCCAACACATAAAGCACCCCGCCGCGTGCACGAACTTCCTGCATATTGCTCTTGAGCTTTTCCAGCAGTTCGTCATTGGGCGCCACGGTAACCACAGGCATCTGACTGTCCACTAGCGCCAGCGGGCCGTGCTTGAGCTCACCTGCGGGGTAAGCCTCGGCGTGGATATAGCTGATTTCCTTGAGCTTGAGCGCCCCTTCCAGCGCAATGGGGTAGTGAATGCCACGGCCCAGGAAGAGTGCGTTCTCCTTTTTGGCAAAGTCTTCGGCCCAGCTGATGATCTGCGGCTCCAAGGCGAGCACAGACTGCAACGCTACAGGCAAGTGACGCATTGCGGTCAGATATTGCTGCTCTTTTTCCTCGGTCAGGCGCCCCTTGGACTGCGCCAGTGCCAGTGTCAGCAGGAACAGGCCCGCCAACTGCGTCGTGAACGCCTTGGTCGAAGCCACACCAATTTCCACACCTGCACGGGTGATATAGGCCAACTCGCATTCACGCACCATGGCACTGGTGGCCACGTTGCAAATGGTCAGCGTGTGCTTCATTCCCAAGCCTTGAGCATGACGCAGAGCAGCCAAGGTGTCCGCCGTCTCACCAGACTGGCTGATGGTCACAATCAGCGTTCTGGGGTCTGGCACGCTGGTGCGGTAGCGGTACTCGCTGGCCACTTCCACATTGCAGGGAATGCCTGCAATCGCCTCGATCCAGTACTTTGCCGTGCAGCCGCTGTAATAGCTGGTACCACAGGCCAGAATCAGTACCCGGTCAATTTCCTTGAAGACACGCCAGGCTGCAGCGCCGTTCTTGCCTTCAGAAGTAACGCCGTCAAACAGCTCGGGGGCAATGTTCAGCACCCCTTCCAAGGTATCTCCCAAGGCGCGAGGCTGCTCGAAGATTTCCTTTTGCATGTAATGACGGTAGGGTCCCAGCTCTGCAGCTCCACTATGCGCTTGCACGGTTTTTACCGGACGCTGCTTTTCAGTCAGGCGCTCGCCACTCTTGCTGATGATCCAATGGCGTCCGGGCTGCAGGTCAATCAGGTCACCCTCTTCCAGATAGATGATCTGATCTGTCACGCCCGCCAGGGCCATCGCATCGCTGGCCAGGAAATGCTCTGAGCCATCCTTGCCCACACCCAGAATCAGTGGCGATCCCGCTCGCGCGCCGACCACTCGGTGCGGCTCATCCTTGTGCATCACGCCAATGGCATAAGCACCATGCAAGCGTGCGGTCGCTGCCTGCACGGCCTCAAAAAGATCACCGTTGTAGAGACTGTCCACCAAATGTGCAATGACTTCGGTATCAGTCTGGCTGGCAAACACATATCCCTTGGCTTGCAGCTCGGCACGCAAGGCTTCGTAGTTCTCGATGATGCCGTTGTGCACCAGAGCCACGCGAGCCGGGGCATCCGCATCTGCAACTGCAGAGATGCCGGGGCCGTGACTGAAGTGAGGGTGGGCATTGCGCACCGCAGGCTCACCATGTGTAGCCCAGCGCGTATGAGCAATACCCGTCAGGCCACTCACATGCTCGGTCTTGACCTGCTCCATCAACTCGGCCACACGCGCTGTGGAGCGCGCGCGCTGCAAGCCAAGAGCCAGGCCATTGGCGTCAGCCGCCTGCACAGCCACGCCGCAGGAGTCATAGCCACGATATTCCAGTCGCTGCAGACCCTGCACCAGAACCGGAACGATATTGCGATGAGAAACCGCAGCAACGATGCCACACATAGAAGTACGCCTTAAGTTGATTTGCCGAGGATGCTACTCGTTGAGATAAAAAATTTTTATTCAAAAAAAATAATTATTCGAACAAAAATTTCAAACACATCAAGATGATCACTTTAAATTCATAAAATTCAAAAATATGAATAAAAGTTTCATCCAGCTGGATGCTATAGATCTGCAGCTTCTGCGCCAGCTGCAACGCGACTGCAGCCTCAGCAATCTGGCACTGGCACAACTGATGAACCTGTCAGCTCCCACCTGCCTGCGCCGCGTCAAGCGTCTGCAAGAGCTAGGCGTGATCGAGAAGCAAGTCGCTATCCTGAGCAGCGAACGCATCGCCAGCCTCGCGGGCCATGGACTGCAGGTCATCGTAGAAGTCTCTCTGGATCGTCAGGACAGCACCTCACTGTTGCAGTTCGAGCACAAAGCCGTTGCAGAGGCATGCGTTCAGCAGTGCTGGAGAGTCTCTCCGGGGCCTGACTTCATCCTGATCATTGCCACGACGGATATGCCCGCTTACCTGGCTCTGAGTCAAACACTTTTTACACAAGACGCCAATGTGCGCAATGTAAAAGCGTTTTTTAGCGTCAAACGAGCCAAATTCAGTACAGAACTGCCTCTACCTGAAATTTCTCAGTAAACACCCACATTTTTTGAACCTTTAACTGTGGTTTAGATGCAGCGCAACCGTACCAATATTTGATACAAATTGTATTAATTCGATTATTCTCGCCGATTCACTCTGCCTATTACGATCCACGCAGATGCCTTTGCACCGAGAAATTCATCGTCGTACTTATCCTCTGCGTATCTCGTATATGGCACTGGGAGGAATCGTAGTCGGCGTGAGTTTGCTCCATATGCCCACGAATATCGCCTGTTGGGCATTTACTGTCGTCAGTGCATTGATCTGGCCCCATATCGCTTTCTTGCACTCCTGCCGCCAAGACGACAAGTTTCAAGCCGAATATGTCAATGCGCTGCTGGATGCCTTGATCGTCGGAAGCTGGATTGCGCTCATGCACTGGAGTCTCCTGCCCGGAATCTGCATATTGGCAATCGGGACTGCAGACCGTTTCTATACCGGCTTGAAGCGTCACTGGCTGCCCTCTTTGGCTGCTTTACTGATTGGCATGGGCCTCATGGGACTGGCTCTCACTCCCTTGCCCCAATGGGAGGCCCCTCTTGCCGTAGAGCTCAGCCTTCTGCCTCTGATCATTTTGCACAGCGCTTATGCAAGCTGGGCCAACAGCAAAATGCTAAAAACCCTGGCCCGCCAGAATCTGCAACTCAAGCTATTGGGACGTATTGACCCTTTGACCACGGTTTACAGCCGCGATTATTGGTGGAAAAAAGCCAGGGCCGCTTTGAAGCAGCACCATGCAGTGAATGAACCCACCAGTTTGCTGGTCATAGACATTGACCGTTTCAAAGACGTGAATGACCTGCACGGCCATATTGTGGGCGACGAAGTTTTAAAGCTGGTGGGCCTGGCCATCAGAAACAGTCTGCGCAGCCACGATATAGCTGGGCGCTATGGAGGCGATGAATTCACCGTGCTTTGCAAAAACACCACGGCAGACGCCGCATATTCCGTCGCTCTGCGCATACGCGACAAAATCGCCCAGATCAGAGTGCGTGACTATCCGCAACTGCGTGTCAGTGCGAGTATCGGGGTCGCAGCTGCGGAAGATGGCTTCACCTCAGTGACCCAATGGGTCAAGGCTGCAGACAGTGCGCTTTACGGCGCCAAGAGCAGTGGACGCGATCAGGTCATGGATGCCATGCAGGAGCCCGAGCGGCGCAATAGCCCCTCATCCATGCCCATGTCGCCAGAGTCCACGCGGTTGAAACCTGAAAATACAGAGCAAAAGCACTCAGACCATTGCTCTGCCTGAGTCTGCGCCTCAGCCTTGAGGCCAGCTCATGGTCAGCTGACAGCCGGCATTCATCTGTGCCTGAATCTCCGCATCGCCGCCATGGCGGCGACAAATATCGCGCACCAGGGCCAGGCCCACACCCACACCCTCAAAGTCCACCTCACGATGCATGCGCTGAAAAATGCCAAACAGTCGTCCTGCGCGCTCCTGCTCAAAGCCTGCACCGTTATCACGGATAGAAACAATGCATGCGCCGTGCTCGTCCGTACGTACATCCACCTGGATACGTGTCTGCGGAACAGCCCTGGAAAACTTGACGGCATTCGACAGACCGGCCATCAAGGCCTGCTCCAGCAAATGGGCATCGGCCTGAACCTGGGGCGTTGCAAGAGGCAGTCGCCACTCAATCTCTCGATCCATGGACTGCGCTTGAAAGCGCGTTTGCAACGCGAACAGCAACTGCCCCAAGTCCACCGTCTGCCACTGCAGCACATGGCGCTGCGCCCGTGTCAGCTGCAGCAAGCCATCCATCATCTGCGACATGCGCTGTGCGGATTGATCCATGGTCTGTAAAAAGCTACGGGCTTCTTCCAGATCCTCCAACGCAGGTCTGGACGCTTGAAGCAACTCGGCAATCAGCGGGTTGAACGCCAGCAGGTGGCGCAAAGGAGCGCGCAAGTCATGCGACACCGCATGCACCCAATCCTGCTGCGCGCTGCGCAAGGCCGTCAACTCGGCATCACGCCGGGCCAGTAGCGCCAGCGCCTCATCCAGCGTCTGAGGCGCTATGCTTTCAAGAGCGTTTTGCGCTTGCTCCATCAGGGCTTAGGCAGCTTTTCAGGACGCTTCCAGTTGCTGATGCTCACCTGCTTTCCTCGGCCAACCGTCAGCGCACCGGCTTCGGTGCTCTTGGTCACCGTAGAGCCACCACCCACGGTGCCACCGGCACCAATGGTCACAGGGGCCACCAGCACGCAGTTGCTGCCGATATGCACATCTGCCTCGATCACCGTGCGGTGCTTGTTCACACCGTCGTAGTTGGCGGTGATGCTGCCTGCGCCATAGTTCACTCGCTCGCCCACCGTCGCATCGCCCAGATAGGCCAGGTGGTTGGCCTTGGCACCATCGGCGAGCGTGGAGTTCTTCACTTCCACAAAGTTGCCGATATGCACTTCACGACCCAGCTTGGCACCAGGGCGCAGACGGGCAAACGGGCCGATCAGCGCACCCTGGCCCACTTCTGCGCCAGCCTTTTCACCATCGATATGGGTGAAGGGGTGGATCACGGCATCGTCGGCAATCGTGACATTGCTGATATGGCAGTTGGCGCCAATCTTTGCGCCAGCACCAATCGTCACCTTGCCGGTAAAAATGCAGTTCACGTCGATTTCAACATCCTGGCCGCAGCTCAGGCTGGCCTTGGTACCACGTGCATCGTCACGCAGGTCAAAGCGGGCAGGGTCAGCCATGCGCACGCCCTGCTCCATCAGCACCCGCGCCTGACGCAGCTGATGCGCGCGCTCCAACTCGGCTAGCTGCAGCGGGCTGTTGACGCCTGCCACCTGCAATGCATCGTCAATGCGGTGGCCCACCACAGGCACACCATCGGCCACGGCCATGGCCACGATGTCGGTCAGGTAATACTCACCCTGGGCGTTGTTGTTATCGAGCTTGGCCAGCCAGGCTGTCAGGTGCTTGGCGGGAACGGCCATGATGCCGCTGTAGATTTCGGTGATGGCGCGCTCGGCGTCATTCGCGTCTTTTTGCTCGACGATGCGTTGCACGGTGCCCGCTTCATTGCGCACGATACGGCCATAGCCCGTGGGGTCAAGCATGGTCACCGTCAGCAGCGCCATCTTGTCACTGCCAGCTGCATCCAGCAGTCCTTGCAGCGTATCGGCGGTTGTCAGCGGCACATCGCCCGACAACACTACCACCAAACCATCATCCTTGAGTGCCGGCACGGCCTGCTGCACGGCGTGGCCGGTGCCCAGTTGGGGCTCCTGGCGCACAAACTTCAGATCCAGCGCACCTTCAGCGCTGTTGGCTGCAGCGATAGCGGCTTCCACTTCTGCAGCGCCATGGCCCGTCACCACGACGGCCGAGCGCGCCTTGAGCTGCGCAGCCGTATCCAGCACATGCTGCAGCAGAGCGCGACCAGCCAGCTTTTGCAGCACCTTGGGGTGGCGGCTTTTCATACGGGTGCCTTTGCCGGCAGCCATGACGACGATATCCAGAGGTGCAGTCATAGTTATTCGTAGGATAAAAACTGCTCGATTATCGGCCCATCCCCATGTCTGACAACTGCTTACCCCAGTAAGAGCCACCGCAAACACCGTATGCTTGGCGCTACATGCCCCATGCCACTACCAGCCCCACTCCGTTGCTTCGAACCCGCGCCATCGGCGCTGGCCATCTGCGCGCTTTTCTGGCCGTGGCCCGGCATCTGAACTTTCGCGCAGCGGCCGATGAGCTGGCTCTGACCCAGTCCGCCGTCAGCCGGCAGATTCAGTCGCTGGAGGACGAAGTGGGCATTCCGCTGTTTCTGCGTCACTCACGCGCCGTGGAACTCACCGGCGCGGGCGCCCAGTTGCTGCATGCCGTGCAGCCGGCGCTGGAATCGATTGATGCCACCGTGCGCCAGATTCGCCAGACGGCAGGCCGCAAGAGCGTGGCCATCACCACCTGGGCCAGCTTTGCCGCCATGTGGCTGATCCCCCGGCTGGAGGCCTTTCAGCGCGCCCACTCCGATATCGACATCCGCATCGATACGGGCGACGCCGTGGTGGATCTGGAGACCACCGATGTGGACCTGGCCATACGCTACAGCGCCGGCGTCTCCGATGCCTCGGCAAAGGCCCTGTTTGGCGAGGAACTGGTGCTGGTGGCCAGCCCTGCGCTGTTGAAGAACGGCCCACCGCTGCGGCAAGCTGCCGATGCCGCGCACTACACCTTGATTGAAACCGGCGATGTGCACCGCATGCCCCAGCTGGAGTGGCTGAGCTGGCAGCGCTGGTTTGCCGCCAACGGCTGCGACCAGCTGCAGCCGCCGCGCTGGCTGTATTTCAACTACGCCCACCAGATCGTGCAGGCTGCTCTGGCTGGTCAAGGGCTGGCCATCGCCCGCCTGCCGCTGGTGGCCGATGCGCTGGCCGCAGGCAGTCTGGTGGAGGTGCTGCCCGAGCACCGTCTGGCATCCCCACTGTCGTACTGGCTGCTGCAAGGCCCGCGCAGCGGGGAGCGCCCCGAAGTGCAAGCCTTTTGCCAGTGGTTGCTGATTGAGGCCAGCCAAACCCGCGCTCGCATGCAGACGAGATAAGACATAAAAAAGAGAGCTGCCAGCGCTTAATCTACATATATTTCAAATACAAAGTGATTTGAAACGTATACGTATCAAGCGTAAGCAGCTCTCTTTTTATTGAGTCTCCTTGCATGAGCAGGTTCTGAGCCAGAAATGCCAAGCAACGGCCGCCCTGCAGCGACGGCATGGTCCCCTTCCGCGTAGCGAGGAAGGCGGAAGGCGCAAAGCGCCTCAGGGGATTAACTCAAAGTCACACGCGCAAACTTGCGCTTGCCCACTTGCAGCACAAACGTACCAGCGTCCAGCTTCAGGCCCTTGTCGCTGACCACGTTGCCATCCACGCGTACGCCGCCACCGTCGATCAGGCGGTTGGCCTCGCCGTTGGAGGCAGCCAGACCGGCTTGCTTGACCAGTGCGGCAATGCCCACCGGCGCGCCCGATAGCGACACTTCAGGAATCTCGTCGGGGATACCGCCCTTGGAGCGGTTGATGAAGTCCTGCTCGGCCGCATCGGCCGCTTCGGCGCTGTGAAAGCGCGTGGTGATCTCCTTGGCCAGAGCCACCTTGGCGTGCTTGGGGTTGCCACCGGCTTCGATCTCGGCCTTGAGCGCCGCGATATCGGCCAGGCTCTTGAAGGACAGCAGGGTGTACCAGTCCCACATCAGATCGTCCGAGATCGACAGCACCTTGGCAAACATGGTGTTGGCGTCTTCGGTGATGCCGATGTAGTTGTTCTTGGACTTGGACATCTTGTGCACCCCGTCCAGACCTACCAGCAAAGGCATTGTGAGCACGCACTGCTGCGCCTGACCATATTCAGACTGCAGATGGCGACCCATCATCAGGTTGAACTTCTGGTCGGTACCGCCCATTTCCAGATCGGCCTTGAGCGCCACCGAGTCATAGCCCTGCAGCAGCGGGTACAGAAACTCGTGCAGGCTGATGGAGCTGCCTTCGGTATAGCGCGTGTGGAAGTCGTTGCGCTCCATCATGCGCGCCACCGTGTACTTGGCCGACAACTCGATCATGCCGCGAGCGCCCAGCTTGTCGCACCACTCGCTGTTGTAACGAACTTCGGTCTTGGCCGGGTCCAGCACCTTAGCGGCCTGGGTGTAATACGTCTCGGCATTGACTTTGATCTGCTCGGCCGTCAACGGAGGACGGGTGGAGTTGCGGCCCGAAGGATCTCCAATCAGGGTCGTGAAGTCACCGATCAGAAAGATTACCTGATGGCCCAGATCCTGCAGCTGGCGCATCTTGTTGAGCACCACGGTGTGACCCAGGTGGATGTCGGGGGCCGTGGGGTCCAGACCCAGCTTGATGCGCAGAGGCACACCCGTGGCCTCGGATTGGGCCAGCTTCTGGATCCATTCATCTTTGGGCAGTAATTCATCGACCCCACGAAGAGTGACTTCCAGCGCTTGGTTCACTCTGTCGGTCACGGGGAAACTTGTAACAGCAGATTGATTCATAAGGGTTTTTCGGAAGGCGCGGTAGGACGCGACCGATATACTTGGAGGTTTGGCGTTGCGACCAATTCTAGACTGCTCCCTCATAAAGACCTCTTTGGATGGACTTATGGCACGGTTGAGTTGCTGGAGTCGTGTCAGTCGTAACAAATGCCAACTCTGCCGACACGCTCTCCCAAGGATTTGAAGTTTTGATGACTGGCTTGAAAAATGCCGGCAGTGCACTGATCGCACAGCTGATACTGGTTTTGCAAAAGCACCCCAAGCGCGCCACGGCTGCCCTGGCTGCGGTGCTTCTCACAGGAGGCAGCGGAGCCTTTGCTGTGGCCAGTCTCGGCCCAGACCCTGCTGACCTTCCCGTGCGTACGCTCACCGAGCCTGTGCTCTCGCTGGCCGCAGGCCAGGACCTGGCGGATTTGACGGATCTGCAGTCCTTCTCTCTCTACCGCTCCGAATACACCCGCAGCAACGACACTGCCGAGTCGCTGCTGCAGCGCCTGGGCATCGCCGACCCGCAGGCAGCAGCCTACATGCGCAGCAACGATGCCGTGCGACAGAACGTACTGGGCCGCTCGGGTCGCCTGGTTTCTGCCGAGACCACTGCCGATCACCAGCTCAGCCAGCTGACCGTGCGCTGGGCGCCCAATGAAGACGGCAGCTTTCAGCGCCTGACCATTGAGCGCGTGGACGACAAACTGCAAACCAAGATCGAGACCGGCAAGCTCACTGCCAGCCCCCGCTTGGCTGGCGGCGTGATTCGCTCCTCGTTCTTTGCTGCTACCGATGCCTCCGACATCCCCGACAGCGTCTCCATGCAGATGGCCGACATCTTCCAGGGCGAGCTGGACTTCCGCCGTGGTCTGCGCAAGGGTGACCGCTTCTCCGTGGTCTACGAATCGCTGGAGGCAGATGGCGAGCCTCTGCGTGCCGGTCGCGTGCTGAGCACGGAGTTTCACAACAATGGCAAGACTCTGCAGGCCATGTGGTTCCAGGAAGAAGGCAAAAAAGGTGCCTACTACACGCTGGACGGAAAGAGCCTGCGTCAGGCATATCTGAACTATCCCGTGGAGTTCTCGCGCATCAGCAGCGGCTTCTCCATGCGCGTACACCCCATTCAGAAAACCTGGCGCGCCCACCTGGGCACGGACTTTGCTGCCCCCACCGGCACCAAGGTGCGTACCGTGGGTGATGGCGTAGTATCCTTTGCCGGCGTGCAAAACGGCTACGGCAATGTCGTGTTCATCGACCACGCCAACCACCACACCACCGTCTATGCCCACCTCAGCCGCATGGACGTCAAGCAAGGCCAGCGCGTGGAACAGGGCGACATCATTGGTGCCGTAGGCTCCACCGGCTGGGCAACCGGTCCGCACCTGCACTTTGAATTTCGAGAAAAAGGTGAGCAACGCGATCCCATGACCATTGCCCAGATCACCGATGCTGCCCAGCCCATTTCCAAAGCTGCCCGCCCTGCCTTCGATCAACTGGCTGCACAAATGCGCATTGAACTTAGCGCCGGCTCCCAATCCTTTGCCATGGCCAGCGCACGCTAATTCACTACACACACTCTTCAAGGGCTGCCATTGCAGCCCTTTTTTATTTCAAGCAAAAAGTGGCTTAAGCGCGCACCAGTCAAGCGCTGACCGCTACAGCTAAGATAGTGTTTCACATCACCACACGCTGCTCTGCCATGAACTCTGACCTCACCCAAGCGGCCTCAAGCCCGCTCTATATCGGCCTGATGTCCGGCACCTCCATGGACGGCATAGATGGCGTTCTGGTGGACTTCAGCCAAGGCACACAGGTGCTGCAGCATGTCAGCTGCGGCTTTGATGAAGCCCTGCGCGCCGAGCTGCTGGCACTGAATACACCCGGCGGGCAAGATGAGCTGCATCGCGCCTGCCTGGCCGCCAATGCGCTGGTGCATCACTATGCGCAGGTGGTGCGCCAGCTGCTGGCTGCCAGCGGCGTTCAAGCCTGCCAGGTCGCAGCCATTGGTGCCCATGGGCAAACCGTGCGCCACCGCCCACAGATGTTTGACGGCACAGGCTACACACTGCAGCTCAATGCCCCTGCCTTGCTGGCCGAGCTGACAGGCATCACCGTGGTGTCAGATCTTCGCAGCCGTGATGTGGCGGCAGGTGGTCAGGGCGCGCCGCTGGTGCCAGCCTTTCACCAAGGCGTTTTTGGCAAGGCTGGCGCGACAACTCTGGTGCTCAATATCGGTGGCATTGCCAACCTCAGCGTGCTGGGAGTGGATGGTTCGGTGCTGGGCTTTGATACCGGCACTGGCAATGCGCTGATGGACGGCTGGTGCCTGCGCCATACCGGCCAAGCCTATGACGAAGGCGGCCGCTGGGCTGCCACCGGGCATGTTCTGCCCGAACTGCTGGACGCCATGCTCGGCGACCCGTACCTACAACAGCCCCCTCCAAAAAGCACAGGCCGCGACCTGTTTCATGCCGACTGGCTGAGCACTCATCTGCAGCGCCATGCCGCACAGGCCGCACCGGTCGACGTGCAGGCCACCCTGACCGAGTTCACCGCAGTCAGCTGCGCTGATGCGGTAAAGCGCTTTGGCAAGAGTGGCAGCGAGTTGCTGGTTTGCGGCGGCGGCGCACTGAACCGCTATCTGATGCAGCGCCTGACGGCCCTGCTGCCCGGCGTGAACGTCACCACCACGGCAGAGCGCGGCCTGCCCCCACTCGAAGTCGAGGCCGCCGCCTTTGCCTGGCTGGCACGCCAATGCCTGCTGGGCCTGCCCGGCAACCTGGCCAGCGTGACCGGTGCACGCGGCCCGCGCATTCTGGGTGCCATCTACCCCGCGTGAACAGAGCATAAAAAAGTCAGCCCGCAGGCTGCCTTTTTTATTGCGATGCACTCAATCAGTGCCCACCGATATAGGCGAACTTGAAAAGGAACAAGCCTGCAATCACCCACATGATCCAGTGCACCTCACGAACCTTGCCAGTGAACAGCTTGAGCACGGCATATGTGATGAAGCCAAATGCCAGTCCATTGGCGATGGAGTAGGTAAAAGGCATCATCAGCGCGGTAACCACCGCAGGCACGGCCTCTGTAGTTTCATCCCACTCCACCTCCGTCAGGTCTCGCAGCATCAGACAGGCAACAAACAGTAGTGCAGGTGCTGTGGCGTAACCAGGCACCACGCCAGCCAGCGGAGCAATAAACAAGCAGGCCAGGAAAAGCACGGCCACC
Organism: Comamonas sp. FUJ_7; assembly: GCF_057369555.1. Classification (NCBI taxonomy): domain Bacteria; kingdom Pseudomonadati; phylum Pseudomonadota; class Betaproteobacteria; order Burkholderiales; family Comamonadaceae; genus Comamonas; species Comamonas sp. FUJ_7. The sequence goes on from NZ_JBXXZI010000004.1 coordinate 271,936, forward strand.
GTGAGCGCTGTCAGGCCGGTACGACCACCGGCCTGCACACCTGCTGCACTCTCCACATAAGCCGTGGTGCTGGAAGTGCCCAGCACCGAGCCCACAAAGATGGCGCCTGAGTCCGCCAGCAGCGAACGATTGAAGCGGCCCATGCGCTCGGGCACCAGCAGACCGGCGCGGCGGGCCACGCCCATCAGCGTGCCGGTAGCGTCAAACAGCTCCACCAGGAAGAACACCAGCACCACATTCAGAAAACCCGTGGTCAGCGCTGTCTTGATGTCGAGCTTCATGAACGTTGGCTCGATGGAAGGGGGTGCCGAGAAGATACCTTGGAAGGTGTTACCGCCGAAAAAGAACGAGGCCACGGTCACAGCCAGAATGCCGATCAGCAGCGCACCCGGGACCTTGAGTCGGTCCAGCACCACGATCAGCAAAAAGCCCAGCAGCGCCATGATGACCTCGGGCTTGTGCAGATCACCCAGCGTGACATAGGTATTCTGGTCGGCAGCCACCACGCCAGCGGTCTTGAGAGCAATCAGCGCCAAAAACAAGCCCAGACCGACGGTAATAGACACACGTATGGACTGCGGTATGCCCTTGATGATGAGTTCTCGCAGACCCAGCAAGGTGCAGATCAGGAACAGACAGCCTGAGACAAAAACGGCACCCAGTGCAGCCTCCCACGTGTAGCCCATCTTGAGCACCACCACATAGGCGAAGTAGGCATTCAGACCCATACCCGGTGCCAGCGCAATCGGATAGTTCGCATACAGCGCCATGATGGTCGATCCCAGGGCGGCAATCAGGCAGGTGGCGACAAAGACCGAGCCCTTGGGCATGCCCGCATCCCCCAGGATGGAGGGATTGACGAACATGATGTAGGCCATTGAAAGAAAGGTCGTCAGGCCTGCGACCATTTCCGTGCGCACATTGGTGTGGTGCTCACTGAGTTTGAATATCCGCTCTGTCCAGTTCATTGCATAGTCTCCGTGTTGTTTTGCATGCAAGGCGCAACGAGAGTAACGCGCCCGGTTCTACGCCACGAATGACGGCGTAGCACATGGCCTTGCCGCGCAGCAATCGGCCATGATTCAGAACGGCTGCTGCCCCGCAAGGCAGCAACACCCGTGAGGAAAAACTAGCCAGTGTGCCCTTGAACAGCTTCCACTGCTCGCAAGATGGCCTCTGCGGTCGCAGGCGCCTGCAACGGCGGGTTGACCTGATGACCTGCCACAGAAGACACCGCATCACGAATTGCGAAGAACACCGAAAACGGCAGCAGCAGCGGCGGCTCGCCCACCGCCTTGCTGCGGTGAATGGAGTCTTCAAAGTTGTCGCCCTCGAACAGGCGCACATTGAAGACCGGCGGGCAGTCATTGGCTGTCGGAATTTTGTAGGTGCTGGGGGCATGCGTCATGAGCTTGCCGCTTTGCGGATGCCAGACCAGCTCCTCGGTCGTCAGCCAGCCCATGCCCTGGATGAAAGCACCCTCGACCTGGCCCACATCCAACGCAGGGTTCAGCGAGCGGCCCACGTCGTGCAGCACATCGGCGCGCAGCAGCTTCCATTCGCCGGTCAGCGTATCGATCACCACCTCGCTCACCGCGGCGCCATAGGCGAAGTAGAAGAAAGGGTGGCCCTTCATGGCCTTGCCGTCCCAGTGCAAACCGGGCGTGGCATAAAAGCCGTCGGACCACAGCTGCACACGCTGCAGATAGGCGCTGCGCACCAGATCGGCAAAGGCGATGATCTGGCCGTTGACCTGCACGCAGTCATTGCCAAAGCGCACGTCGGTCTCCTTGCCGCCGTGCAGCCTGACCGCACAGGCAGCCAGCCGCTCGCGCAACTGGCGCGCTGCATCCTGGGCAGCTTTGCCGTTGAGGTCGGCCCCCGTTGACGCTGCCGTGGCCGAGGTATTGGCCACCTTGCTGGTGTCCGTGGCTGTCACGCGCACTTTCTCAAAGCCCACGCCCAGCTCATGCGCCACAACCTGGGCCACCTTGGTGTTGAGCCCCTGGCCCATTTCCGTGCCGCCATGGTTCACCAGAATGGAGCCATCGGTGTAGATATGCACCAGCGCCCCGGCCTGGTTGAAGTGAGCCACGTTGAACGAGATGCCGAACTTCAGCGGCGTCAACGCCAGCCCGCGCTTGAGCACGGGACTTTGCGCGTTAAACGCATTGACCGCCATGCGGCGGGCGCGGTAGTCGCTGCTTTGCTCCAGTTCGGCCACCAGCTCGTGGATCACGTTATCGCTCACCACCTGCTCGTAAGGCGTGATATTGCGCTCGTCCTTGCCGTAGAAATTGACGCGGCGCACATCCAGCGGATCGCGCCCCAGATTGCGCGCCACCGTATCCAGAATGTTCTCAATGGCAATCGCGCCCTGCGGCCCGCCAAAGCCGCGAAACGCGGTATTGCTCTGGGTATTGGTCTTGCCCATGTAGCCATGCATCAACACATCGGGCAGCCAGTAGGCATTGTCAAAGTGGCATAGCGCCCGCGTCATCACCGGAGCCGACAGATCCGCCGAATGACCGGCGCGCGAGACCATGGAAATCTCCACGCCCAGCAAGCGGCCGTCGTCGTCGTAGCCCACCTCGTACTCGTACCAGAAGCAGTGGCGTCGCCCGGTAATCATGAAGTCGTCATCACGGTCCACACGCAGCTTGACCGGCTTTTTCAGACGGGTTGCAGCCACCGCAGCCACGCAGGCAAACAGTGCCGATTGCGACTCCTTGCCGCCAAAGCCGCCGCCCATGCGCCGGCATTCCACATGCACGCTGTGCGAGGCTACACCCAGGGCATGGGCCACCAGATGTTGCATCTCGCTGGGGTGCTGGGTGGAGCAGTAAATGTGCACAGCTCCATCTTCCTTAGGGGTGGCGTAGCTGATCTGCCCCTCCAGATAAAACTGCTCCTGCCCGCCCACATCGAATGTACCTTTGATGCGATGCGGCGCAGTGTCGATGGCGGCGCGTGCACCCCCTTCATGCGTGCTGCGCTCCAGGTGCATGGGTGGCATTACATACTGGCCCAGTTCATGGGCCTTGTGCGGCGTCAGCACCGGTGGCAACTCGCTGATGGTGGCCGCATTCTTGGCCAGCGCAGCGGCACGCCTGGCTGCATCACGGCTGCGCGCAATCACGGCAAACAGAGGCTGGCCCACATAGCGAATCTCGCCGTCGCACAAAATCGGATCGTCTTTGATGATGGTGCCGCAGTCGTTGATACCCGGGATATCCGCCGCCGTGATCACATCCACCACATCGGGCATGGCACGCACGGCCTCCAGCGCCAGCGCAGTCAATCGGCCATGGGCTACGGGCGACAGACCTAAAGCGCAATGCAGCGTGCCTTCCAGCTCGGGCAGGTCGTCGATGTATGCGGCTTCACCGGCCACATGCAGGTGCGCGGACTCGTGCTTGCGGCTGATGCCCACGCGCGTGCCCTGCTCATGGGCCTTGGCTTCCGCGCTTTCGTTGACGCGATAGGCGGTGTTCTTGCGGTAGTCGGCAAAGGCTTCGGCGACCAGCTCGCTTTGGAGTTCATGCGGGTGGTTCATCTCAGACTCCTTGCTCCACGGCCGCCGGGGTGACGTGCGGCATCACGCTCCAGACACTGGTGGCTTGCGTATTCAATGGCTGCTCGGAACGGGTTTCCAGCCACAGGCGCTGAATCAGGTTCTGCGCCACCTTCAGGCGGTAGTCGGCGCTGGCGCGCATATCGCTCATGGGCTTGAAGTCCTGCGCCAGCGCCGCTTGCGCGGCCTTGACGTTTTCAGCATTAAAAGGCTTTCCAAGCAAGGCAGTTTCAGCGCCAGCAGCTCTTTTTACCGTAGCAGCCATGCCGCCAAATGCCAACCGCACAGCCTTGACGATTTCGCCATCCAGCTCGATGGCAAAGCCCGCGCACAGGGCCGAGATATCGCAGTCAAAGCGCTTGCTGATCTTGTAGGCACGCACCTGACGCTGCATGGCCGCCAGCGGCACGGCCAGGCCCTGAACAAACTCGCCGCTCTCCAGCTGGTTCTTCATATAGTCCAGATAGAAATCCTGCAGCGGCATGCGGCGCACGCGCTCGCCCTTGCGCAGCTCTATCTGCGCATCCAGCGCCATCAGCACCGGCGGTGAGTCGCCAATCGGCGAGCCATTGGCCACATTGCCGCCCATGGTGCCGGCATGACGGATGGGCAGCGAGGCAAAACGCAGCCACACATCGGTGAGGCTGGGGACACGCGCCACCAGCGCAGTCCAGGCCGCTTCCAGCGAGGCGCCAGCGCCGATATACAGCTCTGCGCCTTCTGCACCACCTTCCACACTCTGGCGCACCTCAATGCGCTTCATCTCGGCCACATCCCCGACATAAATCATGTCGCCCAAATCACGAAACTGCTTGTTGACCCACAGCCCCACGTCGGTGGAGCCCGCCACGATGCGCGCCTTGGGCTTGGCCTCGCACAGACTTGCCAGTTCGTCCAGCGTACGTGGTGCGTGAAAGTGATCGGTACGCGTGTTCTGCACCGCCGCGTAGTGCAGCCCGGCCTCGCTGCGCAGCCCTTGCAGCGCCGCCACCACGGGCACGGCATCCAGGCGCACGGCAGGCAGATCAAACATGCGCTGGCCAGCATCCAGAATGGGGCGGTAGCCCGTGCAGCGGCACAGATTGCCCGACAGCTCATCGGCCAGCTGCTGGCGCGAAGGTTCGCTGCCTTGCTGCTGGTGATGCTCGTAGGCCGACCACAGCGTCATCACGATGCCGGGCGTGCAGAAGCCGCATTGCGAGCCGTGGCAGTCCACCATGGCCTGCTGCACAGGGTGCAGTGACTGGACTGCAGGCTTGCTGGCACAGGCGGATGCGCCTTCGCACTGGCGCTTGAGGTCTTCCACTGTGAACAAGGCCTTGCCGTGCAGGCTGGGCAGAAACTGAATGCAGGCGTTGACGGTCTGCAGACGCAAGCCGTTGATGGCCTGGGTATCACCGGCTTCGGCCAGCTCACCGATGACGACGGTGCAGGCGCCGCAGTCGCCTTCGTTGCAGCCTTCCTTGGTGCCCGTGCAGTGCGCATCCTCGCGCAGCCATTGCAGCACGGAGCGTGTGGGGTGCGGGCCTTGCACTTCCACCACCTCGCCACGGTGGAAGAAGCGTATGGGCTGTGTGTTCGGGCTATGACTCATGATCGTGGTGCTGAAATGAGAAGAAGTGCCTGCGTGCAAGATGAATTCAACACGCGGCATTTGTCAATATGGCAAGACTACGCGTGCTCTTGCGGCTTCTCATATCGCAGCGCTCATAGCGGCTATGCAGCCCTGCATATATTTGCGCCACAAATCAAGGGAGAACCCGCAGAAAATGCGCTTTCACCCGGGTTAATGCGGAGACGGGCTTACAGCAAAGCCCCATCTTCAAACTAATCAATTTGATAGCTTGAAGCGCTTTATAAATCTTGATCTCAAATAGATTCATCTCTGAAATCAAGAGATGACAAGCGCCATAAGCTATCAATTTTCTTTAGGCATCACCACCATCAGGAGCAGGTCGCACCGGTTCATCGCTATCGAGCTGACTGAACACCAGCGTAGCCGCCAGTGTCATCAGGGCCACCGTCGCAAAAGTGGCCCGAATGGCCAGCATGCGCTCATCGGCCTGGCCTGGCCACATATCACTGAAGCCTGTCAGCAAGGCCCCAGCCAGCGCCACCCCCATACTCATGGCCAGCATCTGCACCATGGACAGCAGGCTGTTGCCGCTGCTGGCAAATTCGCCCTCCATGTCCTTGAGCGTGACCGAGTTCATGGCAGAGAACTGCATGGAGTTGAAGCCCCCAAAGATGAACATCTGCACCAGCAGCACCCAGATCGGTGTGCCCGGCACCACCAGCCCGAACGAGGCCAGCATGATGGCCAGCATGACCGAGTTGACCTGCAGCACCCGCTTGTAGCCAAAGCGCTGCACGGTGCGCACCGCAATGCGCTTGACCAGCATGGAGCCGATGACCGTGGCCAGCATCATCATGCCGGCGTTCATGGGCGACATCTGCAGGCCTACCTGCAGCATCAGCGGAATCAGAAACGGCGCGGCGCCGCTGCCAAAGCGTGTGAACAGATTGCCCAGCAACCCCACTCGCAGCGAGCGCACCTTGAACAGGCCCGGAGCAAACAAAGGCTCTTCCACGCGCAGCGCATGCATCCAGTAGCTGGCCAGGCTGGCCAGGCCAAACACCATGAGCACCACGACCAGCGCCATGCCCAGCCCCATGCCCGACATACCATCAAGTGCGATGGAAATCGCCACCATCCCAAAGGCCAGCATGGCGTAACCAGCACCGTCAAAGCTGCGAATCACTATGGGAGCATTACGCGGGAACCAGCGCCAGGTGGCCCACAGCCCGATCAGCCCCACAGGGACGTTGATCCAGAAGATCCAGTGCCAGCTGGCGTACTCCACCATCCAGCCGCCCAAGGTCGGCCCCAACAGCGGCCCGACCTGGCCGGGAATGGCAATAAAGCTCATGGCCCGGATGAACTCGCCACGCGGGTAGGTACGCAGCACGGCCAAGCGCCCCACCGGCAGCATCATGGCCCCGCCCACGCCCTGCACCACCCGCGCCGCGATCAGAAACGGCAGGCTAGGCGAGAGCGCGCACAGCACAGATCCCAGCACAAACAAGGCAATCGCCCAGCCGTACACACGCCTTGTGCCAAAGCGATCAGCCACCCAGCCCGTAGCTGGAATCAGCATGGCCGTAGTCAGCGCATAGGCCACGATGACGGACTGCATCTTCATCGGGCTCTCGCCCAGCTCCCGTGCCATGGCAGGCAAGGCTGTGTTGAGAATCGTCGCATCCAGTGACTGCATGAAAAAACCGATGGCCACTAGCCACAGCAATCTCTCTTTGTGGGGTGCACTGCTGTGCATGGCGGGTGTCTCACCCATGGGCAACTCCGAAATTCAAAAACAAAAAAGCCGCTGAAAAACAGCGGCTTCAATGATGTGCGGATGCCAGACTTGCGCTACTGGCCCTGTGTCTGGCATCAACGCAAAGACTTAGACCGAGAAGCTGGAGCCACAGCCACAGGTAGTGGTGGCATTGGGGTTCTTGATCACGAACTGAGCGCCTTGCAGGTCTTCCTTGTAGTCAATCTCTGCGCCCAGCAGGTACTGGTAGCTCATCGAGTCGATCAGCAGCGAGACACCGTTCTTGGTCATGGTGGTGTCGTCGTCGTTGGTGATTTCATCGAAAGTGAAACCGTACTGAAAACCGGAGCAACCACCGCCCTGCACGAACACGCGCAGCTTCAGGTCAGGGTTGCCTTCTTCGGCGATCAGATCGGCCACCTTGGCAGCAGCGCTGTCGGTGAAGACGATGGGGGAAGGCATTTCGGTAGTCGTGGTTTCAGCAACGGCGCTCATGGCATTACTCCGTAGTTTCTTGATTGCTCGAAATGGTACAGCAAGGGGCTCGGGAATTCAGGCCGCTTTTCTTTGTCGCCAGAGCAAGTGGGGACATTGCTTGCAGTCCTTGAACACGGCGGCAACCCACAAAAAAACCGCCCTGAATTTGCATCCGGAGCGGCTTTTTTGTGGGAAAGGCTCCAAAGAGCCTTTCTGCAGCAGAAACGAATTAACGCTTCGAGAACTGCTTGGCACGGCGTGCGGAGTGCAGACCGACCTTCTTACGTTCGACTTCACGAGCATCGCGAGTCACAAAGCCGGCTTGGCTCAGGACGGGCTTCAGAGCTGCGTCATAGTCGATCAGGGCACGTGTGATGCCGTGACGGGCTGCGCCAGCCTGACCAGATTCGCCGCCACCGTGGACGTTGATCTGGATGTCGAAAGTTTCCAGGTTTTCGGTCAGAGCCAGAGGCTGCTTCGCGATCATGATGGAGGTTTCGCGACCGAAGTACTGCTGAATGTCCTTGCCATTCACAGTAATCTTGCCGGAGCCCTTCTTCAGGAAAACACGAGCGACGCTAGACTTGCGACGGCCTGTACCGTTGTTCCAATCACCAATCATCTAGGTCTCCTTAGATTTCCAGAGCCTTAGGCTGCTGTGCGGTATGGGGGTGCTCAGCACCGCCGTAAACCTTCAGCTTCTTGATCATGGCGTAGCCCAGAGGACCCTTGGGCAGCATGCCCTTGACGGCCTTCTCGAGCGCACGGCCAGGGAACTTGGCTTGCAGGTCGCGGAAGTTGGTAGCAGTGATGCCACCGGGGAAACCGGAGTGACGGTAGTACACCTTGTCCAGGTTCTTGGTGCCAGTGACCTTGAGCTTGGAGGCGTTGATGATGACGATGTAGTCACCGGTGTCAACGTGAGGTGTGTAAATGGCCTTGTGCTTGCCGCGCAGACGGAGTGCCACTTCGCTGGCGACACGTCCGAGCACCTTATCGGTGGCGTCAATCACAAACCACTCGTGTTGCACCTCAGCGGGCTTTGCGCTGAATGTAGACATGAGTTTTCTCTTTCAAAGAGGGTTTGGCGGTCCCTTTTCCGCGGTCGGTGCTTCTTCTCAAAAAAGACAGGTCTTTTAAAGGAAGCCTCTTAGGCGGGGTTACTCGAACTAAAGTCCAAGCCTTCGCCGCGGGAACCATAAAATCGCTGCGAAGCCCGCCATTATACAAAAACGCCAGAAGCTGCGTTTTTTCGTGAAGTCACTTGTTGTGAAACAGCCCCCACAGGACCTGTTCTCCTCTGTGCACACAGGCGCCAACAGCCTTTAGAGCCACAGGGTAAAAAGTGCTGTTCCCCTCTTGCCCTGCTGGTTACCATCCGTCTCTATGTTCAGTTACCGCCACGCCTTCCATGCCGGCAATCACGCCGATGTGCTCAAGCACACCGTTTTGATCGCCACCGTGCAATACCTCACCCAAAAAGAGGCTGCGCTGACGGTGCTCGACACCCACGGCGGTGCCGGCCTGTACCGTCTTGACGGCGACTACGCCAGCAAGAGCGGCGAAGCCGAGGACGGCATCCTGCGCCTGGCCGCCGCCAAGGAGTCCGAGCTGGCTCCTGTGCTGCAGAACTACATGCAGACGGTGCGCAGCTTCAACCAGGGCAATGCGCTGCGCAACTACCCCGGCTCTCCCTTCATCACCCAGTCGTTGCTGCGCGGCCATGACCGCCTCAAAGCCTTCGAGCTGCACCCCACAGACATGCGCTCGCTGGCCGGCAACATGGCTCAGCTGGAGGTCAAGCGCCAGGTCGCCATCTTGCTGGAAGACGGCTTTGAGGGAGTGAAGAAATTCTTGCCCCCGCCTTCTCGCCGAGCACTGCTGCTGTGCGACCCCAGCTATGAATTGAAGACCGACTACGGCCGCGTGCTGGACATGGTGGCCGACAGCCTCAAGCGCTTTCCCACCGGCACTTACGCCGTCTGGTACCCCATCATTCCGCGCCCCGAAGCCCACGATCTGCCCAAGCGCCTGAAAACCATGGCTACCAAGGCCAGCAAGAGCTGGCTGCATGCCACGCTGACGGTCAAGAGCAACAAGACCTCCGAGCGCGGCGGTCTGCCTGCCAGCGGCATGTTCCTGATCAACCCGCCTTTCAACCTGAAAGATCAGCTCAAGCCGGCCATGCCGCAACTGGTCAAGCTGCTGGGCCAGGATGGCAATGCCGCTTTCACTCTGGAGTCGGGTGGCTAAGAGCTTCCAGAACAACCATGGACACATGGTTGTTCGCCTTTTCGTACACGTCTGAAATGCCTGCGGCTTTGCGCTTCGTTCCAAGCGCAAGTCCATGGCTTGCTCAGTCGTGTCAGTCCACAAAGGACTCACAGGCCAACTGGCCTTGCCGAAGGCCAGCGAAGCAGAAGGAAAGTAGTCCGCTCAGATCAACGCTTTTTCTTCGCTGTCTGTGATGCTTGGCGCACCGGACGTCTGGAAGATGCTGCCCGGACCTTGGAAGCCGATGCTCCCTTCGCTGCACTGGGGTGGCGCTTCTTCGCAGAGGCATTGAGCGTCGCGGGACATTCGTCCTCGTCCTCTTCCAGCTGCCACAGCTCCACCGGCTTGATGCCCAGGCCCAGCATGCCCAGCTCCTGCGCGGCGGCCTTGCTCAGGTCAATGATGCGGCCAGGCGCAAAAGGCCCGCGATCATTGATGCGCACCACTACGCTCTTGCCCGTAACGGAGCTGCGTACGCAGACACGCGTACCAAAAGGCAGCGTCTTGTGCGCCGCCGTCATGTCCATGGTGTCAAAGCGCTCGCCGCTGGCGGTCTTGCGGCCATGGAACTTGCCGCCGTACCAGGAGGCAAGCCCGGACTGATCGCTCTCGCGAGGGGGGCTGAGTTCGTATTTGTTGCTGTCTTCGGGCAGGTCTGCAGAGTCGGCATCCACAGGCTTGTTGGCCTTGACGCCCAGCCCCTTGTCCCGATAGTTGCTGCGCGCATAGGCATCGGGCAGCATGGAGGCAGACACGCTAGGCTGCGCCGCCTTTCGGGCAGGACTGTGCAGAGCAGGGGCTGGCTCTGCCGTTTGTTCAGGCAACGGGGCGCAGCCCGCCATGGCAACAGTGACCACAGCAAGGCCCATCCACTGACAACAACGCGGACGCCAAAAAAGATATTTCACGGGCGCAATCTCCTTGAAAACTCAAGTGAGAGCCGCCCAAGACAGCCCGCCAAGCTGCCTGCAAGCTTGTGGCTTACAGACCCAGACGGTCGCAGATCTCCAGAGTGGCGACGCTCTGATTCATCGTATAAAAGTGCAAGCCCGGGGCACCCTGGCTGCGCAACTGTTCACATAGATGAGTCACGACATCCAGACCGAACTCACGAATGGAAGCAGTGTCATCTCCGTACGCCTGCAGACGCAGACGAATCCAGCGCGGAATCTCGGCACCACATGCATCCGAGAAGCGCATCAGCTGTGTAGAGCTGGTAATCGGCATGATTCCGGGCACGACAGGAATGTCCAGTCCCAGAGCCTTCACCTCATCCACAAAGCGCATGTATGCGTCGGCATTGTAGAAGTACTGGGTGATGGCGGAATCAGCACCAGCGCGAACTTTAGCAACAAATGCATCAAGATCGCTGCGTGGGGACTTAGCCTGGGGATGGGTTTCCGGGTAAGCAGCCACTTCGATATGGAACCAATCGCCAAACTCGCGTCGCACAAAAGCCACGAGATCACTGGCGTAATGGAACTCGCCGCCTAAGCCATAACCACTGGGCAAATCGCCGCGCAAGGCCACGATGCGATTGACGCCCATGGCCTTGAGTTCGCTCAACTCAGTGCGCACCGATTCATGCGTGGCACCGATGCAAGAGAAGTGCGAAGCTGCGCTCACGCCCTCGTTCTGAATGTCGCGCACCATGGTAAACGTACCCGACTGCGTGGAACCGCCCGCGCCATAGGTCACGGAGCAAAACTGGGGCTTGCGTGCATACAGCGCCTGACGCGTAGCCACATGCTTGGCCGCGCCCTCGGGCGTCTTGGTGGGGAAAAACTCGAAGCTGACGGGAAAACTCATGACGGCTCTTGTCTCAGGATTCTGTGGATATGGCCAAGGCCTGCAAGCCTTGGCATTCGTTACTTGCTAGCCCAGTGCACGCTGCACTGAAAGCTCAGCGCTCGTTGCGCTTTTTCTGCTTGCTGCGGCCTGGGCCGGGCTGACCAAAGCTGGCCGCTTCCGGGTCGGCATACAGCTCCTGCTTGGCACGCTCGGCCTTGATGTCGGCACGCGAGGGGCGCTTGGCGGCGGACTTGACCACCGGTTTGGCTGCCACGGCCTCATCTGCAGCAGCCGCGACCGGTGCTTTGATTTCAGCACCTTGCTCGGCCCAAACGAAGAACTCGTGATTGCCGTCGCCGCCTTCAATGGGAGAATCCAGCCATTGCTTGACCGTCAGGCCCAGCCCGGCGAGGCAGTCGCGAATGCGCTTTTCCACTTCGCCATACAAAGCCGGTTCGCGCACAATGCCGCCCTTGCCGATCTGGCCGGGCTGCAGCTCGAACTGAGGCTTGACCAGCATCAGCAGCTGACCATGGGGCTTGAGAGTCTGCACCACGGCAGGCAGCACCAGTGTCAGCGAGATAAAAGATACATCGCCGCAAACAAAATCGAATGCAGGCGTGATATCGATGTTTTCAGTGCCTTCGCGGCGGCGCATTTCCACGGGAGCCAAGCCCTCGGCGCGAGCCTTGGCCTTGGCGGCGCGCTCGGCCTTGAAGGCTTCTACGTCTTGCTCCTTGGCGTCATCGCTGTCGTCGTAGTCTTCGTCGATCTGCCCGCCATTGCGCATCCATGCATAGGGCGCAACGGGCTGGGTGTCGTTGTCTTCCTCTTCCTCGATGACTTCGCACAGCGCTTCATCGCAGGCTTGCTCCAGCGACTCGGGCGTCAGCGTGCGAGCGTTAAAGCTCTCGACACAGATCACGCGCTCGTCGCTGCGCAGACGCTCATGCAACTGGCTGTGGCCCACATCGATGCCGATGACCTGCGCGGCACCGGCCTGCAGCAGGCAGTCGGTAAAGCCGCCGGTGCTCTGCCCCACATCCAGGCAGCGCAGTCCCTTGACCGAGATGCCTGTGGCAGCCAGCGCCCCTTCCAACTTGAGCCCGCCACGCGAGATGTACTTGGCCTCTGCGGCATCGAGCAGGTTCAGCTCTGCGCCCGCAGGAATATCGTCACCGTTTTTGACGACCTTTTTCCAAGGAGCCAGCGGCGTCAGGCGCCACTCCACGCCCGAAGCAATCAGGCGCTGGGCTTGAGAGCGCGTAGAGGCATGACCAGCATCCACCAAAAAAACATCTGCGCGCATAGCGTCGCTTCCTTTGAAATAAACCGGCGCCAGGCGCTGCACAGAGGTGCAGCGGGCAAAAGAAATCTTTTTAGATAGCTGCTTGCGCTTGTCTTGCTTGCCATTCAGATAGATATCCATCTGAAACCAATGACTGACAAGCGCAAGAAGCTATCAAATAAATTAACACAGCTTCGATACAGGCGCGCTCCAAGCTCAGGACAGCGAGCAAGAGCCGCCTCGCGGCGAAGGTGCTGTCCCCCTCCCCTAGCGCGAAGCGCGTAGAGAGAGGGGCGAAGGCGCAAAGCGCCTCAGGGGGTGACCGCTACGATCAGTAGCGGTATGTCTCCGGCTTGTAAGGGCCTTCCTTCTTCACACCGATGTAAGCGGCTTGCTCATCGGTCAGCTCGGTCAGCATCGCGCCGACCTTCTTCAGGTGCAGGCGTGCCACCTTTTCGTCCAGCAGCTTGGGCAGCACGTAGACCTTACCCACTTCGTAGGCTTCGGGGCGTGTGAACAGCTCGATCTGGGCGATGGTCTGGTTGGCAAACGATGCGCTCATCACGAACGAGGGGTGGCCGGTAGCGCAACCCAGGTTCACCAGACGGCCCTTGGCCAGCAGGGTGATCTTCTTGCCGTCAGGGAACTTGATCTGGTCGACCTGGGGCTTGACTTCTTCCCACTCGTACTTCTCGATCGAAGCCACGTCGATTTCATTGTCGAAGTGACCGATGTTGCAGACGATGGCCTGGTCCTTCATGGCGACCATGTGCTCGTGGCGGATGATGTCCTTGTTGCCGGTAGTGGTCACGAAGATGTCGCACTTGTCGGCGGCATATTCCATGGTCACGACCTTGTAGCCTTCCATGGCGGCTTGCAGCGCGTTGATCGGGTCGATTTCTGTCACCCACACTTGGGCGCTCAAAGCGCGCAGTGCTTGGGCGCAGCCCTTGCCCACGTCACCGTAACCAGCCACGCAAGCGACCTTGCCCGCGATCATCACGTCGGTGGCGCGCTTGATACCGTCGACCAGCGATTCGCGGCAGCCGTACAGGTTGTCAAACTTGGACTTGGTTACCGAGTCGTTCACGTTGATCGCGCGGAACAGCAGGCTGCCGTTGGCCGACATTTCGTTCAGGCGGTGCACACCGGTGGTGGTTTCTTCGGTCACGCCCAAAATTTGGGCGGACTTGCGGGTGTACCAGGTGGGGTCCACCGCCAGCTTGGCCTTGATGGCGGCAAAGACGATTTTTTCTTCTTCCGAGCCGGGGTTGGCCAGCACGGACAGATCCTTCTCGGCCTTTTGACCCAGGTGCAGCAGCATGGTCGCATCGCCGCCGTCGTCCAGGATCATGTTGGGGCCTTCGTTGTCGGTGCCAGCAGCGCCGAATTCAAAGATGCGGTGGGTGTAGTCCCAGTAGTCTTCCAGCGACTCGCCCTTGATGGCAAACACGGGAGTGCCTGTCGCAGCAATGGCCGCAGCGGCGTGGTCTTGGGTCGAGAAGATGTTGCAAGACGCCCAGCGCACTTCGGCGCCCAAGTCCTTCAATGTCTCGATCAGCACAGCCGTTTGGATGGTCATGTGCAGCGAGCCGGTGATGCGCGCGCCCTTCAGGGGCTGGGCAGCAGCAAACTCTTCGCGGATGGCCATCAGGCCGGGCATTTCGGTTTCGGCAATCTTGATTTCCTTGCGGCCCCAGTCGGCCAGGGAAATGTCGGTAATGGCCGAGTCAGCGGGGTTGAAGCGCACAGCAGCGTTCATGGTTTTCTCCAAAAAATGAATGAAAAACCACGTTCTGCGGGGACAGGAAAATGCAGTCTCACCGCACAGAAAGCGTGGGTGAGCGTCGTTGCGGGATGGAATCCGAGCCTCGTGCTTGAAAAAGCACTGCAACGCTCCTCGGATGGTCGGCGATTATAAGGGAATCCCCTTGCAGCCTGCCGGGCGATAACCGACGCGGCTCAGGCCAATCACTGCCGGGCCGCCTTTTGCTCCTTTGCCGCCTGAACCGACAGCCACTGCACGCGCAGCGTCAGGGCACTCACCAGCGCCAGCACAGCCAAGGCCACGCTGCCCACGCCCGTCCAGCCCCAGCGCGACCAGAACCAGCCTGCCCCGGCCCCCAGCACGCTGGATCCCATGTAATAGCCCCAGAGGTAGAGCGACGATGCATGGCCTTTGGACTGCTGCGCCAGTCGTCCGACCCAGCCGCTGGCCACCGAGTGCGCGACAAAGAAACCAGCCGTCAGCAAAACAATGCCAGTGACGATGACTGCCAGTGGCTCAAACAGCGTCAGCACCACACCTGCCGCCATCAGCAGTGCACCGGCAATCAGCACCGGGCCACGGCCCAGCCTGTCAGCCAGCCCACCCGCTACGGGCGAAGCCACCATGCCAAACAGATAGGCATAGAAGATATGGCTGATCTGAAGCTGGCTCAAGCTGTACGGAGCGGCACTCAATAAAAAGCCGGCGTAGTTGTAGATGCTGACAAAAACACCCATCAGCCCAAAGGCAATCAGAAACAGCAGCGCCAGCCCTTTGTGATGCAAGTGTCGCCCCCAGGCCTGCAGGTGATAACGCGCACCCAGCCCGGTTTTCTTGATGAAGTTGCGTGAGTTGGGCAGCAGCCAGACAAAGCCCAGCGCAGCCAGCAAGTCCAGCACCGACAGCGCCGCCAGCGCATGGCGCCAGCCCCAGAACTCCGTCATGGCGCTCATCCCCACACGACCCAGCATGCCGCCCAAGGCCGTGCCGCCCACATACAGGCCCATGGCAAAGCCCAGACCTGGCGGATCGATCTCTTCAGACAGATAGGCCATGGCCACAGCGGGCACACCGCCCAGCAGCAGCCCCTCCAGTGCCCGGGCGGCCAGCAATGCATGCCACTGCGGCAGAAATGAGGCCAGCAGATTGCACAGCGCCGCCAGCGCCATGGAGACAAACATCAGCTTGCGTCGCCCCAGCCCCTCGGACAACGCCCCCGCAAGCACGATGGAGCCAGCCAAGCAAGCCGTGGACACCGACAGCGCCAGCGCGCTCTGGCCTGGGCTGATGGCAAAGGTGTGAGCCAGCTCAGGCAGCAGAGGCTGCACGCAGTACAGCAGCGAGAAAGTGGCAAAGCCCGCCAAGAACAAGGCCACGCTGACACGCCAGTAATCGGCAGAACCGCGCTTGATCCACACCGGGGCAGGGAGTGCGCAAGGCTGGGCAGGGTCGGATGCATTCACATCCTGCAGAACACGGTTCATGGTTGACGGACAAAGGCCGGAAAAGAGGCACGCTAAAGAGACACTCTCTATTGTGCTCCCCATGTCCCGGGGGCAAGGGGAGCACCGGCATTCGGCTGCAACTGCGGCATGCCGTCATTTCCGGGCTGCTTCCATGAATTGCCCCTGCCGCTAAAATAAGCGCCCTCAAGCCTTATTCACAGGCCTGCTCCCAAGGGACGCAGACCTTGTGCAGCAAGCGGACCGCTGCACCTTTTGTTGTCACAGCCGGCGTTCTCCGGCTGTATTTACAGCTCTCAATACTGTGTCATACGCCCCAGAAACCCGGCGCCGTCGTACGTTCGCCATCATCTCCCACCCGGACGCGGGTAAGACCACGCTGACCGAAAAGCTGCTGCTGTTCTCGGGCGCGATCCAGATTGCCGGTGCTGTCAAGGGCCGCAAGGCCTCGCGCCACGCGACTTCGGACTGGATGGAGATCGAAAAGCAGCGCGGCATCTCGGTGGCTTCGTCGGTGATGCAGATGAGCTACCGCGACCATGTGATCAACCTGCTCGACACCCCCGGCCACAAGGACTTCTCGGAAGATACCTACCGCGTGCTGACGGCCGTGGACTCCGCGCTGATGGTGATTGACGCGGCCAACGGTGTGGAAGCCATGACCCGCCGCCTGATCGAGGTCTGCCGCCAGCGCGACACGCCCATCATCTCCTTCGTCAACAAGTTCGACCGTGAAGTGCGCGACCCGCTGGACATCATGGACGAAGTGGAGCGCGAGCTGGGCATGCCCTGCTGCCCCATCACCTGGCCTGTGGGTCAGGGCAAGAGCTTTGGCGGCATCATCAATCTGCAGACGCAGACCATGACCGTGTTTGCCGCCGGCAGCGAAAAGCGCCCCGAAGACTTTGAAGTCATTCCGCTGACCGAAGTCGACAAGCTGCGTACCCGCTTTGGCAAGGCCTATGACGATGCCATCGAATCGATGGAGCTGGCCCAGGGCGCATCGGCCGAGTGGGACCATGAAGCCTTCCTGGCCGGCAAGCTCACGCCCGTGTTCTTCGGCTCGGGTGTGAACAACTTTGGTGTGATGGAAGTGCTGAACGCCGTGGTCGACATGTCGCCCCCGCCCGGCCCGCGCGTCGCCTTCACCGAAGTGAACCGCCAGCGCGAAGAAAAAATCATCAAGCCTGAAGACAAAGGCTTTGCCGGCGTGGTGTTCAAGGTGCAGGCCAATATGGACGCCAACCACCGCGACCGCATCGCCTTTGTGCGCGTGGCCAGCGGCAAGTACACGCCCGGCATGAAGATGAAGGTGCAGCGCACCGGCAAGGAACTGCGCCCCACCTCTGTGGTGACCTTCATGTCGCAGCGCCGCGAGGCCGTGGACGAGGCCTACGCAGGCGACATCATCGGCTTCACCATTCACGGCGGCGTGCAGCTGGGTGACTCCATCACCGACGGCCCCAACCTGCAGTTCACCGGCCTGCCCTTCTTTGCGCCCGAAATGTTCATGACCGTTGTGCTCAAGAACCCGCTGCGCACCAAGCAGCTGCAGCAAGGCCTGATGCAACTGGGCGAAGAAGGCGCGATTCAGGTGTTCAAGCCCGATGTCGGCGGCAATATGCTGCTGGGCGCCGTGGGTCAGCTGCAGTTTGAAGTGGTGCAGCACCGCCTCAAGACCGAGTACGACTGCGATGTGCGTCTGGAAGGCTGCCAGTACACCGGCGCACGCTGGATCACGGCGGACACCCCCGCCGAGCTGCGCCAGTTTGAAGCCGCCTACCCCATGCGCCTGGCGCACGACGCGGCCGACACGCTGGCCTTTTTGTGCACCAGCCCGTACGACGTGCGACTGGCGCAGGAACGATTCCCCAAGATTCATTTCCACCCGCTGCGCGAACACGCTGGATTGAGCCTGGGCAGTGCGAACTGAGTGTGCTCAGCCCCTGAGGCGCTTCGCGCCTTCCCCCTCTCTGGCTTCGCCGGAGGGGGACGACGCCCTCGCTGCGGGGCGGCCCTTGCTCGGCGTCCCGCCGTTGGGCCACTCCCAGTTCCAGCGTTATCTGCCCTGTATTGAGAGTTTGTTGTGAGCCAAGAATTTCTGCGCCCTTTGTCTGAACTGCCGGTCCCCCAGAACCTGTTGGGCGTGCTGACCGATATCGACGACACCCTGACCACCGATGGCGTAGTGCCCGAGCATGTGGTGGCCGCCATTGCACGCCTCAAGAGTGCGGGGCTGAAGGTCGTACCCATCACCGGCCGCCCCGTGGGCTGGAGCGTGCCTTTTGCTTCGGCCTGGCCCGTGGATTCCATCGTGGCCGAAAACGGGGCCGTGGCCCTGCGCCGCAATGCCCAAGGCGGTCTGGACAAGCTCTATCAGCAAGGCGATGCCGAGCGTGCCCGCAACTTTGCCCGCATGCAGCAGGTGCTGGAGCAGATCGAAGCCACGGTGCCCGGTGCCAAGCGCGCCACCGACTCTGCCGGCCGCGAATGCGATATCGCTGTGGATCACAGCGAGTTCACGCACATGCCCCAGGCACAGATCGATGAGTGCGTGGCCATCATGAAGGCTGCCGGCATGAATGCCACCGTCAGCTCCATCCATATCAACGGCTGGTTTGGCGATCACAACAAGCTCGAAGGCGCGCGCTGGATCGTGCGCGAGCTATTCGACATCAACCTGGACACCACGCTGGGCCAGTGGATCTATATCGGCGATTCGACCAACGACCAGCTCATGTTCCAGAGCGTTCCCCTGTCGGTGGGCGTGGCCAATATCGAGCGCTTTGTACCCCAGCTCAAGCACCTGCCCCGCTATGTCACCCAGGCCGAGCGCGGCGATGGTTTTGTGCAGCTGGTCGAACAGATTCTGACATCTCAAAAATAAGAGCGCCTTGCGCTTACTGGCAATTGAATTCAGTATTAAAAACATTTGAAATCATTACCAATCAAGCGCTACCCGCTCTCAAAATAAAGCCCGCAAGTCTTGCTACTGCGGGCTTTTTTCATAGCTAGAGGAATGCACCAGGGGCATCAATGCCATCAGGAATGCCGGTCACATAAAGCGCGAAAAGCATTGCGTCTGCTTCAGCAAGCCATCGCAAACTGCGATGTAATCAAACGCAAAAGACGACCGTCATATGCGTAAAAACCCACTGTTGGTACTCACTACAATTTTTAATTCATTTCAAAACATTTCAGAGAGACCAACACCATGCGCATGATTCGCCGCACCTTCGTCGCCACGGCCGTGGCAGCTACGACTGCTTTGACCGCCGCCAGCGCTTTTGCCCAGGGCAAGGAAGTCAAGATTGGCTATGCGCTGGCCGTCAACTCCCATTACGGCGCCGCCGCCAATGCCTGGGCCGAAGGCGTGGAAAAAGGCACGAACGGTGCCTACAAATTCAAGCAGTTTCCCGCCTCTGCACTGGGTGGCGAGCGTGAGCTGATCGAAGGCCTGCAACTGGGCACTGTGGAAGCCGCCATTGTCTCCACCGGCGCTTTGAGCAACTTTGTGCCTGCCGTGGGCGTGGTCGATATTCCCTTTCTGTTCCGCGACACGCAACACGCCCGTGCGGTGATGGACGGCGCTTTTGGTCAAGACCTGCTGGCCCAGTTCCAAAAGCGCGGCCTGGTGGCTCTGTCCTGGGGTGAGCAAGGCTTTCGCCATCTGAGCAACAACAAGCATGCCGTCAATGGCGTGGCCGATCTCAAGGGGCTGAAGATCCGCGTGACCGAGAACCCCGTGCACATCACGGCCTTCCGCACGCTGGGCGCATCGCCCACCCCCATGTCCTGGCCCGAGGTGATCGGCGCGCTCCAGCAGGGCACGATTGACGGCCAGGAGAACCCTATCTCCGTGCTGGTATCCACCAAGCTGTGGCAAGTGCAAAAGCACCTGACGCTGACTTCTCACGTCTACGCCCCCATGGCGCTGATCGTCTCGCCCTCGTTCTGGGGCTCGCTGAATGCCGCGCAAAAGACGGCCTTCACCGAAGCCGCCAAGAAGGGGGCACTGGCATCGCGCGCCTTTGTGGACACCGTGGAGAAAAAGGGCGTGGAAGAGGCCAAGGCCAATGGCATGAAGGTTGTGGAGAAGGTGGACCAGGCCGCTTTCCGTACCGCGCTGGAGCCCGCCTACAAGGAATACGCCAAGAAGTTCGGCCAGAAGACGCTGGACGCCATCACTGCCGTGAAGTAATTCAGGGCTGAGTCCGCAGCCGGTGGCCCTCGTCACCGGCTTTTCCGTCTAGGGGGCCGCATCCACTTCAGGCACTGCCCATGCAGCCGTCCTGCTCTTGCCCCTCAGTACGGCACTCTCACTGCGCGTCATCCATGACGCCTTACTCCCTATGCTTGATCGTATCGAACGCACTCTGGTCGCCTGCAATCGCTGGCTGCTCATCGTGCTGCTGCTGGCCATGGCCTGCATCGTTTTTGCGAACGTGGTGCTGCGCTACACCACGGGTGACTCCATCGTCTGGGCCGAAGAGGTCGCCCGCCACATGATGATCTGGGTCACCTTTCTGGGTGCTGGTCTGGTGCTGCGCTTTGGCGGCCACGTGGCCATCGACAATCTGCACCGTGCCGTCAGCACCCGCAAGGCACAGGTTCTGCGTGCCGTCGTAGTCATCAGTCTGATCGTGTTCTTTGTGGTGATGACCATCACCTCATCGCAGTACGTGTATGCCACGCGTTTTCAAACCACCGCTGCGACGGACATCCCGATTTCCTATATCTACGGCGCCATGCCCGTGGGCTTTGTGCTGATGCTGATTCACCTGCTGTTCATTGCCAAGGGATACATCACCTCAGGCCGCTTCGCGGAGTCCGACGAAATGGACGCCGATGCAGCCGCGTCGATATGAAACACCCCCTGAGTCGCCGCGCGCCTTCCCCCTCTCTCGCTGCGCGGGAGGGGAACGACAGCCTCGCTGCGGGGCGGCCCTTGCTCGCTGCCCCGCGCTTACGGCCTGCCGGTTTCATGCAGCACGCCATGAATCACTGATTGACTGAAACATCATGGGTATCACTTTATTTGTTGCCATCGTCGTCCTGCTCACGCTAGGCTTTCCGGTGGCCTTTGCGCTGGCCATCTCGGCAGCGCTGGCGGTCTTTGTCGGTGGACGTTATCCACAGCTGATCGTCTTCAAGGAAATGTTCACGGGCATCGACAGCTTTCCGCTGATGGCCGTGCCGTTTTTCATTCTGGCCGCAGAGCTGATGTCGGGTGGTGCGCTCACTGCCGTGCTGCTGCGCTTTGCCGCGCAGTTTGTCGGTCATGTGCGCGGCGGTCTGGGCTATGCCAATGTGCTGTCGCTGACCATGTTCTCGGGCATCTCGGGCTCGGCCCTGGCTGATGCCGCCGGACCCGGCTCCATGATGGTCAAGATGATGGACAAGGCCGGCTACAGCCGCGCTTACGCCTCGGCACTGACGGCCAGTACCGCCATCGTCGGCCCCATCATTCCCCCCTCGGTCAGCATGATCATCTATGCGCTGCAGGATGAAAACGTGTCGGTGGGTGGGCTGTTCATGGCGGGCTTTATCCCCGGCATTCTGATTGCGCTGGCCATGGCTGCCGTGAACTGGTGGGTCTGCAAAAAGCGCGACTACCGCAGCACCGAGCCGCGCCCCAGCGCACGCGAAATGTGGGCCAACAGCTTCAAGGCCATCCCTGCGTTGATGCTCATCGTGCTGATCGTGGTCGGCATCCGCTTTGGCATCTTCACGCCCACTGAGGCCTCCGTAGTTGCCGTGTTCTATGCGCTGATCTGCGGCAAGTGGATTTACCGCACGCTCAAGTGGTCGGCCCTGCCCGGCATTCTGGCGCGCTCGGCCATGCTCACGGCATCCGTGCTGCTGGTGATGGCGACATCCGCCGCCTTTGCCTGGGTGCTGACGGTGGAGGGCATTCCGCAGTACCTGTCCGAGCTGATCGTGAGCTGGGAGCTCTCGCCCGTGATGTTCCTGATCGCGGTGAACATTCTGCTGCTGGTCTTCGGCATCTTCATGGAGCCACTGCCCGGCGTGATGATTCTGGTGCCCATCCTGGCCCCCATTGCCTTTACCCTGGGCATTGACCCCACGCACTTTGCCATGGTGGTGATCGTCAACCTGACACTGGGCATGATCACGCCGCCCGTCGGTGGCCTGTTGTTCGTAACCTCGGTCGCCACACGGGTATCGATCACCGATCTGACACGCGAGATGCCACTGTTCCTGGTGGCCCACTTCATCGTGCTGTGCATGCTGACCTTTATCCCCGAGCTGTCGACCTGGCTGCCGCATACGCTGGGCTTTCAGTAAGCATTGCCACGCGAATCGAAAAAGGCTGCCTTTCGGCAGCCTTTTTTCATGGAAAAGCATGACATAGAAGCACTCCGGCACCTATGCACAATGAACGCTGTTCTGGCTTTGCACACTCCACCATGAAATCCCTTCTGCCCTGGCTTTTGCTGCTGGCCCTGAGCCCCGGCGCATATGCAATCACCCGCTGCGACGAGGGCGGGCGAACCTGGTATCAGGACATACCTTGCCCGGCAGGCGCGAGCACCACGGTCATTCCAAGTACTCCAACACTCCAAGCGCCGCTGTCGGGTAGCGCAAAAGTAATCGATCTTCCACAGCAGCCCAGCGCACCTCTGGCTCCACCTCCTGCACATATTCCACAGTCTGTGTACGAGCAAGAGGCACGCATGTGCCTGGCCTGGTACCAGAAAGAAATGCAGCTGCCGCCAGACACACGCTATTTGGACTTCACCAAGGATCAGCGGGTGTTGACCATCACCATCCCGGTGCGGGCTTCCATCGTCAACCCCTTCGGCATCGTCACGGAGAGCACATACAACAAGCAGGCCGCTTGCGAGATTCACGGGGGCCGCCTGGATGACAGCTGGACCCGCATTCATGCCAAGCGCGGCGGCTGGATTCAATAATCTCCCGCCGCGCTGTCTATCAGACTCGCGCCAGCACCGGTGCCAACGCCTTGCCGGTATGCGTGCCGATTTTCACCAGTTCCTCGGGCGTGCCCGTGGCGACGATGCGCCCACCTTCCTTGCCGCCTTCGGGGCCTAAGTCGATAATCCAGTCCGCCTCGGCAATCACGTCAAGGTCATGCTCGATGACTACCACGCTGTGGCCGCCATCAACGAGCCGGTGCAGCACATGGATGAGCTTGTCCACATCGGCCATGTGCAGGCCCACGGTGGGCTCGTCCAGCACGTACAGCGTGTGCGGCGCCTTCTGGCCCCGGCGGCCAATATCGTCACGCACCTTGGTCAGCTCGGTCACCAGCTTGATGCGCTGGGCCTCGCCACCGCTCAAAGTCGGTGAAGGCTGGCCCAGCGTGAGATAGCCTAGCCCCACGTCTTTGAGCAACTGCAGCGGGTGCGCAATCGAGGGCATGGAAGCGAAGAACTCCACGGCCTCATCCACTTCCATCTGCAGCACCTCACCAATGCTTTTGCCTCGCCAGGTCACGGCCAGTGTTTCGGGGTTGAAGCGCGCGCCGTGGCAGACCTCGCAAGGCACTTTCACATCGGGCAGAAAGCTCATTTCGATGGTGCGCACGCCCTGCCCTTCACAGGCCGGGCAACGCCCTTCGCCGGTGTTGAAGCTGAAACGCCCCGCCGCATAGCCACGCGCCTTGGCTTCCAGCGTTTCGGCAAACAGCTTGCGAATCGTGTCCCAGAAGCCGATATAGGTCGCAGGGCAGGAGCGCGGTGTCTTGCCGATCGGTGTCTGATCCACTTCAAGCACACGGTCCACCGTCTCAAAGCCCTTGATTCCTTTGCAGCCCACCAGCGCAGGTGACTTGCCTTCATCCATGGCATCACGCCCAGCCTTGGTCGAGCGCTGCTGCACCCAGGCAGCCACATTGGTCAGCAGCACATCACGCGCCAGCGTGGACTTGCCAGAGCCAGAAACGCCGGTGACGGCCACCAAACGCTTGAGCGGTACGCGCGCATCCACGCTCTGCAAGTTGTGCAAATTCGCGCCCAGCACCGTCAGCCAGTGCAGCGCGTTACTCTCTTCAGTCACTACTGTTTCAGTAGCTGCTTGCGCTTTCTTTTTCTTGGTTTTAGATGGTTTTTTATCTGAAACCAATGAATCCTCAGCGCTAGCAGCTTCTGCATTGATAGCAGTCTCCACTTTGGGCGGCTCACCCTCGCCCACCCAAAGACGTGGCTTGAAGGGGTGGCGCATGGCATGCAACAGATAGCGGCCGGTGACCGAGTCTTCGGCATCCATGATGTCCTGAACCGTGCCTTCCGCCACCAGACGGCCGCCGCGAATGCCGGCGCTGGGGCCGATATCGATCACGTGATCGGCGCGGCGAATCGTGTCTTCGTCGTGCTCCACCACCACCAGGGTGTTGCCCTTGTCGCCCAGCTTGTGTAGAGCATTCAGCAGAATCTGGTTGTCGCGCGCATGCAGGCCGATGGTGGGTTCATCCAGCACATAGCACACGCCTTGCAGATTGCTGCCCAGCTGCGCGGCCAGGCGGATGCGCTGGGCCTCGCCCCCGCTGAGCGTGGGCGCGCCACGATCCAGCGTCAGATAGCCCAGGCCGACCTCTTCCAAGAACTCCAGACGGCTTTGAATCTCCGGAATCAGGTCACGTGCAATATCAGATTCGCGCCCCGAAAGCGCCAGCTTTTGCACCCACTGGCGCACATCGCTCACCGACAGCTGGGCAATATCGGTAATGCCCACGCCGTGGAATTTCACGGCACGCGCCGTGGCGTTCAAACGAGTGCCGTGGCATTTGGGGCACTCTACCTCGGCCAGGTCTTCCACTTCCTGGCCTTCAAACTTCACCTCGCGGCCACGGTTGTCTTCGGCCAGCAAGGTGTCGTCATAGACCTTGCGCTGGTCCTTGGTCAGCTTCACGCCCGTACCCACGCAGTCGGGGCACCAGCCATGCTTGCTGTTGTAGGAGAACAGACGGGGGTCCAGCTCGGCATAGCTGGTGGCACAGACTGGGCAAGCGCGCTGGGTGGAGAACACCTGCAGCGCACCAATGCCGGCCGTGCTTTGGCCTCCCTGCATGGCGTCCGCCAGATTCTCTATGCCCGAGAGCACATGCAGCACGCCCTTGCCAATCTCCAGCGCCTGGCGCAGATGACCGCGCAGCTCCTTCTCGTTGGCTGCGGTCACCGTCACACTGGCCACGGGCAGCTCAATCGTGTGTTCCTTGAAGCGGTCAATGCGCGGAAAGCCCGTGGTCGGCAAAAACTCGTCGTCCACGCGCAGATGGGTGTAGCCCTTGGGTCTGGCCCAGTCGGCCAGCTCGGTATAGACGCCCTTGCGGTTGACGACCAGCGGGCTCAGCAGGCCTATGGTCTGGCCACGGAAGTTCGTCATCAGCTGCGCGGCAATGCTTTCCTCGGTCTGAGGCTGGACGATGGCATCGTCGTGTATGCAGTGCTGCACGCCCAGCTTCACATAGAGCAGACGCAGAAAGTGCCAGACCTCGGTGGTCGTGCCCACCGTGGACTTGCGACCGCCGCGCGACAGGCGCTGCTCGATGGCCACCGTGGGCGGTATGCCATAGACCGCATCGACCTCGGGACGGCCCGCAGGCTGCACGATGGAGCGCGCATAGGCATTGAGCGATTCGAGATAGCGGCGCTGGCCTTCGTTGAACAGAATGTCGAAAGCCAGCGTGGATTTGCCCGAGCCCGACACCCCGGTCACCACATTGAACTTGCCGCGCGGCACATCGACCGTCAGCGACTTGAGGTTGTGCTCCTTGGCGTTGACGATTTCAATCGCATTCTTGGCCTGCAGTGCTTGTGCAGCCTTGGCTTTGCGCTCTGGTTTATAGAGCATGGGCGCAACTTCGCGCACCGCCTCGCCGCCCACGCCCATGGCCAGGTCGTATTCACGCAAGGCCTGGGCCGTGTGCGACTCTTGCACATGGCGCACATCTTCAGGCGTGCCCTGGGCCACGATCAGACCGCCGCCATCACCGCCTTCGGGGCCCAGGTCGATGAGCCAGTCGCTGGCGCGAATCACGTCCAGATTGTGCTCGATGACGATCAGCGAGTGGCCGGCTTCGAGCAGCTTGCGCAGCGCGCGCATGAGCTTGGCGATGTCCTCGAAATGCAGGCCGGTCGTGGGCTCGTCGAACAGGAACAGCGTGCCTTTCTTGGCCAGCGACTGCTTGGACTTGCTTTGCGCGCGAGCCGCTTCCGCGAGGAAGCCTGCCAGTTTCAAGCGCTGGGCCTCGCCGCCCGACAGCGTGGGCACGGGCTGACCCAGCTTCACATATTCCAGACCCACATCGACGATGGGCTGCAGAGCGCGGATCACATCGCGGTCCTGCGCAAACAGCAGCGCGGCTTCGGCCACCGTGAGTTCCAGCACATCGGCCACATTCAGCGGCTGGCCGTTGCGCTCGATTTTCACTTCGAGGATCTCGGGGCGATAACGCGTGCCGTTGCAATCGGGGCAGCGCAGATAGACGTCCGAGAGGAACTGCATCTCCACATGTTCAAAGCCCGAGCCGCCGCAGGTCGGGCAGCGGCCGTCGCCGCTGTTGAAGCTGAACTTGGCAGCCGTGTAGCCGCGCTGGCGCGACAGCGGCGCCACGGCGAACAGCTCGCGGATCGCATCCCAGGCGCCCACATAGCTGACCGGGTTGGAGCGCGCCGTCTTGCCGATGGGCGATTGGTCGACAAACATCACATCGGCCAGATGGTCCGCGCCCAGCAGGCGCTCGAACGCGCCCGCCGCATCGGTGGGCTTGCCGAAGTGACGCATCAGCGCTGGCACCAGCACATCCTGGATCAATGTGGACTTGCCCGAGCCCGAAACGCCGGTGATGGTGACCAGGCGCTGCAGCGGAAAGTCCACGCTGATATCGCGCAGATTGTGCTCGCGCGCGCCTTCGAGAATCAGGCGCGGCGTGGATTCTGTCACCATGCGCTTGAGGCCAAAACCCACTTGCTTGCGGCCGCCCAGATAGGCGCCCGTCAGCGTATCGGCCTGGCGCAAATCCTCGGGCGTGCCATCAAACACAATCTGCCCGCCGCGTGCGCCGGGGCCCGGCCCCATGTCGATCATGCGGTCTGCCGCAAACATGACGGCGGGGTCATGCTCCACCACAACCAGCGTATTGCCCGCATCGCGCAGGCGCTGCATGGCCTCGGTGATGCGCTCCATATCGCGCGGGTGCAGTCC
Source organism: Comamonas sp. FUJ_7 (assembly GCF_057369555.1). Classification (NCBI taxonomy): domain Bacteria; kingdom Pseudomonadati; phylum Pseudomonadota; class Betaproteobacteria; order Burkholderiales; family Comamonadaceae; genus Comamonas; species Comamonas sp. FUJ_7. The sequence continues at coordinate 299,096 of NZ_JBXXZI010000004.1, forward strand.
AATCGAGGGCTCGTCGAGCACGAACAAGGTATTGACCAGCGAAGTGCCCAAAGCGGTAGTGAGGTTGATGCGCTGCACCTCGCCGCCACTCAGCGTGCGGCTCTGGCGGTCCAGCGTGAGGTAGCCTATGCCGACATCGCACAGGTACTGCAGCCGCGTCATGACTTCGGCATGAAGCATCTTGAGCGCCTGTGCCTCACCATCGTTTTTATCCGCATCGGCAGCCGGTGCCAGCTGCGCAAAAAATTCGCGCAGGCGCGTGATCGGCAGACGCATCAGGTCATGCAGACACAGGCCCGGCAGGCTTTCCAGCTGCTCACGGCTCCAGCCCACGCCATGCGGCATAAAGCGCTGGTATCTGCCTCCTTCATCGCCGGGCGGCAGCACGGCATCGGCAGCCTGCTTGCCGCCAATACGCCAAAGCAGGCTTTCTGTCTTGAGTCGCGCACCGCCACATGTCGGGCATTCGGTATAACTGCGGTACTTGGACAGCAGCACCCGGATATGCATCTTGTAGGCCTTGCTTTCGAGGTACTCGAAAAAGCGGCGAATGCCGTACCAGGTCTGGCTCCACTTACCGTTCCAATTGGGCGACCCTTCAATCACCCAGTCTTTCTGCTCCTTCGTCAGCTTGGACCAGGCCGTGTCGCGGGGAATGCCCTCAGCCTCGGAGTGGCGCATCAGGTCGTCCTGAATTTCCTTCCAGGCCGGTGTCTGAATCGGCTTGATAACGCCGGTGCGCAAGGTGAGCTTTTCGTTCGGAATCACCAGACCCCAGTCCACCCCGATCACACGGCCAAAACCACGGCAGGCATCGCAGGCGCCCACCGCGGAGTTGAACGAGAACAGCGAGGGAATCGGCTCCTGATAGGTCAGATTGCTCTCGGGGCAATGCAGACCCAGGGAGAACTTCCACAGCTCGGGCTCGCCAACCTCTGCACCACTCTCTGGCAGTACATAGACCGTGAGCCTGCCGCTACCGCGCTTGAGGCCCACTTCAATCGCCTCCATGGCGCGAGCTCGTTCGGCCTTGCTCAGGCGAAAGCGGTCAGCAATAACATCCAAGACCTTGATTTTTTCCGGTGCAGCCTTGGTCTTTTTCTTGCCCTTGCTCACCTCATCGGCCACAGGCTGGGCGCGCTCCACTTCGCGCTCGGCCTGTACCTTGGTAAAGCCGCTGGCCGACAGCCACTGCTCCACTTCTTCGGCCGTGGTGTTGGCTGGCAGCTCCACCGGGAAGGTGATGGCAATGCGCGGATCCCCCGCCGCTTCGCAGCGCTGAGCCAGCTCGGCGTAAATGCTGTCTGCCGTATCGTGGTGCACCGGCATGGCGGTCTTGCTGTCGAACAGCTGGGCCGCGCGCGCAAACAGCAACTTGAGGTGATCGTTGATCTCCGTCATCGTGCCCACGGTGGAGCGCGAGTTACGCACCGGGTTGGTCTGGTCGATGGCAATCGCGGGCGGCACGCCTTCGACCTTGTCTACAGCCGGCTTGTCCATGCGATCGAGGAACTGGCGCGCGTATGCAGAGAAGGTCTCGACATAGCGGCGCTGGCCTTCGGCGTAGAGCGTATCGAACACCAGACTGGACTTGCCGGAGCCGCTGGGCCCGGTGACCACGGTCAGCTCACCGGTGCGGATATCGATGTCCAGATTGCGAAGATTGTGCTGGCGAGCACCACGGATACGGATCAGGCCCTGCGTCATGTTCTGCGGTCTTTTCTATGGAGGCCAAACATTCTAGGCAGCCAGGACATGGGCCTTTGGAATACATGTGCATTACTGCTTTTCTCAGCAGTCATACAGACATGAAAAAACCCCATGCCTTTCGACATGGGGTATGAACTTGGAGTAATGGTCTGCATTATCAGCTGCAGTTGCTGGAGACACCGCTTGCGCGGTGCACAAATTAGAAGGCGTGGCGGACACCCAGCGCAAAGGAGCTGAAGTCCTTGCCTGTGGGCTGGCCAGCAGTCATGCTGTCGCTCATGGCATTGCCATAACCATAGCTCGCATTGTTTCCGTTGTTCACACGGGTGTAGTAGGTATAGACCTTGGTGCGCTTGCTCAGGTTGTAGTTGTAGCCCAGCGTGAACTGAGTGGCTGCAGAGCTGGACAGGTTGCTCCAGCTATTGGCACGGCCCACGTTCGCGTGGAATTCAGATGCACCCATGGCATACATGGCCGACAGACGGAAGTTGTTGCGCGAGCCCATCAGCGTTTCGTCGTTGCGCTGGTAGTAACCACCCAGAGTCACAGCACCAAAGGTGTACAGACCGCGCAGAGAGGCTTGCCAATTGCTGTTCCAGCGGCTGTAGCCAGCGCCGAGTGCCAGAGGCCCTTGGTTGTAGTTGGCAGCCAGGTCGTAGCCATTCTTGCGGTTGGTGTCAGCTGCTTTTTCGTGCATAGACACGGAGCCTTCCGCCCAGAAACCACCCATGGCTGGAGTGCGATAAGAAATTTTGTTGCCCGTGCCCAGGCCGCCGGGACCGCCCTGACCACCTGTCGAAGCACCCATCCAGTTGGGATCTTGGTAGAGCGCGTCCGAAGAAGGACCTGTGTCGTGGTTATGCATGCTGACGTAGTCAGCAGATGCGAAATAGGATTCAGGGAAGAAGTTGCCCAGACGAACCATACCGAAGTTGCCCGACAGATTCACTTCGCTTTGACGACCAAAGAAGGTCGATGCAGCAGCGCCAGTGTCGGAGCTGAAGCCGGACTCCAGCACAAAGCCCGCCTTCAGACCACCGCCCAGATCTTCTGTACCGCGGAAGCCAAAGCGAGAAGCGTTATTCACCATACCCGTGGCTGACTGGTCGCCCAGCTTTTGGTGCTCAACAGTGGTGTTGATACGGCCATACAGCGTCACGCTGCTCTGTGCCATTGCGGTAGTTGCGCCCATCACAGCCAGTGTGGCCAGAGCGATGCGAGTCATCTTGGTCATTCAATGCTCCTAAATCCTGGGATAGTGTTTTGTACCGCATCGGCTTGTAGGCTTCCTGCCCTCTCGCGGCTAGGAGTGATTCTAGGTTCGCGTCTCTGAAAAGCATGATTTGCATGACAAAAAAATGAGCCAATGATGCTTTGCTGCCACACTGCTGTAATCCATAAGTGCTAAAGCAAAGCAAAAAGGCCCATCCAGCAATCGCGAGACGGGCCTTGGCTGGAATGCTTCAGAAACTGAAGCACCCGGGCATTCAATCAATCATCTGCGTAGATATCCCGGTCCTTGGTTTCGGGCACGAACAACGTACCGATGACCGCAGTCACTCCCGCAATGATGATGGGATACCAGAGGCCGTTGTACATATTTCCGGTCTGCGCCACGATGGCAAACGACATGGTCGGCAGCAGGCCGCCAAACCAGCCGTTACCGATGTGATAGGGCAAGCTCATCGATGTATAGCGAATGCGCGTGGGGAATAGCTCCACCAGCATGGCGGCAATGGGGCCGTAGACCATGGTCACCAGCAGCACCAGATAGGTCAGGATCACAATCATCATGACCTTGTTCATCTTGGCTGGATCTGCCTTGTCGGGGTAGCCATCCTTCTTCAGCGTTTCTGTCACTGTCTTATTGAACTCGGCCCCCTTGGCCTTGAGCTCATCCGCACTCAACCCCGCCATGGAGTAGCTGGCAACCGTGTCTTCACCGATGCGAATGACTGCAGGGGTGCCTGCCGGCGCATCCTCGCTCTCATAGCTCACCGAGCGATTGGCCAGCGCCTGCTTGGCCACGTCGCAGGAGCTGGTGAATTTGGCCGTGCCGGTAGGGTTGAACTGGAAAGAGCACTCCGCAGGATCGGCCACGATCACCACCTTGTTCTTGGCCTGAGCAGCGGCCAGATCAGGGTTGGCCGCTTCGGTCAGCGCCTTGAAGACGGGGAAGTAGGTCAGCACCGCCAGAATGCAGCCCATCATGATGATGGGCTTGCGGCCGATCTTGTCGGACAGCGTTCCAAAGATCACAAAGAAAGGCGTACCGATCAGCAGTGCCGCAGCGATCATCAAGTTCGCCGTCACTGCATCGACCTTGAGCTGCTGCGTCAGGAAGAACAGCGAGTAAAACTGCCCCGTGTACCAGACCACGGCCTGGCCGGCCGTCAGGCCCAGCAGAGCCAGGATCACAATCTTCAGATTCTTCCAGTGTCCGAAGGACTCCTTGAGCGGAGACTTGGAGACCTTGCCCTCCGCCTTCATCTTCTGGAAGGCGGGCGACTCGGACAGCGTCATGCGGATCCAGACCGAGATGGCCAGCAGCAGAATGGACACCAGGAAAGGAATACGCCAGCCCCAGTCCACAAAGGCTTCTTCGCCCAAAGAGGTGCGCACTCCCAGAATTACCAGCAGCGACAGGAACAGACCCAGCGTCGCCGTCGTCTGAATCCACGAGGTATAGGCACCGCGCTTGCCGTGCGGCGCATGCTCGGCCACATAGGTGGCGGCACCGCCGTACTCGCCGCCCAGCGCCAGCCCCTGCAGCATGCGCAGTGCGATCAGGATGATGGGGGCTGCCACGCCGATGCTGGCGTAGTTGGGCAAGATTCCCACGATGAAGGTGGAGACGCCCATGATCAGAATCGTCACCAGAAAGGTGTACTTGCGCCCGATCATGTCGCCCAGACGGCCGAACACCAGCGCACCAAAGGGCCGCACGATAAAGCCCGCCGCAAAGGCCAGCAGCGCAAAGATAAAGGCCGAGCCTGAATCCAGACCGCTGAAGAACTGCTTGGCGATGATGGCCGCCAGAGACCCGTATAGATAAAAGTCGTACCACTCGAAAACCGTTCCGAGTGAAGACGCAAAGATGACTTTGCGCTCTTCCGGGCTCATCGGCCGCGGGGCCGACTTACCTCCCGTGCTTGCTGTCGCATTGATGGCCATGTTTGTCTCCTAGGTTTTGGGAATTCCAGGCGCTGCCAACTCACCTGCACGGCCAATATCAAAGCGACAACTGACCGCTAACTTACAAAAAATCACTCCTCAAAATTTCAAGGCTGGGCATTACCCGACCCTCTCCGCACTTACCCGAATTTGTTTTTTTCCGATGTGAAAAACCGGGGCAAACACCGATAACGTAAGTAAGGAGGCGGTCAGACGGGCTTCTCAGAATGCATCGCAAGCAGGCCGCTCACCTACGCAGGCAGGCTGGAAAACTTCAAAGGAGACAACACTGTGCAAGACCCGGTGATAGAGACTATTCAAAGCAACCCTGCCTACCAGCAGCTGCGCCGCAAGCGCAACCGCCTGGGCCTGGCTCTGACCGTTCTGATGCTGATCGTGTACTACGGCTATGTCGCGCTGATCGCGTTCGACAAGGAGTTCCTGGCCCAGCCTATCGGCGCAGGCGTGACCACGCTGGGCATCCCCATCGGCATGGGCGTCATTATTTTTTCCGTGATCATCACCGGCCTGTATGTGCGCCGCGCCAATGGCGAGTTTGATCAACTGACTCGCGACATTCTCAAAGGCGTCAAGGCATGAATCAGCGTAACTCTTTGCAATGGCTGGCAGGCGCGGCCGGGCTGGCTGCTCTGGCCACCGCCGCCCCGGCTCTGGCCGCTGGCGGCGACGTCGGCAATGCCGCCAAGCAGGCCACCAACTGGACGGCCATCATCATGTTCACCGCCTTTGTGGTGGCAACGCTGTGGATCACCAAATGGGCGGCAGGCCGCACCAAGTCGGCATCGGACTTCTATACCGCTGGCGGCGGCATCACCGGCTTTCAGAACGGTCTGGCCATAGCGGGCGACTACATGTCTGCCGCCTCGTTTCTGGGCATCTCGGCATCTGTCATGGCCAGCGGCTATGACGGCCTGATCTACTCCATCGGCTTTCTGGTCGGCTGGCCTTTGCTAACCTTCCTGCTGGCAGAGCGTCTGCGCAACCTGGGTCGCTTTACCTTTGCCGACGTGGCCGGCTACCGCTTTGCACAGACGCCGTTCCGCATCTTTGCATCGTGCGGTACTCTGGTCGTGGTGGCCTTCTATCTGATTGCCCAGATGGTCGGTGCCGGTCAGCTCATCAAGCTGCTGTTCGGCCTGGACTACTGGGTCGCCGTGGTGCTGGTGGGCGCGCTGATGATGATCTATGTGCTGTTTGGCGGCATGACGGCCACCACCTGGGTGCAGATCATCAAGGCCTGCCTGCTGCTGGCCGGCGTGACCTTCATGGGCTTCATGGTGCTGGCCAAGTATGGCTTCAGCCCCGAGGCACTGTTTGCCGAAGGCGTGAAGGTGCGCACCCAGATCGCCGCAAACGGCGGTGCAGAGCCATCCGTGGCAGAAAAGCTCGGCCTGGCCATCATGGGCCCGGGTGGCTTCATCAAGGACCCGATCTCGGCCATCAGCTTTGGCATGGCGCTGATGTTCGGCACGCTGGGCCTGCCCCACATCCTGATGCGCTTCTTCACCGTGCCTGACGCCAAGGAAGCGCGCAAGAGCGTGTTCTGGGCCACGACATGGATTGGCTACTTCTACGTGCTGATCTTCATCATCGGCTTTGGCGCCATCACCCTGGTGCTGACCAACCCCGAAATGGCCGACACGGCCAAGGGCGTAATCCACGGCGGCGCAGGTACGGCCAATATGGCGGCCGTGCTGGTGGCCAAGACCGTGGGCGGCGATGTGTTCTACGGCTTTATCTCGGCCGTGGCCTTTGCCACGATTCTGGCCGTGGTGGCGGGCCTGACCCTGTCCGGCGCATCAGCCGTCTCGCACGACCTGTACGCCACCGTCATCAAGAAGGGCAAGGCCGACAGCGCCTCTGAACTGCGCGTCTCGCGCATCACCACGCTGTGCCTGGGCATCGTGGCCGTGCTGCTGGGCATTGTGTTCGAGAAGCAGAACATCGCCTTCATGGTCTCGCTGGCCTTTGCGGTGGCGGCTTCCGCCAACTTCCCGCCGCTGCTGCTGTCGGTGCTGTGGAAAGACTGCACGACCAAGGGCGCCGTGATTGGCGGCTTCATGGGCCTGGTCTCCTCCGTGGGTCTGACCATTGTTTCGCCCTCGGTGTGGGAAGCCACGCTAGGCCACCCTGCAGGCTCGGCCTGGTTCCCCTACGCCTCGCCTGCGCTGTTCTCCATGGCGATTGGCTTCTTCGGCGTGTGGCTGTTCTCGGTGCTCGACAAGAGCGCGCAGGCCGCCAAGGAACGTGCCGTGTTCCCCGCGCAGCAAGTGCGCTCGGAAACCGGCCTGGGCGCTGCTGGCGCATCGGGTCACTGATAAAGCCCCGAGGCTGATCCATCTCTGAAACGGCCCGCAACCAGAATTGGGGTTGCGGGCCGTTTGCATTGCAGAGGTGCGGCAGGGCTGCCCAAAGCAAAAAGTCGCGCCCTGCAAGGTTATCGCCCAAGGGGGACTATTACCGCCTCGGTTCATGCGACGCCCGCTTCAGCGGCAGCAGTGAAACCTCCTCGTTTTTAATAGCTGCAAGCGCTTGCTAATCAACGCTTAAAGCATTGTTTATTCATAAAACCGATGAGTGCTGTGCGCAAGCAGCTATCAAATTTCAAGCATTGCTCACCCACGCATATTCCCCACATCTGCCCATGTCCGCACTGTTTTCCCCCTTCCCCCTCAAAAGCCTGACCCTGCGCAACCGTATCGCCATTCCGCCCATGTGCCAGTACAGCGCGGTGGACGGACTCACCAATGACTGGCATCAGGTGCACTACGCCTCCATGGCGCGTGGCGGCGCGGGGCTGGTGATTGTGGAAGCCACGGGCGTCTCGCCCGAAGGCCGTATCACCCCCGACTGCACCGGCCTGTGGAACGACGCTCAGATCGAAGGCATGGCCCGCATTGCCGCCGGCATCAAGGCCGCAGGCGCCGTGCCCGGCATCCAGATCGGTCATGCCGGTCGCAAGGCCAGCGCCAACAATCCATGGGAAGGCGACGAACACATTGCCGAGGGTGATGCACGCGGCTGGCAGCCGATTGCGCCATCGGCCATCGCTTTTGGCGGCGGTCTGCCGCGCGTGCCACGCGCGATGACGCTGGACGATATTGCCCGCGTGCAGGCCGACTTTGTGGCCGCGGCCCGCCGCGCTTTGGAGGCCGGCTTTGAATGGCTGGAGCTGCACTTTGCCCATGGCTATCTGGCGCAGAGCTTTTTCTCGGCCCACACCAACCAACGCAGCGATGCCTACGGCGGCAGCTTTGACAACCGCGCCCGCTTTCTACTGGAGACCGTGGAGGCCGTGCGCAAGGTCTGGCCCGAGCATCTGCCACTGACCGCCCGTTTTGGCGTGATCGAATACGACGGCCGCGATGAAGAGACATTGCAAGAGTCGATTGCCGTCACCAAGCAGATGCGCGAGCGCGGGCTGGACCTGCTCAACGTCAGCGTGAACTTTGTCATTCCCGATGTGAAAGTGCCCTGGGGCACACCCGCCTTCCTGGCCCCCATCGCCCAGCGCGTGAGCCGCGAAGCCGGCCTGCCCGTGGCCTCGAGCTGGGGCATGGACGACCCACAGGTGGCCGAGCGCATCGTGGCCGATGGCGAGGTCGATCTGGTCATGATCGGCCGCGCCCATCTGGCCAATCCGCATTACGCCTACCAGCTGGCCCTGGCGCTGGGCAAGGACAAGCCCGACTGGGTCTTGCCCGCACCCTACGCCCACTGGCTGGAGCGCTACCGTGGCGCTGCCAAGCAGGTGACTGCAAAGTAAGGCCTCAACGACAGAGACCTGCTCATGGCAGGTCTCTGTAATTCCAGCTATCCCTTTCAGCTTCAGCTTTGGCTCAGACCCGACTCCACCTGGGTCACGGCCTGCCACTGCGCATCAAACCAGCTGTCGCCCTCAAGATAGCTGCGCAGCATGGGCAGCGCATCCAGCCCCCAGAAGACATGGCCGTCTACTTCCCAGGCGGGCACGCCAAACACGCCGGCCAGCTGCGCCTTGTCGGTATTGCTGCGCAGCCATTGCTTGACCTCGTCACCGGCTTCGTCGTGACGCTTCTGTTCTTGTAGCTGCTCGCGCAATTGCAGCAAGCGCTGCGGCTCGTTTGCATCATGGCCGCCCTGCCAGACATGCTGCATTACGGTCTGCGCCACAAAGCGGTTGATGCAGCCGTCCCGCCCATGGGCCAGCGCCAGCCGCAGCAAAGGCAGCGGCTTGAACGGGTGCTGGGCCGGCATCTGCAAGCCAATGCCCAGTGACTGGCCCAGCCAGCTCACCTGTCGATAAGTCCACGCCCTCTTGGCAGGAATGCCTGCCGGGCCGGGGTTGGCAGCCCCCTGCAGCAAGGCACCCAGCAGCACGGGCCGGTATTCAACGTGGTAGCTGAGCCCCTGCAGCGCCTTGGGCAGTTGCTCCAGCGCCAGCCAGGCATAGGGCGACACAAAGTCCAGATAAAAAGTGATGTGCTTCATGTCGGCTCTCTTTGGCTTGTGATCAGATTTCGGCTTCGCGTAGGTCTTCTCGCGGGTCCTTGAGGCCAGCGCGTTGCAGCAGCTTGCCCCAGATCTCCAGGCGCAGCTCGCTGTCGCCCTTGGACCAGGCGCGAATTTCGTCAATGGTTCTGAAGCAGCCCTGGCAATGGCTGCGGTCCTCGGTCATACGGCAGACGTTGATGCAGGGCGAGGCTACGGGCTGATCGGCCTCGACCCAGGTCAATGCCACCTCGGCCTTGGTGGCCAGCTGCACCAGTTGCTGTTCTTGAAGAAGACCGCCACTCATGCCTGCTCCACCACATCCGACCAGGGGGCTGCGGTCAACGCCTGTAATTGCGCAGGCGTGGCGGGGAACACGCCATGGGGGTGACCCGCTGCCGCCCACACGGTCTCAAAACGCTGCAGCTCGGCATCCATCAGCGTCACCACCTTGGTGGCATGGGCCACGGGGCTGACACCGCCAATCGAAAATCCGGTGCTGGCCTTGACGAAGTCCGCATCGGCGCGGCCCACCTTGCCGACCAGTGCCGTGACTTTTTTCTCATCCACGCGCTTGTCACCCGAGGTCACGACCAGCACAGCCACGCCGTCCAGCTTGCGCTTGAAGATGATGCTCTTGGCCACCTGACCGACCAGAATGCCGAGCTGGTCTGCCGCCTCCTGCGCCGTGCGCGCCGCGCCATCGAGCATCTGCGGCGCATGGGGATGCGCTGCATCCTGCAAAAAGCGGCTGACGCGCTGCACACCCTCCGGCAGCGCGTGAAGTTCTGACCCACACATTGTTTGTTTTCCTGAAAATCGCGCCAGCATCAAGCTGCGCCTTGGCTCCTGTGAAGCCCTTACTGTGCCAGCTTGATCCTGAGCTGCACCAGCTCCAGCTGCAAATCACGCAGATCTTTCTGGACATAGGCGATATGACTGGCACTGTTCTTGGCATCACGCGCCTCGCGCAATTCCTTTTTCTTGGCACTGATGCGGCGCTCCAGCTCCACGACCGCCTCCTTGGCTTCATAACGCTCGCGGGCCGGGCTATAGCCTTGAAGAAAAGCGGCATCCAGCTGTGCCGGGCAATAGCCCATCTGAAACTTCCCGCCCGCCTCCGCATAGGCCCAGCCTCTTTCCGGTGTGCAGAACTCCCGCAGACCGCGCAACCAGCCCTGCTGATAGGCACGCACATCCATCTGCACGCCTTGCTCCTTGCAAGTCCTGAAATGGCGCTTGGCACGCGTGTTCAGGTCCTGCTTGCCTTCCATGGCATTGAGCTGGCCCAGATATTCCCAGTCAGTTTCGCGGCATTCCTGGGCATCCATACTGGCGCAGCCTACCAACAGGGCCGCGACCGTCAGGCACACTGTCAGAGAAAAACGTGATCTTGCTTGCATGGGCCGTGATGGTAACAACGCCCATGACCGGCTTTTCACATCAGCCCGCACGCTTGGTCAACAGCGCCTTGGCCACACGCGACTGCGTGGGGCGGCCCAGAAACTCGCTGATGAAATGGCCTGCGTCTATGAGCTTGTCCAGATCAATGCCGGTCTCTATGCCCATGCCCTGCAGCAGATAGACCACATCCTCCGTCGCCACATTCCCTGTCGCGCCCTTGGCATAAGGGCAGCCGCCCAGACCCGCCACCGAGGACTGGAAGTTCCACACGCCCAGCTCCAGCGCCGCCAGCGTGTTGGAGAGCGCCTGACCATAGGTGTCATGAAAGTGGCCGGAGACCTGATCGATGTCGAAATGCGCCAGCGTGGCCTGCAACGCCTTTTGCACCTTGATGGGCGTACCCACACCAATGGTGTCGGCTACATCCACGCGCTGCACGCCGATGTCTTTCATCAGGCCAGCCAGATAGCCCACCTTCTCGGGGGCAATCTCGCCTTCGTAAGGGCAGCCCACGGTACAGCTCATGGCTCCGCGCACGGCAATCCCGGCATCGAGTGCGGCCTGCACCACGGGTGCAAAACGCTCGATGCTCTCGGCAATCGAGCAGTTGATGTTCTTCTGGCTGAAGGCCTCGCTGGCTGCGCCAAACACCACAATCTCATCGGGCTTGCCCGCCAGCGCGGCCTCAAAGCCCTTGAGGTTCGGTGTCAGCACCGAATACAGCACCCCGCTGCGGCGCTGAATGCCCGCCATCACCTCAGCGTTGTCCGCCATCTGCGGCACCCATTTGGGCGACACATAGCTAGTGACCTCGATTTCCTTGAGGCCGGCATCCTGCAGACGCTGCACCAGCTCGATCTTGATAGCAGCAGGCACAGGCTGCTTCTCGTTTTGCAGGCCGTCGCGCGGGCCTACGTCGATGATTTTGACGCGTGCGGGGTAGTTCATTCTTGTCTCCTAGGGATCAGTAACCGCGTGATAGATGCACGCGCCCAGTCACAGCCTCGCCCCGGCTCATGGCCGCGACCTTGCCCACGATCTGGGCAATGCTGTCCGCCGCCAATGTGCGGGCCGATGTATGAGGGGTGAGGGTGATGCGCGGCTGCGTCCAGAACGGATGGCTCGCGGGCAGTGGCTCTTCGCGGAACACGTCCAGCATGGCACCGCTGACATGGCCGGATTCGATCTGCGCCAGCAGGTCGGCATCCACCAGATGGCCGCCACGGCCTACGTTGATGACATAGGCGCCGGGCTGCAGCAACGCCAGCGCGCGCGCATTGATGATGTTTTCGGTCTCCGCATGCAGGGGTAGCAGGTTCACGAGAATGCGGCTGCTGCGCAAAAAATCGTCCAACTGCTCCATGCCGCTAAAGCATTGCACGCCGTCCATCTCGCGTGGCGAACGGCTCCAGCCGTTGACCTTGAAGTCAAACACCGTGAGCGCCCTGGCCACGCGCTCACCCATCTTGCCCAGACCCATCACGCCGACGGGATAGTCGACACGTCTGGGGTTGCGCTGCTGCTGCCAGATGCCCTTCGCCATATCGGCCTCGTACTGGTCCAGGCCGCGAAAGAAACGGATCACGGCCTGCGCCACATATTCAGCCATCTGCACAGACATGCCGGCGTCTTCCAGGCGATAAACGGGCAGTTCGGCAGGAATGGTCAGCGGCAGCAGTGCATCCACACCGGCGCCGATATTGAACATGGCTTTCAGGCCAGCGGCCTGCTCGTCGATGAACTGCTGAGGCGGCGCCCAGACCAACGCATAGTCGGCCTGCGCAGCGCCCGGCTGCCAGACGGCAATCTCCGCGCCGGGCAGCGCATCCTGCAAACCTTTGAGCCAGGGTTCTGGCCGCGTATCTTCACAGCAAAAAAGAACTTTCATAGGTGCGAAGCCTAACGGTTTGGCCAGGGATCTGCAGACGTGAATGACCAATGGTCAGCTATTAAAAAAGAAGCTGCTTGCGCTCGTTTTAAAAGGATTTCAGCATCAAAACCCGCCGAAATCCTTGCCCATGCTGTGCAAGCCGCTCTTTTTGTAAAACAGTTCAACCCAGCTGACACATCCCAGGCCAGAGCAGCCAAGCAAGGGCTGCGTCCCCCTCCCATAGCGCGCAGCGCGTAGAGAGAGGGGGAAGCCGCGTAGCGGCTCAGGGGGTGTTTCACACTTCCAGACGCAACAGCTCAGCGCCTTCGCTGACCTGATCGCCGGGGCCATACAGCAGCTCCAGCACCACGCCATCGCCGGGCGCAGCAATCGTGTGCTCCATCTTCATGGCTTCCATCACTGCCAGCGGCTGGCCCTTGCTGACCTTGTCACCCGCCTTCACGGCAAACGACACCACCTTGCCGGGCATGGGGGCTGTCAGGCGGCCACCTTCATTGCCACCGCCTGCGGCATGCGCCAGTTGGTCCACCACGGTGACCTGGCTGCTGCCCGCATCGGTAAAGATGGACAGCTGATCGCCCTGCGCATGCACCACGGCCACGGTGCGCTGGCCGCCCAAGTTCAGCTCCAGTCGGCTATCGGGCAGAGCGCGCCACTGCAGCACGACGTCGCTGCGGTTGTCACCCTCGCCCACCGCCAGTTGATGGGTCTGGCCATCGCGGCCATAGGCCATGACTGCATTGACGGATTCGCCCCGGTAGTCAAAGGAAAACTGGCGCTCAAAGCGGCCCGACATGCGCCAGCCGTCGCGGCGGCTAAAGGGGTCGGCGCTCTGCTCGGCCTGCTCCTGCTGCAGCTGATGCGCCACGGCAGCGGCCACGGCCAGATCGCGGCCCACAAAATCCTTGCCAAACAGGCCCTCGCGCTCGCGCTCAATCAGTGCGGTGTCCAAGAGCGCATTGCTGAAAGCCTGGCTCTTGGCCACCTGGCGCAGAAACTGCACATTGGTGGTCAGGCCCACGATATGGGTCTGTGCCAGTGCCGCGTCCAGTCGTGCCAGCGCCTGGGCGCGGTCGTCGCCGCGCACGATGAGCTTGGCGATCATGGAGTCGTAGAACGGGCTGATGGCATCGCCCTCGCGCACGCCATCGTCCACGCGCACATTGCTGATCTCGAAGCTGCTGCAATCGGGCTTGCGGTAGACGGCCAGATGGCCGGTGGCAGGCAGAAAGTTGTTCTCGGGGTTCTCGGCGCAGATACGCGCTTCAATCGCGTGGCCGATGATCTTCAACTCGCTTTGCTGCTTGGGCAGTGCCTTGCCCGCAGCCACCAGCAACTGCCACTGCACCAGGTCTTCGCCGGTGATGGCTTCGGTGACGGGGTGCTCCACCTGCAGGCGGGTATTCATTTCCATGAAGTAGAACTTCATGGCTTCGGGCTGGTCATAGCCGCCGGGCTGCTCGACGATGAACTCCACCGTACCCGCGCCCACATAGTTCACGGCCTTTGCCGCCGCCACGGCGGCTTCGCCCATTTGCTTGCGCAGCGCGGGCGTCATGCCGGGCGCAGGGGCTTCCTCCAGCACCTTCTGGTGGCGGCGCTGCACCGAGCAATCGCGCTCGAACAGATAGACACAGTTGCCCTGCTGGTCGCCAAACACTTGGATCTCGATATGGCGGGGGCGCAGCACGTATTTTTCGATCAGCACGGCATCGTTGCCAAAACTGTTGATGGCTTCGCGCTTGCAGCTCTCCAGCGAAGCCGCAAAGTCTTCGCTTTTTTCCACCAGACGCATGCCCTTGCCGCCGCCGCCCGCGCTGGCCTTGATGAGCACGGGGTAGCCAATGCGGTCGGCTTCCTTGTGCAGCATCTCGGGGTTCTGGTCATGGCCGTGATAACCAGGCACCAGCGGTACGCCGGCCTTTTCCATCAGTTGCTTGGACTCGGCCTTGAGACCCATGGCTCGAATCGCGCTGGCGGGCGGGCCGATAAAGACCAGACCGGCCTCTGCACAGGCGTTGGCAAAGTCTTCGTTCTCAGACAGAAAGCCGTAGCCGGGGTGAATGGCTTCGGCGCCCGTGGCCTTGGCAGCTTCCAGGATGCGCTCCCAGCGCAGATAGCTATCCTTGGGCGCGCTGCCGCCGATGTGCACGGCTTCGTCGCAGGCGGCCACATGCTTGGCCTGGGCATCGGCATCGGAATACACGGCGACGGTTTTCACGCCCATGCGGCGAGCAGTGGCAGCAACCCGGCAGGCGATTTCACCGCGATTGGCAATCAGGATCTTTTTAAACATGGGCTACCTCCGCGGTGAAACCGCCTGTGCACACTGCGCGTGCCATGCAATATGCCTTCGGCGCTGCGCCGCAGCGCGGCTGGTCACCGCGATTGGCAATCAGAATTTTCTTGAACATATCGTCTCCGGTTTTTAGTCAAATCGCCATCCAGCGCTTATCCATCAAGCGCAAGCAGCTATGTTTTTTGCAAAGACTCCTGCGCATCTCCATCACCGCGCAGACGTCGAAAAATCGCCTTCAAAAAGCGCCACAGCGCCCAGATCACCAGCCACATCAGCAGCACAACCACCAGCAACACCGCAGCAAACACCAGCGGATTGGTCAGCGCCAGCCAGATGGCCCCCAGCGACACCGTGTCCTCCGCCAGACTCGCCCCCACGTTCGAAAACGGCTCGGGCGAGGTATTGATCAGCGCCCGCGTCGTCGTCTTGGCGGCCTGACTGGTAGCGGCCAGCGTGCCGCCCATCAGCGCCGCAGCCATGGCCATGGTGGCGTTGTCCGCGCCAAAGACCGAGGCCGCCAGCGCCGCGCCAGCAGGAATGCGCAGCACGCTCTGGAACAGATCCCAGGCCGAATCGACCAAGGGCACCTTGTCGGCAAAGAACTCCACGAACAGCAGGCCACCGCTGATCACCAAGACCATGGGATGGGCCAGCACACCCAGGCTGCCGGGCAAGGGCATCACACCGGTAGCCCCCAGCAAGCCGACGGCAAACACCACGGCATACAGACGAAAGCCGCTGGCCCAGCCCAGTGCCGCTGCCAGCGCCAGCATGGAGCCCATGTCCATCTGCCCCACGGCCTGACCGGCCTTGGTCGCCACGTCGCCCAGCTGATCTGCGGCCTGCCCCACGGCATCCGCCGTGCTCGGGTCCACATGCAGACCTGCACGGTGTAGCCAGTTGATGAAGGTTTGCCAGATATCCATGGTGTTCACTCCTTATGCCAGTACCAGACTCTAAATCGGCCTGCGCACAAGGTTTGTCATCTCATTGGACTCAACCCGGCAGCCAGTTGGGCTTGCGCTTGTTGAGAAAGGCCTGCACGCCCTCCTTGCCTTCGCTGCTGGCGCGGATATTGGCAATCTGCTCCACCGTGGCGGCAATCAGCTGCTCGTTGATCTCCCGCTCGGCCACATCCAGCACCAGACGCTTGCAGGCGCGCACGGCGGCGGGGCCCGCGCTGAGCAAATGCTTGAGCCAGCCATCAACCACAGCGTCCAGCTGCTCGGCTTCCACCACCTCGTGCACATAGCCGATGCGGTGCGCTTCCTGCGCCGAAAAGCGCTCGCCCGTCAGAAAGTAGCGATGCGAAGCGCGTGCGCCCATGGCGCGAATCACATAGGGACTGATGGTGGCGGGAATCAGGCCAATCTTGACCTCACTCAGGCAAAAGCCTGCGGTATCCACGGCCACCGCCATATCGCAGCAGGCCACCAGGCCCATGCCGCCCGCATACACATCGCCCTGCACGCGTGCAATCGTGGGCTTGGGGCATTCGTAGATCACGCGCAGCATCTCGGCCAGCAGCCCGGCATCGACGCGATTCTCGTCACGCGAGTAATCGGCCATGCGGCGCATCCAGTTCAGATTGGCACCGGCGCAAAAGGCTGGGCCTTCGGCGGCCAGCACCACGGCGCGCACATCGGCCTGCTCGCCCACTTTGCGAAATGCGGCAGTGATCTCGGCAATGGCCTCATCGCTGAAGGCATTGCGAACCTCGGGCTGGGTCAGCGTGATGCGGGCAATGCCGCCATCCACGGTCAAAGTCAAAGCAGTCATGGCTGGTCTCCCTTGAAGTCGTTGAGGGTGCGGGGTTTACATGCGAAAGACGCCGAACTTGGTGTCTTCAATCGGCGCATTGCGCGTGGCCGACAGGCCCAGCGCCAGCACGCGGCGCGTGTCGGCAGGGTCGATCACGCCGTCGTCCCACAGACGGGCCGTGGCGTAGTAAGGGTGACCCTGGTCTTCGTACTGCTGGCGAATCGGCGCCTTGAAGGCTTCCTCTTCCTCGGCGCTCCAGCTACCACCCTTGCCTTCAATGCCATCGCGTTTGACGGTGGCCAGCACGCTGGCGGCCTGCTCGCCACCCATGACGGAGATGCGTGCGTTGGGCCACATCCACAGGAAACGGGGGCTGTAGGCACGACCGCACATGCCGTAGTTGCCCGCGCCAAAACTGCCGCCGATGATGACGGTGAACTTGGGCACGCTGGCCGTGGCCACCGCCGTGACCAGCTTGGCGCCATGGCGCGCAATGCCTTCGTTTTCGTACTTTCGGCCCACCATGAAACCGGTGATGTTCTGCAAGAAAACCAGCGGGATCTTGCGCTGGCAGCACAGCTCGATGAAGTGCGCGCCCTTGACCGCCGACTCTGAAAACAGAATGCCGTTGTTGGCAATGATGCCGACCTGCATGCCCTCAATACGCGCAAAGCCACAGACCAGGGTGTTGCCAAAGCGGGCCTTGAACTCGTCGAACTGGCTGCCATCGACCACGCGCGCAATGATTTCGCGCACATCAAAGGGCTTGCGCGTATCGACGGGAATCACGCCATACAGCTCTTGACTATCAAAAAGAGGAGCTGCTGGTGCATGATCTGCCTTGTTTTCAGGCTTGATTTTGTTCAGATTCGCCACAGACTGGCGGGCCAGCGCTATCGCATGCAGATCGTTCTCGGCCAGATGATCGGCCACGCCCGACAGGCGCGTATGCACATCGCCACCACCCAGGTCTTCGGCGCTGACGACTTCACCCGTAGCAGCCTTGACCAGCGGTGGGCCGCCCAGGAAGATGGTGCCCTGGTTCTTGACGATGATGGATTCATCGCTCATGGCCGGCACATAAGCGCCGCCGGCCGTGCAGCTGCCCATGACCACGGCGATCTGGGCGATGCCCTGCGCACTCATATTGGCCTGGTTGAAGAAGATGCGGCCAAAGTGCTCGCGGTCGGGAAAGACATCGTCCTGATTGGGCAGGTTGGCACCGCCTGAGTCCACCAGATAGATGCAAGGCAGGTGGTTCTGCGCCGCCACTTCTTGTGCCCGCAGGTGCTTTTTCACCGTCATGGGGTAGTAGGTCCCGCCCTTCACCGTGGCGTCGTTGCAGACGATCATGCAGTCCACGCCGCTGACGCGGCCCACGCCCGCAATCACGCCCGCGCCCGGTGCGTCGTTGTTGTACATATTGAGCGCCGCCAGCGGCGACAGCTCCAGAAACGGCGTGCCGGGGTCCAGCAGGCGTTGCACGCGCTCGCGCGGCAGCAGCTTGCCACGCGCCACATGCTTGGCACGTGCGGCTTCATTGCCACCCAGCGCGGTCTGTGCACAGCGCGTTTGCAAATCGTCCACCAGCGCCTGCATGGCAGCGGCGTTGGCCAGAAAGTCCGCCGAGCGCGGATTCAGTTGTGTCCCCAGAATGCTCATTGTTGGTTCCTTGAATGTCTTTTTCGATACCAGAGCTTGTCTTTTGAGTTCGTTCGACACACCACAGCCACCGTCATCACGAACATGGCTGCTGCGCCCTCATGCTCAAGCCGTCTTGATGGTGCGCAGATCCAGCAGTTCAATCATCTCGTCGCGGATCTTGAATTTCTGAATCTTGCCCGTCACCGTCATGGGGAAAGCGGGCACAAAACGGATGTAGCGCGGCACTTTGTAGTGGGCAATCTTGCCCTTGCAGAACTCGCGCACTTCATCCTCGATTAGCGCAGCACCGGGCTTGACAATGATCCAGGCGCACAGTTCTTCGCCGTACTTGATGTCTGGCACCCCCACCACCTGCACATCCTGCACCTTGGGATGGCGATAGAGAAACTCCTCTATTTCCCGCGGGTAGATGTTCTCGCCACCACGAATCACCATGTCCTTGATGCGCCCCACGATGTTGACGTAGCCCTCGTCATCCATGGTGGCCAGATCACCGGTGTGCATCCACTGCTCGGCATCAATCGCTTCGCGGGTCTTGGCCTCATCGCCCCAGTAGCCATGCATGACGGAATAACCACGCGTGCACAGCTCGCCCGATATGCCACGTGCCACCGTCTCGCCGCTTTCGGGATCGACAATCTTCACTTCAAGATGCGGCTGCACCTTGCCGACGGTGGCCACGCGCTTTTCCAGCGGTGTTTCATGGTCGCTCTGACAGCTCACGGGGCTGGTTTCGGTCATGCCGTAGGCGATGGTGATCTCGCTCAGGTGCATGTCTCGCACCACACGCTTCATCACCTCGATCGGGCAGAGTGAGCCGGCCATGATGCCGGTGCGCAGCGTGGACAGGTCGAACTCGGCAAAGCGCGGGTGATCCAGCTCGGCAATGAACATGGTGGGCACACCATGCAGCCCTGTGCATTTCTCGGCCTGCACCGCTTCCAGCACGGTGATGGGATCAAACCCATCATTGGGATAGACGATGGTTGCGCCGTGCGTAAAGCAGGCCAGATTGCCCAGCACCATGCCAAAGCAGTGGTACAGCGGAACGGGAATGCACAGCCTGTCCTCGGGCGTGAGACGCATGCACTCACCAATGAAGAAGCCGTTATTCAGGATGTTGCGATGCGTCAGCGTCGCGCCCTTGGGAAAGCCCGTAGTGCCACTGGTGAACTGGATGTTGATGGGGTCGGTGTTCTTGAGCGTGGCAGCAATCGCATCAATGCGCTGATCCTCAGACTGGCCCTTCTCCATCAGCTTAGAAAAGCGAAGCATGCCGGGCTGCTCTTCGCCCTGGCCTGCAACATCGATCCAGATCACGCTGCGCAGCGTGGGCATACGTGCCGACTGCAGCTTTCCGGGCTCGCACAGCATCAATTCAGGGGCCAGTTCGCGCAGCATGCCCAGGTAGTCGCTGGTCTTGAATTGCGGCATGGAAACCAGTGCCTTGCAGCCCACCTTGTTGAGCGCGTACTCCACTTCGGACGTGC
Organism: Comamonas sp. FUJ_7; assembly: GCF_057369555.1. Classification (NCBI taxonomy): domain Bacteria; kingdom Pseudomonadati; phylum Pseudomonadota; class Betaproteobacteria; order Burkholderiales; family Comamonadaceae; genus Comamonas; species Comamonas sp. FUJ_7. Next base: position 318,981 of record NZ_JBXXZI010000004.1, read on the forward strand.
GATAGGCTGGGTTGATGTTGACCAGCACCAGACCGACCTGGGCCGTTGCCAGCTGCATCAGCACCCACTCGGCATTGTTGTGACTCCAGATGCCGATGCGGTCACCTTTTTCCAAACCCTGGTTCAGCAAAGCGCTGGCCAGCTGACGGGAAGCGGCATGCAGCTGGGCATAGCTGTAGCGCAAGCCCTGATGGCGGCTGACCAGCGCATCGCGACTGCTCTGGCGCTGCGCCATGTCGGCAAAAAAATCGCCAATCGTCTGCTCGATCAGCGGTACATCCGTGCGCCCCTTGGCGTAACTGGCGGTCAGCGCGCTCATTTGCGATGGCATGGCTCCATGTCTCCTTGCGTCTGTGCAGCCACATCTTCTGCGGCCGCACAAGGTCCGTTCAGCACTTGTTCTGTTGACCAGAATAAGGGCAAGCCCTGTTCAGAAGAAGTCAGACAGGTTGCAATAATTGCCAAATGCTGACCCCCTCTCTCGTCAAGACTCCGCTCCCGCACCATGCCAGTTCCGTACACGCTTCACACCCGGCAATTACCCCCATGGCGTTTGTCCAGGCCATTGTCCGGGCGTATGAAGCCAGGCAGATGTCTGCGCTTGGCGCTCTTGAAAAGGCACAAATCCCGCCAGACCTGATTCACCAGAACAGGGAGCGAATTACAGCGCTGCAAATGGAAGCGCTGTCGGATGCCGCCATGCGCGAACTTGACGATGAGGCACTGGGCTGGTTCGAGCGCCGCTTGCCCTGGGGCAGCTATGGCATGCTGGCCCGTGCCAGCATCAGCGCCCCGCACCTGGGTCTGGCCCTGGCCCGCTGGTGCCGCCACCATGGGCTGATTGCTCCGGACATTCAGCTTCAGCTCAGCGAGCAAGCCGGCATTGCCACACTGACCTTGCATGAGGTGCGCGCACTGGGAGAGATGCGCGAGTTCTGCCTGCTTTCCGTGCTGCGCAATATTCACGGCTTTGCCAGCTGGCTAATCAATGAGCCCATCAGCCTGTTGCATGCCAGCTTCCCGTTCGCCGAACCCGCACATGCCAGCGTCTACCATGTGCTGTTTGCGCCGGGCAGCGTGGAGTTCGAGGCCCCTGTCGCCAGTCTGCAGTTCGAGTCGCGCTGGCTGCAGGCCCCACTGGCGCGCGATGAGGCGGCGCTCAACCGCATGCTGCAGCGAGCACTGCCGATTCAGGTGCGGCCATATCAACGCGAGAAGACGCTGGTGCAGCGCGTGCGCCAGCTGCTAGCGGCCAGCGGGGAAGAACAACAAACCGCCGAGACGCTGTCGCGTCAGCTGCATCTGTCCCAGCGCAGCCTGCACCGCCAGCTCAAGGAAGAAGGCGCTTCACTGCAGGCACTCAAGGACGACATCCGGCGCGAGCGCGCCATTGCCCTGCTGCTGCGCACCAGCCGCCCCATCAAGCGTGTGGCACAGGCCTGTGGCTTTCTCAATGACAAAAGCTTTATTCGCGCCTTCCGCCTCTGGACGGGTCTCTCCCCCTCGGAGTTCCGCAAAACCGCCGGCCAGCGCCCCCACTGAGACCAGCCATGCAAGAAAATACAGAGAATTGGGCTTCTATCGCAGACGGAGTATGGACCTTAAGCTATCAATTTCTCAATAAAGGCATGTCTGTAAGCACGCGCATGACAGTCTTTCGTCTGGATGACGGCAGCCTGTTTTCCCACTCTGCCGTGCCGCTGACACCTGCGCAAAAGGCCGACCTGGACCGCCTGGGCACTCTGCGCCACATCGTCGCCCCCAGCACCTTTCACCACCTGTTTTTGCCCGCACTGGCCCGTCTTTATCCACAGGCCCATCTGTACGGCACGGCAAGCGTGCTGCACAAGCACCCTGACCTATCGCAAATGCAGCGCATCCCAGCCGATAACGACGCGCCCTGGGCCGGGCAATTGCAGTGCCTGCCCACACAAGGCATTCCTCTTCTGGACGAGACGCTCTGGTTCCACCCTGCCAGCGGCAGTCTGATCGTCACCGATGTGCTGCAATGCTGGCAAGGTCCGTTGAGCTTGCCAGTGCGCCTGTACCTGGGCATGACGGGCGGCTACAAGCGCCTGACGGTGCCACGCACCGTGCGCCTGCTGGTCAGGGATCTAGCCGCCGTGCGCACATGGGTACAGCAGCTCAGGAGCTGGCCTGTGCAGCGCGTGATCTTGCTGCACAACAGCGTCATTGACGAGAACCCCATGCAGCGCCTTGACGAGGCGCTATCTATCTGGGACTGATCAAGCTCCGCCGAGGTCCCCTGGCTTACTGGATTTCGTGCTCGTAGCCGTCGCCTTCAACGGCCGAACGGGCACTTTTGCGCACGGCATCAAACATGGCGGGCAAATCACCCATGTGGCCAAACACACAGGCAGCACCGGCCTCCAGCAGCTGCTCTGCTGAAGCATGTCCCTGGTCGGCGGGGAAATAGCCCCAGACGGTGGCACCAGCAGCCACTCCCGCCTGCACGCCGGTAGTGGTGTCTTCAATCACCAGGCATTTGGCAGGATCAACATCTAGTGCCTTGGCCGCAGCTTGATACACATCGGGAAAGGGCTTGCTGCGCGGCATCTCGTGGCCGCTGTAGACATGGCCTTCAAAGTAGGGCGCCATGCCCACCTTGGCCAGCTGCATCTCTACCTTGGCACGGTCCGCACCGGAGGCGCAGGCAATGCGCCCCTCGCACAGCGCATAAATCTGCTGGACCGCTGTCACAGCCCCATCAATGGCCACCAGCTCGGCTTGCAGGGCTGCGTTGCGGCGCTCGTAGAACTCGGCCATCCAGGCATCGGTCAAAGGCTTGCCGGTGTGTGCTTCGATCACCGCGGCCTGACTGCGCACCGTCTTGCCAATGAAGTCGCGCGTGCACTGCTCCTGACTGATGGCCCAGCCCGATTCGTTGAGCATGGTGCACAGCACACGGTTGGTGATGGATTCGCTGTCCACCAGCACTCCATCACAGTCAAAAAGTACAGCGTCAAAAGCAGTCATGAGGTCATCCGCACCGCAGAAAAGCGATGCAAAAAAGGCGCCGAGGGCGCCTTTGGTCAAAAAAACGATGCTCTCGATTATGCGAGCATGTCTTTTTTGGAGTTCAAGGGAAGGACACTCCCGCCAGCGGATGGTCCAGCAGACCGCCGTTCTTGATGGAGATCACGCCTACTGCGCTAGTGCTGTCCACAATCTCGGAGAAAAAGAAAAATCCATCAGCCGCATTGGCATTCATCTGATCTTTCATATTCTCCGGGCTGAGCCCTTGTGCCTGTGGTTCGACGCGATACTCCACCGCACCGCTTTGGGCCGAGCTTTTCTCATAGACCTCCACAGAACTCGAGTCCAGCGCCACAGAGCCACGTGCAAGCCAGCCCTCGGCACCTTTGCTGTTCCAGTGCGCCTGCATGTTCGCCAGCGTGTCATCCAGCTCCGCCTCCAGCGCGTATTCATAGGTCACGCCATCGCTGCGCTTGACATAGAGGTTGACCATATCGCCGCCGCTCAGCATGGCCGGGCCAATCCAGTGGAATCCGCGTGCCCCCTTCTCATTCAACTCCACTTGCCACTGTGACTGAGTCAGTCCTGCAGACGCACTTGCCTCATAGCTGAACTGATCGCTGCGGCTGCTGTTCTTGACGAACAGATTGCTCATGCCACCGGGTGCCCCGAAGGCTGAAAAGCTCTTGAACCTGTAGCCATTGCTGCCGTGTTGGTTCAGCTGGGTCAGAAACACGGATGCCGTTGCCTGAGCAGGCTGCACCATATACGTGAATTGATGACCAGCATGCGCGGTGTCGCTGACGTAGAAGTCACCACTTTGCCCATTGCCAGCCCCCAGGGAGGACAGCAGCGCAAAGCCTGTAGCTCCCATGGCATTGGCATCATTCAGCATCTGGGCTTCGCTGCCGGCAGCAGGCTTGAGGCTGTAGGAACCCGTCACCGAGTTGCCACCACCGCCATTGCCATTCCCCCCTCCACCGCCACCGCCACCGCCGCTGCCACCACCGTTTCCGCCGCCTCCCGAGCCGCCGCCCCCACCACCACCTGTATTACCCGAACCATCACCGTCGCCTCCACCGCAAGCAGCCAGAGAGGCCAACAGCAGCAAGCCCGCAGCGCGGCGTGTCATTTGAGTATCTTGTTTCATTTGTATAAGCTCTCCCTGAATAATGAGGTCTGCAGGCCAGTGCGCCTGCACCTGCCTGATTCTCGGAAGCACTTGCCGAACGCCATACCCCTCAGCAGAGGGGTATCAGTTACCGCGTTTGACAGCAAATATTGAATACATGCCTTTAACGCCCTCTTCCCCTCTAATCACATCGACCTCCTACGCCCTCGTGGTGGATGATCACCCGTTGGTCGCAGAAGGAGCCAGGCTGCTATTGCAAAGCCTGCCCTCTGTGGACCAAGTACTGCTGTGCGAGAGTGGCTACGAGGCCCTGAGCTTGATCGCCTCCATGGGGGCACCGGTGCTGACCGTCGTGGACTTCTGGCTGGATGGGCAAGACTCCAGTTGCTTTATCAAAGATATGCTGTCTCTGGCGCCCAGAAGCCGCATTCTGATGACCAGCGGCGACAAGCACCCTGGCATTGCAGACAAAGCGCGCGCAGCAGGTGCCCATGGCTTCATCGGGAAAAACCGCCCAGCAGCCGAATTTCTGCAGGCCGCCAAAGCCTTGCTGAGCGAGCAAGTCTGGTTTACTGCCGACAGCAACAACGACGACTGGCAACCTCCTATCCGGCTTCGCATGAGCGCGCGGGACCTGGGTATTACCGTGCGTCAATCACAGGTGCTGGCACTGATTCTCAAAGGCAAGCCCAATCGCTTTATTGCCGAGTCGCTGAACCTTTCCGAGCACACGGTCAAAGAGCACGTGACGGCCCTGCTGCAAAGGCTTGGGGCTGCGAACCGGGTAGAGCTGATCACCCGTCTGCAAACCGTGGATCTGGAGAGCTGACGCTCAACCTTGTACAGCGCTTCGGAGCACCGCTTGCAAGGAAGCGACCTGCAGCGGCAAGGACAAAGCCAGATAGCCTTCGTCCTGCGCCAGCTCCAGCTCCCTGGCATCACCGCTGATCAATGCGCCACCCGCCTGTGGATATTGCTGCTGCAGCTGCTGCAGGGCCGCCAGATCGGCGCACAGCACAAATGCAGGATTCCACTCTCCCAGCTCCATCAAGCCTGGTTCCTGGGCGCAAGCCAAGCTATGCACCTCCAGCCCCCAGGTCTGCAGCAGCGCATGGACTCTGCGCCTGTGTGCTTCATCGGGATCAAGCAATAGACAGCGTCCTTTCAGGAGCGCTCCAGCCTCAGCGGGCGTGCAGTCAACAGGCACTACATACGGCGGCTCGGCGACCTGCGTGGCTTGCTCGGGCAGGCATAACCAAAAGCAGGAGCCTGCCCCCTGCCTAGACTCGACGCCGTATTGCACCCCCATACACTGGGCGGCCTTCGCAACCACTGACAATCCCAGCCCACGCGAGCGCAAGCTCGTAGGTCTGGACTGCCCATGCCCCGCCTGTCCTTCTGGGTTGGCCGCAGCGCGGTAATGGGGCGAAAAGATCTGGGACAGCTCTGCCTGCGCAATTCCTGCCCCCGTATCCCAGACTTGGATCACCCACCGGTGCCGACGCCGTCTCAAGCTCAACAGCACCCCGCCCGAGTCGGTATAGCGAAAGGCGTTTTGCAGCAGGTTGAAGATCATCTGCTTGAGCAAAACCTGATCCATCTCGACCACAACGTGACGGTGCCGGGGCAGACATACCGAAAAGCGCAGCCCTTTGCGCTCCGCATCTTTGGCAAAAACACGCTGCGCTTCAGCAAAGAGGTGAGCAATGCTCACCCGCTGCGGGTGAGGAACCAACCCGCCATCCTCCAGCCGGGACAGGTCGAGCAAGTCGTTGAACATGGCGTTCAAGTCTCGTGAGCAGGTCTGCACCTCATCAAGCAAGCCCGCCACCTCGGCATTGGCGTTGCGCTGGCGGGCGGCCTCCAAGGTCAGCCCCAGAGCATGCAGGGGCTGCCTCAGATCATGACTGGCTGCAGCCAGAAACCAGCTTTTCTCGGCCAGGGCATTTTCCGCCTCAACCTTGGCCCGCCTGTAGCGCTCCGCCAGCACATGTCTTTCGCGCTCATGCGTGACCTGCTCCTGGAAGAAGCGCCAGCCCCCCCATGCATGGCGCAGCACCACAGCGCCATACAGCAGCAGTAATGGGAAAAGGTAGGTGCCACGTGCGCCCAGATAGCCCAGCGACGCCAGCAGCATGGGGATATACAGGCCCACAAAGAAGCCGCCAAACACCCACGGAACAGGAGCCAGAAATGTCGTCCCCGATGCCAGTACCCCGGCCAGAACCAGATAGACAAAAAGACGCAAATCCAGCGCCGCGACCTCCCAGGTCACCAGCAGCGACACCGTCCAGCACAAGCCGTTGATCAATGCCGAAACCGCCAGCATCCGCTCCCAGCGGCGCAGCTCAAGCTCTTGAGGTACATGCTCGGGGTCTTGCCATTGACAACGCAGGTACTTGCGCAGCATGGACAGCCCCAAAGCCATGACCATCATCAGCGCCCACCACCCCACCAGCAGCCAAGAGCCTCTGGACGCACCATGCCAGTGCATCAGCATCACCAGCGGGGGAATCAGCAAGGCGGCCACTTCCGAAGAGCCGCGTGAAGTCAGAGACTGCAGCAGCCGCAATCTGGCCCTGCGCTCGACGACCTCCAGCGAGGTGTCCGCGCGCACGCTGGCCACAGCGTCAGAACTGGTCGCCATCCACGTAGTACCAGCGCCCGGCTTCCCATACAAAGCGGCTGCGCTCATGCAAGCGCACCGCCGTGCCAGCCAGTCGGTAGCGGGCGACAAATTCAACTTCGGCCGTGGTCTCTGCGGTGCGTTGAAACTGCCTGACCTGCAGTCCCAGCCATTTGACCGAGCCATCAAAGTCCAGCGTCTGCGGACGCTGATCGGCATGCCACGTGGCCTTGAGATAGGTCTCGTTCTCGCGCACAAAGGCCGTATAGCGCGAGCGCATCAACGCCAGGGCATTCGGGGCCGGCTGGGTTTCCCAGTGATCGATATAGCGCCCACAGCAATCCGCATAAGCTTGCAGCTTGCCCTTGACGTTCTGGCTTCCACAGGGACAGACCTGCATGGGTTGGGATTTCTTCACAGCACCTCAGTCACTTGTTCCGCAAGCCCGCATTGTCGGTCAAGTGACTATCCCTATCCAGGAAAACTGATCAGCGCAATTGGGCCAGAAACTGACTGATCGCTGCATTCACCGGCTCAGGGTGCGTGAGGTTTGCGGCATGACCTGCACCCGGCACATCCACCCACTGCGCATGAGGCAGTCCCTTGAACATGGAGCGGGCACGCTCCACGGCAATCGCCTCGTCTTTTTGTCCATGGATCACCAGTGCCGGTACCTTGATTTCAGACAAGCGCGGGCTGATGTCATCGCGCAGCGCCAGCGCTGCAAAGCTCTGCCCCAGATTGGCGGGAGTAGCCTGCTTCCATTTGGCCCGCCATTGCGCAGCACCAGGCCAGCCCTGTCCCAAAATGGTGTGCTCCAGCGTAGTTGCCATATCGTCCGACAGACCATGTTCCATCCACGTCTTGAGCAAGGCTTCGTGGTGGGGCATTTTCTCGGGTTCCTCCAGCATGGCCTGAGTGTCAATCAACACCAGAGCAGCAACTACATCGGGGTGAATCAGCGCACAGCGCAGCGACAGGTAGCCGCCTTGCGACATGCCCACCAGCACAGCCTTTTCCACCCCCAGGTGCTTGAGCAGTGCGGCCAGATCGTCGGCCGAGTCGTAATAGCTGAAAGCGGCGCAGTGCTCGGGCTCAGCCGTCTGACCATGCCCGCGTTCATCCCAGCTGATGCAGCGGTACTGCCCTTGCAAGGCCTCGATCTGCGGCGCGAACATGGTGTGATCCATGAGCAAGCCGTGCGAGAAAACAATGGCCGGGCCGCGCCCTCCTGTGTCTTCGTAGTAGATATTCTGGCCATTGACCGGGGCAAAAGGCATGCTCTGGACTCCTGCTGAAAATGGTTGAAAACCCGGAAGGCTTTGCCCTCACGGGATACATCCTAAGCAGGCCTTGTGACATCAGCAACCGGCACAGCCCTCAGTGCGTTTGCAGTCCCCCCAGGCGCCACGCCACAGCCACAGCCACAGCGGACTTCAGGCCAGCGCCCGTTGAATCAGAATCTTCTGCACGTCGCTGGTGCCTTCGTAGATCTGGCACACACGCACATCGCGGTAAATGCGCTCGACGGGAAAGTCGCTCACCACACCGTAACCGCCCAGTGTCTGGATGGCGGCACTGCACACACGCTCAGCCATCTCGCTGGCAAAGAGCTTGGCCATGGCCGCTTCCTTCAGGCAGGGTCGGCCCGCATCGCGCAGGCTGGCTGCGTACCAGATGAGCTGGCGGGCCGCTTCGATTTGCGTCGCACATTCAGCCAGCCTGAAGCCTACGGCCTGGTGATTGAAGATGGGTTGACCAAAACTCTCACGGTCCTTGCTGTACTGCAGCGCGCACTCAAACGCTGCGCGCGCCATGCCCAGGCTTTGCGCGGCAATGCCGATGCGCCCGCCCTCCAGCGCAGACAAGGCGATCTTGTAGCCCTCGCCTTCAGCGCCAATCAGATTGGCGGCGGGAATACGGCAGTTCTCGAAATTGATCTGCGCCGTATCGCTGCTGTGCTGGCCCAGCTTGTCTTCAAGGCGAGCGACCTGATAGCCGGGGTTCGCTGTGGGCACGATAAAGGCACTCATACCTCTCTTGCCCGCCGTCTTGTCCGTGACGGCAATCACGATGGCCACATCACCGTTCTTGCCGCTGGTAATGAACTGCTTGACGCCGTTGATGATGTAGTCGCCGCCGTCCTTCGTCGCCGTGGTGCGCAGTGCGGATGCATCTGAGCCGACATGCGGCTCGGTCAGGCAGAAAGCTCCCAGCATCTGACCTTGCGCCAGCGGGCGCAGCCATTGCTCCTGCTGCTGGGCGTTGCCGTATTTCATGAGGATGGCGTTGACCGGGCAGTTGGTCACGCTGATGACGGTGCTGGTGCCGCCATCACCGGCAGCAATCTCTTCCAGCACCAGAGCCAGGCTCAGATAGTTCATGCCCGCGCCACCCAGCTCTTCTGGCACGCAGATGCCATAGGCGCCCAGCGCGGCCAACCCCTGGTGCACATCCTTGGGAAAGTGGTGCTCCTTGTCCCAGCGCGCAGCATGGGGGGTGATCTGCTCACGCACAAAGTCGCGCATGGCATCGCGGATCATTTCCTGGTCCTGGTTCAGCAGCATTTTGTCTCCAATAGTTATAGCTGTATGCCCATATTCCGCCTGGGCTAGGCATTCAAAAGTCTGGTGCTTGTGCCGTCAAAGCGCAGCAGGCTGCCGCGGTCTTCGGGGCGCACTTTTTCCAGCGCCTGCATCAGCCCTTGCACACTTTGCTCCACGGTCACGGGGGCCGCTGCGCCGCCCATTTCGGTCTGGGTCCAGCCGGGGTCCAGCGCCAGCAGCGTCAGGCCCGGCCAGTGCTGGCAGGCGGAGACCACGGCCATATTCAGGGCCGCCTTGCTGACGCGGTACAGCCAGGCGCTTTCGTCGGCCTCGCCAAGCAAGGACATCTCGCTGGAGAAAGCGCCGATCACGCCGCCCGCCTCCTGCACCATGGGCGCAATCTGCGGCAGCGCCTGCATAAAGCCCAGCACATTGCTGTGCATGACGGCATCAAACTGCGGCTGCGTGGGCGGTATGCCGGCTGCATGTCCATCCCAGACAGCCGCCACATACAAGGCCAGCTCAATGCTTTCGCCATCGAGCTGCCAGGCCAGACCGCTGACGCTGGCGGGGTCGGCCACATCGACCTGCAACACCCGTGCGCCCAGCGCCTGCAGGGCGGCCATGTCTTCAGACTTGCGCACCGTGGCAATCACCTGGTCGCCTTGTGCCAGATAGGCCTCGGCCAGCGCTCGCCCCAGGCCGCGTGATGCGCCCAGAATCAATATCAAAGCCATAGCTGCTTGCGCTCGCTAATGAATGGTTTCAACATGGTTTTCATCTCAATTCCTTTCATAGCCTACGCTGGCAGCTATTGTTTTTTCTGAAACTGCTCGGCAGCAATCATGGCGCTGTAACGGGCGACCATGCGATCCTGCGTTTCCGGCTGCCCCGTCAGCCCCATTTGGGCGTGAACAATCTGATTGAGCGAGGGCATGACGTTACGCGCCACCTTGGAGCTATCGCTCCACAGGCGCGAGCGCATCAAGGCCTTGGCGCAGTGCAGATAGGCCTCCTGCACCGTAACTTCGATCACCAACTTGGGGCGAAAGTGCTCGCTGGCAAACAAGGCCGTGTAATGCGCCTCGTCGCGCAACTGGGCGGTGCCGTTCACGCGCAGGGTTTCATCAAAACCCGGCACAAAAAACAGCAGGCCCAGGCGCGGGTCGTCCAGCAAGTTGCTCAGGCTGTCCAGCCGGTTGTTGCCGCCCGCATCGGGGATGAGCAAGGTATTGGCATCCGGCGCTTTGACAAAGCCCGGCTTGCCGCCACGCGGCGAAGCGTCGAGCAAAGCGCCATTGGCACCGCCCGTGGCCATGACAAAGAATGGCGACAGAGCAATAAAGCGCAGGCAATGCCTGTCCAGCTCCCACTGCTGCTTGAGCAAGGCGCGCTCGGCAGGCGGGTCGTAGAGCTTTTGCAGTTGCTCGCGCGAGGTGATCATGAAAGAGGGGCCTCTTCGGGTCTATCGTTGCGGTGAATTGCGGCGTAGAGCGACAGAAACTCGTTCCACGAAGGATCGAAGCTCACCTCCATCTCGGGCTCCAGATTCGGCACATGCTGCTTGCCCAGCTGGCGGGCCAGCTGCACAGCGTGGGCCGGATCTTCCACATAGTAGGCCGCGACCCTTGCGCTCAGATCCTCCACACGCGAGAAAACCAGAATGCCGCGCTGCTCACGGCTGAGCTGCTCGTCAAGCGCATCCTGGGCATCGCGCACGCCATCAAGTTCGTCCTGGCTGGAGAAATGAAAGCGCCACTCCAGGAAGTGCGACAAGTCCGCCCGTGTGGCCACAGCATTCGCACCGTCGTGAAAGCTCAGGATATCGGGGGGTGAATCCTCGTCGGCATCCGGCGAGCGCACCTCCAGCGACAGCCAGCGGTCACTTTCCTCGCCAGGAAACTCATAACTGCGGCCCAGTTGCTGGCGGATAAAGCTGTCGAACAGCGGCGGGAAGTCCGACAGCAAGGCAGAGCCGTAGACATCGGTAGCCGCCTCGGAGACAAACTCCACAGGCCCCACGCGCACGGAGAAATCCCACTCGCCCAGCACATGGTCCAGCATGATGAAGGCCATGTGCTGCGCATGCTCGTTCATGTCCTCTGCAATGGGCTTTTCGAACGAGAGCCTGAGGCCGATGATGCCGCCCGCATCGTAGTAGCCCACCCGGATCTCGGAGCAGGCCAGCTCGAAGCCATCCATGCGCATGCCGAAGTTGCTGCCCTGAGCACGGCTGCGAAACGCCTGCACGCTGTAGTGCTCAAAGCGCGGCGCCTGGCGCACCAGGGCCTGCGCGTTCTCGAATTGCGCCGTATTGCCATGGGCCGAGACCACCAGCCGCCCTCCGGCTTGCTTGAGATGGCCTTCCAGCTCCAGACTCAGGCCCGGCGCATATCGGTGCAGCACTTCATTGGCGCTTTCCACAAACGCATGGAGATCAAGCGTCTCCAACTGAGGCAGCTGATTAGAAAAATCGCTCCAGAAAGCCTCGATCTGCTGCGTCTCCAGCGGCTTGACGGTCTCGCTCTCGTCGTGGGGGATATCTGCGCTCATGAATGACTTCCGCAATATGGGCCGCAAACATCCAGCGCGAATGCATGCAAGCCGTTGAACATGCGTTCACTGTAGAGCAAACCGATGCCGGTTCTGAGCAAATGGCACCGGTTCTGCACCGATCAAAGCAGCTCAGACCAGCTCTACCGCCATGGCCGTCGCCTCGCCACCACCTATGCACAGCGTGGCCAGGCCTTTTTTCTTGCCCCGCGCCTTGAGCGCGTGCAGCAGCGTGACCAGAATGCGGGCGCCGCTGGCCCCGATGGGGTGACCCAGCGCACAGGCTCCGCCGTTGACGTTGACCTTCTCATGCGGCACCTTGAGCTCGGCCATCAGCGCCATGGGCACGACGGCAAAGGCTTCGTTGATCTCCCACAGGTCCACGTCATCGACCTTCCAGCCCGCTTTCTTGAGGGCTTTCTCGGTTGCGCCCACGGGAGCCGTGGTGAACCACTCGGGCGCCTGCGCAAAAGTGGCGTGCGAGACGATGCGCGCCAGCGGCTTGCAGCCCAGCTGCCTGGCCGTGGACTCGCGCATCAGCACCATAGCAGCGGCACCATCGTTGATGCTGGAGCTGGAAGCGGCGGTGATGGTGCCGTCCTTTTTGAATGCGGGCTTCAAGCTGCTGATCTTGTCCAGCTTGGCCTTGAGCGGGCCTTCATCCACGCTCACCGTGACATCGCCCTTACGGGTCTTGACGGTGACGGGCGTGATTTCGGCATCGAAAGCCCCGCTTTGCGCCGCAGCCTGGGCACGCTGCACGCTGGCAATGGCAAAGGCGTCCTGCGCTTCGCGCGTGAACTGGTATTTGACCGCGCAGTCTTCACCAAACGTGCCCATGGAGCGGCCTGCCTCATAGGCGTCTTCCAGGCCGTCGAGCATCATGTGATCAAAGATCTTGTCATGGCCCATGCGGTAGCCGCCGCGGCCTTTCTTGAGCAGATAGGGCGCGTTGGTCATGCTCTCCATGCCACCGGCAATCATCACATCGCGGCTGCCAGCAATCAGCTGGTCGTGGGCCAGCAAAGTAGCTTCCATACCTGCGCCGCACATCTTGGATAGGGTCACCGCCCCCGTGCTTTGCGGCAGTCCGCCCTTGAAGCCTGCCTGACGCGCAGGAGCCTGGCCCTGGCCCGCCATCAGGCAGTTGCCAAACAGCACTTCCTCCACCAGCTCGGGCTGGATGCCGGCGCGCTCTACAGCGGCCTTGATGGCGGCTCCGCCCAGATCATGAGCGGCCAGATCGGAAAAATCGCCCTGAAACGCGCCCATGGGCGTGCGTGCGGCGCTGACGATGACTACGGGATCCTGATGCATGGTTTGTCTCCTTGAAGATGGATAAGTGCTGCCTCTTGCAATGAGGCTATGGTTGGATATTTATGTACCTTGTGTATTCAGCCCGAACTCGCCGCCATGCAGAAAGCGGCTGCGCTCATAGGGAAAGACATTCGAGATGTAGCCCTCTCGTATGCGGCTCTGATACGCCTGCCAGAAGTCCGGCTGCAGCAAATCCGCATGGTGGCGCATGAAGATGTCGCGCACCGCCGGGTGGCCCAACAAAAAGGGACCAAAGGTTTCAGGGAAGACGTCTTTAGGGCCGACCGAATACCAGATATCCCCTGACATCTCCTCTTCCTCGGTGCGCGGCTCAGGCACTTTGCGAAAGTTGCAGTCCGTCAGGTATTCGATCTCGTCATAGTCGTAGAAGACCACCTTGCCGCCACGGGTGACGCCAAAGTTTTTCCACAGCATGTCGCCTGGAAAGATGTTGGTCGCGACCAGATCCTTGATGGCATTGCCGTATTCCAGAATGGCCCGCTCCATGGCGGCGCGGCGCTCTGGCTTGGTGTCAGCCTCGGCCATGCACTCCATCAGAAACAGGTTCAGCGGCACCAAGCGGCGCTCTATGTAGAGGTGGCTGATGATGACTTCCATCTGCCCGTCATCATCACGGTCGCTGATCTCGATCTGATCAGGAGCCTGGGCCTGCAGCTCGGCCAACAGCTCATCGCTGAAACGGTCTTTGGGGAAGGCCACCAAGCTGTATTCCATGGTGTCCGCCATGCGCCCGCCCCGGTCATGCTGCTTGACCAGCTGATATTTGGCCTTGACCTGGGCTCGCGTCACGTCCTTGCTGCTGGCAATCCTGTCCTTGATGAGCTTGAACACATAGGGAAAGCTGGGCAGGTCAAACACCAGCATGACCAGCCCCTTGATACCCGGCGCAATGCGTAACTGGTCGCTGGAATGACGCAGGTGGTGCAAGAAGTCGCGGTAGAACAGCGTCTTGCCCTGCTTGGCCAAACCCAGCGCGTTGTAGATCTCGGCCTTGGGCTTGCGCGGCATCAGGCTGCGCAAAAAGCTCACATAGGCGCTTGGCACATCCATGTGAACCATGAAGTAGGCCCGCGCAAAGCTGAAAAGGGCATGCAGGTCATCCTCTCCAAACAAGGATGCATGCAAGATGAGCTGCCCCTGCTCTCCGTGCAGGATGGGGATAGCCAGGGGCAGTTCGGTATAGCCCGTGATGATCTTGCCAACCAGATAAGCACCCTTGTTGCGGTAAAAGAGGCTGGAGAGCACCTGAATCTGGAAGTTGGGCCTCAGCGTGCGGTCTGCCAGCTTTTCCCGAATGCGATTGGCCAGCAGCCGCACATCTCTAGGTAAATCCTCAAAGGGACATTGCAGCTGCAACTGCTCGAACAGGGCTTGCAGCGTATTTTCGAGCTGCGCAAGGTTGGCGGGGTAATAGGCCCGGTAGGTGGGAATCGCCCCGGGCTGCGTATTTTCGAGATATTCGGTACTGACCGCTGCTCGCACAAAGATGAAGTCATTTTGAAAGTGCGTGCGATGCAGAATTTTGGTGGTGACCGAGTTGAAAAAGGTCTCGGCCAGCTCGGGCTGCAAATGCCCGACCATCAGACCGATGTAGTGCAGCTTGACCTGCTGCCAGACGGCCATGCTCTGCTTGCTGGCGGAAAACTCCTCTTCCAGCCGCTGTATGCAGGCACGCACCTGCAGGTCGTAGAACTTGATGCGCTCACGCTGGGCCTGTTGCTGCCCTTGCCAGTCCATGCCCTCAAAGCGCTGCTTGGCTCGCGCAGCCTCTGCGCTGAACATGCGGTAGTGCAGGTTGTAGCCATGCATCAAGGCCTGCGCAATGGCATAGGCCTCGGGGGCGTCCAGTCGTTGCGGAAACATGGCGGGCCAGTCGCTCCAGATAAGTGAGCAGCACCCCTATGGCGTGCAATGGCTAGAGGCCAAAAACACTCATAAGAGCACTGCAACTGCGCTATGGCAGCGATCAGTCACGCTTGCGCGAAGCGACCTTCTCGACTGCCTTGTTGTAGACATCCTCCAGGCCACCCACGCCAGGAACCGTCATCTCAAGGTTGGTGATGTGACCGTTCTTGATGCTGTAGCACCAGCCATGAACGGTGACCTTCTGGCCACGGGCCCAGGCGTCCTGCATGACGGTGGACTGGGCCACATTGACCACTTGCTCGATGGCGTTCAGCTCGCACAAAGCATCGTGACGGTACTGAGGAGACAGGCTCTCGAGCAGAGCAAGGTGCTTGTCGCGGATATCACGGACGTGGCGTGTCCAGTTATCCACCAGACCCAGACGCAGGTTGTTCAGCGCTGCAAACACACCGCCGCAGCCGTAGTGCCCCACCACCATCAGGTGCTCGATCTTGAGGTGATCGACAGAGTACTGAATGGTGGACAGGCAATTCAGGTCGCTGGGCACCACCACGTTGGCCACGTTGCGGTGCACAAACACCTCTCCAGGCTCCAGGCCTGTGATCTGATTGGCTGGCACGCGGCTGTCCGAGCAACCGATCCACATGTACTTGGGCTTTTGCTGCGCCATCAGTCCGGTAAAGAAACCAGGACGATCACGCTCCATCTGATCTGCCCACTCACGGTTGTGGACAAACAGTTCTTCGATGGAGGTCGTTGTCATGAAGCTATCCTTTTTTTCGTGGTTGAAAGCTTGGCGCAGCGCCCGCTTTATCAGCAGGTTTCAGCAAACAATTCGCGGCCAATCAACATGCGCCGAATTTCGCTGGTGCCAGCACCAATCTCATAGAGTTTCGCATCTCGCCACAGGCGGCCGAGCGGATACTCGTTGATATACCCATTACCGCCATAGATTTGTACGCCCTCGCCAGCCATCCAGGTGGCCTTTTCCGCGCACCACAAAATGACGCTGGCACAGTCTTTTCGGACTTGGCGAACATGATCAGTTCCCAGCAGATCCAGGTTTTTAGCGACGGTATAAGCGAAAGATCGACCCGCTTGCAGCACGGTGTACATATCTGCCACCTTGCCCTGAATGAGCTGAAATTCACCAATACTCTGGCCAAATTGCTTGCGATCGTGAATGTAGGGAACCACGTTATCCATGACGGATTGCATGATGCCCAGCGGGCCACCAGTCAGCACGGCACGCTCGTAATCCAGGCCGCTCATCAAAACCTTGGCTCCCATATTCAGTCCGCCGAGGATGTTTTCAGCCGGCACTTCCACGTTCTGGAACACCAGCTCGCCCGTGTGGCTGCCGCGCATGCCCAGCTTGTCGAGCTTTTGCGCGATCGAGAAGCCCTTCATGCCCTTCTCGATCAGGAATGCCGTCACGCCGCGTGCACCCATTTCAGGTTCGGTCTTGGCATAGACCACCAAAGTGTCGGCATCGGGGCCGTTGGTAATCCACATCTTGCTGCCGTTGAGCAGGTAGTAACCGCCCTTGTCTTCCGCTTTGAGCTTCATGCTGATGACGTCCGAACCCGCACCGGGCTCGCTCATGGCCAACGCGCCCACATGCTCGCCGCTGATCAGCTTGGGCAGGTACTTGGCCTTCTGCGCTTCGTTGCCATTGCGGTTGATCTGATTCACGCAGAGATTACTGTGCGCGCCATAGGACAGACCGACAGAAGCGCTGGCACGCGAGATTTCTTCCATGGCCACCATGTGGGCCAGATAGCCCATATTGGCACCGCCGTACTGCTCGGGCACCGTAATACCCAGCACGCCCAGATCACCAAACTTGCGCCACAAATCCATGGGGAACTGGTCGTTGCGATCGATCTCGGCCGCCCGCGGGGCAATCTCGCTCTGGGCGAATTCACGCACCGCATCACGCAAGGCGTCAATATCTTCTCCAAGCTGAAAATTCAGTCCGGGCAGATTGGCAAGGCTCATGGTTGTCTCCTGTTGATTTGTATGAGTGGGGGTAACGAGTCAATTGTTAAGACCTGCGCGGTCTTGCAGGCACATCAGCGTGCAGCTCATGGTGGCAATCAGCTTTTCTTTTCCTTCGTCCATCGCAAAGGCTTTGCCTTCCGTGACAGTGATGGTTCGTCCCGGCTTGACGACGCGCCCCTCCATCCGAAAGTGCTGCCCCTTGGCTGGAGCCAGCAAATTGATCTTGAATTCGATAGTCAGGACAGCCGCGCCCTCAGGCATCAACGTCAAACCGGCATAGCCACAGGCCGAATCCAACGCTGTAGACACCATGCCTGCATGCAAAAAGCCATGCTGCTGCGTCAGCGCCTGCGACCAGTCCAGGCAGATATCCACAGCCCCGGGCTCGACCAACGCCAGCGTCGCGCCTATGGTGCTCATCGCACCTTGTTTCTCGAAACTCTCTTTCACGCGACGCGTGATATCCAAAGTTTCTGCGGCTCCTGCAGCTGGCATGACGACTCTCCTGAGAAAGCTAACCAATTGACGTTTACGTAAACGTAAATTATGCGGTATTTTTGCTCTCTGTTTTCTTCAACAACATACGCGCCTCTTTTTCCTGCTCTCGCACCTCTTCCAGAGTCACCTGCAAATCGGCCATCTGCGCTTCCAGCTGCTTGCGATGCACCGCCAAAACATCAAGAAACTTGCGCAATTGCACGCCCGTGTCACGCGGGCTGTCATACATCTCGATGATTTCCTTGGCTTCTGACAGTGACAGCCCCAGGCGCTTGGCCCTCAACGTCAAACGCAAGCGTGCCCGATCTCGGGGCGAGTACACACGGTTGCGCCCTCCTGCCCCCGAACGCTCCGGCTGCAACAACCCCATATCTTCATAAAAACGAATGGCTCGGGTCGTGAGATCAAACTCTTTGGCTAGATCACTGATGGTGTAACTGATAGACATGATGGTGTAGTTCTAAGTCTTGCATCGCACAGGCGACTGCCCAAAACGGCTCAATCTCTAAAATGCTGGTCAATCTGACGTTTACGTTTACGTTAACGTCAATCCTAAACGAAATACCCTGCCATGAGCTCCATTCAAGAATCTGCACTCCACTATCCGCTAGGCAATACCTTGCCTAACATGGCTCAAGCCCTGGAGATCGCGCCTGGCATCAAGTGGATACGCATGTCATTGCCATTTGCTCTGGATCACATCAATCTTTGGCTTCTGCGTGATCGTCAAGCGGACCGGCATGGCCAACTCCGCGAAGGCTGGACAGTCATCGACTGCTGCGTCAATCGCCCCGAAGCACGCGATCAATGGGAGCAGATTTTTGCCTCCGAGCTTGAAGGCCTACCCATCTTGCGTGTCATCGTCACCCACATGCACCCCGACCATATCGGCCTTGCCGGCTGGCTTTGCCGGCAATGGAATGCCTCTCTGTGGATCAGCGCCACCGATTACAACGTCGCCCGTGTCGCCATGAAAGACAGAGACGGCTTCGGCGGCGAGTCTGGAGCGGATTTCTACAGCTTGCACGGACAACAAGATCAAGAATTTCTACGCCATGTGCGCGGGCGAGGCAGCTACTACTCTTCTCTGGTTGCTCCTATCCCCGACATTTATCACCGCATCATGGATGGCGACGAGATAAACATCAACGGCCGCACCTGGCAATGCATTGCCGGCTATGGCCACGCGCCGGAGCACATGGCGCTGTATTGTGCCGAACTCAAGATACTCATCAGTGGCGACATGGTTCTGCCGCGCATCTCCGCCAATGTCAGCGTGCATTCCACCGAGCCCGAAGCCAATCCTCTGCAGCTGTTTCTCACATCACTGAAGCGCTATTTCGAGCTTCCGCAAGAAACCTATGTTCTGCCCTCGCACGGCAAACCCTTCACGGGATTGCATGTTCGTGTTCAGCAGCTGCTCGCTCATCACCAAGAGCGCCTAGATGACATCATGCAAGCAGCTGCTCAGCAACAAGGGCTGAGTGCCGCCGACATCCTTCCCCTTCTCTTCAAACGCCAGCTCGACACTCATCAGATGACGTTCGCCATGGGAGAGGCTCTGGCCCATCTGCACTATCTCTGGTTCGGTCAGCAGTTAGTACGCAAACTGGATGGACGCGGCATCCTACGCTTCTACACCTCCAACCTGCAGAAATAAAAAGAGAGCGCCAGGCGCTCTCTTTTTTTGGATATCCGGTATTTATAAGCCTCAAGTCTTTAGCAGACCTGCGTTATGCGCTCCCACTTTCGAAGTGCCA